>JBNKJS010000025.1:0-73275 GCA_050291365.1 Sedimenticolaceae bacterium | reverse complement strand
GGCAACGGTGAAGCCAATCCAGGAGAATTAACCGCCTGTGTTCTGGTATGCTCAAGGATGACAAATTAATTGCATTGCCGTCATCCCAGCGCATGCTGGGATCCAGGAGAATTAACCGCCTGTGTTCTGGTATGCTCAAGGATGACAAATTAATTGCATTGCCGTCATCCCAGCGCATGCTGGGATCCAGGAGAATTAACCACCTGGGTTTAGGTATACGCAAGGATGACAAATTAATCAGATGTTCCATAAGTGAAAAACCGTACATACATCAACCATAGATAAATAGTGAACTGTGATAGATGGGTTTAAGAATTATTAATGCTGGATTGATTACTCAAGATATGGATAGGTATAGGAATGGTGAATATGACTGCAATTAGATGGAAAACAGGACCAACCCTATTAGCCTTGCTTGGCGTGGCAATTTGTATCCTTGTTATACCGTTCTACGACGGACTGCTCTATATGGTCGATCAATGGTCAAGAGATGAATATAGCCATGGCTATCTTTTGCCGATTATCTCAGTATATTTTATTTGGCAGAAAAAAAATGAGTTATCAGAGATTGAATTCAAGGGTAGCTGGGTTGGAGTAGGGGTGTTCTGCCTAGGTCTTTTGGGATTTCTTGTTGGTGAGCTAAGCACCCTATTTACGGTTATTCAGTATTCATTTCTAGTAGCATTGGCTGGTCTGCTTTTGGCAATAATTGGATGGCCTGCCTTCAGGGTTATATGGATACCATTATGTATCCTCTTCTTTATGGTTCCGTTACCAGCGTTTCTCTACAACAACCTCTCGTCTTTTCTCCAGTTAATCTCCTCCAAACTCGGGGTTGAGGTAATACGGCTGTTTGGCATCAGCGTATTTCTTGAGGGTAATGTAATAGATCTTGGGCAGTTCAAACTTCAGGTTGTAGAGGCCTGTAGTGGCCTGCGTTATCTGTTTCCTCTGATGTCACTGGGTTTTATTGCCGCCTATCTATATAAAGACTCCTTCTGGAAAAAGGCGGTGGTTTTTCTTTCTACTATTCCTATCACTGTGCTTATGAATAGCTTTCGCATTGGCGTGATTGGAGTAATGGTGGAATTCTGGGGCCAGGAGATGGCGGAAGGATTTCTGCACGATTTTGAAGGTTGGTTTGTTTTTATGGCCTGTACAGCAGTATTAGTAGCAGAGATGTGGCTGCTCTCCAAGATTGGTAGAGATAGCGTGCCATTCAGTGAGGTATTTGCAATTGATCCACCTGTGACACTGTCTACATCTGGTGATGTTAGAGATAGAATAATTCCAAAAACCTTCTATCCTTCATTGGTGCTGCTTTTTGCAGTGGTAGTACTATCGTATACGCTTCCGGATCGTAGTGAGATTATCCCAGAAAGGGTCTCATTTAATAGCTTTCCAATGAAGATAGGTGAGTGGGAAGGGAAAGAGAACAGTTTGGAAAAAATCTATCTTGATGCGCTTAAACTGAGCGACTACATAATTGTCGATTATGCAGGGAAAGATCTTAATCCGGTTAACTTCTATGTTGCATATTATGATTCTCAGAGAAAAGGTGTGTCGGCGCATTCACCAAGGTCCTGTCTGCCAGGTGGTGGGTGGAAGATTACAGAGTTGGATCAAGTCCCAGTTAAGGGTGTGACCATAGCTGGGAATACTCTGATTGTGAACAGAGTTGTTATTCAGCTTGGTGAAGTGAAGCAGCTAGTCTATTACTGGTTTCAACAGCGTGGACGAGTTATTACAAGTGAATATATGGTTAAGTGGTATCTGTTTTGGGATGCTCTAACCCGGCAGCGTACGGATGGTGCCCTGGTTAGGCTAACTACTCTAGTGCCATCCGGACATGATATCTCTGTAAGCGATAAACTTCTGCAAAGTTTTGCCAGGGATGTAAGCAAAGAGCTTGATAGGTATATCCCTGAATGAGTTTGCTATGGCTACGATTGGTCTAATCTCTTTTCTGATAGCGATCTCGCTATCAATGCTGCTTATCCCGCTCTTGGTTAGAGTAGCGCCTTCGCTTGAGCTTGTGGACGAGCCAGGGCCGAGGAAAGTACACAAGGGTGTTATTCCTCGGGTGGGTGGCATAGCGATATTCCTGGGAAGCATTGTGCCTCTGCTGATCTGGATGCCAAGAACCCAGTTATATTATGCTCTGCTTGCTGCATTAACCATCCTGTTTCTGTTTGGGGTCTGGGACGATATAAAAGATATTAATTTCAGATATAAGTTTATTGGCCAGATAGCCGCCGCATTAGTTGTTGTCTATTGGGGTGGAGTAGAGATCCATCATTTCCCCTTTATCGAAGACTATGGAATACCAAGCGTACTAACCAAGATATTTACTGTAATTTTATTGGTAGGGGTGACCAATGCAGTGAATATGGCAGATGGTCTAGATGGCTTGGCAGGCGGCACCAGTATGCTGGCGATCGGCTGTATGAGTGTAGTTGCATACCTGGCTAATGACCCAAATGTAGTGGTGTTTGGACTATCGCTGATAGGAGCGATCCTTGGGTTTTTACGTTTTAATACCTATCCTGCGCGTATCTTCATGGGGGATTCAGGTAGTCAGCTTCTGGGGTTCTGTTCTGGTCTAATCTGTATATTGGTGACACAACAAAGCAATACGGCCTTAAGTCCCATGATGGCTATACTGGTACTCGGTTTGCCCCTGCTAGATGTTTTTACTGTGATGACGATACGGATTTCAGAAGGGCGTTCCCCATTTTCTGCTGATAACAATCATATACACCATATGTTTTTGGGAATTGGGTTCTCTCATCGAGAAGCGGTTTTTATTGTGTATGCGATACAACTTGTACTGGTATTGACGGCATTTTTAATGAGATACGCTAGTGATCTGCAGCTATTAACTATATATCTAGCTTTTTGTATTTTTCTTCACTTGATGATTTGGTTAGCCAAGAGACGTGTAGAAACAACTAGTGAATGGGTTGTGGGATCGCAGCGTTTGCTAGTAAAAATGGGAATAGGGGATGATATCGGTGCGTTCAGAGGGATTGCATACTACGTAATAAGATTGTCGTTCAGTATTATTCTTGTTTTAGGGGTGGTGTGTCTGGAAAGCATGCCGCAAGATTTTGGTATTCTAGCTGTTTTGCTATTAGTTATGATGCTGTCTACACTTGCGATAAGAAACGATTTTACCAATGGAGTTCGTAGGCTTTGTTTATATGTTACGGCTGGCTTTGTTGTCTATTTTATGGAGCTGGCCCAGCAAAATGGAGGGGCCATTGCCACCTATCTTCCTGTGCTCTTTGTGATTATTGGAGTAGCTGTTGTTTTTCTTATCAAAAGGGAAGGAAGCTCAGTAAGAGAGTTCTCATCACTGGATTTCCTGCTATTGGCAATGGCGTTAATTTTCTCTATGTTTCCGAATGCAAAAATCATGGATGGTGTTGATGCGACGTTAGTGATAGAGATAGTAGTGCTTTTCTATGCGATTGATGTTTTGTTGAACAGGAAGGAGCGTTTGGAAAAACTGGTTCTGTTTAGTGCTTCGGCTTCACTGATGGTTATTATTGTTAAAAGTATGCTATAAGATTGATTGTCCTTATTAGATCATTTCACTGATGGATAGAGTTTTGCACATCTTCCTAAACCTATTGTTACAGCAGCCTATAGTTAGGGAATTATTCTCAGTACTATTGCTAGGTTGTCAGAAAGCTTCCTCTGATGCTGTTTAATAGCTGGGATTTTATTTGCTTCCTGCTCATAGTATTTCCAATATACTATATGATTCCAAACCTCGGTTATGGTTCTCGGCTGCAAATTTTACTGTTGTTTGCTAGCAGCTTAGTCTTTTATGCATTCGATAAACCATGGCTAGTGCTGCTCTTGCTGTTTTCAATTTTGCTGAATTGCATAATCAGCAAGAAAATAATCTTATCATCTGCATTGGAGAATAAGCGGCAAAAATTTCTCCTTATTGGGATAATTAGCAATCTTTTGCTAATCGCATTTTTTAAATATGCTTATTTAATCGTAGATATGTTAGCGCCTGATGGTAGTCTACTTGAAATAAAACAGCAGCTTGCCAATATCCCATTGCCAATAGGTATCTCATTTTATACTTTTCAGGCGATTACTCTTATTGTTGATTTGCACAGAAAGGGTGTTATTGGTGTAAAGCATCTTCACGATTTGTTTAATGCAGGCAAGGATAAAGAGGGACTTGCAAATATCGGATTCTATATCGCTTTTTTCCCTCAACTTGTTGCAGGGCCTATAGTTAAGGCACATGATTTTATTCAGCAAATAAAAACTAAGACTTTCTTGCAAATAAACTGGAGTGTTGCTTGTAATAATATAATAGCTGGGTACTTCTTTAAAATGGTTGTAGCGGATAACCTGAAGGGTGTTACTTACCTGTTAAACTCTGCCAGTATGTCTCGGCTAGGCAAGCTTGATCTTATTGTTCTGTTATATGGGCACTCTTTCCAGATATTCGCTGACTTTGCTGGGTATTCATTGATTGCAATTGGTTTGGGCGCGTTGTTTGGTTATAGGTTCCCAGTTAACTTTAATTTTCCTTACATTTCGTCATCGATTACGGAATTCTGGAGAAGGTGGCATATTTCACTTTCCTCTTTCCTTAAAGAGTATTTGTACATACCTTTAGGTGGAAATCGGAAAGGCAAGGCTAGGACCTATACGAACCTTTTTATTTTGCCGGGGGCTAATATGCTAACACTGGATGATGCATATGATTCAAAAACCTACAGCTTTTCTAAATGGCTTCCGGTGTTTAGTAAGGAGTATCGCCCCTCAAGTATTGTTTACTCGGGTCTAAAGAAATTTAAAGATCGTAGGGGTGAAAGTGGTAGTGTTGATGCTTTCATAAATTATATACCTGTTATTGAGTACCCTGGGAAGCAAGATCATCAGGCGCAGGATGGAGATGAGGTATACCAGCTATGGAGTAAGGCAATTGGAAAATTGTACTCTCGTAATTATTCAATAGTTTTTGCCATGATTCCTGATGGCGATAAAAGCAGAGTTAGGGAGTATCAGCTCGCTAAAACTCTGGCAGCACAATACGGACTGCCATTTGTGGATCTTAAATCAACAACTATAGAGCTGCCAGTTTCTTACACAGATGGCACCCACCTAAATCACTTTTCAGCTACACTTGTTGCTCGTTTGTTAAATTTGTCGCTTATGGAAATAGGTGGTAAGAATTAAAAATAGAATATGAGTCAGGTGGAATGGAAGGTGCATGAATATTGCCTATTAGTATGTTGCGCCAGGGATAAAGATCTATGAGAAAGTATAATGTCAAATCAAATCCTGCGCTTATAGTCGTGACTGGGGTGCAGTCGTGAGTAGAAGTTTAATGATAATTCTGCTGGTAATACTTGGCGTAGTCTATCTTTCTATCGCTTTATTAATATTTGATGTATCAGAGGACAAGACTTCCGTAGGGTTCTATTTATACTTTTATGGTACACCTCTAGCTGTAGGCACTTTTTTGCTGTTTGCTCAAAAAGACCCGCTACTATTTCTTCTGACTGTTTCTCTATACCTTATGCCTTTTGTTGGAATTAATGTTCCACCAAGAAGCTTAGGCATCAGTTCTCTAAACATTATTTCTATTTTAGTTGGGTTACTGATACTGCATAGAAACAGCTCTGCAAGGCATAAAATAGACCTAGTTCCATATAAGATCCTTGTTATTCCATTAGTAGCAATAATTCCGTCTGTTCTACTATCTGAGGTATTCTATATTTCGTTAATAGAGTATTTTAGAATACTAGGCTACTATGCGTTGTTTATAGGCTTTGTTCACTATGTGCAGAATGAAGGCTGGGAGCGTAAGTTTCTCTATGGTATAGCAATTGCGCTACTAATCGTTTCTATATCCATTATATTCGAAAAGCTTACCGGTATTGACCCTAGCCTGACTAGGCATACGCGCGCTATTACACGGTTTGGCGGTGTTCTGATCTCTAGATCTAGTGGTCTATTCCAGGATCCTCAGAAAGCAGCGCAATTTATTGCTGTTGTCTCTGTGTTTTTGCTTGTTCTAGTGCTGAGAAGAGTGCCGCAGGACAAAAAACTAAAACGCCTGATTTATATAGCCCTGCTTGTTACCGTTCCAGCGCTTTTGTTTACGGTTACTAGGGCATCAATCTACTCTTGGGCGGCTGTGGTGGTGTTTTCAGTGTTATGGCTGAATAAATACAATGCAGCAGGGAAGATTGTTCTTTGGTCAGCTGGATTGTTTATGTTGCTCTTATCTGCTGTCATAGGAACAGGCGCATATAAGGATATGCTACCTAGCGACTTGCGAGCAAGGATAGAGAAATCAGAACAGCATTTTGAAGGACGAACAGATATCTGGAAGGAAACCTGGTACATATTTAATGATAGGCCGATAACTGGAATCGGTCCAGGAGCTTATCAAAGTTATTTAATTCGAACAAACCACGCGATGAGAACGTTGGCTCAGTCCGGTCACGCTGCAAGCGTGCCAAATATGCCTGAGAACGGATACCTTAAAATTCTATACGAAACAGGGGTCGTTGGTTTTATGGGTTTGGTTGTGTTTGTTGTTTCGCTCCTGCTTGGGTGGTTTAGGGAACTGCTTCGTAGTAAAGGTAGTGTAAAAACCATGGTCTATGCTGTTGGAATGAGTGGTATGGTGTTTCTCGCTAGTTTTTCTACGATCTTCACATTGGCAGATGCTAGAAACGCTATGTTAGTGATATTGCTTCTAACAGCATTCGTAGGTAAAAAATCATTTTCAGAAGTGTGATTGTCTGTGCCAGTATTTTTAGGTGATTAAGTATTATGAGAGTTTGTCTGATTTCATATCATTTTGCGAAGTATGCAGTTGAGTTGGCCAAAGCTCTCGCTGAAAAACATGAGGTTCTGTTGTTTCTGAATGATACTAATTATAACAATGAACTGACAGATTTAGACCTCCAGGATATTTCTTTCAGGATCGTAACTGTACGTGGTGTTAGGGCGTTTCATCCATACGGCATTGTTAATACAATTCATGCGGTTAAAGAAATTAATAAGTTTGAGCCAGATGTTATCCATATCCAGGAAACAAATCGTGACTATGAGTTTTGGGCATTGCCATTTCTGAGGAAATATCCAAAAGTTCTGACAATCCATGACCATATTCCACACTCTGGGGATAAGAAAATAAATATTGTTAGACGCTTAATATACCAAAATATCTTAAGAAGTATTCCTAATGCGGTAATTGTGCATAGCAAGCTTATTGCTAGAGAGCTTAGGGAGTTGTTGCCTAAGCTTAAATGCGAGATTTTCTCCTTACAACATGGCGTGTTCAGGGACCCTGGGGTGGTTTTTAATGAGAACTGGGAGCCGGGTGCTGTACTATTTTTTGGGAGAATAGAGGAATACAAAGGACTTGGTGTTTTTATTGATGCAGTCAACCAGCTTAATAGCAATGGCACTAGGGTTAAAGGAATCATTGCTGGCAAGGGAAAAGATTTAGAAAAATACAGGGGTGTTATTGAAGCTAACCGTTGGTTTGAGTTGAAGGATGAGTATATTTCTTCATCCCAGATACCGGCGCTTTTTTATGCGGCTAATATAGTTGTATTGCCTTACATAGATGCAACTCAAAGCGGTGTGTGTGCTTTCGCTATGGGTTTTGGGCGTCCAATTGTAGCTTCTAAAGTAGGTGGGTTGCCTGAGGTTGTAATAGATGGCGCAAATGGACTATTAGTGCCTCCTGGGGATTCTGTTTCACTGGCAAAAGCAATCGGTCAATTGGTTGAGAATCAAGCCCTATCAGCAGAGATGGCCCTTTGCTCATTTGAAATGGGAAGCAATGAGTTCTCATGGGGAGTGGTTGCGGAGAATACGTCACATGTGTATCAAACTGCCATTGGGGATAAACAAGGAAGGCTCTAGTGTAAAGTGCTTGGTTTGCGGATGGTAACAATAAGTCAATACATAAGTAATGAGACTATGAGCTGGAAGTGGTTGTGTATTGGTAGTGCAGTCCTTTTAAAGATATCAACAGTGGGTTAATTATGAAAAAAATGGAGCGTGGAAGCATAGAGCGTTCACCGATACTGTTAACGGGAGGAAATAGGACAGGCACCACTTGGGCTGGAAAAATGTTAGCTGCTTCTGAAGCTGTAGGGTATATTCCAGAAGCCTTTAATACTGAAGTTGGGCTTCTCAGGAACTCTGGCTTGATAAAGCAAGAGTATCTGCACCTACCGCAGTGTGATGAGTTTCCTGATATATATAACTTAGTTAGCGGCATATTGGATTGGAGATACTACTCAGTAAATGATCTGTTTTTAGCGACAGAGTATCAGCCATTTAGATGGAACTATGCCAGAAGGATTAAACACTACTATATGATGTTGCGGAATCGAATGCAGAATAGACGGGGGTTGCTAAAAGACCCAATTGCTCTGTTTTCTGCTGAGTGGTTAGCTGATAAGTTTAACATGCAGGTTGTTGTTCTGATTCGTCATCCAGCCGCATATGTAGCTAGTATTAAAAGGGTTGGCTGGCGGTTTGATTTTAATAACTTGTCATCCCAAGAACGGTTAATGGACGACCTTCTTTTTGAGCTCAGGGATGAGATATATCACCCCCCATCGGATATTGTTTCTGAGGCCTCACTATTATGGAAATGTTTTTATCACGCTGTTGAAAAGTACAAGCAAAGGAGACCTGACTGGATTTTTGTGCTCCATGAAGAGTTGAGCAAAGATCCGGTAGCTGGTTTCAAGGATTTATATAATAGGTTGCATATACCGCTAGGAGAAAAAGAGTATAAGGTGATTCGTGAGCACTCTTATAGTTTAAGCCAAACTGATGTTGCATCAGATGTGGTGCATCAATTGAAAAGAGATAGTTCATCTCTTGTGAACGCTTGGAAAAGTAAACTGTCTGAAAGTGAACTGAGAGATATTAAAGCAAAGACAGCCCCTGTCTGGATGTCGTTTTATGACGAAGATACATGGTATATATAATATATTTGCTGATTCGTTTGGTGTGAGAGACCTATAGTCGCTGCTATCTACCCTGTAGTTATATTTAAGTAGCATAATAAGATATTTGAGATAATAGTGAAGCCAACTGTATTGATAATCTCTCCCGATATCACTGTCAAGGGAGGCATCTCGACGGTGATTAAAGGGTTGTTGACTAGCGATTTAGCTGAGAAATACAGTTTTATCCTGGCGTCTTCCCATGTCGATGGGGGTAAACCAAAGAAGTTACTTCAAGCATTAACTGGCATTATAAAAACTGCCTACTATCTATGTTTTAGTCGTGTTGACTTGGTTTATATTCATTGCGGCGACATAGTAAGTGTTAAGCGTAAGTACTATTACATGTGGCTCTGTAATCTGTTTGGGAAGAGGGTGGTGTTACATTTTCATGGTGCCTCTTTTGTTGATCAGTATTATCAAGCAAGCGAGTCATGGCAAAAGCGTATTGCTAGGTTTCTTGAATGGCCGCAACGAACTATCTGTTTGTCTCGCAGCTGGGAGAAAGCGCTACACAAGATCAATAATGAATCCAGGACTGTGGTAATACCCAATGCGATACATATACCTGAATCTATACCAGATAGAGTGGAAGGCGATGGTTTTTCCTTGCTGTTTTTAGGTGCGATAGGTGAAAGGAAAGGGATTTATGACTTAGTTAAGGCAATAAGGCAACTCAAAGACAAGGGTTATTCGCTGAGCTTATATATTGGAGGGAATGGTGATGTTGGGAAGTTAGAAGAGCAAATAACTGACCTAAATCTTCATGACTGCGTTAAATATCTAGGTTGGGTTGGGCCGCAACAGCGGCATGATCTTTTCGAGCAAGTAGACTGTTTTGTACTTCCTTCTTATGGTGAAGGCATGCCCATGTCTATTCTGGAGGCCATGTCTTATGGATTGCCTGTTATCTCTACGAGAGTGGGAGGGATTCCTGAACTTATCAAGGATGGCGAAAGTGGATTTCTTGGTGAGCCAGGGGATGTCGGTTTTTTCGCGGAGAAGATAGAATTGCTTATGAATAGTAGTGACTCTGCCAAGTCAATGGGACTAGTAGCACGGGATGTCGTAAAAAAAGATCATGATTTGAGATTGTACGCAATTAGAATTTCAGATCTATTTGAGAGCGTACTTCATGAAGTTTAGTATATTTGTTGCATAACAGTAGAGCATTAATATGGAACCAGTATTCATAATTGGCGCAGCGAGATCAGGCTCAAGGATTTATCTGAGTCTATTTAATCAGCACACAGATATTTGTATGATTGAAGAGCCCCACATTATAAACCCGTGGTGGCTGCATCCTGATTTTACCCGTAGTGTGAAGTCTGAGGTTGGTGATATTACCCAAGATCAAAACATAGACAAGTTAGTTGATCTGATCTTTTCGAAAAAACTGTATGGCTATTATTGGGAGAGTATATCAGTTGGCAAGGAGAGCTTAAAAAAACGAATCCTAGAGTCTGAGCGATCTATAAAAGGTGTTTTTGAGGCGGTTATGCTTGAAAGCTGTGCGCACGAAAATAAGGGTGTACCAGGGGCTAAATATCCACTGCATCTCTCTTATGTTCCAACACTGCTTAAGTGGTTCCCAGATTGTAAAATTATCCATATAATGCGGGACCCGCGAGCATTCTTTTCTTCCCAGATATATAAATATGCCAGGGAAGATGACTTACTTTCAAAATCTAAACAAATGGCGCTGTATCTGCCAATGCTGTCACATGTGATCATTCAGTTTATGTGGTCGGTTAATGTTTATGAAAAACACAAAAGCTTACCAAACTATTTTCTGAGCAAATATGAGGATATTGTTCAGCGGCCAGAAACCAAATTAAAAGAGATGTGCCAGTTTCTGGGTATCCCTTTCCATGAGGAAATGCTCGATATTATGGTGGTTGACTCTTCTTACGGTGGTGCTCACAAAGGGATAAGCGAAAAGTCACTATATAAATGGAAAGAGCGGATTTCTCCTGTCACAGCTAGCTTGATAAGTAAAATTACAAAAAAGCACATGAAGCTAGTTGGGTATTGTTAAAGTGGTTATCATTTGAAATTATTATATTAATGTGTGTTGCGATCAATTTGGTGGTTTAGATGCGGTTGTGTTGTAAATTCTAGGGGTTGGTGTCTATGTTAATGATGAGCAAATCTCGAATAAGCACACTCCTTATTTCAGTGTTTATAGTATTGGGAACAGTCAACTGCTCCTTTTCCTCTGGTAACACTTCGGAATATGCCCTCGTTCCAGAAGTACAGCAAATAATAAAAACGGGAGCACCAAATGTTCTGCCTTCCGCAACCTGGAGTGTAGTTCTAAAGAACCATGAGCCATGGAGTGATAATGATACTAGTGTTCCTTTAGACTCTTCAATTATATCTCAGGAGTTAATCCTTGGATTGAAAAAGAAAGGCATTCGCCTGGATTTTCTTGATGGTTTTCGCAAAAGAACCAATAGCAATTGGCTGGTTATCGGTAATCCAGAAAAAGATCATAGCTTTAATGAGCTATGTAAGAAATATGGCATTGATGTTAGCGAGCTTCCATTTGACGAGGGTGACTCGAGATATGGAGAGTCGTACATTATTGATGTAAAGCAAGACAGGGATGCGTCAATAGTCATTGTCGCTGCACGGGGGGATGCGGGCCTGTTATATGGCGTTCAAACTTTGATACAGCTTATTGAGAAAGATGGGTCGATGCCTGCGGTGAAAATACTGGATTACCCTGATTCAAAATGGCGTGGCTATTATGTCAATTTTCGTAGTTTTAAGGGAGGGAATGGAAGACGGATTGGCCCTCGTCTGGATGATGCGGCAGTGCAGAACATAATCGATGAGATAGCTAATTACTCCAGATATAAGATCAATACCATAATTCTTGATGGGAAGGTATTTGATCGACTTGATCAAGAGAATATGAAGTATTTGGACCAGATATTTAAGGAGTGTCGAAGGAGATTTATAGAGCCAATACCAACTGTCAGCTCGTTGCTGTGGGGTAAAGCAGTAAAGAATCTAAAAAAGGAGTTTGCTAAGAATATACAGGGGTTCTGGGTGAAAAATGAACCATTCGTCATTGCTCCAGATGGATTCGCACAGCCAGTAAAACCAATAGTGTCCCTTGTAAAAAATGGTTCTTTCGAAAGAGATTTTGCTGAAGGCGATAGCACTGGTTCGTGGGTCTTTAATTCAGAAAACAGTAGAAATGCATGGGGGCAAGTAAAATCCACAGTTAGTAATAGATCATTTATGGTTGGTAAGTCTGGTGTTGGCGCAGCTGTACTTACGATAAATAAACCTCATAACTATAGTAAGCTTGCACTGGAAACCACTGTTAGTGGTGGCTTTTTACCAGGAGAATATTATGAGTTGAATTTTTGGTCCCGTGGTAATGGTTCTGCTCGTCTTACTGGGAAGTTGAATGTTGTGCATTACAATGATAGTGGGCGGTCGATAGATGAAATGAGCAATAATTTCGGATTTGATTTCTTTGCAAGTGGTAGATATGTCCCTAACTGGGAGCCTGTTTTTACTCATAAGAACACAAGTAAGATTACTTTTCGGTTCTCACCATATCGCCACGGCGGATCCAAAGGCGATATTTATGTTGATGATGTTGAGTTGATTCGCATGAACGGAGCTATGGTGAATGTTTTGCATACTCCTGAAAACAGCTTTGATGTAACAAATGACGACGGAAGTATTAAATATGTTCAAGGAGTTGATTACAAAGTGATCCCTGGGCCGCTATATATTAAGCCTCGTAAATCATTTGCAGATCTTAAACCTACACGCGTTAAAATCTTGCCAGGCTCTAAGCTTGTGCCGGGTGATAAGATTAGAATTAGTTATGACAGTTTAGTTCTAAATCCAATGCATCGAAACTCGAGATTGAGTACGTCAAGCCCGGGAACATATAGCTACTATTATGATAGGTTTAAGCAGCTTATCTCTTTGAATGTTAGATATATAAATATCCATCTTTCTGAGCACCAAGGCGGATTTAACAGGGATAGTCGTGACCTGAAGCGTGGTATGTCAAATGCCGAACTTTTGGCGACTTTTGTTAATAATCTTAATAATCTAATAACTAAGAAAGGAGAAATAGAGGTGCTTCCTCAAACCTCATTTGAAGGCATCAACAATCCTGGCGTGCGTCTGTTGATGTGGGATGATGTGGTGAATTATTGGCATAATGGAGGTGGGAAAAGAGGGGAAGGGTTTTATATGCCGTATGGAGGCGTTAAAGGATCAACCTATTTGGCTTTGCATGGTACGCCACTGCCGCAAGATCAATATAATGTTACTGGTAGTAAAATACACATACCCAGGAGTGTTATAATGGCATCCTGGTGGTACAGGAATAGAGATTCAATGGGTGTGATGAAGAATAGCCCGCGCTTCTACAGTGAGAATGGGTATGATTTTGTTGGGACAACCTGGGATCGCCCTAAAAATATTCAGTCTTGGTCTGAGAGCCTGCACGAGAATAGTGGACTTGGGCTTATTTCCTCAGCCTGGGGGCTAAGAAAGAAAGGTATCATTCCAACTGCTGATGTTGCGTGGAAGAGTGTTAAAAAACGAAACAAGTAACAGTCTGTTATTTTTTATTTTCTGTGATGATTAAAATTGCATAGTAACTCAAATGTAAAAAATAAAGTTGGTCGTGCTATCACATGGACGGCTGCAGCCAAGTTTGTTAATCAGGCTCTAACATTGGTTACTATGGTTGTTGTGGCCCGTTTGTTGGCCCCAAAAGATATCGGGCTCATAACCCTGTGTCTGCTATATATGCAGTTTCTAGACAACTTTGTAGATGCTGGAATATTGCATGCGATTATTCAATTTCCCGAGTTGGAAGAAAAAACTTTAAACAGCAGTTTTTGGTTTTTGTGTGTGTTGTTTTTAACAGCCTATATTGTTACTTGGTTTTTATCCCCTTCTTTGGCTGCTCTTTTTGGCGAGAAAGATCTAATCGATTTGCTAAGAGTGGTTTCTATTTTGTTATTCTTAATGCCGTTGCATATTATTGGCACTGGATTGTTGTCGCGTAATCTTGCGATGGACCTTGTAGGTAGGATTGAGGTTATTGCTGGATTGGTCAGAGCTATAGTCTCAATCGCATTGGTTTACTTAGGTTTTGGTGTTTGGAGTCTTGTATATGGCTATATCATTTCTCGTGCAATGATTGCTGTATACTCATTTTACAAGGCATCATGGAGCCCAAAGCTTTTTTATAGTCATAAGCATATTAGGCCGATCATAGACTTTGGGTTCAAAATAACAGCTAGTCGTTTGATTTGGTATTTTCAAAATCAAATAGACACAATATTAGTTGGTAAGCTGCTAGGTACTGAGCTGCTTGGTATATATTCAATTGGTAGGCAAGTAGTGCAGCAGATATGGTCTGTTTTTGTACTATTCTCGAATCGCATTATATATCCACTCTTTTCTCGCTATCAGGAAGACAGAAATACACTTAATCGCATATTTCTTAAGATAACAAAAGTTTTATCGATTGTTGTTTTCCCTGTTCTTCTTGGGATTTCAGCGAAATCAGACCAGATTATTGTTATTGCATTTGGTACGCAATGGAGTGCTGGTGTTGAAGTGCTTGCAGCCATGGCATTTGTCGGTGGTATTAAAATACTATCTCCACAAGGCCCCCTAGCAATCAATGCTATTGGTAGACCTGAAATAAATATCTGGATAAATATTTTTCAGTTAGTAGTTCTATCATTGGGATTCTATATAGGTGCAATTACAAATGGATTGGCAGGAGTAGCGGTGGCTTGGTTGGTTGCATATCCTTTGGTTTTTGCTATTACTCAATTAATTGCTTTTCGTATTCTGGGTCTTCGTATAGCTGAATATGCAAGGCAGGTAGTTGGTCCTATATTGTTTGGTTTAATTCTATATGGGATTTTAATGGTTACAAATTATTCTTTTGATAAGATGCCGGTAGTTTGGGATCTGGTGATATCGGTGGGGATCTCAGCGGTGCTCTTCTATGCTTTGTTGCAGTTACGCTATAAAGAAACAGCAATGGAAGTTATTGATCTGGTAAGGCAAAAAAAGGCTTAACGCACATTCAAATAATTGGATAATGATATTAGGAATTGCATAGAATAATGAGCTCTAAAAGCGAAGCGATAATTGGGTATCCAGTATCCACTGACAGTCAAGTGGATTGCGTTGCCAGAATTGCCTCTTGGATAGGTTCTGGTGCGAAAGGTAAGTATTTCGTATGCGCTAATCCGCATTCACTTGTTGTTGCAGGCTCAGATGATTATTTCAGTGAATCAATTAAGAGTGCAGACTTAGTAACTCCTGATGGTGTTGGGGTAGTAATAGCATCAAAAATATTGGGCGGCTCTATCCGAGAGCGGATTACAGGTAGCGATATCTTTTATGGACTGATGGCGGCGCTTAATAAGGAGAGTGGGTGTAGGGTGTTTTTTCTTGGGTCATCTGAGGAGACTTTAGCAAAGATAGAGTCGAAAGCTGCAGTGGACTATCCACATATTGAAGTGGCCACATATTCACCGCCTTTTAAACAAGAGTTCTCAGATGAGGATAATCAACGGATGATCGAAGCAGTTAATGATTTCAAGCCGCATGTGTTATGGATTGGAATGACTGCGCCTAAGCAGGAGAAATGGATATATCAGAATAGGGAGAAACTGGATGTTAACTTTCTAGGGGCCATCGGTGCTGTGTTTGATTTTTATGTGGGCAATATTAAGCGTTCACATCCGTTTTTCCAAAAAGTAGGACTTGAATGGCTGCCTCGACTTATACAGGAACCAGGACGGTTGTGGCGGCGTAATTTCATTTCAAATCCGCTCTTTATGCTAAAGGTGCTTAAAAGTAAATTTTCTTTATAATAAGCGTGCGCATATTCACTTATCTGGTCTGCTGGGTTTGTTTCAGCTGTTGGTTTTCTGGGGAGGCAAAGGTAAGGCTATTTAGATCAGCTGTCACAGTTAGTTATTAAGATACCACTCATAGGTGGTTTTCAAGCCATCCTTTAGCGATATCGAATATTCCCAACCAAGCGCACGCAAGCGCGAAACATCCATAAGTTTTCTTGGTGTGCCATCAGGTTTAGACGCATCAAAGACCAACTTGCCCTGAAAGCCAACAACGTCTTTCATAATCTCAGCAAGTTCTCGAATGGTGCAATCAACTCCTGAGCCTACATTTATATGGGAGAGCATTGGTTGCGTGTTTTGTTGATATGTTGCCTGGTCAAGCTCTAGTACAAACAGGGATGCGGCCGCCATGTCGTCCACATGTAGAAACTCACGTTTGGGGTTGCCGCTACCCCATATCACTACTTCGCTATCTCCGTTTATCTTGGCTTCATGAAAGCGCCGCATTAGCGCTGGAATAACGTGGGAGTTTTCCGAATGGAAGTTGTCGCCAGGGCCATATAGGTTTGTGGGCATCACCGAGCGGTAGTCGGTTCCATATTGCCGGTTGTAGGATTCGCATAGCTTGATTCCTGCAATCTTTGCTATGGCGTATGGCTCATTGGTAGGTTCGAGAACACCAGTCAGAAGTGCGTCTTCGCGCATTGGCTGTTCTACTGCCTTGGGGTAGATGCATGAGCTACCCAGAAACAGTAGTCGCTCAACCCCATTGCGATAGGCCGCATCAATAATATTCGATTCTATCATCAGGTTCTGATAGATGAACTCGGCTGGATAGGTGTTGTTGGCGTGGATGCCGCCAACCTTGGCTGCGGCGAGTATTACGTACTCTGGTTTCTCTTTTGCGAAAAACGACCTGACCTGTTCTTGTTCTGTCAGATCCAGTTCTTTATGAGTTCTGGTGACCAGGTTGTTGAAACACCTGTTCTCCAGTTGTCGCACAATAGCTGAGCCTACGAGTCCTCGGTGTCCGGCTATATAGATTTTACAGTCTTTGTTCATGACGGTTCTATTTTGCATTTCCTGGATTCCGGATCTTCGCTCTGCTTCGTCCGGAATGACGAAATAGTACCCGGTATGCGTCGGGATGACGATTTGTGGGGGCCGCAGGATGTCGGTTTCTTGTGGCCGCGGGATGACAATTGCTTGTGGCCGCAGGATGGCGAACTATTTTGCAGGGCCACAACATCATTCGTTGTAGTCATAGGCCTTGTAGCCGTGTTCTCTGACCAGGGCATCTCTCTCCGCCATATTGAGGTCACTCTCCATCATCTCATGCACCATCTCTTCGAAGGTTATCTTTGGCACCCATCCCAGTTTTTCTTTGGCCTTGGTAGGGTCACCTAGCAGTGTTTCCACCTCTGTTGGCCTGAAATATCTTGGGTCTACTTGAACAATGCATTGTCCGGTTTCCGAGTCATAACCCTTTTCATCAACACCTTCTCCTTCCCAGCGTATCTTTTTGCCGAGATGATCATATGCGGCATTGACGAAATCACGCACGGAATATTGCACGCCAGTGGCGATGCAGAAGTCCTCCGGTTCGTCCTGTTGTAGCATAAGCCACTGCATTTCGACGAAGTCCTTGGCATGCCCCCAATCACGTAGTGCATTTAGGTTTCCTAGATAGAGACAGTCCTGCAGGCCCAAATGGATACGGGATAGTGCCCGCGTAATCTTGCGGGTTACGAAGGTTTCACCTCTAACTGGTGATTCATGGTTGAACAGTATGCCGTTACAGGCGTACATGCCGTAGGCCTCACGGTAGTTGACCGTTATCCAGTAAGCGTAGAGTTTGGCTGCGGCATAGGGTGAGCGCGGATAGAATGGGGTGGTCTCCTTCTGCGGGACCTCCTGTACCATGCCGTAGAGTTCGGAAGTTGATGCCTGATAATAGCGCGTCTTCTTTTCCAGACCAGAGATGCGGATTGCATCCAGAATACGCAAGGCCCCGAGTCCAACAGTATCTGCCGTATATTCCGGGCTTTCGAATGAGACCGCTACATGGCTTTGGGCGCCGAGGTTGTATATCTCGTCCGGTTCAATTTGTTGGATGATGCGCACCAGATTCATAGAGTCGGAGAGGTCTCCATAGTGCAGGGTGAATCTACGCCCCTTCTCATGTGGGTCCTGGTAGAGATGATCAATTCGATCTGTGTTGAATGAGGAGGCGCGACGTTTGATGCCATGTACCTCATACCCCTTCTCCAGAAGAAACTCAGAGAGATATGCTCCATCCTGACCAGTAACACCAGTAATCAATGCGACTTTTGCCATTATTTTCCTTTGTGCCTTATAGAGTTGCTAGATATCTAGGGAAGCTCTGATTTGTTCTTTTTTCGTCATCCCGGCGTATGCCGGTATCCAGGAAAATCAAACAGATAGATTCCGGCCTTCGCCGGAATGACGGATTAATCAGATGTTCCTTAATTTATAGACTCAATACTAACACCGCGCTACTGAATTGTTGACTGGCAATCGATGAAAGTTTGTATTCGATGTCTTGAGTAGTGTCTACCCGATCATATTATTCCATTTGCCTCGTTTCTACGCTGGTGCATGGGGGCTAGAAAGAGTTTGTAGGAGCCCAGTCCCCTGGGCGAATAGCAGGCTCGTTGATTGTTCGGGCTATATATCGCCCACAGGAGTGGGCACCTACGGGTGTGGTCAAGCACCATAGTGACGGATTGGCGTGTTGACTAGGGGTGCCCTAATGTTAGACGGCCCAATAATTAGGTTGCTATAATGCCGGTTCTGTTAGTGTCCTTCTTTAAAATGCCATTTTGGGAAGTCAGTAAAGACAAGGATTAAGTGAATTCAAAGGGTTACTTGATTTTACCTGTACAGGGTTAGATCAAGATCATGTTTCCTAATAATTAGTAATGGCTCAATATTTATCCTAAATCTACTTGCGAGGTGCTGGTGTGTTCATAACAAGGAATTTACGTTTCAAACCCCTACTGTCCATTTTGTTGATTGTATCCATGGTGCAACTGTTGACCGCATGCGGTGGCGCGGAGGACCGGAAAGCCAAGTATTTTGAGCGTGGAATGGAGCTCTACGAACAGGGCAACTATGTAAAGGCCAAGCTTGAGTTCAAGAATGTACTGCAGATCGACCCCAAGGATGCTGAGGGGCACTATATGTTCGGGCTGATTATGGAGAAGGAGCAGAACTGGCGCCAGGCCTATGCGCTGTTTCTGCGGGCCGTTGAGCTGAACCCTAACCATGTGGGGGCGTTGACCCATTTGGGTCGCCTGTACGCCATGAGCGGGTCGCCAGAGAAGGCTATTGAGGCCGCTGATAAGGTGCTGGTGCAGAAGCCGGGAGATGCTGCCGCAATGGTCCTCAAGGGCCTGGCCAAGGCCCGTATGGGCAACAAGGAGGATGCGGTTCGGGATGTGGAGGCAGCGGTAAAGGTGGATTCCGGCAATATGGATGCTGTCTCGCTTCTTGCTGCGCTTTATGCCGATGTTGGAGATATGGATAAGGCCATAGCCTTGGCTAAGAAGGGGGTGAAGGAGAATCCCAAGCATATGGGTATTCATCTCTTGCTGGCGCGTATGTATGAGAAATCGGGCAATAGTGAGGGCACGGCTGAGCTACTGCGGAAGATGGTGGCAATACAGCCTGATAATCAGTCCAATCGCAATCGCCTGGCTGTTTACTATCATGCCAAGGGTAAAAAGGCAGAAGCGCTGAAGGTGCTGAGGGAATCCATTAGCGCCAACCCTGATAGTTCCGATGCCAAGCTGGCGCTGGTTGAGTATCTGGGTAAAGAGAAGTCAACCCGGGAGCAGGCAGAAAAGGAGTTGCAGGGTTTTGTGAAGGATAATCCTGACGACTACCAGCTTCAGTTTGCCCTGGCCAAGGTATATCTTGGAACGAAACGGGTTGAAGAGGCAAGGAGCATCTATCAGTCCATATCTGATAAAGACAAGGACGGGAAGGATGGGGCTGCTGCCAGAACCAAACTTGCTGGTTTGTTGATGATGGAGAAGAAGCTGGACGAGGCCGTGGTTCTGGTTGATGGTGTTCTGGCTGAAGACCCAAAAAACAAGGATGCGCTGCTGACCAGGGCTGCCATCTCTCTTGCTTCTGAAGCCCCGGATAAAGGCATTGCCGATCTCCGTACTCTGTTGGGGGAAGATCCTGGCCATGTAAAGGGTCTAAGGCTAAAGGCTAGAGCGCATCTGGCAAAGAAAGAGATAGCGCTGGCTCGTGAGAGTCTTGAGGCGGCAATTCAGGTTAGTCCTCAGGAGGCTGCTGCAAACTTTGAGTTGGCCCAACTACTGGTGCAGACCGGAAAGCCGGATGATGCGATAGCAGTACTTGAGAAGATGCAGAAGTTTGCTCCAGACCACGCCGGCATTATGCTGGGGATCGCCAAGATATACACAGGCCAGAGGAAATGGGATGAGGTTACCAAAATCTCAAAGGAGATGCAGGCGAAGCTTCCGAACAATGCCGCTGGTTACTATTATGAAGGTTTGGCTCTTCAGGGCAGTGGCAAGTTAAATGAGAGTGTGGACCTGTTCGAGCGGTCTCTGAAGGTCTCACCCAATGCGGTTGAACCGCTGATTGCCGTGGCCAAGAGCTGGTTAGCGCTTAAGCAGCCGGAAAAAGCTATGGAGAGGGTGCAGCAGGCTATTACGCACAATAGTGAGAACTTCCTGGCCTATAATTTGATGGGCGAAATTCTTGTCACTCAAAAGCGTGTTGCTGATGCGGCCGTTGCATTCAAGAAGGCTAGAGAGATCAATCCCAAATGGGCAGTTCCATATAGCAGTCTGGCAAAACTTAGCCTTATTGAAAAAGATACCGCCAAGGCCATTACCATCTTGGAACAGGGGTATCAGAATACTAAAGATCTAAAACTGGCCATTGAGCTGGCATCTATGTACGACGGCAACAACCGTGAAGCCGAGGCCCGGGAGCTTTATGAGCAGCTGCTAGCGAAGCGTTCTGATCTGGTTGTAGTGAAAAACAACCTGGCTATGATGCTGGTGCGTGGTACACCAGGTAAGGAGGATCTTGATAGGTCTCTGGAGCTAACCAAGGATTTTACTCTTTCCGAAAACCCGGTTTATGTGGATACACTGGGTTGGGTTCGTTATATGCGCGGGGAAAACAAAGAGGCGATTATTTTGTTAAAGCGCGCATATGACAAAGGGCTGAAAATACCGGATATTAGCTACCATCTGGGTATGGCCTACCTAAAAGCTGGCAGTAACAAAGAGGCCAAGGCGAGACTGGAAGAGTCACTAAGCATGGGAAGGCCGTTCGATGGGATGGAGCAGGCCAAGCTGGCCTTAGAGGAAATTAAGGCCCAAGAGGCGGAGGCTGGAAAGCCCTAATATTTAGAGAGGGTAGGGGGTTGAGTGACTTAATCTTAGCTCTTCCCCTCAACCTCTTACTTCAGCTATTTCCCCCCTCACCCCTGCCCCTCTCGACTCTGGTTCCGAACTTCGTTCTACCTCCTCCATCCCTGGAGTCGTCCCCCAGGGGCGAGGGGATAAATGGAGGGGATTTATAGAGGGGGTGTCGGATTAGGTCCGCTCTTCCTCTTACTTCAGCTATTTCCCCCTCACCCCTGCCCCTCTCCCCCAGGGGCGAGGGGATAAATGGAGGGGGATTTATAGAGGGGTTGTCGGATTAGGCGCGGCCTTCTTGTCCCCTCTCCCCTTTGGGGAGAGGGTTAGGGTGAGGGGGAAATCCTAAAATCTCCCACCCTCTGGGGACGACTCCAGGGATGGAGGAGGTAGAACGAAGTTCGGAACCAGAGTCGAGAGGGTTACGACTGCATGGATGCAGGAGGTACGAGCCACATGGCAGGGATTGCTCCAGGCAATCCCCCTGCATTCCTCACGTCCGTGTGAGTCAGATGGGCGAAGGTAGAATAATGCAGGAGCAATTATCGAGAGCGACGCAGGAGGCCAAAGCCGAGGGTGAGGGGAGATGTTCCAACATCACTGCTGCCCCACTTATTCCTCCTAACCCAGGGGTGAGGGGTGAGGTTTAGGGTATGAAGTTATCTATTTGCAGTGCTTCTTAACTTCTTTTTTTGTCCTTTCAAGCGCTGCTGTGCGCTCTTCGTTAGATAACATTTTGTAGTTCCCGTCATCTGTTTTCATTCTTACCCTTGCATGTTGCTCGATAGCAGCTAAATTCGCTTTTGCAATTTCGCAGTTCCTCTTTTTGGCTTCTGCGTCGTCTTCTGCTTTCTTCTTTTTATCCTTAGCTTCTTTTTTCTGCTTGCGCTCTTCCTCCATCTCACCAAGTTTAGCCTTGAGCTTTTTCATCGTCTCGTCTGGCTCGCTGGCTGGTGGAGGTGGTGGCTTTATAACAGTGGCCTTCCCAGATGGGGGGCGAGATTGTGAGTAGACAGTATGTCCTTTTTCGTCGACCCAGCGGTAGGTCTTTGCTGTGGTTGGCGACAGCCAAACCAGTAACATTATGGTAAGTGTAATGATTAAATTAGCTTTCATGATAACGCTACTACCCTTAGGCTACTATCCATGCCTCATATTATGAGCTAGCGTTAACTATTGGCAAGTATTTATGCTGCGTTTGTGAGGCTGTTTTACAATTCAGATCGATATGGAACTGATTGGCTGGAATTTGCAGCAAGAGTGAGAAATATAGCCTCAATGCCCCGTTTTCCTTGACCTGCTTACGCAATATTAGTAATTTGGGCTGTTCTGTGAATTTCCGCTGATTATTTCGGCGACAGGCGTGTTTTTTTGGTTGGTGTGGCAGTAGTTGGAGGTCTTTGACGTGGAATTGAGTGGTTCCGAGATCGTCGTTCAGTGTTTGAAAGACGAAGGTGTGGAATATGTGTTTGGCTACCCTGGTGGCGCTGTTCTTCATATCTACGATGCTTTTTTTCAGCAGAGTGATGTGAAACACGTCCTGGTGCGCCATGAGCAGGGCGCGACCCACGCCGCTGACGGTTATGCGCGCGCAACCGGAAAACCCGGCGTAGCCCTGGTAACCTCTGGCCCGGGTGCTACCAACGCAGTAACCGGCATAGCTACGGCCTATATGGACTCTATCCCTATGGTGGTTCTGACCGGCCAGGTTCCTACGCCGTTCATCGGGAGTGACGCCTTCCAAGAGGTTGATACGGTTGGTATCACCCGTCCTTGTGTAAAGCACAATTTTCTGGTCAAGGATCTGAAAGATCTGGCCATGACCTTCAAAAAGGCATTTTATATTGCTACCTCCGGCCGTCCTGGTCCGGTGGTGATCGATATTCCAAAGGATGTTGTTGACCCTGGGATTAAAATTCCTTACGAATATCCAGACAAGATCTCCATGCGTTCATACAACCCGGTGACAAAGGGCCACTATGGGCAGATTAAGAAGGCGGTAGGATTGATCCTCGCGGCCAAGAGGCCAGTGGTCTACTCCGGTGGCGGTGTGGTTCTAGGGAATGCCTCAGAGTTGCTTACTGAATTTGTGCGGCAAATGGGCCTGCCCATAACCAGCACCCTGATGGGGCTGGGGGCCTACCCCTCCAGCGATAAGCAGTTCCTGGGTATGCTGGGGATGCACGGCACCTATGAGGCCAATATGGCCATGCATGGCACCGATGTCCTGGTGGCGATCGGCGCGCGTTTCGATGACCGCATCACTGGTCATGTGGATAGATTCTGCCCGGACGCCAAGATCATACACATAGATATAGATCCGTCGACTATCTCCAAGAACGTGCGGGTAGATATCCCTATCGTGGGCGCAGTAGATCGGGTAATGCAGGATATGCTCAAGGCACTCAAGGAGAGCAAGGCCCAGCAGGATAAGGATGCGTTGAGCGATTGGTGGAACCAGATCGAACAGTGGCGCGGTAAAAACTGCCTCCGATACGATAAGAAGAGTGAGATGATCAAGCCGCAATACGCCCTTGAGGTCTTACATAAGGTTACCAAGGGTGATGCCTATGTCTGTTCCGATGTGGGACAGCATCAGATGTTTGCGGCTCAGTTTTACGGTTTCGATAAGCCAAGGCGCTGGATAAACTCCGGAGGCCTGGGCACCATGGGCTTTGGTCTGCCGTCGGCGGTAGGGGTAAAAACTGCCCATCCAGACGCAGATGTAGTGGTAGTAACCAGTGAGGCCAGTATCCAGATGTGTATCCAGGAGCTGGCCACCTGTCAGCAGCATGGTCTGCCGCTCAAGATCTTGATGCTGAATAACGGTTTTATGGGTATGGTGCGGCAGTGGCAGGAGTTTTTCTATGAGAAGCGTTACTCCCACTCAATCGTTGACGACACACCTGATTTCGTAAAGCTGGCCGAAAGCTATGGGCATGTGGGTATGCGCATTGAGAAGAAGGAAGATCTGGAAAAGGCCATGCAGGATGCGTTCGCCATGAAGGATCGGCTGGTGTTCATGGATGTACGAATTGATCCAGAAGAGAACGTGTACCCTATGATTGAGGCCGGTAAGGCCCATAACGAGATGTTTCTCCCACCTGAGAGCGAGCTGGTTTGATCATGAGACATATTATTTCAATCTTAATGGAGAACGAATCCGGGGCGTTGTCACGGGTGGCCGGACTTTTTTCCGCCCGCGGATATAATATCGAATCACTTACGGTTGCTCCGACTGAAGAGCCATCACTGTCCCGTATGACTTTGGTGACCAGCGGCAATGAGGAGATTATCGAGCAGATCACCAAGCAGTTGAACAAACTGGTGGAGGTGGTAAAACTGCTGGATCTTTCCGAGGGCTCCCATATCGAGCGTGAGATGATGTTGGTGAAGATCAAGGCAGAGGCACCTAACCGCGAAGAGCTGAAGCGGTTGGTGGATATCTTTCGTGGCAACATCATCGATGTGACAGATACCAGCTACATTGTGGAGATGACCGGTGACGTAAAAAAGCTGGACTCCTTCATCAAGGCGATACATGAAGATCTGGTGGTAGAGGTGGTAAGAACAGGTCCATCCGGTATTGCCCGCGGTGCCAAGGGGCTGACCCTGTAACTTATGGAAACTATGATTAATTCTCTTTTCGTCATCCCGGCGTATGCCGGGATCCAGGGAAAGTGAACATGTAGATTGGCTTCGCCGCTGCCTTAGGCAATCCGGTCTTCGCCGGAATGACGGATTAATCAGAGGTTTCTTAACTCGGCATTAACTGCTTAACTGAAACATTATTTTATTTTTAGGAAGACGATTAAAAGGTAATCTCAAATGAGTTTGAACATCTATTACGATAAAGACGCTGACCTCTCCATCATTCAAGGTAAGAAGGTCGCCATCATTGGTTACGGTTCCCAGGGCCATGCCCATGCCAATAATCTGAAAGACTCAGGTGTTGACGTAACCGTCGGGCTGCGTCCCGGTTCTGGTTCAGCTGTAAAGGCCACCAATTCCGGTTTAAATGTTAAGCCGGTGCCGGAGGCGGTTGCAGACGCTGATGTGGTAATGATCCTTACCCCTGATGAGTTTCAGTCTGTGCTCTATCGTGATGAGATCGAGCCTAATATCAAGAATGGCGCCACCCTGGCCTTTGCCCATGGTTTTGCTATTCACTACAACCAGATCGTTCCAAGGGAAGATCTGGATGTAATCATGATCGCCCCTAAGGCCCCAGGCCACACCGTGCGCAGTGAATTCCAGAATGGTGGCGGTATCCCTGATCTCATCGCCATCTTCCAGGATGCCAGCTGCAAGGCCAAAGAGATCGCGCTCTCTTATGCCTCTGCTATCGGCGGCGGTCGTACCGGTATCATTGAGACCACCTTCAAGGATGAGACTGAGACCGATCTGTTTGGTGAGCAGGCGGTACTCTGTGGTGGTGCTGTAGAACTGGTTAAAGCCGGTTTCGACACCCTGACTGAGGCTGGATACGCACCGGAGATGGCCTATTTCGAATGTCTGCATGAGCTGAAGCTGATTGTTGATCTGATGTATGAAGGCGGTATCGCCAACATGAACTACTCCATCTCCAACAATGCCGAGTATGGTGAGTATGTAACCGGCTCTAAGGTCATCAATGAGGAGAGTCGTAAGGCCATGAAGGAGTGTTTGCACAATATCCAGACTGGTGAATATGCCAAGAAGTTTATCCTGGAGGGCATGTCTAACTATCCTGAGATGACCGCCATGCGTCGTCTAAACGCCGCTTCGGAGATTGAGCAGGTGGGTGAGCGTTTACGCAGCATGATGCCGTGGATCAAGAAGATCGTAGATAAGAGTAAGAACTAGGGTTCTTGTTAGGGTCGGAGTCAATTTGACTCCGACCCTTGATGCCCAAAAAAGACCGTCGGCACCGTCCGGCGGTTTTTTTGCCTGCAGCCGAATATTAGGGTTTTCGTCATTCCGGCGCATGCCGGACAAAAGCGTGCAGCGCGTTGAACGCCCTTCAGGGCGGCCCGAAGGGTGAGCGTAGCGAATAATCTAGGAGTATCGTCCTCAATAGGCAATCTGGATCCCGGCCTGCGCCTGGATGACGGTGTTTCTTGGTTTGAGTGAAGTACTGTTAGGGTCGGAGTCAATTTGACTCCGACCCTAGACGCCCAAAATAAGACCGTCGGCACCGTCCGGCGGTTTTTTTTGCCTGCAGTAATCTCTTTATTCTGATCATGCTGTAATGTTTGTATGCGGTTGCGGTGAAATTTCTTTATAATCGGTCAACTATCCCATATATGGTAACCAGTGGTATGCAGGAAGACGAACAAAAAATCAAACGCAGACGCGGCATCTATCTGTTGCCTAATCTGTTTACCACCGCCGCCCTGTTCAGTGGTTTTTATGCGGTGCTGGCGGCGGTGAATAGTCAGTTCGAACCGGCTGCCATTGCCATCTTTGCGGCCATGATCCTGGATGGTATGGATGGCCGGGTGGCGCGCATGACCAATACCCAGACTGCATTTGGTGCTGAATACGACAGTCTTTCAGATATGGTGGCATTTGGCCTGGCCCCTGCTCTTGTGATGTACGTTTGGGCGTTAAAAAGCCTGGGCAAGTTTGGTTGGCTGGCGGCTTTTGTATTCACCGCTGCAGCGGCCCTGCGGCTGGCGCGATTTAATACCCAGGTTGGTAGTGCAGACAGACGTTATTTCCAGGGGCTGCCAAGCCCTGCGGCAGCGGCAATTATTGCGGCTGCGATATGGGGCGCGGTGGCGTATGACATCAACAAGGAAGATGTTGCTTCGTTGGCTGGGGTCCTGACCGCAGCCGTGGGTCTTTTGATGGTTACCAACTTCCGCTATCACAGCTTTAAGGAGCTGGATTTCCGCGGCAAGGTGCCATTTTTTGTGCTGGTTGTGATTATGCTGGGATTCGCCATAACCCTGTGGGCACCGCCGTTTATCCTCTTTGTTGTTTTTGTCTCTTATGCAGTGTCAGGTCCGGTGCTTACCCTAATCTCCCTGCGTCAGCATAGAATGGAACGCAAAAAGGGCCAAAAGCCGGAGCCGGAAAAGAGATAGTGAAAAAGTTCCTGGCTGCTTGCCTTGGCAAGAGCTAAACCATGGGTTATATTTCAGTACATGGCATCGAACAGCGCACAAAGCTACACCTTCATAACCGTCTCCCGGCGGTGTGTGCTCGTGTCCCTTCCTCTAAATGTACTGCGACTACTGCCCTGAGGGGCAAATTATACAAGCGCCCTGGCGAGGGCCCGCAGTACGCACAAACAAGATAGATTTTTCCAAGATTAAGTTAGCATCCCAAATCATGACCTATATGGGGTGTGTATGGAGTTAGCCATGAGTAACAAAGATCGTTTGATCATATTTGATACCACCCTGCGCGACGGCGAGCAGAGCCCCGGCGCGTCTATGACCAAAGACGAAAAGATTCGTATCGCCAGGGCCCTGGAGAAGTTGCGGGTGGATGTGATTGAGGCCGGTTTCCCTATCGCTAGCCCGGGTGACTTTGAAGCGGTGCAGGCGGTGGCCAGAACCATAAAAGATAGCACAGTGTGTGGATTGGCCCGTGCCCTGGACAAAGATATAGATCGTGCCGGTGAGGCGCTCAAAGATGCAAACTCAGGACGCATCCACACCTTTATCGCAACCTCCCCGATCCACATGGAGCACAAGTTGCGCATGTCTCCTGATCAGGTGGTGGAGCAGGCGGTGAAGGCGGTGCAGCGTGCCCGCAAATATACCGATGATGTGGAGTTCTCCGCCGAGGACGCAGGCAGATCCGAGATCGACTTCCTCTGTCGCATTGTTGAGGCGGCAATCAAGGCTGGGGCCAGGACCATCAATATCCCGGATACGGTTGGATATAATGTGCCCTGGCAGTTTGGGGATACCATACGTCAGATCATTGAGCGGGTCCCAAACTCGGATCAGGCCGTATTCTCGGTACATTGTCATAATGACCTCGGATTGGCTACATCCAACTCTCTCTCCGCGGTGCTGAACGGAGCCAGGCAGGTGGAGTGCACCATCAATGGCTTGGGGGAGCGGGCAGGTAACGCCTCCCTGGAAGAGGTGGTGATGACAGTACGCACTCGGGGCGATGTGTTTCAGTGTGATAGCCGTCTGGATACCACCCAGATCGTGACCTGTTCCCGTCTGGTCTCAAATATTACCGGTTTTGCGGTGCAGCCTAACAAGGCGGTGGTGGGGGCGAACGCCTTCGCCCATGAATCCGGCATCCATCAGGACGGCGTGCTCAAGAGTCGTGAGACCTACGAGATCATGAAGGCAGAGGATGTTGGCTGGGCCCAGAACCGCATGGTGATGGGCAAGCACTCCGGGCGCAGCGCCTTTCGGGCACGTCTGGAGGAGTTGGGCATAGAGTTCAGTTCTGAGGAGGAGTTGAATGACGCCTTTCGCCGCTTTAAGGATCTGGCCGACAAGAAACATGAGATCTTCGATGAAGACCTCCAGGCGTTGGTGACTGATGTCTCCATGCGCGCAGAGAATGAGGTGGTGAACCTGGTTTCTCTCAAGGTCTGTTCCGAGACCGGCGAGACCCCGAATGCCTCAATCGTACTGTCTGTGGATGGAGAAGAGGTTGCGGGTTCTTCCGAGGGGGGCGGTCCGGTGGACGCTACCTTCCGCGCCATTGAGTCTATCGTGGATACCGGGTGCGAACTGTTGCTCTACTCGGTAAATGCCATCACCAGCGGCACTGATGCCCAGGGTGAGGTGACGGTGCGGCTGGAGCGGGGCGGAAGAATCGTTAACGGTCAGGGGGCGGATACCGATATTGTGATTGCATCCGCCAAGGCCTATATAAACGCCTGTAATCTGATTGTGCATGGCGTGAAAAAGGCCCATCCTCAGACTAGCGGGGTTTAGGATAAGACGATGCAAGAGTCTCTGCGGCGACAATATCTGGAGGCCATGGGTATTCAGAACTGGGTCGGGCGTGAAGTTGCGCCCGGGCCAGATGTCGCCCCGGATCTGCCAGATGTGACGGCATCGCAGGTTAAGCCGGAGCCAGTTGCTGAACCCGTACTATCCCAGCCTGTAGCGCGCGGCACTACTACCGCTCTGGGTTGGGATGAGCTGAGAGCCAAGGTAGAGGCGTGCAGGGCTTGCGAACTACACAAGACCAGGACTCAGACAGTATTTGGCGTGGGCAATCAAAATGCCGATCTAATGATTATCGGTGAGGCCCCGGGTGCAGATGAGGATCGTCAGGGCGAGCCGTTTGTAGGCAATGCGGGGCAGCTACTCAATGCTATGCTCAAGGCCATTGGATTTAACCGGGAGCAGGTGTTCATCGCCAATATCTTGAAGTGCCGCCCGCCGGGGAATCGTGATCCCCATGTAGAAGAGGCGCTAAACTGCGAGCCCTTTCTGCAACGCCAGATCGATCTGATCCAGCCCAAGGTGATCTTGGCGGTGGGCAGGGTTGCCGCGCAAAATCTTCTCAAGACAGATGTGGCTGTGGGTAAGTTGCGGGGGCGCGAAGACGCTATTGGTGAGGCGAAAGTCCCGGTGGTGGTAACCTATCACCCGGCCTATCTGCTGCGTTCTCCTGATCAAAAGGGCAAGGCCTGGCAGGACCTGCAGCGGGTCTACCGCCTGTTATAGCAGTCTACTATCAATCATCCGTGCTGAGATGAATTCGCTACTTAAAGACCCACTGCTGAAGATTCGCCCCATGCTGCCAGGCGACGTACACGCCGTGATGGAGATTGAGCAGCGTGCCTACGAGTTTCCCTGGAGTGCCGTCAATTTCGAAGACTGCCTGCGCAGCGGCTACTACTGCTGTGTCTATCTTAAGGGGACGCATTTAAATGCGTCACCCATCGGCTATGCTGTGATGTCAGTGTTCGCTGGTGAAGCCCAGATCCTGAATATCTGTATCGATCCGACCATGCAGGGGCAGGGGCTTGGTCGCAGGCTGCTACGACACCTTATTGCAGAGGCTGGTAGAAAGAGCGCCGATACCCTGTTTCTGGAGGTGCGCTCCTCAAACCGGGCAGCATTTTCTCTGTATGACGCTGCCGGGTTCAATGAGATAGGCCAGCGCCGCGGCTACTATCCCGCCCAAGATGGGCGGGAGGATGCCCTGGTGTTGGCGCTGTCACTCTAAATTGTATCTTTCAACATACCGTTAAATTGTTTTTAGCTTCCGCCCCTACGACGAAGTGCAGCCAGTCCTAGTAAGCCGGAACCCATCAGCCACAGCGCTGCTGGTACGGGAACCGGTGAGGCCTCATACTCAATGATATAGGCAGTGTAGTATCCGCTTCCGCTGCCGCCAGCAAGAGTACGGTCGTTCCACTGTCCCATGTCAAAATTGGTGATAAGTAACTGGAGGTAGTCTTCGCCTGGACCGTTGCTCGGCTGCCCTGGCTTCCAGTTGGTCCAGCTCCACGCTTCGCCAGTCACCCAGTTCCAGCCGCCAGCGGTCTCGTGGCCGCCGATCCACACTAGGTCACCGTAGATGCCACCATAAGATGCACCCAGAAAGCCAGGATTGGCAACGAAGGCGTTCTCGGCAGCGCTCGTTAGTGTGGCCAGATGTCCAGTCATTCCTAGATAGGAAGACCCTTCAGCGGCCACCCGCGCCTCATCCCAGTTGAGGTATGGAGAAGTGGTATCGCGGACGATTTCGTACCAGTGGTCATTGCCGCCCGCAGCCGAGGTCCACTGAACGGGGGCAGCCATAGATTGGCTCGCGCAGCAGAGGAGAGAAGCGAGTATCGATAAGATGGTTAAGGTTGTTTTTTTCATGATTGTTTACCTATAAAAATGGCTATGCTGCCAACTAAAGAGAAAACTTGATACGGCGCACCCCAGCGAGCCCGAGCAGACCAGAAGCCATCAGCCACAGCGCTGCCGGCAAGGGTACGGGGGATGCAGGGGTACCGTCGAAATTGAGCTCGTGAAAAAATACGTAAGCCCGTTCCCCCAAGGGATCGCTTGGGGAGTGGTTGGAGTTAATAATAAAGTCCACAAACTGCACACCGGTGGCGGCTATAGAAAAGCTCTGGGAGGCGAGGATGTCCAGGGCATTCCCATTGAAGGACCCCACACTCGACATGGCAGCATCGTAAAAGGTAAGTGTAAAGTCATTCACGCCTTCACCATCGTTCTCAATACTACCGCCGTTGTTCCAGAGGTTAAAACCGGTGAGGTCATAGATGGCGCCCAGATCAAAACGGACGCTGTAAGGCCCACCGAAGGGACCAAAGCTTAGAGAGGTGCCGAGCGCCAGATTGGAATTGTAATCTACAACTCCATCTATAACGTTGGAGACGTTGCCCCATACTATGCTTGTGCTAGAACCGGACACTGGCGTAACCGTTGCTGCCTGGGCCATGCCGCCAGCCCAAATAATCAAGATTAAAAACAGCAACTGGAAGCTAAATCTGTGCTTCATAGTTTTACCCCCTTTATTGATTATGAATTAGGTACAGAGTCGGGTAAAAATACCTGTTTATTTACACATAGATTTCGGTGAATAATATACACACAAATAACAGTGTATTCCACCCTGACAAACAAACCGACAAACAAAAGACACCCACCCTAAAGGTGTGTTGTTTAATTCAAACCACACCCTCATCCGGCGAATCTCCGTGGTTGTGATTCATTAAGAGACGATATTCGCCAGAAACATCAATATTGACATGCAAATTCCCAAACCTCATGCATGAGGCAGCCTCAGTCAGACTGATTTTGATTTACTGGAATGAGAAGTTGGCTGCAGCTAACCGCCAAGAAGCTTTTGGCACATATTGATGTTGGGTGCTCTTTTATAGCCCAGTTTGACGCAAGCGGCTTTTAGCCTAAACGCCGTGCCCACTAGCCCCTTAAAACTACTTTCAAAGTTCTTGGCCATATACAACCAGTGCCTAGGGTCGATTTGCAGCCGTTCGAGGATAGGTGGGTAATCTGTTGGAATGTTGCCTCTCTTATCCTCACGCAGGATACGCCCGGTCCAATCTACCAGGTCTAGATAATCATCTATTTTGAAGGGTAGTGCTTTGGGCATATCCTTGTGTGGATTGCCAGCGAATGGCATTAGCCCCTTAGGTTGTGATGCCTGGTTGTTGGGAGAGGAGAGTAGTGAATTGATCCTTTGTTGTACTGATGTATAGTCTGATTCTTCTGGGTTTTTTGCTATCTGTGCTCGGATTGGATTTAGATCCACATAGGCTAGGCATGCGGCCAAAGCATTTTCATCCAACAGGGCCTGGGATTTGAAACGACCTTCCCAAAAACGCCCGCTACATCCATCTTCTTGATTGGCCTGCCGGGCCATGGACTCATTCAAGCAACGCATAAACCAGCTGATATCCATCAGCCGTTCGCGCCAGATATCGATTAAACCCAGTACCAGTGCCTGCTCTGCCTGAGATAGCTCAAGACCATCCAGAAACTGCCCTACCAGAGGATGGCCCGTAAACAGACGGCGCCAGCGTATTGCCACCTCAGAATCACTCCAAGACAGGGCCTGTTCACGGTCTATATGCAATACCACATGATAGTGGTTGGTCATAACTGCGTAGGCGCAAAGATCGATGGAGAAGATTGAAGCCAGCTCCAGCATGCGTTGCTCAATCCAACCGCGACGGTGTTCATAATCCCTGCCTGAATGGATATCAGAACCACAGAGAAAGGCGCGACGCACGCAGCGGGAAACACAATGATAGTAGGGGGTGGAGTCAAGCGATACCTGGGCTTTCCTTGGCTTTGGCATAATATCTCTCCTTGATATTTGAGCAGTAGAACTTAGTTTGACAAACACTATTAGAATTGGCAGGTTAAAGGTGGGTGTCCATATATGTTATATATGCTATATATGCTAGTATGAAGGAGTGGGGGCCGCGTTCTTAAGTGGCCGGTGTCTTATGGTTGTAGTATGCAAATTTACAGCATAAAGATCTTTTATTGCAGGGGGTTGCAAGGGTAATGAGTAAACTAAATAGATGTTTTGTCGGCATACTACTGGTACTACTACTTAGCCCGGTCACCACATGGGCAGCATATGTAACAACCAATGAAGCTGGAATGGACAGCGTGTTTGCCCAAGCTGGCATAGACATCAGATTCAACCCAGTAACCACCATTTACAACAGCTCACTGCTAGATATAGATACATCTGCAAAGCTCACGGCACTATGGACTAGTGCTCCATTTTCCTCGCCAATTGTAAATATGTTTTTTGTAGACACCATAGACTACTGTTCAGGATACAATGTAAATATCGTTGGTTGTGGTTCTTATCCTGGCAACATAATAGCGGTTGAGTCGTCCTTTGCAGCAAGTGGTTACGGCACTGAACTACTCTCTCACGAGCTTGGCCACAATCTTGGCCTTGGCCATACATCATTCTCCAATAATCTTATGTACTACATGCTGAACGGAGACACCAGCCTTACAACCGCACAGATTGCAACTCTCCTAGCTAGTGGATTGATACAGCTTGATGGCGGCCAACTATTTGTAGAGATCAATCCCATCCTCATAGCATCCGCCGTACCACTACCAGGTGCTTTTCTGCTTATGCTTAGCGCCCTATCAGCCATGGGCTTTGTAGGTAGAAAACGCAGAGTAACAGCCTAATCTAGGCTAGTGGGTCGATCGCTGCTATTTGGTACTCCAGATGCACTTCTCTAAGGTCCTGTGGCGTGCAGGCCTGATGTTCTCCATGCTGATGGCTCTGAGTGCCTGCACGGTGGCAGAAAACTCCTCCACTGGCCCCGATGAGTGGGTGACAGTGGAGGTTGGGAGTATATTCAGCCTTAAAGCACCCCCAGGCTCACTGTTCCACGAGGGGGCAGGCAGTGACTCTATTGTTGGCACCATTGATGCGCCAGACTTTAAACTGTCGTTTGACTATGGAGTCTACTCCAGTCCGCTGACTAAAGAAGAGTTTTACAATAACTATAAGTCCAAAGAGATAGAGATAGACGGCATAGCTGCTCGAATCGTAACAGCCTCCAACGCCAAGCAGTCTATTGAGCATCCATACTTGATCGGAGTGCACTTTCCACAGATCAAAGAGTCGTTACTGGGGTCAATAAAACTAACCATCTACTGCTTGCTAGAGAGCGAGGAGAGCTACGCAACAGTCGAGAAGATATTCCATACAATTAAGTTAAAAGAGAAACGGTAACAACTCACGCCAGCCCACCATCCCTTGTAGTGCCAAGATCCAAAGCAACAAACACCCGCCTAAACATATTCTTGCTATAGCTCAACCTTGACCGCAGAAGCTGCCTTTAACGCTTTCTGTTTAGCAGTCTCAATATCTGCACCACGAGCCAGTGCCACACCCATGCGACGTTTTCCCTTTACTTCAGGTTTTCCAAACAGGCGTATTTGGGTGTCTGGATCTGCTAGTGCGGTTTCAAGATTACTAAAACAAGCGGTGTTCGATTCACCTTCCACTAGAATAACCGCCGATGCCGCAGGGCCGTGTTGCATAATATTTGGGATAGGCAGGCCTAAGATGGCGCGCGTATGCAGTGCAAACTGTGAGAGATCCTGAGAGATCATGGTCACCATCCCGGTATCATGGGGGCGAGGCGATACTTCACTAAAATATACCTCATCTCCTTTGATAAATAGCTCCACACCAAAAATGCCCCGACCACCCAAAGCGCCAGTCACCTTCTCGGCGATCTCTTTGGAGCGAGTGAGTGCGGTATCACTCATAGCCTGTGGCTGCCACGACTCCTGATAATCTCCATCTTCCTGTCTATGACCGATCGGCATACAGAAACTGGTGCCATTGATATGGCGAATGGTTAACAGGGTAATTTCATAATCAAAATCGACAAAGCCTTCAACAATGACCCGCCCTGCGCCGGTACGGCCACCCTCCTGTGCATACACCCAACTCGTCTCGATATCCCCCTCGGTTTTGATAGTGCTCTGACCTTTACCGGATGAGCTCATGATCGGTTTTACCACGCAGGGAATACCAATCTCTTTAACCGCCTGAATAAAATCATCTTTATTATCAACAAACTGATAATTGGAGGTGGGAATCTCCAGCTCTTCAGCTGCAAGGCGACGAATCCCTTCGCGATTCATGGTCAGACGCGCGGCATTCGCGGTAGGAATGACATTAAAACCTTCAGATTCCAGCGCCACCAACGTATCGGTAGAGATGGCCTCAATTTCCGGCACGATATAATCAGGTCTCTCCAGTTCAATCACCCGGCGCAGCTCATCCCCATCCAGCATGGAAAAAGTGTATGAACGGTCAGCTACCTGCATCGCAGGTGCGTTTGCATAACGATCGCAGGCGACCACTTCACAGCCAAAACGCTGCAATTCAATCACCACCTCTTTGCCCAGTTCGCCAGAACCACAAAACAGGACTTTAGTTGCCGATGATGAGAAAGGTGTACCGATGGTTGTCATTGGAGAATCCTATAAAAAGTTAATGGCGCATAATCTCGCAAAAACCGCACAGATGCGCAATGCATAATCTGGAAAGGGCCTGAATGGTGCTTACTTAAGCAAAAAAACTAGCGTCATCCCGGCGCAGGCCGGAATGACGAAAATCCTAAGATTCGTCTTTAAGTCCTATTCGGATAAGGTTTAAACCTTAAACTGGATTATAAGCCCCCCAATTTTGCAGATTATGTATAATACTCGGCTTTCGTTAGCCAGATCCCGCTCATGTCCGAACTGCTTGAACAACTGAACCGCCGCCGTACCTTTGCCATCATCTCCCACCCGGATGCCGGTAAGACCACCCTGACAGAAAAGCTGTTGCTTTTCGGTGGTGCTATCCAGTTGGCCGGTACTGTTAAGGGCCGTAAGGCGGCGCGCCATGCCACCTCGGACTGGATGGAGTTGGAGAAGCAACGTGGTATCTCTGTTACCTCGTCGGTGATGCAGTTCCCCTACAATGAAGCAATAGTGAACCTGCTGGATACCCCTGGTCATGAGGACTTCTCGGAAGACACCTATCGCACTCTGACCGCGGTGGACTCGGCCCTGATGGTGATCGACGTGGCCAAGGGTGTGGAGTCACGCACCATTAAGCTGATGGAGGTGTGCCGTCTGCGCACCACCCCGATTATCACCTTTATCAATAAGCTGGATCGCGAGGGCAGGGACCCGATGGAACTCCTGGATGAGGTGGAGTCTGTGCTCAAGATCAGATGCGCCCCCTTGACCTGGCCTATTGGTATGGGCAAGCGGTTCAAAGGGGTGTTTGATCTGCGCACCAATACTACTCACCTGTTCACCGCCACCCACGGTGGCAAGATCCAGGAGGGGGAGCTGATCGAAGGACTGGACAACCCCAGGCTGGATGAGGTGGTGGGAGACCAGGCCGATGAGCTGCGGGAAGAGATCGAGCTGGTGCTGGGCGCCAGCCACGAGTGGGACCAGGAGGCCTACAACCGAGGTGAGCTTACCCCGGTGTTCTTTGGTTCTGCCATCAACAACTTCGGGGTGAAGGAGCTGTTGGACGCCTTTGTGGAGTATGCCCCAGCCCCCATTCCCCGTGATGCAGTGCAACGCCAGGTGGAGGCTTCGGAAAAGAAGTTCTCTGGTTTTGTATTTAAGATCCAGGCCAATATGGACCCAGCCCACCGCGATCGTATCGCCTTCCTGCGGGTCTGTTCCGGCACTTACAAAAAGGGCATGAAGATGCGCCATGTGCGTATCGGCAAGACGGTGCAGGTGAGTAACGCCATCACCTTCCAGGCCGATGAGCGTAGACATGTGGAAGAGGCATGGCCGGGGGATATTATCGGTCTGCATAACCACGGCACCATTCAGATTGGCGACACCTTCACCGAGGGTGAGGAGCTGAAATATGAGGGCATTCCATACTTTGCCCCAGAGCTGTTTCGCCGAGTGGTGTTGAAGGACCCACTGCGTCTGAAGGCCCTGCAGAAGGGTGTGGTGCAGCTGTGCGAGGAGGGGGCCACCCAGGTGTTCCGCCCCATGCGCAACAACGACATCATCCTAGGGGCAGTTGGTGTGCTGCAGTTTGATGTGGCGGCCCACCGGCTGAAGGATGAGTACGGGGTGGAGGCGATCGTGGAGAATATCAATATTGCCACCGCCCGTTGGGTGCAGTGCGATGATCCCAAGATGTTGGAACAGTTCAAAACTAAGGCCCATGACAATCTGGCAATAGATGGGGATGATCAGCTGGTCTATCTGGCACCTACCAGGGTGAATCTGGATCTAACCAAAGAGCGCTGGCCCGATATTCAGTTTACGGCCACCCGCGAGCTGTAAGCCAACAAACCCTTCTCCCCTGGGGGAGAAGGGATGGGATGAGGGGGGGTAATCCAAGACCACCCCCTCCTCACTTTTACCCTCGGCCTTAGCCTTCTGCCTCCCTGCTGTCGTGTCCCCCTCCCTGAGGGTTAGCCAGTTTTTTATATCCCAGGGGACTGGGCTACTATATTTGCTGGATCACCGTTTCCAAATTGGATGGTAGGTCTCTGTAAGAGCTCGCTCCCGCAGGCGATTAACGAACTTCTATGTCCTTTAATTTTCACTTGATGTATCTACATGCATTGCAAGGAAAAACTCCTTTAATTCCAGTTAGTTGGGAACTATTTTCCTGGCTTTTTTCTCAAGAATTATCCTCTCCGGCCGCCAGTTAACTTAACTGGCCGGGTCTGTGCAGCAGTAAGAATATGGATGTTTTTGATTCAAAACCCGGCCCCGAACCCCATGGTGGACGGTATGAAGATAGTAGATTCCAACATCCAGATGGCCAGCAACCATCTATCCGAAGAGCGGCACGAAAAACGTGAATCCCTAACTATTTGGCGGGGTGATCAGGAACCCCAGGCAGTCAACGGCCCGGTAAATCGCGCCCGCTTTGACGCCATGGTGGAGACCATGAGCGTTGAGTTTCAGCAGGTGGATATATCCGCCCAGGCCAGTTCTCTACAACCCACAAAGGCGGTGCTAGAGGATCAGGAGCCACTTGATCCCATAGATGAGTTGAAACAGTTGCTGATCAAACTCCTGGTGGAGCAGCTCACCGGCAAAAAGATCAAGCTGATGTCTCCCGCCGAGATAGAGGATGCCCAAGCCCCGGTTGAGGCAAGTGAAGTTCAAGGTCCAGATCAGGCACAAGCAGGCGGAGAGCGCCAGGGCTGGGGGCTGATCTATGACTCCTATGAGTCCCACTACGAAGCCGAATCCACCAGCTTTTCTGCTAGTGGGGTGGTGCATACGGCGGATGGCCGTGAGATCGACATCAGCGTTGAGCTCAATATGAGTCGAGAATTCTATTCTGAACAGCAGTTAAGTCTGCGCGCCGGCGATGCCCTGAAAGATCCGCTGGTAGTCAATTTTAGCGGCAATGCGGTAGAGCTTACCGAACGCAGTTTCAGCTTTGATATAGATGCCGACGGCACATCTGATCAGATCGCCTTTGTCGGTCCGGGCAGCGGTTTTCTGGCCCTGGACAGGAACGGCGATGGCGAGATCAACGACGGTAGTGAACTGTTTGGTCCAGAAACTGGAAACGGTTTTGCCGATCTCTCTAAGTACGATGCCGATGGTAACAACTGGATCGACGAGAACGACAGCATCTATGATCGACTGCGCATCTGGTCCAAAGACGCATCAGGTAACGACCAACTTGTCGCCCTGGGTCAACGCGGTGTGGGCGCCATCTACCTGGGGCATATCGACACCCCGTTCCTGCTGAAAGACGCTGCTAACGACACCCTGGGTGCCGTGCGTGATTCTGGCATCTTTCTGGAAGAGGATGGAGGAGTGGGCACTATCCAGCAGTTGGATCTGGTGGTGTAAGGTCTTTTGTAGGAGCCAAGTTCTCTGGGCGATTAAAAGCGGTCCGCAAATGAACGCGAATAAACGCAAATGGTTTTAAAAAGCGGCCGCAAAAGTTACCGTGTCCTGCTGACGCTCCTTACCTGCATCCCAGTAAGAAATAAACACGAATTCCAGTAAAAAGACGCAAAAAACAGATGTCGTCACTCAGCGACTTGATCGCGGGATCGGTTTGTTACGGCAGACTGTTTTCTCGTTCTCACCATGAAGCGCGAGAACAAAACGTTCTTGTGTCGCGAAATTTTCACAATAATCGGCCATACTCCTAAATTACATATACCAGCCTTAAAGGACTCAGTAGTAGAACCCATGAGTATTCGCCAGAAAACGAAAATAATTGCCACTATTGGACCGGCTAGTGATTCTGTCTCCACCCTGAGGGAGATGATTCAGGCTGGGGTCAGTGTGGTGCGTATCAACTTATCTTTTGGTACTGGTCCTGATCAGGAACATCGGGTGGAGATGGTGCGCCAGGCGGCCAGGGAAGTTAAGCGCCATGTGGCGATCATGGTGGATACCCGGGGCATAGAGATTCGCACCGGTAAGCTGGAGAGCGGGATTGTGGAGCTTGAAGATGGTGATCCATTTTCACTCTATTGCGATGACCGTGTTGGTAGCCAGGAAGGGGTCTCCGTTACATACAGCGGGCTGTATAAGGATGTGGAGGCCGGGACTGCGATCCTGCTTGATGACGGCGCAATTGAGTTAGAGGTTGTTTCTATTCAGAAGCCTGCCATAGAGTGCCGTGTGGTGCATGGAGGCATCTTGGGCTACAACAAGGGAGTCAACCTGCCCGACACCCAGCTGCCATTGAGTGCAGTGAGTCCGGAGAACCGGGAAGTGGTGATGCAGGAGATGGAATTTGCGGCCCAGCACGGTATTGAATATGTGGCGGCATCCTTTATTCAGACCGCCGAGGATATCCATGAACTGCGCAAGGTCCAGCAGGAGTTTGGGGTCACCATTCCTATCATCGCCAAGATAGAGAACCGGGCCGGGGTGAATAACCTGGATGAGATTGTGGAGGCCGCAGATGGGGTGATGGTGGCCCGAGGAGACCTGGGTGTGGAGTTGCCCCTGGCGGAGGTTCCGGGGATGCAGAAGAAGATTATTCGCACCACCGTCTCTCAGGGCAAGCCTGTTATTACCGCCACAGAAATGCTCTCTTCCATGGAGGTCAATCCCAAGCCCACCAGGGCCGAGGCCAGCGATGTGGCCAATGCCATTCTGGATGGCACTTCGGCAGTCATGCTTTCGGGAGAGACGGCTATAGGGAAATATCCGGTGAAGGCGGTGCAGACCATGGCCGATCTGGCCGAGCAGGCTGAGCTATCCCTGGCCGAGTACGGTTTTCTGCAGACGGTTAAACCCAACCCATCTAACAAGGTGAGCGATGCCATCAGCACAGCTGTTACCAGCATGGCAAAGCAGCTTGGGGCCAAGGCTATTTTTAGTGTTACCGAGACCGGTTTCAGTCCTAGGCAGATCTCACGCCACAGGCCTGAGTGCCCTATCTTTGCTGTCACCGCTGAGGAAACGGTGGCTCACAGGCTGGCCCTGAATTGGGGGGTGCTCCCACTACTGCTGACCGGTGATGCCAGCGATGAAGAGAAGATTAACTATGGAATTAAACGGGCGCGTGAACTGGGCTATGTCACCAGTGGCGACCTGGTTCTGACCGTTGCCGGTAAGTTCCAGACCGCCGGTGGGACTGACTATATCCGGGTTATGGCGGTGGAGTAGATATTCTCTGCTAATCCATGTAGGAGCCCGGTTCTCCGGGCGAAAGCTAACTGTAGATCGCCCGGAGGACCGGGCTCCTACATGTGGATCAAAGGGTGTTGCAATAAGGCCGGCCTTGGCAAGCTACTTTTTCATATCCGCAATCTTAATGCGCCACTCCGCAGGTCCGGTCTGATGTACCGAGGTACCCTTGCTATCCACCGCAACGGTAACCGGCATATCCTCCACCTCAAACTCACGGATCGCCTCCATACCCAGATCTTCGAAGGCCACGATGCGGGCGGAGCGGATCGCCTTGGATACCAGATAGGCGGCGCCACCCACTGCCATCAGGTATGCAGCGCCATGCTGTTTGATCGACTCAATAGTTGCAGGTCCACGTTCTGCCTTGCCTACCATGCCGATCAGGCCCATATCGTCCAGCATCATGTCGGTGAACTTGTCCATGCGGGTTGAGGTGGTGGGTCCGGCAGGGCCTACCGCTTCGTCTCTTACCGGGTCAACTGGTCCCACGTAATAGATAAAACGGTTGTGGAAGTCTACGCCATCCGGCAGGGGCTCACCTTTCTCCTGTAGCTCCTGGATGCGTTTGTGGGCTGCATCCCGTCCGGTAAGCAGTTTGCCAGAGAGCAGGATGCTCTCACCCGGCTGCCAGCTGGCAATCTCTTCTTTGGTTACGCTGTCTAGGTTTACTCGACGGGCGTTGCTGCCGCCCTCCAGGGAGATCTCCGGCCAGAGATCTATGCTGGGTGGTTGCAGATCCACCGGTCCGCTGCCATCCAGGGTGAACTCCACGTGGCGGGTGGCGGCGCAGTTGGGGATCATGGCGATCGGAAGGGAGGCGGCGTGGGTTGGGTAGTCATTGATCTTTACATCCAGCACGGTGGTCAGTCCGCCCAGTCCCTGTGCCCCTATACCCAGGGCATTAACCTTCTCGAATAGCTCCAGACGCAGCTCTTCGACCCGGTTCTGGGGTCCGCGGGCCTTCAGTTCATGGATGTCGATATGCTCCATCAGGGACTCTTTGGCCAGGAGCATGGCCTTCTCGGCGGAGCCGCCGATACCTATGCCCAACATGCCGGGTGGACACCAGCCGGCACCCATCTTAGGGACGGTCTCCAGCACCCACTCCACCAGATTGCTCGATGGGTTGAGTACGGTAAATTTCGATTTGTTTTCCGATCCGCCGCCCTTGCCCGCCAGTTTGATCAGCAGCTTGTCGCCTGGGACCAGTCGGGTGTGGATCACGGCCGGAGTATTGTCCTTGGTGTTGGTGCGTGCCCCGGCAGGGTCGGACACAACAGATGCCCTAAGTACATTATCCGGATGGCTGTAACCGCGACGAACCCCCTCGTTAATCATCTCCTCTAGACCCATATCGCCATCGAACTGCAGGTCCATTCCCACTTCCAGAAACACCACAACCATGCCGGTATCCTGGCAGATGGGGCGTTTGCCCTCTGCGCACATCCTAGAGTTGACCAGGATTTGGGCCATAGCATCTTTTGCTGCGGGTGATTCCTCCTGTTCCCAGGCCTTGGTTAGGGCCTGAATGTAGTCTGCAGGGTGGTAGTAGGAGATGTATTGCAGGCCGTCTGCAATGCTCTGAATAAGGTCTTCCTGGCTTATCTTGGTCATAATTTGGTTACCGATAGTTGTTGTTAGATGCTGTCCCGGTTGTTCGAGATTGTGTATTTGGTCTCTTTTTTAGTCAGATTTCGTTGTATTATACTTAAAGGACAAGCCAGGGAAACGGCATAAGGCAGAGAGAAATAGTTACATATGTCTGATTCAGACGATAAAAAAGAGGATAAACAGTGGCCTAAGGTCAGCGTCAGTGGGCTAGAGGCTGATATAGCGTATTTCGATGCCCGTCTCTCCATGCTGGAAGAAAATGCCTCCACCACCCATCAAGAGGCTCAAACCAAGGCCTTTAAGGCCATGGAGTCCACCCTGATCGGCATGTTGCTAAAAATGCGTATGCAGGCTGGCAATGGAACCAAACCTAAAAATAAGAAAAAGAAACCAACTACTGATTGAGCTGTGCTTTTTGTGGTAGCAAAACCAGGCTCACCCCGTTTTATAAAGAATGCAATTCCCAGAGGTAACTCTTTATCTAACCCATTTGGGTGATGTGTGCCTGTGTAAAGAGCCTTAGGATTAGACCCATAATGAAATATATAGCTAACGCTTGGCTTTGGTTGGGCAATCGGGGTTACTGGGAATGAATAATATGTTTAAAAATTACGGGATTTTTGCCGTTATTGTTGGCGCGATGCTTATATCCTCATCTGTTTCCGCTTTTACGATAACGGTTGGAGGTACTGCGGTATCTGGTGAGGGTCTTACCACATCTGTAGTTGGCGCAACGGTAATTGATTTCAATTCAGGTAGTTTGCCTGCCGAATATTCCGGCGGTGCGGTTGTGATAGGAAGCTCCCCCAGTAATTGGGCTACGCCTCCTGGAGATACCTCATATTACCTCACGGTTGGTCCTGGTGCTGGGCAATCCTCTCCAAGTACTTTGACACTTGGTTCGCTAAATCAATATTTTGGCTTTTTTGGTGGATCACCTGATAACTACAATAGTATAGAGTTTTACAACGGTACTAACCTGGTCGGCTCGTTTACAGGCACTGACTTGTATCAAGTTGCTTTCGGAGCGGGCGCACAGCCAACTGGTGATCAGTCCGAGGGGGCGTACTGGAATTTCCAGGCAGATGACGCCTCAGAGTATTTCGATAAGGTTGTATTTATCTCTACTAGGAATGCTTTTGAGACAGACAATCACGCCTATGTTTCAGCAGTTCCTGTTCCTGCAGCTGCCTGGTTATTTGTTTCCGGTATTGTAGGCTTAATGGGTTTTTCTACCCGCAGAAAAACTGCCTGATAGGTTGCAGAAATATTTCCTAACAAACCCCGCCTAAATGGCGGGGTTTTTATTTATAACAGCTATTTTTTAATGGTTATAATCTAAAAAAAGTGGTCACATTGGGGAATAGTCCTCTAGCAACCGAACTACAGTCCTTTATGGCCAAGGAGAATTAAATTCTTTGTGGTCATTCTTATTTAACTCATTTGGGTGATGTGTGTCAGCGTAAAGAGCGGTAGTATTCGCCCTAATGAGAACAGCTGTAGTTTATAGCTGGGCAATCGGGGTTTAAATCGTGAAAAATAGAATTCTTAAGCTGGTTAGTGGTATTGCTGTTTTTTGTCTGTGTAATAGTGCCTCAGCTGCGCTATTGGACTTCACTGACACCGCCTTTCTAGCAACACTAAATAAGGTTTCAAACAGTGAATATACCGGAACTTTTGATGGGGTTGGTTTTACGCTCTCCGCAACAAATGGAAACATTAATCTTTTAACCGATGGTGGTTACGACGGTTCAAACAGGAGTATTTGTGCGTCTAATGGCGGACAGTTCGCCTGTGGTACAGATGGTATTGGTATCGATGATGATGAAATAGGTGAGGACGGTGGTGGTATTATAGAAAACCTAACTCTGACTTTCGATACTGCTGTGAATATCTCTGGGTTTCATTTCATTGATCTGTATAAGGTTAATGGCACTGAGCAGGCGACTGTTATCATAGACGGAAACTCGCCATTTACAGTAGATGCCACTCAGGGAGCAGGCGAGGGTGGATATGCCAGTTATGTATCAGCCCAGATCTTAGCAACAACAATTGTGTTTACAGCTGAATCTACTATTGGCGTACAAGATGATGCCAACAATAACTACGCTCTGGGTGGAGTGAATGTTTCAGCAGTCCCTGTTCCGGCAGCTGCCTGGCTTTTTGTTTCTGGCATTGTAGGTTTAATGGGTTTTTCTACCCGCAGAAAAAGTGCCTGATAGTCTAAGCTAATGCTTGATAACGAACCCCGCCTCAATGGCGGGGTTTGTTTTTGCTATTTGGTGATTGTGTCGATCTCCTTCTCTGCTTCAATCCAATCGTCCAGCTCGTAGCTTCCCTCATGACCACGTTTTTGCGCTAGATAATATGCCGCAGTGCGGATCATCTCCATTCGTTCCTCGGGAGAGATCTTTTTCTTTGATTTGGCGTTTTTCGACGAGCTCTTCTTAGGCTTCTCTTTTTTCGGTTTTGACTTCTTGCTCCCTTCTGCCTTTTTAGAGGGTTTTTTCTTTTTCTTTGTTTCGTCCTTGTCAGCCTTATCCTTTTTCTTAGGCTTTGCTTTTTCTTTAGCCATGATTCTCTTGTCTCCTTATAGCTAATCCAGATGTTATTGCGACATATTTGCCGCTATTGCAAGATACTATTGGTTTGTTGCAAGAGGATTAAGGGCTTGTCTAGATCTATTTGGACAGGGCCCAGATGCCCAACTTGAGCCGTTTCGCTCTCTGCATAGTTTGTGAGTATAGATTATTTTCCAGCACTGTTTGGAAATCAGGTTTATGGACGGCAACTCCTGTGCTTAGCAGGCGCAGATTGATATCGGCACCGCCTAACAGCACCTTGCCCAAGGGGTGGCCCCAGCGATTTCTTATGCGGAACTCCACTGTTATCGGTTTGCCAGCAACCAGTGTGGAAAGCTGTTTCCTGGACGCACGGCCTAAAGGTGTTGATAGGGGAGGGGCTTGAATCCCCAATAGCTGAATTTGAATATGCTGGTTGTCGTCTGTTGTTAGCACCAGCTTGTCACCGCTGATGATGCGGGATGGGCGGCCAGACAGGCTAGCAGCAAATAGCTCTTGCGTCAGAAGAAGCAAGGATAGAAGGAGCACTGTTTTGCCGGTATTCATGATCCTGTTCGCTTGGGTTATATGGCTGGCTCTGTTTTTACCACTAAGTAGTAGGTCAGTTTTGTCAGCTCAAGGTTCCTGGAAATATTAAGAAAATAACAGCCCGGCACGATTCTAACGCATGATCTTATACTTAAGGGGGCGTAGGGTGAATCTTATCTACACTACTATTGTTACAAACAATGAAACAGTGTCGTGGAGGGATTCATGGGTTCACGGAAGCAACCGCAAAGACTAGCGTGTACGCCTAAGAACTATACGTTTCAGCCTGATCTATCAGTGTGTACAAAACACTCTGTTCCACATAGATAGTATGTTTTCACCATCCTCAAGCTGCTGAGACACACTTTCATCAACGCCACATGCTGGTTACTTTCAACTGCATTGTTGCCGGCCTACTGAATGAGGCTTTCGACGAGGCGGCTACCTTGGGCAAGCCGTGGTTTATTTTGTTCCTGCGGACCTCTGGCGATCTGGTAGCTTTCTATCCGTATATCCATGCCCTAGTGGATGATGGAGCGTTTGCCAACTCTGGCGCTTTCCTGGCTTTGCATTCTGTCAAAACCAAGTTGCTGGTTGATCGTCTTTCTCTATAAGAAAATCACTATCCTTTGGGGCTTGTTGTTGGCTTTTCAGAGTGATACAGTGAAAATGCAGTAATGTGGCTGTGCCAAGAATGATATTCAGGGGATTTTCTACAGCTATTTCGCAAATATTTAATGAGGGAGCATATTTAAGATGAAAAGGTTTTTAGTTTTTGCGCTAGTTTGTTTTGTTTTTACCTTGCCGGCTCAGGCCGCTACTATTCTTGATGGTAAGACATTAAATTATCAGTACTATTTTTCTAATCTCAGTTCGCCTTATGGTAACGCTGATAATGGCGATAAGTTGGTTGGTGCAGGAGTCGAAGTATCTAACGTAGTGGACGGTAGAGGTCCAATGGATATCTACGACGATGGTTTTTACATCTCTTTCACAAGTGTGTCTTCTTTTGCAGCAGCTGATTACAATGGATTTATTCTTACCGATATTTTCGATGCGGTAACTGATTTCACTAAACTTAATTACACTCTGGAAACTAACATGGTTGGTTTGTCCTTAAGCGATCTATACATGACTGAGAACGAGCTTGGGTTTAATTTCCAGGGCCTAACTTTTAGTACAGACACATATGTTAAGTTGAACATTAGTAACGTTCCCCTCCCTGCTGCCGCATGGCTGTTCGGTTCTGGACTGATTGGGCTGATTGGGCTATCCCGTAAAAAGTCCATGTCTGCTGCTTAATAGCAGTATAGGTTGATCTAAAAACCCGCCTTTGTGGCGGGTTTGTTCTTTCTACACCACTGTAACGCTATTAGCTTTGGTAAGTCCCAAACTGTATTTGGTTAACTAATTGATTACCCTGAGGAAGTGGCGCCCCCGACACGATTCGAACGTGTGACCTTCCGCTTAGGAGGCGGATGCTCTATCCTGCTGAGCTACGGGGGCAAAGTTATTGACCGTATTTGGTGGAGCCGAGGAGGATCGAACTCCCGACCTTCGCATTGCGAACGCGACGCTCTCCCAGCTGAGCTACGGCCCCGATAGGATGTTTATTCTAACATCTGTTTGTTGGGGGTTGCCAATGTTTGGCTGCTCTGTCGCCAGCCTGATCAGGCCTTGGTGTGCAGGTTATTTGATTTGCTGAATTGGGCCTCGCCCTGCTGGCTGTAGGTGCCGGTGAGGTTCTCTTTGCCGCTCAGGATATCCAGGGCCTGTTTTACCTGACGTTGGCCGATGGCAATAATGCCACCGTTTATTTCATTTTGCTTCTGCAGTTTTTCGGCAGTAGCCTTTAGTTCGCTCCAGCTGGAATCTAGTTTGTTGTTTCGCCCCATGGTGGCGATCACTTCCTCTATTCCATGTTCGTCTGCGGTTAGTCCGAGCCTTAAAAGAAACTGGTTGCGACTGCTGATGTTTTGTTCCATCAGGCGCATATGTTCCAGTTTTTGCTGGCTGGCTGACTGTATTAAGTCAGGGTTTCCTTCAGTGAGGACTGCATGCTCGTCTTCTAATAATTTAAGCATGGTCTTTGCCATCTCCAGCTCAGTTGCAATGAGGCTAGACAGGGTGTCCCTCTGTTCTGAAGTTAATTGCATCTAGTTTATTTAAGAGAAACTTTTTTCCATTTCCAAAAGATTGTTGGCCGCATCGGCCTCACTTAGCTCCAGTGTGCCTGTGGCTAGAGCGCGCTGTACATCTGAAACTCTCTGAACATCTACCACTGGGAGTTCTGCAATTCTATCTTCCAGCGCACGTAGCTGCATAGCGGAATTAGTCAGACTGACCCTATCGCTACCGCCGCTGCTAGGTGTTGTCGCAGGCGCGTTCTGTTTTCCGTTAGCAGAGGTAGCTGTTACATTGCTGCTGTCTCCACTGTCCTGGATCGGTTTCCCGGGTACGCCACTAATTTCAATTGTCATAGTACACCCTTGTTAGTTTCTGTACATACACCCACTTTATCGGCAGTTGCTTATTGGACTTAAGTAAATTAAGGATTCTTATGCCTGTTTTTGCCAAAAAGTAACGAATCTGGTTCACATTTTACATAGGTACTTCAACTATGCCAGGGGCAATTATTTTGGCGTCGATCTCTCTGTCAGAACTTACATTCTTTACTCGAATTACTTGCCCCAAACTTCCATTCTGTAACGCCTTGCCTATCATCCTAATCTGTACTGTTTTGCTGCTTGCCTGGATTATAACCCGGTTGTTGCGCTTTACTGTAAGTGGGGTGTCCAGTTGCGATGGGGTAAGAACCTGATCTCTCTGTACTCTTTGACGCAGTTTTTTCCCCACTGCAGATTCTGGTTTTTCCAGATAGCCACGATGTAGCGACGAAATATCTTTTAGTTCCACAGTTATATCATCCGGCCCGATGATATTGCCACGAGGCAGGCTGTTCCTTGCGACTACTACCTTCGCCATTACTTTGACGGTTACAGGCACAAACAGGCTCCATGGGTTTGCTCCGTTACATCTTACGCCCACAGTAATCTTACCCATATGGCGTTTCCCTTGAGGTGTATAGCTCTCTAATGGCTGATCGCACTTCTTTAGCCGCAGGCGGTTGTCCAGATGCCCAGCTACTACCTCTGGAGTTGATTGGTAGCTGCCGCTTTGGTCAAGTATATGCTGGCGTGCAGCCTCTAGTATGCTTTCATGGGACTGAAACTCCGCTGCCAGGAGGCTACTGGACATTAGAGGCCACAACAGGATCGTGGCTGCTGAAATAATAGCCTTAACTGACGCTTTGCTGATGTAGTGTAAAAGCATATCTACCTGTTTATTCAACTAAACTCGTTAATACTGTATGCAATTGATATGCCACTGTTTATGGAGCTGGTTTTAAGGCCTTATACACTGGAATCTAGGCAAGAATCCTGGCAGCGGCTTGATCCGGCGGCCATGTCTTGCCGGTTAAAGATATGTTCTCAATTGCCGATACAGTTGTGTGGATCGGCTTTAGGGGCAGATGATGGCTGGAATTTTGGAAGGTGTTGATCAGCGTACCCAGATGGCTGGACAAAATCGCATGGAGTTGCTCCTGTTTAGACTGACAGGTAAGCAGCGTTACGGCATCAATGTTTTCAAGGTACAGGAGGTCATGACATGCCCTCCGCTAACAGTGGTCCCTGGCGCTCACCCCGTGGTGCGTGGTATTGCTAATATGCGTGGTAAGACCATCACCGTTCTGGATCTTTCCATGGCTATCGGCGGTCGCTCCTTGGGTGATCCCAAAGATCACTTTATTGTTATAACTGAGTACAATCGCAGAATACAGGGCTTTTTGGTCGGTTCTGTAGATCGCATTATCAATATTAATTGGAAAGATATACTGCCTCCACCTAAAGGGGTATCAGATGAGAGCTACATGACTGCGGTTACCCAGATTGATGATGAGCTGATTGAGATCATCGATGTGGAAAAGGTCATGAAAGAGGTTATCGGCTATAGTGAGGAGATATCTGAGGGTGTCATTGATGAGAAGGTAAAGGAGCGAGTGCATCATGTTCTGGTTGCCGATGATTCAAGCGTGGCGCGTAAGCAGATAAAGAGGGTTCTTGATGAGTTAGGTGTGGAAACCACCCTCTGTATTGATGGTAAAGAAGCTTGGGAGCAGTTGAAGGAGTGGCAGGCGGAAGGGAAAAATCTAAAGGAGTGGTTGCCCCTGATTATCTCAGATGTTGAGATGCCAGAGATGGACGGCTATGCCTTAACGACAGCCATTCGTAAGGATCCTGAATTGCAAGAGTTGCATATTATCCTCCATACTTCCCTTAGTGGAGTGTTTAATCAGGCCATGATAGAGAAGGTCGGAGCCAATCAGTTTCTTGCCAAGTTTGAGCCTGATGAGTTAACAAGGGCAGTGCAGAGTCGTCTATTGGAACATATGGCCGAATTAGAACGGACATCATAGCCAGATATACTTAACAACAATTGGAATAAATAGTGATACACAATAATATGCTTGGCCCAGGAGAATATGAGGCTTTCCAGAAGTATCTGCAGGATGCGTGCGGGATTGTCCTGGGTCACGGCAAAGAGTATCTGGTTACCAGTCGACTCTCACAGTTGTTGCAGTCACATAATATAAAAACTGTCGGCGAGCTGTTAAAACAGTTGCAGAGGATCAACAATAAGAGCCTGCAGGTCAGCATCATTGATGCCATGACAACCAATGAAACCTTCTGGTTTCGCGATATGCCTCACTTTCAACTACTTACTGATATGATCCTCCCAGAAGCCGAGTCCAGGCCAAGAAAGTCAGTACGTATCTGGTCTGCAGCCTGCTCTTCCGGGCAGGAGCCGTATAACATCAGTATGACTGTGCAGAAATATCTCTCTACTAATCTAGGACGTCTCTCTGGCGGTGCTGAGATTATTGGGACAGATATATCCAGTAGGATGCTGGAAGAGGCTAAGAAGGGTATCTATTGTGGAATAGCCGCTTCACGCGGATTGAGCACGGAGCAGAGTCAACGTTTCTTCATTCCACGTGATGGCTGTATGGAAGTGCGTCCGGAGATACGTCGGCGGGTCTCTTTCCGTTATCACAATATGACTGAGAGTTATGCCCTCATGGGGCGTTTCGATGTAATTTTCTGTAGAAATGTCCTTATATATTTTTCAGCCGAGAAGAAGGCTGACATTATTGAGCGTATGGCCCGTGTGCTTAATCCAAATGGTTATCTCTTTCTTGGCTCTACCGAGTCTCTTACCGCCCACTCTGATCTGTTTGAAATGGTCAACAAAGACGGCGGTATCGTCTATCGCCTGAAATAGTTCTAGTCGGACCATCCTTGCCGCTAAAGCGGTCGCAGCTTGCCGCGTTACTAGTGGCAATCATATCTTTTTCCTACCTGTTTTTGTCATGAATTATCTGATGATGCCCTAATTTCAACGTAATAAATACGCTTGTTTATCAATAAGATATGGTCATACAGCCCAGTTGTCCTTAGTTTTCTAATCATGTTTGGCACGAAGCCTGCTCTATGGGGGGTAAGAGAGTACGTTTGGAGTAGGCAAAATGAAGTTTGATCAGCTATTTGGAATCCACGAGCAGGCTCTGAAGTTGAGAGCAAAACGGGCCGAGGTGTTGGCAGGTAACATTGCTAATGTTGATACCCCTGGATATAAGGCGCGTGATTTCGATTTCCAGAGCATGCTGAAGCGGGAAGTGAATACAGCTCAGCGTCTTACTACTACCAACCCCGGACACATCCAGACGGATAGGGGCATAGTCCCTCCAAGCCAAATGGGCTACCGGATTCCAAGTCAGGCTAGTCTCGATGGCAACACAGTTGATTCCCAGTTGGAGCATGCGGCGTTTGCCAGCAATGCCCTGGAGTATCAGGCCAGCCTGCGCTTTGTGTCTGGCACAGTTAAGACCTTAATGACAGCAATCAAGGGCCAATAACATGTCAATGTTCAAAATTTTTGATACCGCCGCATCAGGCATGAGCGCACAGAGTCTGCGTCTGAATCTGGTGGCCAGCAACATGGCCAATGTAGATTCAATCAGCAGCAGTATGGATGAGACATATCGTGCGCGCCAGCCTGTTTTCAGGGCAATGCTGAATCAGCTTAACCCGAATGATTCTGCAGTTGGTGTTCGTATGGCCGGCGTGGTGGAGAGTCAGGCCCCACTACAGATGGAGTATGCGCCGGATCATCCCAAGGCCAACAAGGAAGGCTACATATTCCGTTCCAATGTGAACATGGTTGAGGAGATGGCAAATATGATCTCCGCATCCCGCTCCTATCAAAGTAACGTCGAAGTGGTTAATGCGACCAAACAGTTGATGTCCGCAACCCTGCGTATGGGTGAATAGATCGCCGGGAGCGATTTTTCGAGATTGAAGTGAGCCCGAATGGGCGAGGCCCAGGGAAGGACCGAGCAATAAGGAGAGAACAATGAGCGTAATTAATAATGACACCGATATCTATTCCGCCCTGGGTCTGGCTCGGGATGTTGAAGATACCAAGGCCAGTCGTACCCTGGCCATGGAGGATTTCCTGGAATTGATGGTTACTGAGCTTACTCATCAGGATCCATTTAAACCCATGGAAAACTCCGAGATGGCGACCCAGATTTCACAGTTCGCTACGGTTTCCGGAATTGAAGAGTTGAATGGCTCCTTTACTGATCTATCCGGTTCCCTGTTGTCAGATCAGGCCCTGCAGGCGGCTAACCTGGTAGGTCACGATGTGCTGGCACCAATCGGTACCGGATATTTGTCCAGTGGAGGCAGTATTGATGGCGTTGTTGGGCTCTATTCATCGGCAGAAAACGTATCCGTACGCATAAGCAATGGAGCAGGAGTTCAGGTGCGAGAGATAACTCTTGGGACTCAGGATAAGGGTGAGGTTGCGTTCAGTTGGGATGGGATCATGGAGGATGGCTCTTATGCGCCACCAGGACAGTATCAGATTACCGCACAGGCGACCCAGGATGGTGAGCCTATCGTTCCATATACCCTGATCAAGGCCAAGGTTAACAGCGTTAGCCTGGGCGGAGTAGGACAAGAGATGGCCCTGAATCTGGAGGGGCTTGGACCAATTTCGTTCAATGATGTGGCGGAAATCCACTAATTGAAGCTTAAATAGGAGAGTACAAATGCCTTTTCGTATAGCACTCAGCGGTCTTGAAGCCGCATCCACCGACCTTCAGGTAACAGGTCATAATATTGCCAATGCTGGAACCAATGGTTTCAAGAATTCTCGCGCCGAGTTTGCGGATATATATGCTAATTCGGTACAGGACGTAAGCACCACCACGGCAGGCCGGGGTGTGCGTGTAACCAGGGTGGCGCAACAGTTCAGCCAGGGCAATATCGATTTTACCGAGAACAACCTGGATCTGGCCATCAACGGCGAGGGATTTTTTATCCTGCAAGACGCCACCGGCAATGAAGTATACACCCGTGCCGGCGCCTACAATGTGGACCGTGATGGCTATGTAATTGATCACGCCGATAACCGGCTGCAGGTGTTTGCTCCCGATGGCGCTGGTGGTTTCAATACCGGTACTACCATAGATCTGCAGCTTCCGCTGTTATCTGGTACTCCATCGGCCACCACAACGACTACTGCCTCATTGAATCTGGATCCGACTGGTACAGCTATAGGTGCTGCAGCCTTTGATCCAGCCAATGCTGCCACCTATGACAATGCCACTGCTACCACGGTATATGATTCTCTTGGTGTGGCCCACACCATGACCATGTACTATCGTGAAGATACTACAAACAACAACTGGTTTGTATGGACCACGGTCCTGGATACCGACGGCACTGAGTTGGTAATGACTCCTACCACAGCTTCGACCACAGTGGCTCCTGCCTCTTTAGCCTATCCGGCAGCCCAGCTCGATTTTGGCACCGACGGTACGCTCACTACAAGTTCTGGCAGTGTCGATGCCACGGGCAATGTGGCCTACAACGCATTAGCTATGCCAGCTAGCGGTGCTGATAACCTCACCATCACTTTTGACTATAGCGATACCACTCAGTATGGAAGCAACTTTGCGGTTAATAACCTAACTCAGGATGGTTATGCGCCGGGAAGATTGAGTGGAGTTGATATCGACAATAGTGGTGTTGTGGCCGCACGCTACACCAATGGACAGTCAGATATCCTGGGCGAGGTCGCCCTGGCCAAGTTCAACAACCAGCAGGGTCTGCGTCAGATTGGTGATACCCAGTGGGCGGAGACCTATGAGGCCGGTGATGTGCAGCGGGGCGAACCCGGCACCTCCAGCCTGGGTCTGATTCAGTCCGGCGGACTGGAGAACTCCAATGTGGATATTGCCGAGCAGTTGGTGAACCTGATTACGGCCCAGCGTAACTTCCAGGCCAATGCCCAGGTGATCACCACAGCTGACACCATAACCCAGACCATCATCAACATCAGGTAATAGATGGTAGGTATCAGGTAACAGGGCCGAGGGCCGAGGTAACACTTCCTTGGCCCTGATTCCCCGGCCCCAAGCCCTACCGACCGAAGGGAGGAAAAATGGACAGAATGCTTTATGTAGCTATGAGTGGCGCCAAGGAGACTATCCTGGCTCAGGCCACTAATAGCTCCAATCTGGCCAATGCCAGCACCCCAGGATTCCTGGCTGACCTGCAGCAGTTTCGCAGTATGCCTGTGTTTGGTGATGGCCACCCCACCCGTGTCTATGCCTTGAGTGAACGGCCAGCTATCGACTTTAAGTCAGGCTCGATTGTTCAGACCGGACGAGATCTGGATGTCGCCCTCAATGGCAAGGGCTGGATTGCAGTCCAGTCCCCAGATGGTAATGAGGCCTATACCAGACGTGGTGACCTGAAACTGGACGCCAACGGACAACTAACAACCGGCAACGGATTGCCAGTAGTCGGCAATGGGGGCCCTATTGCAATACCTCCAGCCGAGAAGATAGACATTGCGCCCGATGGAACTATATCCATCCGTCCCCTCGGTCAGGCCGTAAATGAGCTGGCGATAGTGGACCAGATCAAGATGATAAATCCGGATAATTCCGATATGGAAAAAGGCATGGATGGCCTGATGCGTCTGAAAGAGGGTGTTAGCACCGAGCCGGATGCCTCGCTACAGCTGATTAGCGGCACTCTGGAGAGTAGTAACGTCAACGTGGTCGATTCCATGGTGGATATGATTGAACTCTCACGTAGGTTTGAGATTCAGGTCAAGATGATGAAGACCGCAGAAGAGATGGAGCAGGGATCAACCAGTATTTTACGTATCGGTTAATTGATTAGTGGCAGAGATATTGCTTAATCAATTTATAGAGAGATTCAACAAAGAACATAAAGGTAGAAGATTATGTACCCGGCACTTTGGATAGCAAAAACAGGACTGGACGCACAGCAGACCCAGATGGCGGTAATCGCTAATAATCTGGCAAATGTGAAGACCACCGGATTCAAACGAGATCGAGCCATATTTGAGGATCTGATCTATCAGAATGTTCGGCAGGTTGGTGCCCAGTCATCCCAGGATACTCAATTGCCTTCCGGTCTGGCACTTGGCACAGGTGTACGCACTGTGGCAACCCAGAAGCTGCATACCCAGGGCAATATAATGCAGACCGGAAATGCATTCGATATAGCTATTCAGGGACGTGGTTTTTTCCAGATCCTGCATCCTGATGGCTCCATTGTATATACCAGAGATGGATCCTTTGGTACGGATGCGGATGGCCAGTTAGTCACTGCCAACGGCTACGCTTTTGATCCGGCTATTACCGTACCGGCCAATACCCTTAGCCTAACCATAGGTTCAGATGGTGTCGTTTCGGCCCTGGTTTCAGGCAGCGCTACGCCCACCACGATTGGAAACATAGAGATCGCTGACTTTATCAACCCCACCGGTCTTGAGGCCATAGGCGACAACCTGTTTCGGGAGTCTGCGGCCAGTGGATCGCCTCAGACTGCCACCCCAGGCCAGGACGGTCTGGGTACCCTGATCCAAGGCTCTTTGGAAAGCTCTAACGTGAATGTGGTGGAGGAGTTGGTGAATATGATCGAGACCCAGCGTGCCTATGAGATGAACTCCAAGGCCATATCCACTACAGATGAGATGCTGGCCTATGTGAGTAACCAGCTTTGATATGAATAACGGTTAAGAACAAGGCATAGAGATGAACAGAAATATTGGATTATCAGTGATGGTGGCGGCAGCAGTGCTGGTGGTGGGTTGTAATACCCCACCCAAGCGTGACCCAGACTATGCTGCTGTCCGTCCTATAGCTGCGCCGCCAGCACCAGAAGGGACAGGATCCATCTATCAGACAGGTTATTCAACCTTCTGGTTTGAGAACATTCGTGCTCGCCGTGTTGGTGATATGTTGACCATAAAATTGGTTGAGCAGACGGACGCCACCAAGAAGGCCGCTACGGCGGTGGATAAAACAAATACTACCAGTGTCACCAATCCTACTATCCTGGGAAGCACCCCACAGTTCGATACCCCCAAGGTTCTTCCCCTGGCCAGTAACAAGAACAACGATCTCAGCATGAGCCTACAGTCCAGCCACGCCTTTGATGGCGAAGGCGATAGCTCCCAGAGCAATAAGCTGACTGGCGATATTACCGTGACTGTTACTGAGGTCCTGGCAAACGGTTATCTGATGGTTCGTGGTGAGAAACGTATCGGTATCAATCAGGGCAACGAGTATATCAAACTGTCAGGTATCGTTCGTCCATCAGATATAGACGCTACTAATACAGTTGAGTCACCCCGTCTGGCAGATCCCACCATTGTTTATGTAGGAGATGGCGCTGTTGCAGATGCAAGCGTAATGGGTTGGTTGTCTAAGTTCTTTATCAGCGCACTTATGCCGTTTTAGGAGGTCACCATGTGTCAACAATATAGACAGCGGATCAGCATAAGGAAACAGATGGGCAGATGCCTGTCTATGTTTCTGGTTGCTGGGATGGCCTTTACCATAGGTTTATATGCGCCAGTTTCGCAAGCGGCGCGGGTAAAGGATATCGCCTCTGTTGCCGGTGTGCGCAGCAATCAGTTGATCGGTTACGGTCTGGTGGTTGGTTTGAATGGTAGTGGTGATAAGGTCAACTCGTCTCCATTTACTGGGCAGAGCCTGAGAAGTATGCTGACCCAACTCGGAATCGTAGTGCCAGCGGGAACCAGCCTGAATCCAAAGAACGTGGCGGCGGTCACTATCCATGCCGATCTGCCTCCATTTGCCAAGCCTGGTCAGAAGATTGATGTAACGGTTTCATCTATAGGTGATGCTAAGAGTCTGCGTGGCGGTACTTTGCTCATGTCTCCTCTGAAGGGTGCTGATGGTAAGGTGTATGCGGTAGCTCAGGGTAACCTGGTAGTGGGCGGTCTTAGTGCGTCTGGTGCTGATGGCTCCAGCATTACTATCAATATTCCAAGTGTTGGGCGTATACCAAACGGTGCCAGTGTTGAGCGTATGGTAGTAACCCCATTTAGCAAAAACAATTTCCTGGTGCTGAACCTACACCGCGGCGACTTCACTACCGCGCGTAGGGTGGTTGAGAGCATTAACCTGGCCATAGGCCCAAATGCCGCCAAGGCTATAGATGCCACCTCTATTAGGGTGGACTCGCCTCTAGATCCGGCCCAGAGGGTCAGCTTTGTATCCCTGTTGGAGAACCTTGAGGTGGATCCGGGTGAGGCCCCAGCCAGGGTGGTAGTGAACTCACGCACCGGGACCGTAGTTATCAGTAGCGAGGTTCGGGTATCACCAGCGGCGGTATCACATGGCAACCTGACGGTAACCATTAGCGAGGATCAGCAGGTATCACAACCTAATGCCCTTGCGGCCGGAACAACCACTGTTGTACCAAACACTCAGGTGGATGTGGCAGAGGGTGGAAGTCGCATGTTCCTGTTTAACACCGGTGTGACCTTGGATGAGGTGGTACGCGCGGTCAATCAGGTAGGGGCAGCTCCCAGTGACCTGGTTGCGATCCTGGAGGCGCTGAAACAGGCCGGTTCCCTAAGAGCGGAGTTGATAGTGATTTAATCTCATGAATACCGCACCAGCATCACTATATACAGATTTTCAGGGCGTAGCAGAGCTCAAGGCCAAGGCACGTTCAGATGCCAAGGGCTCTCTGGATCAGGTTGCACGCCAGTTTGAATCTATATTTACCCAGATGATGCTGAAAAGTATGCGCCAGGCCAGTCTGGGTGAAGGGATTATGGATAACGACCAGACCAAGTTTTATCAGGAGATGTATGACCAGCAGTTGGCCGTTCATCTATCTGAAAGTGGCGGCATTGGTCTGGCAGAGGTGATCAAAAGCCAGCTTGGTGGAACAGAGACGGCAGACGATAGTAAGCCAGTGAACAGCTATAGCGAGTATCGCAAAGAGGTCATCAGTATGCTGGAGCGTAGTTCCACTCTTCCGGTCTCCATGCAGGATGGAAAACCAATCATCGCCATGGGCGAGAGTCAGATGGTGGCGGGTAACAGGATTAGCATGCAGCATGAAATTCCTAAAACCATATCAGAACTAAATTCGCCATTCATTCCTAAGGGCGCATCAAAAACAGAATCTCTGTTCGGTGTTTCGCCTGATGAGCAGATACAGCCGCAATCACAGCCGGTAGCGGCCACCAATCCAAAGAGTTGGAAGAAGTCTGATTTTGTACAGCAGCTCTGGCCATGGGCCCGCGAGGCCGCGGAAAAACTGGGATTGGCTCCTGCTGCCCTGTTGGCTCAGGCCGCCCTTGAGACCGGTTGGGGCAGACACATCATGCCGTCAGGCAAGGGTGGGTCAGCCAATAATCTGTTTGGTATTAAGACCGGCAGGCGTTGGAAGGGCGACAGCGTGAATATCGGTACCCTGGAGTATGAGCAGGGCGTAGCGGTAAGAAAGAAGGACAGGTTTCGCGCGTACGGCTCATTTCGCGACAGTTTTAACGATTATGTGGACTTTTTACAGTCAAATCCAAGATATTCCAAGGCCCTGGCCAGTACCTCTGATAGCAAGCAATTCTTCCGTGAGTTGCAAAAGGCAGGATATGCCACAGACCCACGCTATGCAGAGAAACTGACCTCAGTGATGGAAGGAAGGGACATGCAGAGGGCTCTGCAACAGCTCAAGGAAAGCGGCGAGAGGTCGCTATAAACGGTATGGATTATGTGGTCTCCGGGAATGACTTATTGTTCCTAATGATCAGATCCATGAGTAGGTGATGATATGACAGATATTCTTAACATTGGCGTTTCGGCCCTGTTGGCCTATCAACGCTCCCTGGCAACTACCGGGCACAATATCTCCAATGCAAATACTGAGGGATATAATCGTCAGCGGGTTGATATGGCTACCCGTGTGCCACAGCAGTTGGGAGATAACTGGGTAGGTACCGGAGTCCAGGTCACTCAGATAACCCGCCAATATGATGAGTTTCTTGCCGGCTCGGTCAGGTCCAGCCTCTCAGCCACCAATGAGATGGATACCTACTACACAAACGCCAGTAGATTAGACAACCTTCTGGCGGACTCTGATACTGGTCTTGATCCAGCTATGCAGGATTTCTTTACTGCAATTAATACAGTTTCAGACGACCCTACCTCAATAGCCGCCCGTCGGGTGTTTCTGCTTGAGGCTCAATCCATGGTGGATCGCTTCCACGATCTAAATAATGAAATCAATGAATCTCGCAGAATGCTGAATAATGAGCTTACCAGCATTACCAGTGAAATCACCAGTATCGCCAGCAACCTGGCAGATATAAACACTGAGATCATCATCGCAACTGGCGAACCTAACGATCTGTTGGATGAGAGAGACCTGCTGTTGAATAAACTTTCAGAACTGGTTTCTGTAAGCACAGTTAAGCAGAGAGATGGGGCCATCAATGTCTTTATCGGCACAGGGCAGCCCCTGGTGACCGGCACCGCCTACTCAACCCTCTCAACTGCAGTGGGCGCCGATGGTAATAATAGGGATATCGTATACACCACCCAAAACTCATCCCAGGTTGTTACCGACTTTATAACCGGTGGAGAGATCGGCGGTCTGCTCAACTTCCGTACAGAGATTTTGGATAACGGACAAAATATGCTGGGCCTGGTGGCCTTGGGTATTACAGATGAACTCAATACCCAGCATCAGCGCGGCATGGATCTGGATGGAAACCTGGGGGGGCTTATGTTCAGCGCACCCCAGACTAGTCAGGGGGTAGTGATCCAAAATTCAGGGGCAACTGGCACAGTGAGTTTTGCCTATTCCGACATGACGGATTTGACCAGTAGCGACTACAGGTTGATTTATAACGGTGGTACCAGTTACACCCTTACCCGTCTATCCGATGACACTACCTTCGCGCTTGATACCACGGTCCCAGCATCCCTGACCAATGACGGTTTTACCCTGACCCTGGGAGGAGCGCCAGCGGCGGGTGAGACAACCATTATCCGTCCTACCCGGGCGGCTGCGGGTTATTTAAGCCTGAATCTGACCGATCCCAGGGAGGTGGCTGCTGCTGCCCCGATTGTTACTGGCGCCTCTATTAACAACACAGGTACCACTGGAGCCATATCGGCTGGTGAGGTGGTGGATATCACCAACGCCTCCTTTACCACAACCGCAGGGGCCCTGACGCCACCAATCATGATTCGGTTTACTGCGGCTAATACTTATAGTGTCTACGACAATACCAATCCTGCGGCGCCGGTGTTGTTGGAGGCTGGCATAGGCTATACCGCAGGGGCAGAGGTGTTCCCGACCCCCGGCGTCCTGGACTACGGTTACCGTATCCAGATTACCGGAGCGCCAGCAGCGGGCGATGAGTTTACCATCGGCTACAATACCGACGGCATCGGCGACAACCGAAATGCTCTGGCCATGGCTGAGCTGCAAACCACCAATGTGCTTCTGGGTGATTCTGCCAATGCCCTGGCCGCCACCACCACCTTTCAGAGTACCTATGCCCAGTTGATTGCGGATGTGGGGACCAAAACCAATGTGTCCGAGTCAAACTACAATTCACAACAGGCCCTGCTCGATTTCAATGAAACCCAGTTCTCTTCTGTTTCCGGAGTTAATCTGGATGAAGAGGCGGCAAACCTGGTGCGGTTTCAGCAGGCCTATCAAGCGGCAGCCCAGGTTATTGCAGTTTCCAATACACTGTTTGATAGCCTGCTTGGGGCCGTCAGGAGATAGTTATGTATAGAATCTCGACCAGAACAATGACGGATCAATCCATTAGTTCCATGTTGGAGCAACAGGCCAGGATGAGTAAGACCCAGCTTCAGCTTTCGACTGGTAAACGTATCGTCACCCCATCGGATGATCCCACCGGGTCGGTGAGGGTTGTGGACCTGAAGAGTGCTATTGGCAGGGTAGAGCAGTATCAGGTTAATGCCGATCGCGCTAGTTCCAGACTAGAGCAGGAAGAGAGTGTGCTGTTTGGTGTAACTAATCTGCTGCAGCGGGTGCGGGTCTTGGGAGTGCAGGGTAGTAATACAGCCGTATTGTCTGCAGAGGAGACCAAGGCCCTGGCGGATGAGGTTACACTATTAGTAGATGAGTTAGAGAGTTTGGCCAATACCAGAGACTCCAGTGGAGAATATATCTTCTCCGGCTACAAAAGCGGCACCAAACCTTTTACCCGTACGGCGTCTGATACCTTCACCTACAGTGGAGACCAGGGCCAGAGGCAGTTGCAGATATCGGCAGATCGCACCATAGCGGACGGAGACAACGGTTTCGATCTGTTTGTGAATGTGGATACTGGACCTTGGGCCACAGTTACTGGCATCGCCGCTACCAGCTTTGCGGCCATTGCGGATGGAGATCTTACAATTAACGGCATCAGTGTCGGTGGTATACCTGCGGCGGCCGATGCTACAGAGCGGGCCAGTCAGATCAGAGATGCCATCAATGCCATATCAGATATCACAAACGTATCGGCAGAGCTGGCTACTGGCTCCACAGTTACCCTCACCTCAAGCGATGATGATATTGCTGTGGTCGCGGCATCTACAGCGGCCACCGGACTTACAACTGCCACAACAGCTACTTCAACTGGTACGCGTAATATCTTTGAGACGATGCTGCAGCTGGCATCCACATTAGAGTCCAATGGGCAGGTAGATAGGTATCTAAATGATTTAACCGAGGCGATGGATAAAATATCTGAGGTGCACTCCACGGTGGGAGCCAGATTAAATGCCATCGACGAGCAGGTTGAGGTCAATGCCGATATTCAGCTAGTCCTTGAGGCACACCTCTCGGATGTGGAAGACCTGGACTATACCGAGGCCATAAGCCGCTTTAATCAGCAGACCGTAGCCCTGCAGGCTGCCCAGCAGGCCTACGTAAAGGTGCAGGAGCTCTCTCTGTTTAATTACATTTGATGATGTTCAGCGCCTAGCTGCAATCAAGCTCCCCCGCCATTTCGGTGCCAGCCATCAGAGTGTTGGTCTCCCGGCTTTACTCATATAATTGCCCTGATTACCGCAAAAAACGCCCGGTTTAGGCATTAAATTTCTACCCAACCAGAAAGTCAGGAACCTCTTTCCCCGTGTTTGGGAACGCTAGTTGTTTATGCGAAAAATATACAATAATAACAGCAAGATACGATTATCTGTCTACGCATTGACATCAGTGAAACCATCCGGGTTTGTGTCTAAAGTTTCCCCTGCCATGGCCGCTACAATTACCGGAGGCGGTAAATACCAGAACATTTCAGGTATATCCGTCAATTATTAACCTGACCCTAGCGTTTTATAAATTAAGCAAAATGCCGAGGGGATTAGGAGAATTTCAAAATGGCAATGATTATTAACACTAACGTAATGTCCCTGAATACCCAGCGTGCACTGGGCCAATCAGGAAGTTCCATAGCGACCGCGATGGAGCGTCTGTCTACAGGTCTGCGTATCAACAGCGCGAAAGACGACGCCGCCGGTCTTGCAATTTCTAACCGTTTTACCTCGCAGGTCAATGGTCTGAACCAGGCCATACGTAACGCCAACGACGGTATCTCTCTTGCTCAGACCGCTGAAAGCGCCATGCAAGAGACCACAAACCTGTTACAGCGTATGCGTACCCTGGCCGTACAGTCCGCGAACGATATCAACAGTTCAAGTGACCGTACAGCACTGCAGTCTGAAGTTAGTCAGCTGATCCAGGAAGTTGACCGTATCGCTAACACCTCCTCATTCGGTGAATTGAAACTGCTGAACGGTAACTTCGTAAGCAAGAAGTTCCAGGTAGGCGCAAATGCCAATGAGACTATCGGTGTAAGCATCGGTTCAACTCAGGCTGATGATCTGGGTGAAAGATATTCACTGGCAGTTACCGGTCTGGAATCAAACCAGGTTGCGACCGCCGCCGCTACGCCAACCCATCCGTTCGTAGCTGAAACGTTGACCTTCGTTGTTGGTTCAACTACCTCCAACGTAACCGTTGCTGCCGGATCATCTGCACAGGATGTTGCTGATGCTATATCCCAGCAGGTATCAGGTGTATCAGCCGAGGCCAGAACTGAAGCTGAATTGACCTTCAGTGCTGCAACCAACAGCAGTGTGTATACCCTTAGCATCAACAACGTCTCTGTATCCTACACCGCTGACGCTTCAGCTACCGTAGCTGAGATCCATACCGGACTTGCTGCTGCCATCAATGCTGAGAGCAGTCTGCAGAGTTTGGCAGCCACAGGTGGTGCAACACTCAATATTGTTGATGAGACTGGTGCCGATATAGATATCGGATATGGCGCTACAGGTGATAGCCTTGGTGCCGCAACTATAGCGATAGATTCCCGCAACTATGGTGATACCGCTGGTACTACAACTACCGAAGCTGCTATGGCTGAGAGTGAAGCTAGTATCGTTACCGGTGCTATCCAGCTCTATACGACCAATAACTCCACCAACGTCAATCTTGATAGTGATGTGGGTGACATTATGTCTACCACAGCTGCTGATGCCACTTTTACCGATACCGGTGAAAGCGTTAGCACGGTAGATATTTCCACACAATCAGGCGCTAACTCTGCCCTGGCAGTACTTGATGTAGCGATTGCGGCTATTGATGCCCAGCGTGCGTCATTGGGTGCTATCCAGAACCGTATGGAGTCAACCATCGCCAACCTCTCCAGTATTTCGGAGAACGTATCCGCAGCGCGTTCGCGGATTAAAGATGCTGACTTCGCAGCAGAGACTGCAGCTCTTACCAGAGCTCAGATTCTGCAGCAGGCAGGTGTAGCAATGTTGGCACAGGCTAATGCGCAGCCACAGACTGTCCTTTCACTTCTCCAGTAGAAGCGACCTTGAGCCCTTCCGGGATAACACCCGGGAGGGACGCGACTAAAGGACAAGGAGACTATTATGGCAATTGAAAACATCAATCGAACAGGTTTTCTGCCAGAGCCAACAGATGCCAGACCAAAACAGACAAAATCTTCCAGTACTCAGGAGGTATCGTCTGTGCAGGCGGCAGAGTTAAAACAGGATGTTGTGTTGGGTGGGAAAGGTGAAGCTGTGAGCAGTGCAAGCAGACCAGCCGAAAACCATCTTACTGATGAAGTCGTGAGCGATTTGAATGAGGCAATCTTAGGCGTCCGGCGTGAACTTAAGTTCAGCATAGATGAAGATAGTGGTCGTGCGGTAGTTCAGGTAATGGACAGTGAGACAGGCGAAATGATCAGGCAGCTGCCATCCGAAGAGGTTTTGGCAGTTTCCAGGCATATTCGCGAAGTTCTTGAGTCATCTCAGTCAAGTGGTATAGGTGGCTCTTCCTCCGAAGGCGCTGTGGGAATAATCTTCCAGACAACCGCCTGAGGTAACTGTTTGGCCATTGGCCTGAATGTTGCATTTCACTAACTGGCGGTGCCCCTTAACGGGGGCGCCCAACCAGATCCGATAAATAGGTCGGGCCTTGGATAGATCAAATATGGCCTGAACGAACCAAAGAAGCAGTAGTTAACGAGAAGACAATGGCGACAATTTCAGCACTAGGAATAGGCTCGGGACTTGATGCTAACTCTATTGTAGAGCAGCTAATGGCGATAGAGCAGCAGCCGCTGATAGGCCTGCAGCAGAAAGAGGCAGGTTATCTGGCTGAGCTAAGCGCGATAGGACAATTGCGTAGCGCTATCTCTACATTTAAAGATACTGCAGATGCCCTTAGCGCAGCATCTGATTTTGATGTGTTTACGGCAACTTCTGCCGATACGGCAATTTTTACCGCCTCTGCCAGCAGTTCTGCGGCAACAGGCACCTACGATATCCAGGTTACCACTCTTGCTGTAGCTCAGAAGCAGGGATCAAACTCTTTCGCAGATTCTGATACAACCACTGTTGGCAATGCCGGAGACACGATGGAGATCACCATCGGGTCTGATAACTTCAGCGTTGAGATAGGGGCTAAAACTCTGGATGAGATAGCAGAAGCCATAAACACTGCCTCTAATAACATAGGTGTTACCGCCAGTGTTATTCAGGAAGATTCCAGTAATTTCTACCTCACACTTACCAGCGATGAAACAGGGACAGCTAATGCCATGTCCCTGGCGTTTGAAGATAACGTTGGAACTCCTATCGCAGATCCGTTGGGAATGGCGCAGACTCAAGCTGCTGATGACGCTGATCTCGTGATAGACGGCACCTATAACATCACGCGCAGTTCAAACAGTATTACCGATGTTATCGAAGGGGTGACCCTAACCCTGTTGGATACCAGCGCGTCAGCTGTGGAGTTAAACGTCACCCAAAATAGCAACTCTATCATCAGTTCAATTCAAGAGATGGTTGATGCGTACAACAGTCTTCAATCTACTATATCCTCTCTAGGATCAAGTCAGCTTTCCGGTGATAGCACTCTACGCACCTTGCAAAACCAGGTTTTGTCGGTTTTTAACACGGCCGCTTCTGGTTTGAGTGGTGATTATTCTTCTCTATATGATGTTGGTATCGAGTTTGATAAATATGGAGTTATGAGCATCGAAAGCGATGATCTGAGAAGTGCGGTAACAACCAATCTGGATTCTGTGGCTGAGCTGTTTTCTGATGATGATCAGGGTTTTGCGTTCAGACTGAGTGAGCTGATGGAGAGTATGCTGGATGATGATGGATTGCTGGATGCAAGAGAGGACGGATTAAATGCCCAGATCGAATCGACTCAGGACGCAGCTGATAGTTTCACCTTGCGCCTGGAGATGATCGAAGCAAGATATAGAGCACAGTATGCAGCGTTGGATACATTGATGTCGAGTTTGACGGCCACAAGCAACTATTTGGACCAACAGCTTAGCATCCTGGCAAATTTGATACCCGGTAATAATAGCTAATAATGAATTAAGGAGTCGTGATGAGCCCTATGCAAAAACGTGGAGTTAGCCAATACGGAAAGGTAGCCGTTGGTACCGAGACATCCTTTGCCTCTCCACATCGTTTGATCCAGATGCTTATGGAAGGAGCGCTGGATAAGATTGCGTTTGCGCGTGGACAGATTGAACGTGAGGATTTTGCAGAAAAAGGACGAAATATCAGCTGGGCCATATCCATTATACAAGGGTTAAGCGAAAGCCTGGATATAGAGTCAGGTGGGGAGATAGCAGCAAACCTTGAAGGGCTGTATGACTACATGGTCAGATGCCTGGTTATTGCAAACAAGGATAACGACATTGAAAAGCTTGATGAGGTGGCGTCGCTGCTAAAAGAGGTTAAGCAGGCCTGGGATGCTATGCCTGGAGAGCTACAGCAGGTTGTTCCGGAAAGTACCGCAACAAGTGCTGGTTAATGAGCTCTAATCAGATCACATTAAACCTTGATAAGATTCTTGAACTGAGCAGTTCAATGCTCAATATTGCCCGTGAGGGTGATTGGGAAAAGGTGCAGGTCATTGAGCAGCAAAGAAAAAAGCTATTCGATAAAACTTTTCCTCTGGATGAAGATGCCATTACAGATCCTGCGGCGCTGAGGCAGCAGATTAAGAAGATTGCAGATCTGGACAAGGAGACCATGACTCTTATGGCAGAGAGCAGAAAAGAGCTTTCCGGGTTAGCGAATAAGATTTCATCGGGACGCCAAGCGGTCGGTGCTTACCGTGATATCCAGGGTAGATGATTCATGTGTACTAGTCCGCTCCTGCGGATGATTTGTGAACTGGTTTGTCTAGTCTAGATAACCGCCCAGAGGAGTGGGCCCCCACAGAATATCAACTGTTCGTCACCAGTTTTACCTGTCCAATAATCTTTTGTGGCCGTCTTTTTAGCAAGGCAATCATTTGGTAAGCAGCAACTCAATCACAAACTTACTTCCAAAATAGGCCAGCGCAAGTACCACGAATCCAACCTGGGTCCAGATCAGGGTCTTGCGGCCGCGCCAGCCGAATTTGAAACGTCCCCACAGCAGTGTCCCAAATACCATCCAGGCCAGGATGGATAGTGCGGTTTTGTGCACCAGATGTTGGGCAAATATGTCATCCAGAAAGGCTAGGCCCGATGCCAGTGCGAAAGTGAGAAGAATGAAGCCAAGCCCGATCATCTCAATCAGCAGCAGTTCCATAGTCTGGAGTGGTGGTAGTGCCCGGATAAAGCCACCTGGATGGCGGTGACGCAGTTGATGGTCTTGAATCGAAAGCAATATTGCCTGCACGCTGGCCAAAGTAAAGATGCTATAGGCCAGGAGTGAGATGAGTACATGCACCCTCAGTCCCCAAGCTGAATCTGCTGGCAGTAGCCTGGTTGCGGGAAAATACATCTCCAAAGCCACGGCAATTACCGCCATCGGAAGCAGCACAATGCCAAGGTTTTCAACAGGTTTAGTCAAAGAGGAGACCATAAGCAGTAGCAGGATGATCCACATTACCAGAGAGCTGGCGTTGAAAAACCCCAGGTTGATTCCGCTCTCGAGATGGATATTCTGGTGCAGGACGACCGTATGTAGAATAACACCGGCCAAACCCAGTCCTATACCTGTGGACCTGGATGGCCTTTTGCTTCCTTGCTCCTTGAAGAGCCTGATAGCAATAAATATCGCCGCGGCAGCATAGCAGGCGATGGCGAGGATTGCGGTTATTGTTGTGCTCATGTTTATGGATAATCGCACATTAGACCGCAGGATGTGAAGAGGTGAATGTAGGACTCAGGCGTCAGCTCTCAGGGCCAGGCGTATTCGAATTCCCTGTCAGGCCCCATGACGAATCATTTTTGCCATACAGAAGTGACTTTAATATTAAGTTGAACAACTAATGGCTATAATGATCGACTAGTTTTTAAGTTTCTAATATCAGGATTCCAATAGAGTTATGTTTGATAATCTGACAGATAGGCTGGGTGGGGTGCTGGACAGGCTGCGAGGCCAGGGCCGTCTCACCGAAGATAATATAAAGGACACCATGCGTGAAGTGCGCATGGCCCTGCTGGAGGCTGATGTAGCCCTGCCTGTGGTCAAGACCTTTGTTGATCAGGTGCGTGAGAAGGCCTTGGGCGAAGAGGTGATGCGGAGCCTCACCCCCGGTCAAGTATTGATCAAAATAGTAAGTGATGAACTAGTGCGGGTTATGGGAGAGGCAAATGAGTCTCTCAATCTGGCATCCCAGCCTCCGGCTGTGATCCTAATGGCAGGTCTCCAGGGTTCAGGTAAAACCACAAGTGTGGCCAAGTTAGCACGCTGGCTGAAAGAGAGTCAGAACAGGTCGGTGATGGTTGCAAGTTGCGATGTCTACAGACCAGCCGCTATTGATCAGCTACAGACTCTGGCTACAGAGGTAGGTGCCGAGTTTTTCCCCAGTGCTACAGATCAGAAGCCTTTGAGCATTGCCCGCAACGCTCTGGATCAGGCGAAAAAGAAATTTCAAGATGTATTGATTATCGATACCGCTGGTCGTCTTCATGTGGATGAGGAGATGATGGGCGAAATCAAGGAGCTGCACTCGGCAATCAATCCGATCGAGACCCTGTTCGTGGTGGATAGCATGACCGGACAGGATGCGGCCAACACCGCCAAGGCCTTCGATGAGGCCCTGCCGCTCACCGGTGTAATCCTCACCAAGACCGATGGTGATGCCCGTGGCGGTGCTGCCCTATCTATTCGTCAGATCACCGGCAAACCAATAAAATTCATGGGCGTGGGTGAAAAGACCGCTGCCCTGGAGCCGTTTCACCCGGATCGCGTAGCATCAAGGATCCTGGGTATGGGGGATGTGGCCTCCCTGGTGGAGGAGGTTACGGCAAAGGTAGATCAGCAGAAGGCTGCAAAGCTGGCCAAGAAGCTGCAAAAGGGCAAGGGGTTCGATCTAGAGGACTTCAAGGAGCAGATGGAGCAGATGTCCAGTATGGGAGGGCTTAGCTCGCTCATGGATAAGATGCCTGGGATGGGTAATCTACCAGATCATGTAAAGAATCAGGTAAACGACAAGGAGGTCGTAAAGGTGATTGCCATAATTAACTCTATGACTCCACAGGAAAAACGCTTTCCTGCAGTCATCAAGGGGTCGCGTAAGCGGCGCATTGCAACTGGTTCCGGCACCCAAGTGCAGGATGTTAACAAGATGCTCAAACAGTTCGCCCAGATGCAGAAAATGATGAAAAAGATGAAGGGCGGTGGTATGGCTAAGATGATGCGTGGGCTCAAGGGTGGTATGCCTGGTGGTATGGGCGGCCCCGGTGGTCCAGGTGGATTTCCATTTCAGTAGAAGCCCTCTCCCTCGGGCGATTGATCTGACCTGCATTTAGCCCGGAGGAGTGAGATCCTACAAGGAGGGGGCGGATAGCCGTAAAAAAGGCTTCACTTTCCGAAAAAATAGCGTAAAATGCCCGGTTTACTTGCCTCCGGCTGGTTCGGCTGGATGTGCGCGATAGAATTAACATAAGGGTTGGACATGGTAACAATTCGTCTTGCAAGAACTGGCGCTAAGAAACGTCCGTTCTATCATATAGTGGTAGCTGATAGCCGCCGTGCCCGTGATGGGCGCTACATTGAGCGCGTAGGTTTTTTTAATCCTATTGCTACAGGTGGCGAAGAGCGTCTGCGTATCGAAAGAGAGCGTGTGGATCACTGGGTTTCCCAGGGTGCTCAGACTAGCGATCGCGTAGCCAAGCTACTCAAGGATCACGCCAAAGCGGCTTGATCTGATCAGACGTCGGTTTATCTAGGCGTTTGTACAGAGAAAAATGGCTATCACTGTGACTACAGGGGTTAGCCAGGAATTTGTAACCCTGGGCCGGATTTCCGGCCTGTATGGTGTAAAAGGGTGGGTGAAGGTGTTTTCCCACACCTCGTCTCTCACCAATATCCTTAAATATCCTAAATGGTATTTAAAGATTGACGACAACTGGCAGGAGTACCAGCTAGAGACGGGTAAGTCCCACGGCAAGGGTATAATCGCTAAGTTGGCGGGCATTGATGATAGGGATGTTGCGGCTAGTCTGATCAACACGGATATCGCAATACCACGTGATCAGTTGCCAGACTTAGGGGAAAATGAGTTTTACTGGATCGACCTGGAAGGTATTAGGGTCAGGACCATTGAGGGTGTTGAACTGGGCAGGTTGGATCACCTGTTTGAGACCGGTTCAAACGATGTGATGGTGGTGGAGGGCGAGCGGCAGCGGCTGCTACCTTATATAGACCAGGTAGTGAAGAGAGTGGATCTCGATGCAGGGATAATGGAAGTGGACTGGGATCCGGAATTTTAGAGGTGCATTATGCGTTTTGACGTAGTGACCCTCTTCCCGGAGATGTTACAGGCCATGATCGGTGATGGTGTCACCGGACGGGCATTCGATAAGGGGCTGGCTGAGCTTGTCACCTGGAATCCCAGAGATTACACCAGCGATGTACATCGCACAGTGGATGATCGCCCCTATGGCGGTGGCCCTGGTATGGTGATGAAGGTGGAGCCCCTGCAGGCTGCCATCGAGGAAGCTAAAAACGCGGCACCGAACAGTAGGGTGGCCTATCTGAGTCCACAAGGAAGAGAGATGGATCAGCCGGCGGTTAGGGAGCTGGCTCAGCGGGATGGCATGATATTGATTGCCGGACGCTATGAAGGGATTGATGAAAGAATTATTGATCGTTATGTCGATGAAGAGTGGTCGATAGGCGATTATGTTTTAAGTGGCGGTGAACTACCCGCCCTGGTGTTGATGGACGCTGTGATTAGGCTGTTACCCGGAGTACTCGGGGACGCCGACTCAGCAGAGCAGGACTCCTTCACTGAAGGCCTGCTGGATTGTCCGCACTATACGCGGCCCGAGCTGTTTGAGGATATGTCGGTGCCGGAGGTGCTTAAGAGTGGCAATCATGAGGCCATCCGCCGCTGGCGACTTAAACAGTCGCTGGGACGAACATGGTTACGTCGGCCAGATTTGCTAGAAGGCCGTGAGTTGACCAAAGAAGAGCAGTTATTACTTGAAGAGTTTATTGAGGCGCATAATGGCGCCAGTTAAGAAACAGGAGCAATACGACCATGAGCAATATCATAGAGGCCCTTGAAGCCGAGCAGATGAACCGCGAGGTTCCAGAGTTTGGTCCTGGAGATAACGTGGTCGTCCAGGTAAAGGTAATCGAGGGTGACCGCGAGCGTCTGCAGGCGTATGAAGGCGTGGTGATCGCCAAGCGCAACCGTGGGCTGAACTCATCGTTCATTGTACGTAAGATGTCCCATGGAGAGGGTGTTGAGCGTACCTTCCAGACCTATAGCCAAATGATCAAGGAGATCAAGGTTACCCGTAGAGGTGACGTGCGTCGCGCCAAGCTCTACTACCTGCGTGGACGCACCGGTAAGGCAGCACGTATCAAAGAGAAGATCTAACTTAGATATTCTTAAAGAATACGAAAAGCCACCCAACTTAGGTTGGGTGGCTTTTTTTGTGGGTGCTGTTTACGTTAAAGTAGAGCAATGGCACTGACCTTCTACTGGCACGACTACGAGACCTGGGGAACTGACCCCAGGCGGGACCGTCCTTCTCAGTTTGCCGGAATCAGAACCGATGCGGAGCTGAATGTGGTGGGCAAGCCACTGGTTCAGTACTGTAGACCGTCGGATGATATGCTGCCCCACCCGGAGGCCTGTCTGGTAACCGGCATCACGCCACAACATGCTCTGGCCAAGGGTGTTGCTGAGGCGGAGTTTTTTGCTGCCATTCATCAGGAGATGGCGACGCCCGGGACCTGTTCGGTGGGGTATAACAATATACGTTTCGATGATGAGTTCACCCGTTATGGCCTTTATCGCAATTTCTTCGATCCCTATGCCAGAGAGTGGCAGAACGGCAACTCCCGTTGGGACATCATTGATGTAGTGCGTCTTACCCGGGCCCTGCGTCCAGATGGTATTGAGTGGCCTATCAAAGAGGATGGGGTCACCAGCTTTCGCCTGGAAGAGTTGACCAAGGCCAACGGGATTGAACATGTCGATGCCCACGATGCCCTCTCCGATGTGTATGCCACAATCGCCATGGCTAAGCTGATCAAGCAGAAGCAGCCGCGCCTGTTTGATCATCAGCTAAACATGCGCAACAAGCGCATGGTTGCTGAGCAGCTGAATGTTGCGACCAAGCAGCCGGTATTGCATGTTTCGTCGAAATATCCTGCCAGAGATGGATGTATCGCCATGGTGGCTCCCTTGGTAAATCACCCGGTCAACCGCAATTCTGTGGTTGTATATGATCTGCGGGTTGATCCAACCCCCTTGATAGAGTTGAGCGTAGAAGAGATCCAGCAGCGGGTCTTTACCGCTCAGGCTGAGCTGCCGGATGGTGTAGAGCGTATTCCTTTAAAAGAGGTGCATATTAACAAATGTCCGGTGGTGGTACCTATGAATACACTCACGGATGCTGCAGCGGCAGAGTGGCATATTGATATAGCTAAAGCTGAAGGACATCTTGAGATGATTCTACAGGCCAGACTGGATGCAAAGGTTAAGCAGGTATACACCGGGCGGGAGTTCGAATCTATTTCTGATCCTGATCAAGCCCTGTATGGCGGCGGTTTTTTCTCTGATGCGGATAGGCGTCTTATGGAATATGTGCGTACCACCCAGGTGGCAGAGTTGGCGGATCTGGATCTTGATTTTGAAGATGGACGTTTGCCAGAGATGCTGTTTCGATATCGTGCCCGTAACTGGCCTGACAGCCTCTCGGCGGATGAGAGGGGGCGCTGGGAAGAGTTTCGCCTGGACCGACTCACCAATCCTATGGCCGATGCCGGTATAACCCTGGATGATTACCGTTCCCGGTTGGCTAGGATGATGATTGATCCGGAGCTGGGGGAGCGGGAGCGGGGTATCTTCTCAGAGTTAGCGGATTGGCCTGAGCTGGGGCTGGGGATTAGGGCCTAGGTATCAGGGCCGAGGTATCAGGGCCGAGCTGTCAGGGCCGAGCTGTCAGGGCCGAGCTGTCAGGGCCGAGCTGTCAGGGCCGAGCTGTCAGGGCTAAAAAAACTTCTTGACATATTATATTGCTCGGCCATCATCTGTTGGCCCTTGGCCCTTGGCCCTTGGCCCTTGGCCCTTGGCCCTTGGCCCTTGGCCCTTGGCCCTTGGCCCTTGGCCCTTGGCCCTTGGCCC
>JBNKJS010000024.1:0-148818 GCA_050291365.1 Sedimenticolaceae bacterium | reverse complement strand
GTTCTCCTTGCCCAGGTAGAAGTTGTTGAGCCAGGTGGCCAGATCACCCAGGTTGGCGTTCTGGTCGCCATCCTCGTTTAGGATGTAGTCGCCCTCTATGGCAAAACCCATATGGTAAATACCGTCAATCACGGTGTTGATAAAATTGTCTCCGCGATACTTCTCACTGGCTCCGTCGTTCTGCACTAGATGAAAACCGGTCTCTTCGTTCTCTTCATCGTCACCATGCAGTTCAACCCACTGGTCGTAGTAGTTGGTGCGGATGTAGTCGTTGATAGCAATGACATCTTCTACTGAGATTACCTCGTCGCTAGCCACACCCAGAGCCTTGATGGTATCTACCAGAATGTGGTTCATGGCATTTGCCGCTTCGGCCCCTTCGTTGATGTCATCTGCACCTGTGTAACGAGAGAGACCAGTATCACTTTTAACCACCTGTACCAACTCGTCGAGATTTGTGTTGGTGGTTCCCTGATCCACATAAAAATAATTCAGCCAGTATGCTAAATCCGTAAGCTTGGCGTTCTCATTACCGTCTTCATTCAGGATACGGTCACCCTCAATCTCAAACCCAAGGTGATAGATACCGTCGGCCACAGTGTTAACGAAGTTCTTACCGAACATCTTTGTGTTGGCGCCATCGTTCTGTACCAGATGGAACCCGGTCTCTTCGTCGGTTTCATCATCGCCATGTAGTGTGGCCCACTCTTCGAGATAGTTATCGCGAATATACGTGTTGATATTGCACACATCATCCACAGTAATGGCACCATCTGCGGTGGCATTGGTAGCCCCGATTGCCTCTTTGATTATATGGTTCATGCGATTGGCCGCATCAGATGCCTCGGCGATCTCGACATCGCATATCTTATTGTCCAGGCCGCAATCTGCCATGACTGTATCGGTGATACGGTCAAGGCCGGTATATGTGGTGGAGCGGTCGGTATAGAACTGGGTCAGCCAGTCCGCCAGATCGGTTAGGGTAGCGTTCTCATCGCCGTCTTCGTTCAGGATGTTGTCGCCCTGAATCTCAAAACCAAGGTGATAAATACTATCAGCGACAGTATTGGTCAGGTTGTCGCCCCGATAATACTCGGAAGCGCCATCGTTCTGGATTAGGTGGAACCCGGTCTCTTCATTATCTTCGTCATCTCCATGTAGCTCCATCCACTCTTGAAGGTAGTGATCGCGAATATATGTATTAAGCGCACGGACATCATCGACATCGAATTGGCCATCTGGGGCAACACCGGTTTCGTTGATAGCCTCAATGAGAATTTGGTTCATGGCATCAGCTGCCTTATTGGCTTCTGATAGGTCCTTATTGGAAACACGCCCACGCAAGCCTAGATCGGTGCTCATGGTGTCTACCAATTGATCGAGACCGGTTCCAGTCGTAGAAAAGTTTGTTCCGTTGATCCTAGAGAAATAGTTTGTAGACATAACTGCGCTCCTAATTAATTCTATTTAATTCATCCAAATCTCCTTTCCTTGCGAAGTTATGTCTTCCATGCTTGAGTTAGGGATATTAGCAGTGGTTATATATTTCATTTGTCGATCCGATCACGCTTCCATTGCACGTGAACGTAAAAACATTATTCATTGAATAAAGTGAGGCAATAGTCACGTAGTCAATGAGAACAGTCACACAAAAACAGATATGGCTTAATAGTCTTTCTATTCTTGTTTTTGATTGCTGCAGAAAATCTATTGGGGGCTTGCTTGCAATATATTCAGAGAGAACTCAGAGCTAAGAGACTATCTAGATAGGGATGGATGGAGCAGCAGGGCTAACATTGAAAGGCTTGGTAATTTGAGCTTATATCTCATTCAATCCCTTTCCTACACTGCATAACACAATGGATGGGTTATTCAGAGATAAGTGGATCTACGCTTCGACCGTTTGTATCTCGTCTTCTGGTAACAACTGCTCGGCATTATGCTCTTTGGCTAGCAGAACGTAGATCGATGGTAATACGAAAAGGGTAAAGAGAGTGCCAACGGTCATGCCACCCACCAATACCAAACCTATGGAGTTACGGGCTGCTGCACCTGCACCGGTCACCAGGGTGAGAGGGAAATGGCCAGCCACAGTTGCTACGGTGGTCATCAGCACCGGACGCAAACGGGTCATGGATGCCTCACGGATTGCATCCAGCTTGGGATGTCCCTGCTCCTGTAGCTTATTGGCGAACTCAACTATGAGGATGCCGTTTTTCGCAATCAGCCCAACCAGGGTAACCATGCCTACCTGGGCATAGATGTTGAGCGTAGTGGTCCAGCTACTGGTCCAGAACGGCATATTGGGATTAGGCATCTTTAGGAAGGTGAATAGTAGCGCACCGAACATGGCTAGTGGCACTGAACCCAATAGGATGATCAGTGGATCACGAAAAGAGTTGAACTGCACCGCCAACGCCAAAAATATAAGAACAATGGCTAAGGCAAAGGCAGGTAGAAACTTGTTGCCCTCCTGCCGCAGTTGGCGCGATTCGCCGGTGTAGTCAACCGTGTATCCAGGCGGCAGAATTTCGCGTGCGGCATCCTCTAGCACGGTTAGTGCCTGGTCGAGTGTGCGATTGGTCATGCCCGACAGCTTGACCGAGTTGAGCTGCTGGAATCGGTTAAGAGAACGCGGTACGGTCTTGCTCTCTATATGCGCCACGCTACTTAAAGGAATAAGCTGACCCTCTGGCCCGTTGATGTAGATATTGGTGAGCTGATCAGGATTGAGGCGTTGACTACGTTCGATCTGCGGAATCACCTTGTAGCTACGTCCACCGATATTAAAGCGGTTTACAAAATTCCCACCCAGCGCCGCAGCCATATCACTGCCCACCTGTTTCAAATTGAGTCCAAGCGATCCGATCTTGTCTCGGTCCAGCACCACTTGAGCCTCTGGCTGGTCATATCGCAGATCAATCTGTGGTGGAAAGAAAAACATGCCACTCATGGCCGCCTTCATCTGAATCTGTTGGGCAAAGCCTAGCAGTTGCTTGGCATCTGCAGTCGAGGCAATGATGAACTCGATGGGGAAATTGCTGCCACCAGGCAGTGCAGGTGGCGTGGTGGCGAAGATCTGGAACCCAGGGATATGGGAAAGCTTGGCCTGAATCTCCGGCACTATCTCGAAAACAGTACGCTCGCGGGGAGCATGCCATGGCTTAACCACCATGCCAGAGAAACCATCGGTGTCATAGGCCGCGCCCACGGATGGCGCAAACAGAATCTGGAAGGTTAGATCCGCCTCTGGGGTGCTGAGAAAGGCCTTCTCCACAGCACGGCCGTAAAACTCTTTCTGGTCGGCGGTAGCATTGGCAGGCGCGTTGATAATGCCGAAAATTACGCTCTGGTCCTCAGCTGGAGCCAGCTCTTTTGGCGACATGCTGTAGAGAGGAAAAGCCATCAAGGATACGCCAATCCAGATCGCATAAACGTATGGGCGCGCCTTCAGGGTTTTACCGATCAGGCGACCATAGGCCTGACGCATGCGGTCGAAGTGGTGATTGACCCAGCCGGTGAAACCTCGCTCTTCGGCATCGGCATCACGCAGCATATGGGACGACATCATCGGCGACAGAGTCAGTGCCACTATGCCTGAGATGGTAACCGTGCCCGCTAGGGTGAGAGCGAATTCACGAAATAGCGCGCCGGTTAGACCGCCCTGTAGCGCCACTGGCATATAGACCGCTGCCAGGGTGATAGTCATTGCGATCACCGGCCCCACCAGCTCGCGAGCACCAAGCATGGACGCCTCCAGCTTACTGCGTCCCTCCCGAAGATGGCGCTCAATGTTTTCCACCACCACGATGGCATCGTCCACCACCAGACCCACTGAGAGCACGATTGCCAGCAGAGTGAGCAGGTTGAGAGTGAAGCCGAATACCTGCATCAAAAAGATACTACCGATCAGTGAAACCGGTATCGCAATAGTCGGTACCAGAGCCGAGCGCAACGACCCGAGGAAGAGGAATATGACGATGATGACGATCAACAGGGTATCGCCCAGGGTCTTGGTGACCTCGGTGATGGCATTGGATATATATTCTGAAGCGTCGTAACCGATATTGACTTCAAGCCCCTTCGGCAGGTCACGGGCGATGGCATCTATCTCAACACGTATCAGTTTAATAACGTCAATAGTATTGGCGCTCGGCAGAGGAAAGATACCCATGAAGACCGCTGTCTGACCAGAGTAGCGTACCGAGGTGTCGTAATCTTCGGCACCGAGAGCGACATCGGCAATATCCCGTAGACGCACAATGGTGTCACCTTTCTGGTAGATCACCATGCGTTCAAACTCTTCTACAGAGTGCAAGTCGGTATTGGCAGTCAGGTTAACCTGGACTAGAGAGCCTTTAGTGCTACCGACCGCGGAGAGAAAATTGTTGGCAGCTAGGGCCTGGCGCACCTGAGATGGACTGATATGCATTGCAGCCATCTTGTCCGGCTTAAGCCAGACGCGCATGGCAAAGGTGCGCGCGCCAAGTATAGCCGCCCGTTGCACCCCTTCCACTGCTGCCAGGCGCGGTTGCACTACGCGAATCAAATAATCGGTAATCTCGGCCTGGGATAGAATATCTGAGGCAAAGCTAAGATAGGCTGAGGCAAACCGAGTGTCCGCCGACTGCACCGAGATTGCCGGCACCTGAGCCTCTACAGGCAGATCGTTACGCACCTGGTTAACCTTGGCGGTGATCTCCGCCAGGGCCTTGGTTGGATCGTAATTTAGTTTGAGACGGGCGTTAACCGTGGAGTAACCCTGCAGGCTTTTTGATTCGATATAGTCTATACCATCAGCCGATGCGATCGCCTGCTCCAGAGGAGTAGTTATGAAACCGCGCACCAGCTCCGCGCTTGCTCCAACATATACGGTCGAGATATTGACCGAGGCGTTATCACTACGCGGGTATTGGCGAATATTGAGAGAGTTCCATGCCTGTATACCGGCAATGACGATCAATAGATTGACCACGATCGCCAGCACGGGTCTCTGGATGAACAGATCGGTGAAGGATTTCTTCATTCCATGCATTTTAGCAACCACCGTTCACTTTTATAGATCTTGCGTACTTCATGTCGAACAGATCACTTGTTAGGCGGCTTGGGAGCCAACTTCGCTTCTGGCTCCAGAGTGTTATCAATCACCACTGCCATCTTGGGCCTCAGTTTAAACACACCGTTAGTCACTATGCTTTCGCCCTCTTTCAGTCCCTTGATTACGGCAACAAAATCGCCGTTAGTCTCACCCAGGCGAACGATCTGCTGGCGCAGCAACAGTTGCCGTTTACCGCTTACTTTATCCTCTACTTCGTCTATGACAAACACTGTATCGCCATAGGGGGCATAAAGTACCGCTGTAGCCGGAATAGAAAGTACATCCTGTTGTGTCGGCAGCAGCACTTCAACATTAGCGAACATGCCTGGTCGTAGCAGTTCGTTTTTATTAGTGAGTCTCGCCCTGACCCGAACGCTGCGGGTCATCTGATCAATCTCTGGATTCACGGCGATGATCTTGCCAGGAAAGACCTCACCAGGTGCCGCATCGGTAGTGACCTTAACCTCGGTATCCTGTGCCAAAACAGAAAAGCGCTGCTGAGGAAGGGAGAAATCCACATAGATGGGATCAATGGCTTGCAGAGTCACAACCGGCGTTCCCTTGTCTACGATCTGTCCTAGATTGACCTGACGTATTCCCAGATGACCGGCAAAGGGGGCGCGCAAGGTCTTTTTTTCGATGGCTGCATGCATGTTGTCCACCTGGGCGCTAGCCTGCTTGAAGTTTGCCTCAGCGGTGTCTAGATCAGACTGGGATACGGTCTTGTTCTTGCGCAGGTTGCGGTTACGCTTCAGGTTGATACGCGCCAGCTTGGCCGCGGCCTCTGCCGAGCGAAGCTGTGCCTCTTCTGCTGACACATCAATTCGAACCAACAGATCCCCTGCCTTGACCCGATCGCCAGACTCAAAGGCGATCGCTACAATCTTACCGCCCAATTCCGCACTGACTGTAACGCCCTGTACAGCAACCAGCGAACCGGTGGCACTGATCGTTTTGGGCCAGCTCTCTCTGCGCACACTGTCTGCGGTCACCGTCTGTGGAGGCATATGCATCTGCGCCGAACCCATAGCAGAGAATTGGGCCATCTTGATGATTATAGGCAGACCTATCAATACAGCCAATCCAATCAGAGTTACACCCAACTTCTTGGGTATCTGAAAAGGGATCATGTTAGAAATTTTGCTAAGGAGTTGCATTCAGTAATAACCATCCATGATACAAAATATGATGAGTTTGCTTTCGGTACCTCATTCTACACCATCGTTTTATTAAGGACACTAACAAAACACTCTTTCATCTAGTGACAACATATTAATAATTAAAGGGTTTTACGTCTCTGTACCTAGTTATGCAGAAGATGACGGTGGACACTACAAACCGATGGAACAGCTGCATCATGGTTCCCACTGCATAGATTAATTGGTAACATGTTGTCATTATCTGGTTACAAGCCTATCTTGTCAATATGTTGTCAACACTAAGAAGGATTGGGAATGAATGAATTTCAGAAAGGCCTGGTGTTCACCGAAATCGTTCTTGAGGTGTTCAAGCTAGGAGGATTCCTTATAAACGCAGGCGACCAGATGGGCATGGAATATGGAGTTACTAGTGCCAGATGGAAAATTTTAGGTGCCATTTTCTTAGCTGGTGAACCACAAACTGTACCACAAATAGCTAGAAGAATGGGGTTAACCCGACAGGCCGTACAACGACTTGTTGATGTGATGCAGAAGGATGGCCTATTGTTGTTCCATAAAAATCCTGACCATAAGCGTGCGAAGCTGATAGACATCTCAGATCTTGGGAAGGAGATATTTTTAAAGCTGGATGAAAAGCAGTCTAAACTGGCAATAGCACACTCATCAGGCATTCCTCAAGCAGAACTTGAAACAACTCTTTCTGTTCTAAAAAGGATGTCTGACGCTATTGATCACTAACCACATTGTGAGACAATCCCGCCCTTACCAGTAATTGCAGCAGTAAAATGTCCCCAGTACACACAACGGATATACTTTTATCTGATCCAACCTCCCCACCTATTCCCCAGGCTGAGAATGATCGCCTGCAGTGGGGACGCATGTACGGGGCTAGCGATGCCCTGGCTATAGCATCTGCAACTAAGAGCTACAACGGTCTGATACTGGTATTAGTGAAGGATGTCCAGGCAGCATCAAATTTGGCTGACAGCATCAGTTTCTTTCTTTCTGGAGCTGATATCATACTAGCCAAATTCCCAGATTGGGAAACCCTGCCCTACGATGTATTTTCTCCTCTGCCGGAACTGGTGTCAGAACGGCTTAAATCACTGCATCAACTCCCAAGAATGAACAAAGGGGTGCTGATAGTACCTATAAGCACCATGCTGCAACGCCTTCCTCCCCGTAACTATGTTGAGGAGGGAAGCCTTCTCTATCGCATCGGTGATCATCTTTCACTGACAGAAACCAGAAGCCAACTGGAGCAGAGCGGTTACCAGTGTGTATCCCAGGTTTTGGGTCATGGAGAGTATGCCGTGCGTGGTTCCCTGCTGGATCTGTTCCCGATGGGAAGCCACCAACCCCTGAGGATTGATCTGTTTGATGATGAGATCGAAAGCATCCGTACCTTTGATCCGGAAACTCAACGCAGCCTGGAGAAGATAGAGCAGATTGAGATCCTGCCGGCCCGTGAGTTCCCTATGGACCGGGATGCCATAACGAGATTTCGTCAGGCCTTTCGCAACAGCTTTGAAGGAGACCCAAACAGTAGCCTGATCTATAGAGAGGTATCTGAGGGCAACACACCTGGTGGTCTGGAATACTATCTGCCGCTGTTCTTTGAACAGACTGCAACCCTGTTTGACTACCTGCCGGATGATTACCTAACAATCCAGTATGAGCAGATTCGAGATCAGGCGGAGAGCTTTCTGGAACAGGTAGAAGAGCGCTATGAACAACGGCGACATGATCATGAACGCCCACTAATGCAGCCAAAAGAGATCTTTCTCACCAGTGACGAACTAGCCAACAGGTTAAAATCTGGACGCTTGGTACGATTGCAACACAGCGAGATCGAATCGCGCACAAAGGGCTTCAAGTCATTCCACAACTTCAGCGCCAAGGCACTGCCAGCCCTGGGTTTCAAGGCGAAAACCGTCCATCCAGCCGCGCTCTTGCAACAGTTCATTGCAAGCAATCCTGGAAGGATCATGTTTGTGGCAGAGAGCGCCGGACGCCGGGAGATGCTCAAAGATACCCTCGCTGGCTACAATATAAAAACCACCCTAACCGACAGCTGGCAAGATTTCCTGCAACATAAAACCGAGATGGTGATTGCGGTGGCCCCATTAGAACAGGGGCTGTGGTTGCCTGATCATGGAGTTGTGCTTATCACTGAGACCCAGCTTCTAGGGGAAGTGGTCCGGCAGGAACGAAGACGCAGAGCTAAATTCGGTGATTCCGATCAGGTAATACGTAACCTTACCGAGCTGCATATCGGTGCTCCCGCAGTACATGAAGATCACGGGGTTGGACGCTATCGAGGACTGCAAACACTGGAGGTTGGTGACATGCAGACCGAGTATCTCACCTTGGAATATGCCAAGGGAGACAAGCTCTATGTCCCGGTATCATCCCTGCATCTGATCAGCCGCTACTCAGGTGCATCGCCAGAGAACGCCCCGCTGCACCGCCTAGGTGGAGATCAGTGGGAACGGGCCAAACGTAAGGCCGCTGAAAAGGTACATGACATAGCAGCAGAACTGTTAGAGATCTACGCCCGTCGCGCAGCTAATCAGGGTAACGCCTTTCCTCAACCTGGAGATGAGTACGCCAGCTTCGCAGCCAATTTTGAATTTGAAGAGACCCCAGATCAGCAGCAGGCTATAGATGCAGTGCTGGCAGATATGGAGTCACCCCGGCATATGGAGCGGGTGATCTGTGGTGATGTTGGCTTCGGCAAGACTGAAGTAGCCATGCGGGCCGCCTTTGCCGCAGTACAGGGCAACAGGCAGGTGGCTATCCTCGCCCCCACCACCCTGCTTGCGCAACAGCACTTTCAGAACTTCTCCGACCGTTTTGCCGATTGGCCGGTTCAAATAAGAATTCTTTCCCGCTTTGGCACCACCAAACAACAGCAACAGGTGCTCAAGGGATTGACCGATGGCACAGTGGACATAGTTATCGGCACTCATAAGCTGCTGCAAAAAGAGGTGAAATTCAAACGATTGGGACTGGTGATCATCGACGAGGAACACCGCTTCGGCGTGCGTCATAAAGAGAGTCTCAAGGCCCTGCGGGCGGAGGTGGATATACTCACCCTCACTGCTACCCCCATACCCCGCACCCTGAATATGGCGCTATCCGGATTGTACGATCTCTCCCTCATCGCAACGCCGCCGGTTGCCAGACATCCGATTAAGACCTTTGTCAGTGAATGGAACGATGCCACGGTGATAGAGGCCTGCCAACGCGAGATAAAACGTGGCGGCCAGATCTATTTTCTGCATAACGAGGTCAGCTCCATCGAGGATATGGCCAACAGGCTAGAGACCCTGATGCCCGGCGTTAAATTGCAGATAGCCCACGGCCAGATGCGGGAACGGGAGCTGGAAGGGGTAATGCGGGATTTCTATCATCAACGCTTCAACATCCTGCTCTGCACCACCATTATCGAGAGCGGCATCGATGTGCCCAGCGCCAACACCATCCTGATCAATCGGGCCGACAAGCTTGGTCTGGCTCAACTGCATCAGCTAAGGGGGCGTGTGGGAAGATCCCATCACCGGGCCTATGCCTATCTAATAACCCCTCCATCCAGAAATCTCACCCCGGACGCCAGGAAACGCCTTGAGGCCATTGAATCTATGGAAGAGCTGGGAGCTGGATTCACCCTAGCGACCCACGATCTGGAGATACGCGGTGCTGGTGAACTGCTGGGTGAGGGACAGAGCGGCCAGATACATGAGATCGGTTATACCCTATACACAGAACTGCTAGAGCGCGCGGTAAATGCCCTAAAATCGGGTCAGCAGCCTAACCTTGACCGGCCACTGGACCACGGTGCAGAGATAGATCTACAACTACCAGCCCTGATCCCGGAGGACTATATCCCGGATGTGCACACCCGTCTGGTTCTATACAAGCGCATTGCCAGCAGCCGATCCAAAGAGGAGTTGCGTGAGCTTCAGGTGGAGATGATCGACCGCTTTGGACTGCTACCGGAACAGACAAAATACCTTATGGAGATAACTAGGCTCAAACTTAAGGCCAATCCAATAGGTATACGCAAACTTGAAGCTGGTCCGGCTGGGGGACACATCATTTTCGATGGAGAGCCTAAGATTGATCCAGGCCATCTGATCAACTTGATCCAGACCAGACCCAAAGAGTTTAAGCTGGACGGAGCTGATAAGATAAAGTTCTTCCGCGATATGTCAGCGAGAGAACAGCGCATAGAGCAGGTCTCTTCCGTACTGGATGAGATAAGGTGTTAAGGAAGCTCTCGCTTTTTCTCCCTGAGTGGGAAACAATAAGACGGTGAAGAATAGAGACTAAAAGGTGAACCATAGATGACAGCCGCACGCACGTTTTTTCTACTGCTTACAACTCTTCTCATTACGCAACCAGCGTTGGCGGTGGAACAATATGATGTGGAACTGGTTATCTTTGAGCGCACATCCAGGGCTGCCGCCTTGAATGAGTCCTGGCCAGAGGATCCAGGCAAACCTAACACAGAGGATGCAACCCACCTTACCAACAAGGGTCTCTATGCCAAACTTTCGAACTCAAGACGGGCCCTGGTCAGTGTCGCCAAACGGATGCAACGCGCCAGCGGAAAACCGGTAAGACTCACCCATATGATATGGCGCCAACCGGCCGTGGGAAAACTGGATGCCATACCGGTTTTTGTCTCTGGTAAAACCAGGACCGGAGTCCTTACCGGAACAGCCAAAGTTCATGTCAAACGCTATCTGCACCTGGATCTAGACCTGCTACTTGAAACAGTAAATGGTCCTCCCCCTGGTAAGTTTCGTATGCAAGCACACCGCAGAATGAGAAGCGGTAAGCTACACTATATCGACCATCCAATAATGGGAGCTCTGGTGAGAATTACACCGGTTAAATAGTTGTTATATGATAGGCTTAATTCAGCCTTCTAAAAAAAAAAAGAGCCACTGGGATGTAGCTCTTAAAATAGCTGACAAAGCAGCTTGGCGCGAACGAAACTTTACCAGGAGGCTTTTCGCTTAAGCATCCTTTTCTAACCTAACCATCATTACCGAAGCATGGCTGATCTGCATTATCTTCCATCTCTCCCATTGGGCGACAGAACGTGTATTTCAGTGGATCACCAACCCAGGCCTTAGCAGTGTCACCAGCACTTCCGCTCGGCAGGGTAAACGGCAGGGTGACAACCCAGCCAATAGCCCCTATAGCGGACGCCCAAAATGTCATGGGTCTGACTACAGCCCCATCAGCCACAATGTCAGTTGTCTCCGGGGTGTTTTTAATATTACTACCAGAGTCACGTGAGCTGCACCCAGTTACAGCCAGGGTACCCATTGCTATTGTTGCTGCAGCAACTGCAGCCGCCAATCTCATTTGAGCCATACCAATACCCTTCCTATGTTCCTGTTATGTAATTGTCACTCGATATTGAGGCATAAATACACAGCCTCATTCATTGTAAGTTTTCTGGAGCATAGAACGAAAATAATTACTTGTCAATCAATAAGTTTCATTGCTTACTTAATTCTACACATAAGCTTATTGACATAACAGGGGTTCATACCTTGGTATTTAGCCCTATTTAGTGGCGAGCGGAATGAGTTTTAGCAGATAATCTTGTGCCATTTCATATAGATATGGCCTTTTGGACCCTCTGGGACCAGCGACATTCAGGACATTGACGAGGTTCTTCTGCATCCAGTCAAGTACTGAATCAATATCGTGATCTTTATCTAGATCTACCACCTTGCATGGCCGATCATTCTCAAGCGCCAACTCTGCTGTAAGGGCAGTTCCACCATCCAGGGGACCGATATTGAGGATCAAAGTAGCGTCTGAATAACGTACATTCCTCTTTGTGCGCATATGATATTGTTTTGATGGGGTCTCTTTTAATGGATAGCGATCCGGGATGGTGCCATCCTCCGCCAGTCTGCCTCTTGGGCACCAGCCACCACAGGATACCCCCAAATCCAGCGCCACATCCAGGGCCGCACGGTCTACTCCAGTCTGACCGCCCGAGATAATCTTTTTCAAGGCCATTACAAAGTGCCCCCTTTTACAGCCTATTCTCTATTCCTACGCCAGGTATGGAACCGCTCCACCCACTCAAGCAGCCTTTGTGGCGCATGGGCCCTCTTCCAGTTCCCAGCAACGTATTTGTTTGCTTCGCTCCAGGTTGGATAGATGTGGATGGTGCCAAGTATCTTACTGAGGCCGAAGTGGTGGCGCATGGCGCTGACGAATTCGCTGATCAACTCGCCCGCATGTTCTCCAACAATAGTTGCCCCCAGTATCTTGTCTTTACCCGGAACGGTCAGCACCTTAACAAAACCCTGGGCCTCCCCGTCTGCGATAGCCCGATCCAGGTCATCAATACCGTAGGTGATCACCTCATACTTTACACCCTGCTGTTTAGCCTCCTGCTCATTAAGTCCAACACGCGCCACTTCAGGATTAGTAAAGGTAGCAAAAGGTATGACTGAGTAATCCACCTTGAAACGGCGGAACATCCCGAACAGTGAGTTTACCGCCGCATACCAGGCCTGATGCCCGGCGGTGTGAGTAAACTGGTAGGGACCAGCCACATCACCACAGGCGTATATATTGGGAAAGTTGGTTTGAAGAAACTCATTTACTTCGATGGTTCTGCGCTCGCTTATCTCAACTCCAAGCTCTTCCAGACCGAATCCGGTGGTATTCGCTGCCCTGCCTACGGCAACCAGGACCTGATCGAACTCTATCCTGACATCATTTTCATCATGCTCCGCGATAAGTATATTCTTGCCCTCTTCTAGCAGAAACTCCTTGGCCATGTGTCCGGTCTTCACATCGATGCCATCCTTAATAAACTGCTCGGTTACGGCTTCAACAACATCTTCATCCTCTCGGATCATCAACTTTGGCATCATCTCTACAATGGTTACCTTGGAGCCGAACATAGCAATGGCCTGTGCAAGTTCACAACCGATGGGACCGCCGCCGAGAATCAGCATGCGCTTGGGCAGCTCCCTAATCTCCCACATATTATCCGATGTCAGATAATCAAACCGGTCCAATCCCTTGATGGGGGGAACGAACGGGCGAGCCCCGGTGGCAATCACTATGTTTCGGGTAGTCAGAGTCTTACCATTTACCTCAACTGTGTAGGGAGATGTGATTCTGGCCTCACCTTCGATCACATCTACCCCCAGGCCGGTGTAGCGTTCCACCGAATCATGTGGGGCCACCCTCTCAACCACGCCTTGCACCCGCTCCATTACATCTGAGAAATCAAACTTGGCCTGCATAGGCTTGAAGCCATACTCTTGTGCGCGTTTGATATGGGATAGAAAACGGGCAGAACGAATCATGGCCTTAGAGGGAACACAACCGGTATTCAAACAATCTCCACCCATTTTGTTTTTCTCAATCAGGGTTACCTTGGCCTTAACCGCCGCCGCTATGTATGAGGCAACCAGCCCACCTGAGCCGGCCCCTATCACGACTATGTTGCGGTCAAACATTGCGGGCTTTGCATAGCCTTCCAGGGCACGGCGTGCCTTGATTGCATCCAGTATCTTTTTTGCTATCAATGGAAACAGTCCAAGTAACACAAATGAGAACAGCAACCCTGGAGAGAGAATCCCAGAGAGCGAATCAATCTTGGCCAGTTGGGTGCCAGCATTCACATAGACAATGGTTCCAGCCAACATACCAACCTGGCTCACCCAGGCATATGTCCAGGTGCGAATCGGGGTTAGGGCCATAACCAGATTGATAATGAAAAAGGGAAAGATTGGTACCAGTCGAAGCCCAAACAGGTAGAAGGCACCATCCTTCTCAACCCCTCTATTCAAAGCGCTCAGCCTGTCGCCAAAACGTTCCTGTACTATGTCGTGCAGGACAAATCTTGCTATCAAAAAGGCCAGGGTTGCACCAAGTGTGGAGGCGAAGGAGACCAGGATAGTACCCCAGAACAGTCCAAAAATCGCGCCGACAGCCAAGGTCATAACCGCCGCCCCAGGCAGTGAAACCGCTGTTACCACTACGTAAACCAAAAAGAAGATTAAGGCTGCCTGAATTGGGTTGGAATCACGCCATGCTAAAAGGTCGGCATGCTTCAGTTTCAGATATTCAAGATTGAGATACTGCCCCAGATCAAACACAAAGAAGGCAGCGACTAAAAGCAGCAGCAGGAGTACCAGGCCAATCTTCTTATGGTTCATATTACCTATTTCCAAGATAGTTTTTGTTGATTGATACTTGTAGTACGACTGCTAACCCTGGATGGATTCAAGCTTAGGAACGGCTTGAATAAACCGACTAATACAACTAATACTAGTTTAGGAAATCTTATATATGAAGGAAGGAACCCGACAAGTCAGGCAGTAATGAGCTTTGTTTGGGGTAAAAGCAGGTGATCAGGATGTCTCGGTTTTTTACTCGCTAGTTAGTTTTTCCCAATCAAACTCTTCTTTGAACTCTTGAATATCACTGTTTTCCGGCACGATGTTGATAATTATCTTCTCAGGGGTAAATCCTTTTGGAACTACCAATGTCTGCTTGATTTCCTGGAAATTTCTAAACCCAAGCCTATATTTGTTTTTCTGATCAGAGGTTATATGCTCATGGGTATAGATCTTCTGTTGTTCACCCTCAGTTCCGCTAAGTGAGATATACATTGCACCAGTCAGTCGATTCTCATCCTGAATTGTCCTGGTTACGGAAACATAGAACTCTACTTCACGACTAAGCAGTTTGGTCTTGAGACGGATATCCTTGATTTTGACTTTGCCACTAAGATCAGAAACCCTCTTCTTTAGTTCCTCAATCTCCTTAGCCATAGTGTCCCGTTCTTTTTTCAAATCTTGAACCGTTCCTCCGCTAAGGCTCGTACTCCCGGCCACGGATGATTGGGCAGCCTCTGCCTTTGCCAACTTGATCTTTAGGGCAAGATTTTCTCTCTCCAGGTCAGACACCACCTTTTTATCTTCATTGACCTTGGTCTCTTCCTGCCTCTTTTCTACAAGCACATCAGACCAACTATATTTCTGGACCAACGGATTGGCGGTATCTTCCCCAGTAAATAGCTCAACAGCTACTTTTTCCGGATCGAATTCATCTGGAATCGCCACATCTCCTATCAGATCCTGGGACATGCTAAATGGACGACGACCATTTTCCAGTTCGTTTTTAGCACCTGGAATCTCCACTACCTCTTCATCATCGTCAGAAATAACAAGCTTAAGCGTACCTGTAGCAACTCCATCCATGCCAATAAGGGGTTCGACGGTTACCCTATATTTAAACGCCCCCTTCTTATCAGTAGGGGTTATGGCAATATCCTTGACATGCAGTTGCAGCTTAGGTGTAGCGCCAGGCTTACCTGTAGCTTCTGCCTGCTGAATAGCCTCGTATTCTGTCTGGGGGTTATCAGACTTCAGAGAATTGTCTCCCGAACCGATCCCTTCACGGCCCACTAGGTATACCCCCCAGGTCCAGGACGCTATCAAAATCAGGATGACAAAGAGCCGCATCGGTAAACCGCTACGGTCCGAAGTAGAGATTTGTGGTGTAACTATACGCTTTGGATTTACTGCCATAGTCCCTAGATTAAAAAAAACGTCAAAATATATCCAGTTATTGTTCAAAGTTATATGAGATCATGAGACCAGACAGTCAGAACTTATAGTTGTTCCTTAATATGATCTTATATTCTTTCTCATGTGTGGATATAATACCCCGTTTTTTGTGTCGTGGCTGTTTTAGTTACCATAAGGGCCTGGGTAATAATCATCTCAACCCGAACAACCAACACATACAACCTAAATAAACCGATGCCTTATAAGACTGATGGATAAAACCTACGACCCCCACGCCATAGAGAAACGCTGGTACCAAACCTGGGAGAAAAACGGGTGGTTTGCACCCGCTCAAAAGGGTGACAGCAGTTACTGCATTATGATCCCGCCCCCCAATGTGACGGGCAGCCTGCACATGGGCCACGGTTTCAACAACACCATCATGGACACCCTGATCCGCTATCACCGGATGAAGGGCGACAAGACCCTGTGGCAGCCAGGAACCGACCACGCAGGCATCGCCACACAGATGGTGGTGGAGCGCCAGTTGGAGGCGGAAGGCAAATCCCGCCACGACCTAGGCCGCGACGCCTTCATCGACCGTATCTGGGAGTGGCGTGGCGAGTCCGGCGGCAATATCACCCGCCAGCTGCGCCGTCTCGGCTCCTCCCTGGACTGGGAGCACGAGCGCTTCACCATGGACGATGGTCTCTCCGAGGCGGTGCAGGAGGTATTCATCCGCCTCTACGAGGAAGGCCTGATCTACCGCGGCAAGCGGCTGGTGAACTGGGACACCAAGCTGCACACCGCCGTCTCCGACCTGGAGGTGCTGAACGAGGAGGAGAGCGGCCACATGTGGCACATGCGCTATCCCCTCTCCAACGGCCAGGGCCATATGGTGGTCTCCACCACCCGCCCCGAGACCATGCTGGGCGACTGCGCGGTAGCGGTAAACCCCGAAGACGAACGCTACAAACATCTGATCGGCGAGCTGGTGGAACTGCCCCTCACCGGTCGCAAGATCCCCATCGTGGCGGATGAGCACGCCGATCCTGAATTTGGCACCGGCTGCGTAAAAATTACCCCGGCCCACGATTTCAACGACTATGAAGTGTGGCAGCGCCATCGGGATGAAACCCCAGTCAGTAGCCAGATCCACGGCGGCCTGATCAACATCTTCACCGTAGACGCGGCCATTCGCGAAAACATGGCTGAGGAAGGTGAGCTGATCCCATCTGCCTACATCGGTATGGATCGCTATGCGGCACGCAAACAGATCGTCGCCGATCTGGAGGCCCTGGGCCTGCTGGAGAAGGTGGTGGACCACAAACTGATGGTGCCCCGCGGCGACCGCTCCGGCACCGTCATTGAACCCTTCCTCACCGACCAGTGGTACGTGAAGATCGGCCCCCTGGCCAAACCCGCCATCGAGGCGGTAGAGAGCGGCAAGATCAAGTTCGTGCCGGACAACTGGAAGAACACCTATTACGAGTGGATGCGCAACATCCAGGACTGGTGCATCAGCCGCCAGATCTGGTGGGGGCATCGCATCCCCGCCTGGTACGACGACGAGGGCAATGTCTACGTGGGCCGCGACGAGGCCGAGGTACGCGCTAAACACGGCTTCGATGCGGGTTATCCCCTGCGCCAGGACGAGGACGTGCTGGACACCTGGTTCAGTTCGGCCCTGTGGCCATTCTCCACCCTCGGCTGGCCCCACAATACCGAGCGATTGAAGGATTTCTACCCCACCAACGTGCTGGTGACCGGCTTCGATATCATATTCTTCTGGGTGGCTCGCATGATCATGATGGGCCTCAAGTTCATGGACGGCCAGGTGCCGTTCCATGAGGTCTATGTGCACGGCCTGGTGCGCGACAGCCACGGTGACAAGATGTCCAAGTCCAAAGGCAATGTGCTGGACCCGATTGATCTCATTGACGGTATCGACCTGGAATCACTGGTAACCAAACGCACCAGCGGTATGATGCAGCCTAAACTGGCAAGAAAGATCGAACAGCAGACCCGCAAGGAGTTCCCGGACGGCATCCCCAGCTTCGGTACCGACTCCCTGCGTTTCACCTTCGCCGCCCTCGCCGCCACCGGCCGCGACATCAAGTTCGACATGGGCCGTATCGAGGGCTACCGCAACTTCTGCAATAAGCTGTGGAATGCCGCCAGATACGTATTGATGAATACTGAAGGGAAAGACTGTGGTGTAGATGTAGGAGCCCAGTCCTCTGGGCGATCAGATCGCCCGCAGGAGCGGGCTCCTACAGCAGAAATCGAGCTCAGCGTAGCCGACCGCTGGATCATCTCCCTGCTGCAGCAGACCGAAACCAAGGTTACAGATGCCCTAGAGGGCTACCGCTTCGACCACGCCGCCCAGGCGATCTATGAGTTCACCTGGAACGAGTACTGCGACTGGTATCTGGAGCTGTCAAAAACCGTACTGAATGACGACAATGCCTCGGACGCCGCCCAGCGCGGCACCCGCCGCACCCTGGTACGGGTACTGGAGACCCTGCTACGCCTGGCCCACCCTATCATGCCCTTCATCACCGAGGAGATCTGGCAGCGGGTTGCGCCACTTGCGGATGTCAGTGGTGATACAATCATGAACCAGCCCTTCCCCATGGCCGACGAGTCAAAGATCGACGCCCAGGCCGTCCAGGAGATGGAATGGGTTAAACAGTTCATCCTCGGCATCCGCCAGATCAAGGGAGAAATGAACATCGCCCCCGGTAAACCGGTGCCAGTGCTGCTCTCCCACGCCTCCGACAATGACCGGCTGTGGGCGGAGAGACACCGCCCCTATCTCGACTTCCTGGCCCGTACCGAATCCATCCAAGTACTGGCCGAATGTGACGAAGGTCCGGAATCTGCCACATCTCTGGTTGGGGAGATGAAACTACTGATACCACTGAGCGGTCTCATCGATAGAGATGCAGAACTGGGCCGCCTGGAGAAAGAGATTGGCAAGCTTAGGGCTGAAGTGGAACGGTTGGAGAAAAAGCTCTCCAATCCCAACTTCGTGGATAAGGCCCCGGAGGCGGTGGTACAGAAGGAGCAGGGCAAACTGGAAGATGCCAAGTCGGCCCTGGCGAAGCTGAAAGGGCAAGCGGAACGAATTAAAAGCCTGTGATAGACAGCAAAACATCAATTATTTCATAGTATTACAGATTATTTTTCTGTTTACTGCTAAAGTAGAAACACTAGATTTTAGGGCGCCGCTGTATGCTTTTTTGTAATAAACCAATCCAATCCTATACCTCTTCTCCCAAAAAGAGGCTTATATTCTCATGCCTGATTCTTCTACTGTTTTCGGCCAACACCCATGCTCTTTACTTTGATAATAAGCCAAGTGGGTTTGTCTCCTATACCTCATCAGGTTTAAGGATAAAAACACTCTTCGATAACAAAGAATACATCAATCAAACATCGAGTACGCACAACTGGCCGCTGCTTGATGAATACTACAGAGCTCGTGGGTTTGATCCGGTTTGGTGTGGAACTAAAGACAACGGATACAACATAAAGCTACTGTTGGGATTTCTCAGGGCCTCCTATGAAGAGGGACTCAACCCAGGTGACTATAAGATAACGCCTGATGTAGACAGCTGCGCCCACCTCGACGACAGGGCAATGGCTGAGTTCGACATCGCCCTCACCAACGCCTTCTTCAAGTACAGCAAAGATGTCCATTCAGGGCGTCTTGACCCAAAACAGGTAGATGAAGAGTGGCATATAAAACGGGAAGAATTCGATCCAATAGTCACTCTTGATACCGCATTCAAGGATAATAAGCTGCAGGAGACCCTCACAAATCTGCCGCCTCAGCACAAACAGTACAACCTGCTTCGTGATATGCTGGCAAAGTACAGAAAGGTCCAAAATAACCGTTCCTGGCCATTTATTCCTCCCGGCAAAACGCTAAAACCTGGTAGCACACATCCCCATGTGCCATTGATCCGGAGAAGATTGGCGACTGAGATCGAGGGAGGCCTTTACCCAAGAGGAAGCAATCAGCAGTTTTATGATAACGATCTAAAAATAGCAGTGGAAAGCTTCCAGAAACGCCATGGACTGGAGATGGACGGATACGTTGGCCCAGGAACCAAACAGGCCATGAACATGAGCGCAGAATGGCGTATTAATCAGATTGAAACCAGCATGGAACGCTGGCGCTGGATGCCAAGATCACTGGGTGAATCGTATATCCTGGTAAACGTGCCTGGCTTTGAAATGAATTTCATTAGGAATGATCGTCCAGTCCTGAGCATGCGTGCCATAACAGGACGCAAAGAGAACATAACACCTTCATTTCAAAGCAAAATCACTCAGATTGTATTCAACCCGACCTGGACTGTACCCACCAGTATCGCCATCAAAGAACTGCTCCCACAGCAACTAGAAGACCCCAATTCTTTTTACAAATCAGACATTGAGGTGTTCATGAAGGATCAAGATGGCAACAACCAGGATCCAAACACCAAATATAATCCTAATACTATCGACTGGTCCCAATTTACCGAAAAGCATTTCCCATACCTGCTGGTTCAAAAACCAGGAGCTAACAACAGCCTGGGCCGTATTAAATTCCAGACCCCAAACAAATTCGGAATTTACCTGCACGACACCCCTTACCGCCACCTGTTCAAAAAGAGAATACGCGCCTTCAGTCATGGCTGTATCCGCCTGGAAAAACCAGAACAACTGGCTGCTGCGCTATTGGGGAACAGCTTCAATCCCACTCCTGAATCTGCCAACGAAGTGGTTAGCCTGATCGATGCAAAAGAGACCATCCAGCATAAGCTTACTGAGACCGTTCCGGTATATATTGTATATATGACAACATGGATAGATAAGGATGGTATAATGCAGTTTCGCGACGATATCTACGAAAGAGACAGCAAAATCGGTAATAGTCTCTTTAAGCTGGATACAGCAAGCTAAAAAACTAGTAAATATCAAAGAAATAATGAGGTTATGGTCAAATACTACTTGACCTTATAAGTTTTTAGCATAAAATACTGATTCAAGGTGGATTACGCTGCCTTTTTGGGTATATTTCTAAATAAACAGTGTTTATTAGACAAAAACATTTCATGTTCTGCGACGAGTCTGTGGATCCATCACGGAGGCGTTTTGTCGCCTGCACAACTGGCGTAGCCGCAGCATTCCTACCTAAGGCCTTAATGTTCAGTGAAGCCCCGTTAAAGGGCGAGTTAGTTGGTTTGGACTTTGTTGAAGTCATACCAACCATAGCTAACGAAATGGTGGTCCCTGATTTAATTGATTATGACGCACCGTTTGAACCGGAATACGAACCACTGTATGAACCGATGTTCGAGCCAGAAATGCTAGCCGAGAATGTACCTTCCAAACCCCAGCGCAATATCGCTAGCACTGCAAAATCCAGCATTAAGAAAAAAATCGCTAAAGCAAATTCTGAAAAACGGACCGTCGCTAAAAAGAAAAAGGTCTATCGTAAGAGACGCATACTGGCTGCAACAGGCGAAAGAAAGTTACAACTGAGAAACCTACATACCGGCGAGAAGATCAAAGCCACTTACTGGGAAGATGGTAAATACATACCAGAGACTATGCGTGATGTAGCGTATCTGCTGCGTGATCATCGTACTGGTGATAAACATCGCATTGATGCTGGCCTGATGGACATACTATACGACCTGCAACTCAGGATCGGTAATCGTAAAGAGTTCCATGTTGTTTCAGGTTACCGCTCTCCCAAAACCAACAGAATGTTAAGCAGTAGAAGCAATGGAGTTGCTAAAAGAAGTCTACATATGCGTGGACGAGCCATCGATATCAGACTTCCCGGTACAGAACTGCGCAATTTACGCAAAGCAGCGTTATCCATGCGTGCCGGAGGTGTAGGTTATTACCCACAAGCCAACTTCCTACATGTGGATACCGGACGTTTTCGCACTTGGGGATAGGACAATACCCAAGCTAACCACCCTCTCCTTCCTAGCAGTACAATAAATAAATCCAAAAAGGTTATCGAATCTCTTATGAAGAGAGTTGGAGCACATATCAGTATTAGTGGTGGAGTGGAAAATGCACCACTCAATGCCCAAGCGATAGGTGCCAAGGCCTTTGCCATGTTCACCAAAAATCAGCGCCAATGGCAGGCTAAACCTTACAGTGAAAAGAGTATTAATGAGTTCAAGACCAATCTGGATACGGTTGGTATTGCACCAGAATACGTCCTTCCCCATGACGGTTACCTGATAAATCTTGGTCATCCGGAAGCAGATAGGCTGGAAAAATCCCGCTTGGCCTTCCTCGACGAGTTACAACGTTGTGAACAGCTTGGCCTCAAGATGCTCAACTTTCATCCCGGCAGTCATCTAAGACAGATATCAGAGGAAGAGAGCCTCGCATTGGTGGCGGAGTCTCTAAACTGGGCATTAGAACGCACCAGCGGTATCACAGCAGTTATTGAGAACACCGCAGGACAAGGCTCCAATCTGGGATACAGATTTGAGCATCTGGCGAGCATAATCGGAGCGGTTGATGACAAATCCCGCATAGGCGTCTGTCTAGACACCTGTCACACCTTTACCTCTGGCTATGACCTGCGCACCGCTGAGGCATGCGATGCAACCTTTGCAGAATTCGATTCAATAGTAGGATTTGAATATCTACGAGCAATGCATCTTAATGACTCCAAGCCGGATTTAGGATCAAGAGTTGATCGCCATGACAGCCTGGGTAAGGGGAAACTGGGATGGGATGTCTTTAAGTACATAATGAACAACCCACGTTTTGATGAGATCCCCATGGTACTAGAAACCATAGACAGCGATATCTGGCCCCAGGAGATAGAACAGCTATACGCCATGCAAATAGAACAGTGATACAATCAACCTTTGACTTATAAACGTTAATACAGAAGTAAAGCCAGGAACTAAACCAATGCCATATTTCGTCTATAGAATTGAACCGGAAAACAAGCTTAATTATATAGACAATTATGAAAAGTACCGTGATGCAAAGCTAAAGGTAAATGAGCTGCGCAAGGGTGAAAGCGCAGATTCGGAAGTCATCTGCAGAATGATCCACGCAGCAAACAGATCTAATGCAGAAAAACTGCTACTTGTTCCACGGGATGATCGAATTATTGGGGATTAGCATAACCAAGCAGTCATCCTCTAACGCTCCTTGGTGCTGCGCACCCACTGAGCCATCTCAGGTTCATCACTAAACACCTTCAGACATGCATCCACAACATCTGGGTCATATAGTGTGCCCCTGCCGAGTTCAATCTCCTCAAGAGCCTTTTCAATTCCAAGTCCCGGACGATAAGGGCGGTGAGACGCCATAGCCTCAACCACATCTGCAACAGCCAAAATGCGGGCCTCTAACAAAATATCCTCACCTTTAAGTCCATCGGGATAACCGCTGCCATCCATCCGCTCGTGGTGTTGTAACACTACATCCGCCAAGCGCCATGGAAACTCAATTCCGCTGATAATTTCGTAACCGCTACGGGGGTGGGTCTTGATGATACCTAACAACTCTTGTTCCAGCACTCCAGGACGGCTGAGGATCTCAGCAGGAATAGAGATCTTACCTATATCATGGATCATAGCGCCAAGTTTGATCCCCTCCAAGTTATCCTCATCCATTTCCAACACCCGGCCTATCCTCACTGCCAGATCCGCCACACGCTCCTGGTGGCCAGCGGTATAAGGGTCGCGTTTTTCGATAGTCAGAGCGATTGCGCGGATAGCCTGCAACAGGGATCGCTGCAACTGATCAGCAAATTGACTACGCTCCTCCTCAGCCTGTTTGCGAGCCGAGATATCTATTACCATGGAGCGACTCTCCAGCAGATTGCCTTGCTCGTCTTGCACCCTATCAATGCTGACACTAACCCATACTGGATGTCCATCAGCATGGCGCATTTGCAAATCTTCATCGCGCACCCCTCCTTGAGAGAATATGCGCTTAGCCCTGTCCAAGCCATAGTCGGTATCTGCATATAGTTCGGAGATGCTCATACCTTCCAGCTCATCACGCTTATAGCCGAGAATCTCACACAAGGCACTGTTGAACTGTATTAGCCGGCCATCCTCACCAGAGACGGAGAGGTAGGCGTTAGGTGCGTTTTCATACAACTCCTCGTAACGCTCCTCAGTCTTCTGCAGTGCAATCTCTGCCTGCCTGCGTTTAACCCGGCCGCGCAGAATGCGGATACCAAAGGATAGATCACCCGCCATCTCCTGCAACAGCTCCAACTCAGCATCGTCAAAGGAGTTAGGCTCGATAGAAAATATTGAGATTACACCGAATATCTCGCCATGGGAGATCAACGGCAGAGCAGTGGCTGCGGAAAAACCTGACGCCTGTGCAATTTCACACCACTCATCGGAGCACTCCTCACAGACAGACAGATCGCGTAGCACCACCGCCCTGGTTTGCCGCAGGGCGTGCAGAGCAAGTTCATCATCCCTGCCGGTCTCATCTGTATCGTTCAGCGCCCGCTGCAGTTCCCCACCACTCCCGGCATAGGCCACTGGGTAGATGGCACTCCCTCTATTATCATCTGCGTATCCAATCCAGGCAAAACCATAGCCACCGTTATCGATAAGGATATGGCTTATATCGTCCATCAACTCACTTTCATTCACGGCGTGCACTAGGGTGGTATTACACATGCTAAGGGTGCGCAAAGCGCGATTCAGGCGTCGCATCTCGCTCTCAGCCTGACTCTGTGCGGTCACGTCTTCAAGAATATGAATAGCATGCTGAATGGTATTATCCGCCCGCCTGATGCCGTAGGCGTGTGAAAGATAAACCTCACCACTATCCAGCCGTAGTTCACGCTCTTCGCTCTGAGCATGATTTGGAAAATCAGTACATCCAGGCAGTGGCTCATCCAAACGTGGAAAAAATTGATAATATGGCTTACCCAGCATCTCTTCCAAGCTACAGCCAGAGCACTGGCAATAGGCAGGGTTAGCCTGCACTATGTTCATATCGACATCATGAATAAAGATTGGATCACTAATAGAATCAAATGCGTCGTTCCAATCCTGACTGTTCCTCTCCAGGCGCCTGTGACTCTCCTCAAGTTCTGCAGTGCGCTCTCTAACTTTCTCAATCAAATTATCCCTGGCGCTTCGCAGCTCCCTCTCCGTTTGGCGCAAACGACTATTGAGACTTGCGACATAGGCGTTTGCCGCAGCCAGCAAAACCAGCGCCAGTAAAATCAACAGCAGCCAATGGGCATAGTTTCGTACTATGTCAGCGAAGGTAATGCGGCCAAAATCTGCATATGGATAGATGCGCAACTCACGCAACAGTTCGTGTACTGTCTGGTAGTTGCCAGGAACAGTCCAGCCAGCAGTATGACCAGCTATTGCAGCTTCCCCATCAGGCGGCATACGCAATAAGGCTGTAGCCACTGCGTGGCTAAGCTTTTCGCTGGTATGAACCACTCTGGCAAACGGCCACTCCGGATATAGGCGGGTGCTGTGTAAATAGCCAAAATTCTCGTTATGCTGCTGATTTATAACCTTGATGTCAGTAAGTTTGAGCTTACCCTCAGCACTCATGCGTTCCAGAGTATCGGAACGTACTGTACCCACATCGGCCTTGCCCTGCAGCACCGCGTAGGCCACCGCATCGTGGGTCAAACTGAATTGTAGCTCTGTATCTTCTATAGGGTTTACGCCGGCCTGAGCCATTTCACGCCAGGCCATATGATAGCCACCAAATGAGTTCTCTTTAACAGCAGCGAATTTTTTACCAGAAATATCAGTGAGAGTATTGATATCGTTGCGATCAGATCGAGTGAATATTACACCACCAAATAGTGTATAACCGCGATGACCGTTGCGATTACGCATTGTAGCAATCCGCCCTGTCCCGAAGCGTTTTTCTAACCCAACGTAGATAGCTGAGTTTGCGAGAACGAAATCCACCCCACCGTTCGCCACTACCTGATCGATTTCGACAAAACTTAGCGGCACTATAATAAATAGGTGATTGGGAATTTCTCGGCTAAGATAATCAGCCGTGGGCTGCCAGCGCTGCAGTGTGAGTTTATCCCCCCGCTTCGCAAGTACCCCAATACGGATCTCATTTATATTCTGGCCAGCCGTCAGTGCACCGACCGAAAATAGCAGCAATAACGGCAGAAATAGTAACCATTTATACAACACTAGCCTGGAGAGTGGCTTCATTTATTTTCTCTTCCGGCAACCGATCTTGTTATAGAAGCTCTACTATGAAAAATAATAAAATCCTGGAACAAAAAACCACCTCATTTCAAAACTTAGAGTAGCTTGGAACAGATTCCTGATGTTGCCATCAATTGTCCATATTCAATTTTCAGGCTGATGTGGCCAAGGGTATTTGAAATATCCATCTTTCTTTATGAGTAGTCTTCCTCGGCCTTTATTAGCATCATATGTTTCTTACACTCGGAATATTAGCGTTCAGTGTTAGTAAATCTTGAGAAATAGTTAATATTTCCCCTTAGTTAAACGTCGTTTTTCAGGAAAAATATCTCAAGTAGCAACTAGAGGTCTCCCAATGATCATACACCCATTAGATTCATTATAAAGCTACCAATCACAAAATAAATATGGAAAGCTATATGTAATCAATCCGAGAAAAGTGGTACTTATTAAATACTACTAATGATCGAAAAAGGGTATGAGCATTGAAAAAAGGAATAAGAATATCTCAACCATGTACTGGGTGCTGTGATGGCTGGGTCCAAATGGTTATCAATGGTGATGAAGTGTATCCTGGAGTACCCTGCCCTCATAGTACAGGCAAAGGGTGTGATGACTATGAAAATCGCCCTGCCAATCCCTGTGATACCTTCAGCTGTGGATGGATTATTCCAAACAGCCCACTCCCAGAGTGGATGAAACCAAACAACGGGAAGGTAATCGTCATCTTCAACAAATTCAAATGGAGTGGTATTCCAGTTAATCTTGCAGTTCCAGTCGGAAAAAGAATACCACCGCGCTCGCTAGAGTGGCTGAAACTCTATTCTGAAAAAAACATGAGGCCACTGGTCTATACGGAGCAACTAATAGAGAATGGTGCGTTTCAGAAGCAGCAGAAACTCATGGCATATGGACCACCAAAATTTCAACAGGATATAGCGCGTTCTAAGCAAGAGGGAATGAAATTGTGGTAAAGAGGCACCCTTGAACAATATCCCCGTGGCCCTATCCAATAACCGTTTTATACTGCTACTTCACACCGTATAGAGTCATGACAATGCCTTCTCACAGTCTGAAAACCAGAGACAATCTGTCTGAGCACAACACTTAACATGCTCTGTGGCAAAACAGGGATCGTTGTGTTCGTCTGACTGTATAGCCCTTATCAACTCAGCCTTGCGCAGCTTTGCTGAGCTGATACCCCTCTCTTTGGCGATAGTGCGAATTTCCGTCATATTCATAGTAGATACTCCTGAGACCTCTCTGTCATAAATAGTTCCAATGTTAATTTCGTCGAAGTATAGCACTCAATAAATAATACATCGGTTTCACCACCTAGGTATAGATCAAAATGATAAATATCATCATATTAACTATAACAATTAAACTAATCACACAAAGATAAAATATTATCTCTGTTCATTGACCAGCATCAATGAAATAGATATAGACTTAGTCTAATTATACCCCTCGTGTAGACAATGTTTTTAGCAGAAATTTACGCACTTCAGCTTCACTATTGCAACATGAGGAGGAAACCTTAAATGAAAAAAGTAGTGTCCCTAGCTATTGCAGCTACTCTGGGCCTGGGCGTGACTAACGCATCAGCAAAAGAACCAATCCAACCTATCGGGCCGGCAAAAGGGATCAATGCCGCCATGGCGGAGTTGGGTAAAAAACTATATTTTGATCCACGTCTTTCTAAATCTGGTTTTATCTCTTGTAACTCATGCCACAACCTAAGCATGGGTGGTACTGATAACCTTAAGACATCAATCGGTGACCACTGGCAACAGGGTCCCATCAATGCACCAACCGTGCTCAACTCAAGTATGAACCTGGCCCAATTCTGGGATGGCCGCGCTAAGGATCTCAAAGCCCAGGCAGGTGGCCCTATCGCTAATCCAGGCGAGATGGCCTTCACCCATGAACTGGCGGTAGAGGTCCTAGAATCGATTCCAGCCTATGCTATGGAATTCAAGCAGGTGTTCGGAAAAGAGGGAGTTGATATCGATAAGATCACCGACGCCATCGCAGAATTTGAAAAGACCCTGGTTACTCCGAATTCACGTTTTGACAAGTGGCTAAAGGGTGACAAGAAGGCCCTATCTGCCGACGAAGCTGCTGGCTATAACCTGTTCAAGAGCAGTGGTTGCACCGCTTGCCACAACGGCCCAGCTGTAGGCGGAAACTCCTTCCAGAAGATGGGGGTAGTCGAACCTTACAAGGCCAAGAGCCCGGCCGAAGGTCTGGTTGCAGTAACCGGTAAGGATGCTGACCGCTTCAAGTTCAAGGTTCCGACCCTGCGGAACGTAGAGATGACCTATCCCTACTTCCACGATGGTGAGGCCGAAACCCTAACCGAGGCGGTAGATATCATGGGGCGTCTGCAGTTGGGCAAGAAGTTCAATGATAAGGAGAATGCACAGATCGTCGCATTTCTGAAGACCCTGACGGGTGATCAGCCCTCCTTCAAAATACCAATATTGCCTCCTTCTACTGATAAGACACCACAACCCAAGCCGTTCTAATTGGCAGTTGGTTGTATCGCTCTTAGGGACAATTGCGGTGTGCTCACATTATGTGAGCACACCGTTTATCAAATACCCATACATAGATATTTGATCTCCATATACTCTTCAATACCGTACTTAGATCCCTCTCTACCCATACCGGACTGCTTTACCCCGCCGAATGGAGCGATGGCGGTAGATATAATCCCAGAGTTTATCCCCACCATGCCGTACTCCAACTGCTCTGACACCCGCCAGACCCGCCCGAGATTCTGACTAAAGAAATAGGCGGCCAGACCAAACTCAGTGTCATTAGCCATTTCAATGGCCTGCTCCTCGCTATCGAAGCGAAACAGGGGAGCGACGGGGCCGAATGTCTCTTCGTGGGCAACCATCATTTGTGAAGTCATATCTACCATCAGAGTGGGTTGAAAAAAGTTTCCACCCAGTTCATGTCTCTCCCCCCCAACCAGAACGCTGGCACCCTTAGAGACGGCATCTGAGATATGCTGTTCCACCTTCTGAACCGCCTCTTCATTTATGAGGGGCCCCTGGGTAACACCCTCCTCCATCCCATCGCCCACCTTCATCTCGCCAACGGCGGCGCTAAGTTTTCTGGCAAACTCGTCATAGACACCATCCTGCACCAGGAAGCGGTTGGCACAGACGCAGGTCTGACCTGTGTTGCGGTATTTAGACTGGATTGCCCCCTCTACCGCTGCATCCAGATCAGCATCGTCAAATACAATAAACGGCGCATTGCCACCCAGCTCCATAGAGACCTTTTTTACGGTATCTGAGCACTTTGCCAGAAGAATTCTGCCAACCTCGGTGGAACCGGTAAAAGAGAGCTTGCGTACAATCGGGTTGGATGTGAGCTCGTCACCTATAGCGACAGCAGATCCTGTGACCACATTTAAAACACCAGGCGGTATGCCAGCCCGGTTCGCCAGCTCACACAGGGCCAGGGCAGAGAGTGGCGTATTTCCAGCAGGTTTAACAACCATGGTACAACCAGCAGCCAGGGCAGCACCGGCCTTTCTGGTGATCATGGCATTGGGGAAATTCCATGGGGTTATGGCAGCGCACACCCCAATTGGCTGTTTGATAACCAGAATCCGTTTGTTCGCCTGATGGCTGGGAATGGTATCCCCATACACACGCTTTGCCTCTTCCGCAAACCACTCAATGAATGATGCTCCGTAGGCCACTTCACCCAGTGACTCGGAAAATGGCTTACCCTGCTCTAAGGTCATAATGGTGGCTAGGTCCTGCTTATGTTCCAGCATCAGTTCATACCAGCGACGCAACACCCCTGCCCTCTCGGAAGCAGTTTTCTCTCGCCATGATATGAATGCGGTCTGGGCTGACTCAATGGCCTTTCTGGTCTCGTGCGCCCCCATATTTGGCACTCTAGCCAGCACCTCGCCATTGGCAGGGTTTGTTATGTCTCTGGTTGTGCCGTCATCCGCATCAACCCATTCCCCGTTTATGTAACAGGCTTCGCGCAATATTTCACTATCATTCAGTTGCATAGTTGTGTCTCTATTATGAAGGTCTTAATAAGTCCATCCAGAACTTTTAGACCAGAAATACGTTTGCACCTTGCTGCAAAATCAACGACGCATCGTCGCTAATTTTGGCATCACATCTGACCCACAGGGATGTGTGGGGGGTGCAAAATGATTGTAGGAACAATCATTGCCCTGTGTGCGGAAACTCTGATTAGTCAGAGTTTCCAAACTTTTCTCTCCAGTTCCTATAATATATTCACTGGTTCCTGGAGCGCATCACATTTTTCAATAGGGCGCTCTGATAAAGTTATAGATATGGGTTAATCACCTGGGCGAATGATGAGAATAAGCAGATTCATTGATCAAGACAACACCTCCAGATACGGCATCATTCAGGATGACAACAGAGCTGAAATCCTATCAGGCGATCTCTACCATGGATTGCAACCAACCGGTAATTTGGCATCAGTTAAGAAAATTCTGGCCCCGCTGGAACCCAGCAATATTCTAGGGATAGGCCTAAATTACCACGAACATGCAAAAGAGACCGGTAAAGACAAAGATATATCTGAAAACCCAATCCTGTTTATGAAACCTCCAGCTGCTGTAATTGGACCGGAAGAGAGCATAAATCTACCAAAATGTTCTGTATGGGGACCAGAGGTTGATTTCGAGGCTGAGCTGGCAGTGATCATCGGCAAGGCCGCCCTCAATGTACCTGCTGAGTCTGCCCTGGATTATGTACTTGGCTACACCTGTGCCAATGATGTCTCCGCAAGACGCTGGCAAAAGCATGGCGGTGGGGGCCAGTGGGTTCGTGGCAAAGGGTTTGATACCTTCTGTCCACTTGGTCCGGTGCTGGTTACTGCAGATGAGATACCAAGCCCTCAGGAGCTACAGATAAGGTGCATACTTAATGGTGATGTAATGCAGGATGGAAACAGCAGCGACATGATCTTTTCTATCCCGAAGCTGATAAGTGAAATCAGCCGCGATCGCACCCTGATGCCAGGAACAGTTATACTAACTGGAACACCCCCAGGTGTAGGAGTAGCACGGAAACCACCACTGTTTTTATCTGACGGAGATGTGGTGACTATAGAGATCGAAAAAATTGGCCAGCTCACCAACAGGGTAAAAGGCAGCGACTAAACATACAGGAAATAGAGATGCGTAAAACCATAGGCAAATTTGACATCAAAAGGCTGATCGGCAAAGGCGCTACCAGCTCTGTTTACCTCGGAATCGACCCCTTTACTGGAGGTAAGGTAGCCATAAAGATTGCCCATCAAGCAGTGTTCAGCGATCCGGTAAATGGATCAAAGTTTCTAAAGATGTTCATGAATGAGGCTAGTCTGGCCGGCAAGATAAGGCACCCGCACATTGTTTCTGTCTATGATGCAGGCAAAGAAGACGGCCTACACTACATAGTGATGGAATATGTTCCAGGCCATACCCTGAAACAGCACTGTACAGCCAAGACCCTGCTACCATTCGATGATATTGTCGGCATCATATTCAAATGCTGCAGCGCCCTTGATTATGCATACCGTCATGGCGTAATACACCGTGATATCAAGCCGGCCAACCTCCTGATAGACGAGCAAGGTGATGTCAAGGTAAGTGACTTCGGCACAGCACTTATGGAAAATGCCGACCACACCCAGATACTTGAGGCTGTTGGTTCGCCGGCATATATGTCGCCCGAACAGATTAACGGTGAAGAGGTAAACCACCAGACCGACATATACTCACTTGGTGTAGTGATGTATCAGCTCTTCTCCGGTCGTCTTCCATTTTCCGCAAAAAGTCAGCCAGAGCTTATCCGCAAGATCAAGGAAGAAGACCCTACTCACCTAAGTATATTGCGCCCAGAGGTACCTGAGTGTCTGGCCAAGATTGTTGACCGCTGCCTGGCAAAAGAACCAGCTAACAGATACTCAACCTGGAGTGAAATAGCACAGGACGTAACTGCTGCCCATGGCCAACTTGAACTACCTTCGGAAAATGTTTCCGACACAGAGCAGTTCAACATGCTAAAAGGCCTGGAGTTCTTCAAGAACTTCAGCGATGTGGAGTTATGGGAGGTTGTACGCATCAGTAACTGGCGCAAATTCAAGGCTGAACGATCCCTTATCAGAGAGGGCAAGATTGGCGACTCACTGTTTATACTTGCCTCTGGTGAAGCCAGAATAATGAAGAACAACTCTTTCCTTGGGCTGGTTGAAACTGGCCAGTGTTTTGGAGAAATGGCCTATATCCACGGAAAGAAGAAACCAAGAAGTGCCAGCGTTATCAGCAACTCAGACGCTATCATTATCAAGATCAAATCAGATGCCATTCAATCGGCATCCAATCAGTTGCAGACTTCGTTCAACAAGGTACTTCTTACAATCCTTGCCGATCGACTGGAACAGACATCCTTACTTGCTTCTTTGATCTGATGATTATGCAAAACCTACAGATCGAAAACCTTACCCCGTAGTGATTTCGTCTGACCGCGTTTGGTCTTGCTGTCCATACGCCTCTTTTGTGATGCCCTGGTAGGCTTAGTTGGTTTACGCTTTTTCCGAATGACACCGACGCTCTTTATCAGCTCCACCAACCGATTTAACCCCTCTTCCCTGTTCTTCTCCTGAGTCCTGTAACGCTGGGCCTTGATTACGATAATGCCATCTTTACTCAACCTCTTATCACTCAACGCCAGAAGCCGCTGCTTATAATAATCTGGAAGAGATGATGCCCGCACATCGAAGCGCAGATGCACTGCAGATGAGACCTTGTTTACATTCTGTCCACCCGCACCCTGAGCGCGGATAGCGCATATCTCTATTTCTTCGATGGGAATGGAGACATTATTGGAAATCTTTAACATGGTTGTTGTCGCTGATAGATTCTACTGCTTTCTATCTTTTCACGACAGCGGCCAACTGTACAGCCTCAGTAAACTCTGGACACCAGCCTGTCACCACAAGGCACAACCACTAAACCTGACTCATCCAGACAATAGATCTCACGATCCTTCTCTGTGTCAAAACCTATCTCGGTTCCGATAGGAATTACGTTATACCGGTCAATGATGGCATTGCGTAGCTTGCAGCCTTGCTCGATCTTCACATAGTCAAGAATGATGCAATTCTCGATCTCGACTTTTTTCTCGATCATCACCTCTAAGCCAATTACGCTATTATGTATCTTGGCTGCCTCAATAAGGCAACCAGCACCGATCAAGCAGTTATTCATATTAAGTCTGCCTACCTTGGTTGCCGGACCATCGTAGCGATAGCTTCGTATAGGCCACTTTGGATTGAACAGATCAAAGCGCGGTTCATGCCCCAGGATATCATCATGTGCCTGTTTGTATGATCCTATAGTCCCTACATCGCACCAGTATCCCTTCTCCTCATAGGGCTTGACCCCTGGCACATAATTATCCTTTATGTCATAGGCCAAAGAACGTTGGTTCTCTACTAGCCATGGCAATACATGCCGGCCAAAGTCCGTGCCTCCATCGTAATGCACAGCGTTTAGCGCGTCGCGCAGCACATCAGCGCGAAATATATAATTACCCATGGAAGCCAATACCCTGTCAGGGGTACTTGGGATTGAGACCGCTACCTGCGGCTTCTCGTGGAAGCCGATTATGCGCGCGGACTCGTCTATCTCGATATTTCCATATCTTTGAGCTTGATTTAGCGGTACGGGCTTTACCGCAACCGTCACATCTGCCTGCTGTCTGATATGAAAATCCAACATCTGCCGAATATCCATGCGATAGATATGGTCAGACCCAAACACCAAAACCACATCAGCCTGATGTTGATCTATCAGTGAACGGTTCTGATATACCGCATCAGCCGTCCCCTGAAACCACTCGCTACCCCCATCACACCTCTGAGGAGGAACCTCGGTAATAAACTGTTCAACCAGCATGGGCGACATCTCCCATGCCTTGTGCAAATGTTCGATTAAGGCCTGGGATTTATACTGTACTAACAGATAGATAGAGAATATTTGAGAATTAACCAGATTGCTAAGAACAAAATCCACCAGCCGGTAGCGTCCACCAAATGGTATAGCCGGCTTGCAGCGTAAGTCGGTTAGTGGATGGAGACGGGTACCTTCCCCGCCTGCCAATACAAAGGCAAGTACCTTGGGGTAGATCATTTTCAGCCTTGCGCTTATCGCACGGATTCTTGATAGGGCCGTACAGATCCCTGAGCTAACCTTGTCAGCCGTATTCAAATACTAGTACAGATTATTTGTATTTGTACTCCTAGCGTATAAGCAATCACATCTTCACCTACAACTAAAGCCTTGCCAAGAGGAAAAATGTTCTATAATTTAATAGAGGTTGATTCCAGTGGAGGGATCAGGCAGACGGGATTGCTATTCCAGTCCGCGCTAGATCCTCGCGGAATCTATAAAAACAATTTATTGGAGTGTTTTGCAGCCTGTCACAATAGTGTTTCCAACAACATAACCGACAAGTACAACAAAATGAGCAACGAAGAGCAATGGGAGTATTTTCGAGGTTACACTGCTAAAGGCATAGCGGGTCTAATATCGACGAAATTGCAAATGGAAGGGGTTCCAAATCGGATTGAGAGAATACAACCAAGAAATGCTGACGGCCCTGAATACTGGATAACTGTTCCTCATGAACACCTACAGCATGCAATTGCTGTGCGCGCTCAATTACCCATAGAGGAAAATGAGTTAACCTACTTATCCGCTACGATAGAGCCATAAATAGATCATTTAAGGGTAAACATAACCTAATATCAAGGTCAGTCCCGTTTACCTCAAACCATAACTCTGGAGTGTGTAAAGAATCATGTTTTTTGTATGGGATAGTGCATATGACACTGGTATTGAAGTCATTGATACACAACATAGGAAGATAGTTGACTATATCAACCAGCTGGACAACGCAATCTCCTGCAAGAACAGTGATGAGATTGAAATTATATTTAAAAATCTATTCAGTTATTGCATATCCCACTTCTCTTTTGAGGAGAGTCTGATGGCAGAACACGGATACGAACATACTGAAGGCCATCGTATGGTGCACAATTCGTTCACTGATCGTATAACGCGTTATAAATCAGATTGGAAACAGGGGAAAGACGTATCACGCCAGTTGTTGAGAGACCTAAAGGTCTGGCTGATTTCCCATATCCAGAGAGAAGATCAATTTTACGCAAAAGAGATACGCCATAATTTAAACCAGGGATTGATAGCGAAGATGCTTGAGAAGTTCTCCCCTAATCAGGCATAGAGTCTAGATTATTCGCTTCCCTCACCCTTCGGGACACCCTGAATGGCATTCAACGCACTACGCACTTTCGTCTATCATTTGGTTCATAAACGCTACATCTGACCCACGGGTATATGAGGAATGCAAAAAGATTATAGGAATAATCCTTGCCATACACCGCCTCGCCGGGATGACCAAAAACAGATCCCTACTTCCTACCACCAAGCAACGACCCCAAAACACCCCTAATAATCTGACGACCAAGAGAACTGCCGACAGAACGGGCTACGCTCTTAACGATAGCCTCCCCCACACCCTGACGTCCTGAGGTCCCAGTCCATATATTACCTTTGGATTTAGCTTTCTTGGCCTCCTTCTCCTGCTCTAGTCGCGCCTTTTCCGCACGCTCCATCCGCTCTTCCTCTTCGGTGCGTTTCTTTAACATCTCAAAGGCGGATTCACGATCAACCGCCGTATCGTATCTTCCTTTTAGAGGTGAACGCCCAAGCACTTCATCGCGCTCCGCGGCTGTAAGTGGACCTATACGCGATTGCGGAGGACGAATCAGGATTCGCTCTACTGGGGTTGGGCTACCATCTTCATTCAGTACGGAGACTAACGCTTCGCCTGTGCCAAGTTCTGTAATGACCTTCTCCGTATCCAGCTCAGGGTTCTCACGAAAGTTTTGCGCAACTGCCCGTACTGTCTTTTTATCTTTTGGAGTAAACGCGCGTAAAGCGTGTTGAATGCGAGCGCCAAGCTGACCAAGGATATCACTAGGTATATCTAAGGGGCTTTGGCTAATGAAGAATACACTAACACCCTTTGAACGTATCAGACGCACCACCTGCTCTATCTTATCCAGCAATGGGCGCGGCGCACGATCAAATAGCAGATGGGCCTCATCAAAGAACAGCACCAGTTTTGGCTTATCCGGATCACCCACTTCAGGCAGATTTTCAAACAGCTCCGCCAACAACCATAACAGGAAGGTAGCGTAGACCCGCGGTGATTTAGACATGAGTTCAGTAACATCCATGATGCTCACCACACCACGTCCTGAGAAATCTGTAATCATCAGATCATTAAGATTTAGTGCCGGCTCACCCAGCAGGTTTTCCGCCCCCTGCTCATCCAACACCAACAGACGTCGCTGGATTGCTCCGATGCTGGAACTGCTGATGTTACCGTATTCTGATGACAACTCACTTGAATTCTCACCCATCCATGCGAGCATGCTGCGCAGGTCATTCAGATCCAACAGTAGCATGCCGTTATCATCTGCAATACCAAAAGCCGCATACAACACACCGGTTTGGGTATCATTCAGCTCCATCAGACTGGAAAGCAGTAGCGGCCCCATATCTGAGATGGTTGTTCTAATGGGATGACCCTGCTTGCCAAACAGGTCCCAGAACAGGGTTGGATTTGCCTGCGGTGTAAAGTCCTTGATGCCGATGGTTTCCAAGCGTGAAGTGATCTTGTCGTTCATGGCTATGGACTGAGCTAATCCAGAGAGATCACCCTTCACATCCGCCAAGAATACCGGCACCCCCATGGCTGAGAAATTCTCTGCCAATACCTGCAGGGTGACCGTCTTGCCTGTTCCGGTTGCCCCCGCAATCATGCCATGACGGTTTGCGGTCTTAGCTAATAGTGAAACCTGTGACCGCCCGTTACCGCCAATCAGAATCTCATTGTTCATGATGCACTAGCCTCTATGTTGTAAAGGGTTTGGGTTGGGAACGCAAACTCAAGTCCATTCTCACTAAATTGACGCAAGATCTCCATGTTAATCTCAGTCTGGGTATTGGCTATATCCATCCCCTTGCTGATGTAGTAGATAAACATGATGTTCATGGCGAAGTCACCAAAACCGTTGAATGAGATAATCAGTTTCTCTTCAGTGTGTTGATTGCTTTCACCTATCTGTTTTAGCAGATCCATCGCAAGCTGCATCTTCTCTGGGGTGGTGTCATAGGTAAGACCAAGATTAAGGACGATCTTACGAGATGGCTCACGGGAGATATTCTCTACCGGGGCATCGGCAAACTTGGCGTTGGGAATTGTGACTATGCGTCCTTCCAGTGTCTGCAGTCTAGTGCTGCGTACTCCAATCTCGGTTACAGTGCCATCGAACCCAGCAACCTTGATGCGGTCGTTGATCTTAAATGGCTGATCGGTAAATACCGTAACCCCACCAAAGACATTTGAGACAGTATCTTTTGCCGCCATAGCCAAGGCCAAACCACCAATACCAAGACCGGCAATAAGGGCACCCACGTTATAGCCAGCATTGTTGAGACCTATAATAACGGCAAAGGCCCAGATCGCCGTCTTTACAGATTTCCTCAGGATGGGCAGAAGCTGGTCATCCAGATCATTCTCAGACGCCTCTGTCCATGGAACCAGGTACTCCTTACAAATTGCGTCGAACAGGCGACTGACCAACCAACCTACCAGCAGTGCTAACAACACCTGGAATGAGTTATTGATGGCGGTATTTAACCCATCGGGAAGGGTCAGCTGCTTTAATCCAAACCAGATACCTGAGGAAATGAGAAAAAACACCATCGGCTCTTCGATCATGTCGACAATTATGTCATCAAGTTTGGTCTCGGTACGGCTGGTAAAACCACGCATAATCTTGGAAAAGATCCAGTAAACCACCTTACCCAACAACAGCGACAGAATAATTATGCCAAACGATATAGCCCAGGTCTGAAGAGTGTTATTAAAGTAGGTTTGCTGTAACAATTCGTTCATTATTATATTCCCATTTTGCTGTATTGAAGGTAATAATGCTTATCTCTTTTAGTCATAATAAGCGCTAAAGGATAGCACCAATCAGCCAGCACTTACACGGCCACAATTGTTTCCAATATCAATATTCCACTTCACGTAGCTGTTCTATTATCATATGGTGTATGGAATGAGGAGATGATTTAGATGACAGATATTACAAAAGAACTCGACCTGAAAGGGTTAAACTGCCCTTTACCGATTTTGCGCATCAAGCAGACCCTGACCCGTATGGAGAGCGGTGAGGTGGTGAAAGTAATCGGGACTGAACCTGGTACAGAACGTGAGGTAAAAATGTTGTGCAAACAGGGAGGCCATGAACTTCTGGAGTTTAAAGAGGAAAATAAGGAGTTTATCTATCTTGTTCGCAAAGGTTAAGTAGAGATTTTTTCTAATCTACCACCCCTGATATACTTTTGAATTGTGCGGTTTATCGGAATAAGTGCAGAATGTATAACCAACTATTGTGTTCAGTGCGGGAGATAGACATGCTTCGAAAAACAGTTACTTTCCTACTGCTAGGTTTGTGTTTCTCTTCATGCTTCGCTGCGGAAGATACAGATGCTGTAAAGCAGACTTTTGCCAACTACAGGCAGGCTCTACTATCTCAGAATGGAATGCAGGCTGCACAACTTGTAACAGAGGAAACAATTGCGCAATACAAAAAATACGTTGATTGGGCAAAAACAGCGACCAAAGATGAACTTATGAAGCTGAATCTTATGAACCGGCTTCAAGTTATTCTAATTAAGCACAGAGTACCTCGTGATATGCTTTTAAATGCGAATGGCAATGATATTTTTGCCTATGCAGTTGACAATGGGTGGATTGGTAAAGCATCAGTCATGAATACATCTTTGGGGGAAGTTCAAGTGGCATCAGACAGCGCTGTAGCAGAGGTTCTCGTACAAGAAAAAAGAGTGCCAACCAAGTTCAACTTTCTGAAGCAAGCTGGCACATGGCGATTCAACCTCCTACAGACAATGGCCGGGGCAAACATGGCCCTCAAGGCTATGATTATGAAACAGGGAGTTACCGAAAATGACTTCATCATAACAAGTGCTGAAAACTTGTCTGGAACAGAGGTGCCTGAGGATATCTGGCAACCAATAGTTAAATAGAAACATAAATAAGTAGTAGACGGTACATTCGACCAAACAAAAAAGGCCTGCGCAAAAAGCGCAGGCCATACTCCTCCATCACTCAACTGTAATGCTGTGACGTTTAGACTCCTTTACCTTAGGAACAGTCAGTTCAAGCACACCGTCCGTGAAACTGGCTTTGGCCTTACTCGCGTCTACGTTATCAGGAAGTGCTACCGTACGGCTGAAGGAGCCTTTTGAGATCTCGCTTCTATAGTAGTCTTCCTTCTCCTCCTTCTTCTCCTCTTTGGTGCTCCCTTTGATGGTAACTGCGGTGTCTGTCATCGTTACGTCAAGATCCTTCTTCTCAACGCCTGGGATCTCAGCGCGGACAACCACCTCATCACCACGATCTATCACGTCAACGCGCGGGACCTTTCCCCTAAACGGCATTCTGATATCTTCGAATGCTGGGATATCCCAATTTAACGGCCTCAACCAACCACTTGCGAACATGTTCTCGAACAGGCGATCCATCTCCTCAAATGGATGCAATGTCCTGGACTCTTCCCTCTTAGCTACCTCAGCACCAGTATGTTTTACTGCTACCTCGTTGCTTTTGCCTGTTTTGTCAGTTGTCTTGACCATAATTCCACCTCCAGTTTCACCTCATGAAGCCTCTCCATCCACTTCATTTTGCAGCTCCCTCTACCTTAATTATAGTACGCGGAAGAACATACTAACCCAATGATTTATATATATAATTATCACTTTTTCTTATGCTTTTTAATGTCTATTTTATCTTTAAATATCTCTATTAAATCAGATTGACAAATATGCCCTAAAATAGGGTTATGTATTCAATGAGTTGCAACAGAATTGCGGTTAGAGGGCGCAGTTATTCCGCCTGTTTAGGCATTCTGCTGTGGGGCTTAATATGCAGTTTGCCTACCCATTCTGCCCAAAGGCTTGAGCCTGTAACCGGCGATTTCACAGGTCGTATTGTTACTCTGGCCACCGGGCTGGACCACCCATGGGGCATGGCCTTTCTACCAGATGGACGCATTCTGGTTACTGAACGTAGTGGCAACCTACGCTTATTGGAGAACGGCAGATTGCACCCAAGGCTGATCTCAGGCCTGCCCAGGATCGAAGCTGAAGGACAAGGCGGTCTACTGGATATCATCCTGCATCCCAGTTTTAAAGAGAACGGATGGATCTACTTCTCCTACGTGGCTCCCGGAAAAGGCGGCATGGGTACGGAGGTCGCCAGGGCCCATCTTGTAAATCATAGGCTGACCGATCTCCAGGTTATCTTTCGCCTTGAACACAAAACATCCACCAGCTACCACTTTGGATCGCGTCTGCTATTCGATCGTGCTGGTTATCTCTATATCACCATCGGGGACAGAGGTGACAGACCCAGGGCGCAGGCCCTGGATGACCATGCTGGATCGGTCATCCGCATTCACCATGATGGGACAATCCCGAAAGAGAATCCATTCTTCTCACAACGGGGAGTAAAACCGGAGATATTCAGTTACGGCCACCGTAACCCGCAGGGTATGGCACTACATCCAGAAACAGGCAAGGTATGGATACATGAACATGGACCACAGGGTGGCGATGAACTGAATATCATCCGCAAGGGGCGTAACTATGGCTGGCCCATCATCACCTACGGCGTCAATTATGTCATTGGCACCAGGATTGGCGAAGGCACCCACAAACAAGGTATGGAACAGCCGGACTACTACTGGGTTCCATCCATAGCACCATCCGGGATGAGCTTTTATTACGCAGATAAATTCCCCAAGTGGAAGGGAAATCTGTTTCTGGGTTCACTTAAATTCCAACTACTGGTTCGACTTGAACTGGATGGGGATCAGGTAGTTCTGGAAGAGCGGTTACTCAAAGGGAAGCTTGGTCGAATTCGAGATGTCAGGACCGGGCCAGATGGTTACCTCTACCTGTTGACCGACGCAGCAAACGGAAAACTTGTACGACTTGAACCCGCGCCATAAGCGATAGTTCTATTTCTTCCTCTCCGGCAGTTCATCATACTTAGGCAACCCACCCACCTCTTCATACCAACATGCCCGGGAACCCCAGAATATATTTTGTAATGGCCTAATCTCGGGATCGGTGTCCAAAGTGCCCGCAGGTACTACCACAGCTTTTTTACTCTGTGTCATCCAGGGCAGTGAAGAGCCACACTGTTTGCAGAAACAGGTTGCAAAATGTTTCGCCTCTTCCATCTCATATCTTCCCACATACTCTTCCCCAGCGAGCCATTTGAACTGGTCTGGGGCGACAATAAGATTTGCCCCATGGACACTACCGGTAAACTTTCTGCATCTGGAACAGTGACAATACTGAAATACCCCAAGATTGCCAGTTATCTCATAAGAGACCTCTCCACAAAGGCAACTACCTGTTGCAGCACCGGACTCTGTCATAAGTGATTCCTCCCGCTGAATTCTAACTTCATGACTATTGCAAACACCATAAGATAGATTGCGTTTATCAGCACCATGCTCTGAGGCATGCTCAGGCCCAGAAACTGCCACTGAATATCTTCACAGTAACCAGTCGGATTAAACAGCCATGGTATCCACTTATCAAGCTGCATCCAGGATGGGTAATTGGCCACAAAATCACAACTGGCCGAATCCTTAATCAAGCCCATCTGGATTGCGGAGTGTTTTACTGAAAGATAGATACCCCAAACGATTCCGCCTGCCCACAACAGATATCCACTGATGCGTAGTACAAGAATATTGGGATTGATGAAGCCAATAACCCCTGCAAGAAAAATCAGGGCTACTGCATTGCGTTCATAGACACAGAGAACACAAGGTTCCAGCTGCATAACATATTGGAAATAGAGGGCGGACAGCTCCAAACCCAATGCGCTCACAGCCAGCAAAAGCCAAGCATTTCTGGATGTTACTAGTTTATCCATAAGATAGAGCAAAGCTTATACCAAGGAGCCAGGCTCAGCCAGTAGCTGCTCAATTGACTTGGGCCAGGCGCCTACGGTTTTGAATGTAATAGGCTATTACCTTTTTCACGTAATTCTGGGTTTCTGGATATGGAGGAATCTTATTCCCATACTTCTTTACCGCTTTATCTCCGGCATTATATGCCGCCAGAGCAAGTTTTATATCGTTGTTGTATTTGGTTAACAATTTACGCAGATAACGGGCACCACCCTCCAGGTTTTCCCTGGGATCACGCCTGTCTTTCACCCCGTAGCGTTTAGCTGTTTGGGGCATAAGCTGCATCAAACCAATTGCGCCGGCAGGTGATACCGCATTTGGATCATAGGCCGACTCCGCCTTTATGACTGCATGCAGTAGTGAAGGATAGAGACGAACCTTACGTGCAATCTTATCAATCATGTCCGAATATCGGACTCGATTAAGGTACATAGATTTATAATCCACGCTTGGTGTAACAGAAACCACTCTGGATTTGGTAATCTTAAAATCATCTTTTTTATTACTACCCTTGCTTTCAACGGCACAAGAGTCTGTTGCAGATTGATCTTTTGCCATTGTTATAAAATGTCTGTCCTTCCTCCAGACCATTTCATAAGGGGAGCCCATTGGCTTGTCGGTAAACAGAATCTCTCCACGCGGACCAATATATTTATAGAAATCAGCGTGCAGCGGCATGGATACCAGCAACAGCAAAACCAAAAAAATGGGATTAATGCCTGTGTATTTGCTGAAAAATCGCATCTGATTATTAAGACCTCTGTTGTCTTTTTCTTAATAATCTAGACTATTTACATTAAATTACAAGCATAAGCAACTAATTTTTCAGTATTTTTATCTTAAACGCTCTAGCGTCCACAACATTTTTTGTACTTTTTTCCACTTCCGCATGGACATGGATCATTACGACCAACCTTAGGATGATCCTTAACGTAGGTCTCAACCTTGGGTGTGTCGCCATCCACATAGTACCAACGGCCAGACTCTTTCTTGAATCGGCTCAGCTCGTGGTGATTACGCACCACCCCACCTTCCCGGTAGCTCGCTACGAATTCCACCAGGCCTTCATCGTCGTCCACACCGCCATCTTCAGTGGATCGTATCTCCAGGCCCAGCCAGTCTGCTTCTTTGGCCCAGCGACGGGTTGCCGCCACATCGTGGTCTTCGCGATGCTTGGGATGCAACGATTCCGTTAGGTAATCAATCTCGTCACACACAAAGGCGCAGTAGCGTGAGCGCATCAGCGCCTCTGCTGTATCCGCCAGTTTCTCCCCTGATAGAACAGGACCACAGCAGTTATCGAAATCCTGACCTGAATTACAGTGACACTTAGCCATTAATCACTCCTCAAATACCACATTGGCTTGGTTAATATTAATGGGGAAGATTGTTGGCTATATGCCACTATTTGTCCACAGTAAACCGACATAAAAAACCCCCTTCCAGCAAATGCTGAAAGAGGGCTGAATAAATCTGTTTCCTACTCAAACGTTTTTCAACCGCTCCTCCAAAGAAGCAACCTCATCCATTAATGCCTGAGGAATCTTGTCACCAAACTTTGAGTAATGCTCCTTGATACTGGGTATTTCAGACAACCATGCCTGGATATCCACCTCGGTCAATTTGGCCATTACCTCAGGATCAATATCAAGGCCCGTTATATCCAGGGCACCATCTTCAGGAACTATCCCGATCGGGGTATCCACTGCAGCGGCGCTACCATTGCAGCGCTCAAACACCCACTTCAGCACCCTGCTATTCTCACCGAAGCCCGGCCACATAAAGTTGCCATCCTCATCCTTGCGGAACCAGTTCACGAAAAAAATCTTAGGCAATATGGCCCCTTCCTTATTACCCATATCAAGCCAATGGCCCCAGTAATCAGCCATGTTGTAACCACAGAATGGCAGCATGGCCATGGGATCGTAACGCAGATCTCCAACTTTACCTGCAGCGGCAGCGGTCTTCTCGCTAGCCATAATGGAACCCAGGAAGGTTCCGTGTTCCCAGCTCAAGGCCTCATTCACCAACGGGATGGTTCTGGCACGGCGACCGCCGAACAGTATGGCACTGATTGGCACGCCTTTTGGGTCCTCAAACTCTGGAGCAATAACTGGACACTGGTTGGCAGGAGTAGTAAATCTGGAATTGGGGTGCGCGGCCGGAGTCTCTGTCTCTGATGTACATGGTTGATTCTTCCAATCTATCAGTCCATCCGGTTTTTCCTCTGTCATCTCCTCCCACCATACGTCGCCGTCCGGTGTAAGGGCTACGTTGGTGAAGATGCAATTCTCATCAAGAGAACGCATGGCATTGGGGTTTGAATGATAGCTGGTGCCTGGAGCCACACCGAAGAACCCGGCCTCTGGGTTAATCGCGTAGAGTTGACCATCATCACCAAACTTCATCCAGGCTATATCGTCACCCACACACTCAACCTTCCATCCGGGAAGCGTTGGCTCCAGCATGGCCAGGTTGGTTTTACCACAGGCGCTGGGGAAGGCACCTGCTATATATTTAACCACACCATCAGGATTAGTCAGCTTCAGGATGAGCATATGTTCCGCCAACCATCCCTGATCGCGTGCCATGTTAGATGCAATACGTAATGCGAAACACTTTTTTCCTAGCAAGGAGTTGCCACCATAACCAGAGCCATAGGACATGATCTCTCTTGTCTCAGGAAAATGGCTAATGTATTTCTCTTTATTGCATGGCCATGGCACATCCTTCTGACCAGGTTCCAGAGGGGCACCCACACTGTGCATGCAGGGCACAAAATCACCTTCACCCAGGGTCTCCAACACCTTGGTGCCTACCCTGGTCATGATATGCATATTGGCCGTGGCGTATGCTGAATCGGTCAACTCAACCCCGATATGGGCGATAGGTGATCCTACCGGCCCCATGGAGAAAGGAATAACAAACATGGTGCGGCCCTTCATACAGCCGCGGTATTTCTCGTTCAGTATGGCCCGCATTTCGGATGGTGCCATCCAGTTGTTGGTGGGTCCGGCATCCTCCTCTTTTTCGCTACAGATGTAGGTGCAGTCCTCTACCCGCGCAACATCGCTTGGATCAGAGCGAACCAGGAAGCTATTGGGACGCTTCTCTTCATTCAGCTTAATCGCTGTACCAGACTCGACCATGGTTCGGAACAGCTCATCGTACTCTTCCTTGGATCCGTCACACCAGTGAACTGCATCCGGCTGACAGAGCTCAGCCATCTGATCGACCCAGGTAATGATTTTTTTATTTGCTGCAGATTTTGCAGTCATAACATACACCATATATAGATTGTAGCCCGCAAACACCAAAGGCAGCGGAAAAAATTATGATTATTAAAAAAAGGATTGAATTAGCTTAATTGAAGACGGAAATTCTACTCCTGTAAGCCTAGCTACTCAACCGTGCCTGATGATGGGGATGAGGTATCTCTTTGTTCGAAATTCCTTTCCTGATCAATATCATATTAATAGAACACTGCGGCAAAAAATGCTATCTGCAAAATTTTTATTTTTTAATGATATGAATTAAGGGAACCCACTTGAACTAACCAAAACCACCTTTTGCCATGACCTGTAAGAGCCCAGTAAATCACTCGGCAAATACCCCATTATCCAGATTAATCAACAGCTTCGACTTAACCTGATCAAAACGCATGACCTTCACACCCTTGTGATCTTTCATGAACTCCTTTGCTTCATCCATGCTAGACAGAGGCACCAGTTCATGCCCCATAGGTCCATATACCTCAGAACCAATAACATAGAATGCCTGTTTGGCATCTATCATCTGCATGCCGTAGTACTCGGTTACACCAATGGTCTTGATATCATCTGCCTTGTGGCCAGGAGCCCATTTAGGCATATCCAGCAGATATTTAAACATGTCTTTGGCCCCATCAAAGTGGTGGGCATGTCCATCCTTATACAAAACCGTTGCCAACCATGCTGGGTACTTGCTGACAAACATGCCACAGACAGGACAGGTATCGGTTAGGGCCGGCTTGGGCACTTCTACCGGTTCAGAAAGAACAGATTGGGCTGCGAATAGGATTAGGATGAATGCAAATAGATTTATGATTCTTACTCTATTCATGGTTACAACACTCGACAAACGTTAAAAGACTCAAATTGGTACCGGGACTTCCGCCCCGGCACCTGTTGACGAAGACAGCTTAACCCTGCTGCTGCTTCATCTTCATCTCCATCATCTTCTTGACCTTCATGGCGCGCTTCTTGCGGATCATGGCGGTATCGTCTGCCATGCTCACATAAGCCTCGCGCAGGGCATCATCAAAGGTGCCAATCATTCCTCCGATCTTTCCCTGCTCTCTTCTGGCCGCATCTTTTGCCGAGTAAGCCATCTTGCTCTTCATGGTCATGGTGCCCTTGGTCTTACCACCAATCAGATAGCTGGCCTTGTCTGCTTCTACCAGTGGCTTGATCTCGTCCTGTGATCCAAAATCGGCGGCGTAGATCGCCTTAGGACCACGATCAAGATTCAAAGTAAGGCTGATTGCCAGACAGTGGATGGAACAGGTGCCATCTACCAGATTATCATCGTACTGAACCAGATGACGGCTATGGTGCCACTTCTTGCGATCCATACCGCAGTACGGGCACTTTGGATATTTCACCAGTTCATTCTCCAGAGGGTTCTCATCTGGCGCGGATTTAGGCATAAACTGCAGAGGAGTTCCATCCAGCTCTCCCTTCTCTCCAGTGGCCTTAACCCAACCCTTACCTGGGATCATGGCACCAATGCCAGGGCCGGCGCTAGCCGCAGTTGCCATGCCACCAAAACTCAGGGCGGCCAGCATCTTCATCATATCGCGACGATCGATCTTCTTCTCTTCACTCATGTTAGTCACTCCTTTTTGTTTTCAAGTTAAATGCGGACTAATTATTAAGGGCCAAATCCGTACCGCAAAACGAACTCAGCAAATCACTACTGCCATACCTCCGGCATTCGTAGATGTGAATTAACTACCGCCCAACTGGCGATCAAATAGAACAGACCAAACAGAATCGTGGCCAACCAGGCCAGACGACCTGCCTCTGTATCTATCACTGCAGAGAGACTGGGCACCGCCTTCCAGGGCGTAACTGCCCCAACCCCCAAGGCCAGTGCCGTGCCAATAAACAACGGGATATATAGAAAATAGCCGATGTAGTTGTGGCCAGACTTGAGAATACAAAACGGACAGTGGTGATGGGGATGCTCATACACATAGAGCGAAATAAACGAGACAATCGCCACCAGCGCCATTACAAATGCTGCTGCTGCGAACAGGGCAAACAGAGTCCCAGCGCCTCTTTTTAACCCATACCAAACACCCGTCGCTATTACTAAGATACCGCTTCCATATAAGGCAAACATAGAGCTGCGTGGCTCCAGGCCAGATACCTCGCCCGCTACACCCTCGGCATCTGCCGAGAACAGTGCGCCACAACATGAGGTGATCACATCAGGATCCATATTCAGAAAATGACGCAACTGAAATACCAACTCAGCAAACACCAGGGGGACAATCAACAGCAACAGCCAGTACTTGAGCCTGATCAGGGGATAGTCATAACCCCTGTTATCAATCCTATTCAGGATGAGCCAGACCGCACCACTGAAAAACACCGCGATCTTGGCAAACAGTGTTGGCCAGCCCCACACATTTACATTCAACACCCCAGTAGCACACATGGCCCCCACAAACTGGCCAGACATGGACTCGGAGTTATAGATAAACAGCAGCAGAGAAACCAGCTCTGCGGCAAAGGCCCAGGTAACAAGGGTAGATATAAGGTAGGTGCGTCGTTCCAGAGTAAGCTGAAGCTCACTACCACTATTGATATCCCAATGCCGCAGCAGTTGCATGGCAAACCCACTGGCCAACAGCAGCATCATACTTACCACTACCGATACCAGGATGAGGGCCATGATTGCTGGACTAAACAACACCAGTTACTCCCCCACTACCCTGCCATCACACATCTCCACCACGCTGCCGATCACCTCTGATTCGAATACCACCGGGTCATGGCTGGCGATCAGTACGGTCTTGCCGATCTGCTGTAACTCACCGATCAGCTGCATAAACTCGCGCGAGAGCTTAGTGTCCAGATTGGCCGTGGGTTCATCTGCAATCAGCACATCAGGGTCATTGATCAAAGCGCGGCAGATGGCCACCCGCTGTTTCTCTCCCCCCGACAACCACTGCACCTGATTTTGCGCCTTGGCCACTAACCCAAAATTGCGCAGCAGATGATCGCTCTTTTCTATAAGGTCATGACGTTCCAGACCCAGGGGATAGGCTGGCAACATTACATTCTCCAGCACCGACAAACCCTGAATCAGATTAAACTGCTGAAAGATAAAACCAAACCTCTTGCGACGAATATCGGTAAGAAAACGTTCCGGCAGAGCAGAGAGCAGATCACCGTTTAGAGTAATACGTCCTGATGTAGGGCGTGCCAGACAACCTATCATGGACAACAGCGTAGTCTTACCAGAACCACTGGCGCCCTTTAAACAGGTCACACGATTTGGCTCAACTTCAAGGGATACACCATTGATCGCCCAGAACTCATTGGGCCGCCCCTGGTTAAACACCTTCTTGATATCGGTTAGTTCCAGCTTCATCGCATCACCGCATCAGGATCGGTGATAGATACCTGCCAGATCGGGATGATGGTAGCCACTATGTAGGGAAAGACCGTAAAAAACAGCAGCGTTGCCACCTGCAGGCCGTCCACAAATGGGATAGGTGTAAAGCTGGGATATATCACGGCCCAACCCTTAAGCACCGGTTCGAACAGGGAGGCCGCTCCATAATACACATGCAGATAGGCCCCGAGGTAACCGATGAAAAATGCCGACAGGGAGATAATCGCCCCCTCCCAGAACTTCATGCGCAACACATCGCCGGTCTCCCAGCCAATGGCCTTTAGAACCCCTATCTCTCGCTTCTCCTCTGCGCTGAGACCAGAGGCCTTATCCCAGGAGAAGATTACAAAGGCCATGATTGCACCTACCAGCAATACAAAGACAATGCCCTGGCGCCAGGAGAAGATAGAGTCATAGGTACGCAGGATCTCCTCCCGCAGGATAGGCCTGGTGTCAGGAAGTTTCTGCGATAGCTTCTCTGCGATCTTGCGCACCTCCCGCGGGTTGCGTACCGACAAAACTATATCGGTATAGAGGCCCTGGGGAATAGCAAAGGTGGTGCGATACGCCTTCTCAGACATCAACACCAGATCCGCATTCACCAACTCAGACTCGGCATCCAGAATATCCTTCACCTGAAACGAAAATGTGTTGCCGTCATGGGAGCGAAAGTTAACGTAGTCCCCTATCCCTGCATATCTGGCCCGAGCCACACCTGCGCCAATGATCACCTCTGTAGTAGAGAGATCTTTCTCTTCATCCACCATCATGGTGTAGTTGGCCTTAACCACTGGGTCATAAGAGTATCCCCAGAGACGTCCCTTTTTCTCGCTTACGCCACGCACCTTTCCGATCTTCTCCAGATAGGCCTCGGGTATCAGAGCATGGCGTCCAGCCACCAGGCGCTGCAGAATGATCTCGGGCGAGCTCTGCAACACAATCCCAGCCTCTTTACGCAGAGAGTGGGTAAACAGCATCACCGACGCCAGCATAAATACGATCAACGTATAGACCAGCAACAACCCTAAATTCTTACCCTTACGCCGCAGCAGTGACGACAAGGTGAAATCAATCAGATATCTCTGCCTGCGGATAAAGGTAATCATTGAGCAGACACCTGAGGAGGTAGATAAAAAGAGCCGCTAGGAAAATGCTCAAACGACATGGGATGATCCTGAAAGGCGCTATGCAGATCAGACTGACTGATATGCCTGGTATAACGCGCCTCGGTAAACAGGGCCAGGTCAGTAAGACCGAGTTCACGAACCATATCGGCCCGCTTCTCAAGGAGAGCTACAGCGGCACCCTGACGACGGCTGGAATCCACCACTGTTGCCATGAAAAGTAACAGGCATAGAGAAAAAAAGATCAACAGTGAATCAGATTTGCGCATTAGATATTATTAGTAAAGCCATGTCCGCTAAGTCATCGCAAGAATAAAGGAATTTAAGTGGCGCGCAAACCGCCAGGCATTGATAACCATCAAGATCTACAACATATATCTCATATCTGTGGCATTTCACGCAGTTGTGGATGTAGGAGTCCACTCCTCTGGGCGAAAAGATGCACATTAACAATCGCTATGTGGATCAGGATCCTACCCCCCGATTCATTCCACGACTTGATCTCTACCACCAAACCCAGTCATATGAAGACCCAGCCCTTGAATAAGGAGTAAGCTGGAATTAGGAAAAGGAAAAAAGAGGCGGTTCATCCGCAAACTTTTTTTGATATAATCTGACACGCTCAATATGCACCCGATGATGGGAATATAATTCTGGTGTAGTGACATAAGAGTTGAATTTATTCATTGTATTTATGGAGAAATCGTTATGATAAATTCTCGCATTATCCGTTTGCTATATATGATCCTGGCAGTTTGTTATGGCCAGGCAGCATTTGCCCTAACCGTCAACGGAGATATCGAAGGCAATCCCCCATCTGATGCAACCTATGTCGGTGATGACGGCATCTTGAGTTCTCCGGGAGGAACTGTCTGGAACTCGGTCCCTGATTATGTAAATACCACTGGTTTGCTGGATGAGTTTGGAAATCCCACGGGGGTTGGCGTCATCTGGACTGGCACCAATTTCGGCCCCGCAATAGATCCAGCAGCAACAAACTCATTACAGGACTCTGGAACATGGGGTAGTGGTTTTGATATCACTGGCCTTAACCCCAACCTTACATATGATCTGTCAATCTATGCCATGATGAATGCAGGCGGCAGAGTGACAGATGCCGTGAGCTCGAGTTGGGATTTTTGGACCACTGCAGGGCCACCAACCTATGCCATGCCAGGAGTTATCGGCCAGGATTATGCCCTTTATACTGGCTTGGTCCCCTTCGACCTAGGTATGGGCGTATACGGTATTAGGCTCAGCAACTTTGACGGCGCCGTAACTGGTTTCCAGATAAGAGCTGTCCCGCTCCCAGCCGCTGTTTGGCTCTTCGGCTCCGGTCTGCTTGGTTTGTTGGGATTAAGCAGACGCAAGAAACTTGTTTAGATAATCTAAAGGCGGCTCCTTTTGGAGCCGCATTCTTTCATAGGGATTGGTTTCTGCTTTCAGCAGATACGTCCCCCTGATGGGAGAGAGCTGACATTCCATGACCGCCACACACGACCCTGGGTCTGTAAAAAACAGGGGCAGAGATCAGTTATTTCTAATAGTTAAAGAATATTGCTCCCTTGAATCAGGCTCACTCAATCATACACCCAGCCAAGCTTCTCAAACAGATCCAGCAGTTCCGGTTCTGGGACTGTTTTGATGGTCAGCTTTTCTGATGTGTATGGATGCTGGAATTCAAGCTCTGTTGCCACCAGCAACAAACGTCTAACATCGAACAGTTCTAGGAATAGTTTGTTCTGTTTGCCATCCCCATGGGTGGTGTCTCCGACTATGGGGTGAAAGATGTGTTTCATGTGTTTGCGTATCTGATGCATACGGCCAGTTTGGGGCCGGACCTCTAGCAGGGAGTAGCGGGCGGTCTGGTAGCGCCCCACCGGATGGGGCAGTTCCACCTGAGCCAGTTTGCGATATGCTGTAACTGCTGGTTGTCGTTCAGTCCATGTCTCTTCTTGCAGCTGGTAGTCGATTACCCCGCCCTCCTCTGTGTAGCCACGCACTACGGCCAGATAGCGCTTCTCAACCTGTCGCTGTTCAAACTCTTGAGCTAGCAGACGTGCGGCATCTGAATTTAGACCGAAGATCAGCACCCCGGATGTGGGGCGGTCCAGGCGGTGAACGGGGTAGACCCATTGACCGATCTGGTTGCGCAACATCTGCAATACAAAACGCTTGTCCTCAGAGATGCGGGTACGGTGGACCAGCAGACCAAGGGGTTTATGGATGGCGATGTAGTTGTCATCTTGATAGAGGATGGGGAGTTCGTGCATGGTTTGGTTCGTGTAAATTCGACTCCGGATTCTTCAATAGGACCACAATGAGCTGCGTATCTTACAATCAATTCCTTTACTTGGCGCCTTCTTATTTTGCTACCCATTGTATTCTTTTCTGGTTACTCATACTTCTGTACGTTGCAACTGGATGACAGTGAAATTAAGAATGGGCTTAATCTAATTCAAAAAAATCCCACCATTAGCGCTGCAGCATAGTCTACAATTTCGTCATAGGAACATGCAGTCTAAGGAAAGAACCATGCTTAGAAATATCAAAATTGGCACTCGCCTCTGGAGTAGCTTCGGCATCCTGCTTCTTATCACCCTGACCATGGGTATTGTTGCGATCCAAAGCCTGAGCAAACTATCAGACCTCACATCCAATATGTACAGCCACCCGCTGGCCGTCAGCAACGCAGTGCGTGATGTAAAGATCAATATCGGAAAAATCAGAAATAGGATGGTAACCATAGGACTGACGGATAATAATCGCGATCAGGATATGGCAATAATGGAGCAATCGCTAACTGAGATTGACGAGCTTGAACAAGAGATATTCCTTAGCTTCTCCCTCATCAAAGAGCGGTTCATGGGAAGCCAGGCACTGGTTAATGCAACGATAGAACTATTACGTAACTGGAAACCCCTGCGCGAGGAGGAGATTAAACTTGCCAGAACCCATAAACACTCCGAGCTGATTGCTGCGATAAAGGGAAGAGGAGCAAAACTTGTTGGTCAAATACTTCAAAATATGCATCAGCTGAAAATTTTCTCCAACACGCAGGCAGCCAACTTTCTAGAAGAAAGCAAAATTCAGCGCAACCAAACCATCACCTTCATGATCACCCTCCTCGGCTTACTTATACTTTGCGGCAGCTCTATCGCCTTCTATATAACGCGAGGGATTACTACACCACTCAGAAGAATACAGGAAACAACTGAGGCCATCGCAGGAGGAGAACTGGACACCAATGTTGGCCTCTCATCCAGGGATGAGATTGGACAGCTGGCCAAGGCAGTTACACACATGCAAACCTCATTGCGCGAAACCTACCAACAAAACATGAGGGCCAACTGGCACAAGGATAGCTTGGCCAAACTCAACGATCTCGTCACCGGCAACCCCACCATGGAAAGACTTACATCCGACATAATTACCGGACTATGTCGCCTACTGGATGCAAAACTTGGAACAATATACATACTGGATCGCGATATTGAACCTCCGGTACTTAATTTTAAGGCTGGATTTGGCTACTCAGCGGATTCCACTATCCAGAGCCAATTCAGAATTGGTGAGGGGCTGATTGGACAGACGGCGGAAGAACAACAGCCTATCCTGTTAAATGACCCTCCCACTGATTACGTCAAGATTCATTCCAGTCTGGGCGATAGCCCACCGAATCAGCTGGCGCTATTCCCTTGTTACCATAAAGAAACACTGATGGCGGTGATTGAGTTAGGGCTGCTACGTTCACTAACAGAGTTGGAACTGGCATTTCTAGCAGAGGCACTCCATGCCATTGGTGTTGCTATTGAAGCCGCCGAAAACCGTGAAGAGCTGCGTGTGACCTTGGAAACTGCTCAAACCCTGACCGAAGAGGCCCAGGCACAACAGGAGGAGATGGAGATCCTGAACAAAGAGCTGGAAGAGCAAAACGATCTTCTAAACAAAGAGAAAAATAAAGTAGAGCAGACACAGGCTGAACTTAAGGCCCAGGCCGAATCCCTCGCTCTGGCCAGCCGTTATAAGTCTGAGTTTCTCTCCAACATGTCCCACGAACTGCGCACACCACTCAACAGCCTGCTGTTACTGTCACGTGGACTAGCCGACAATAAAGATAACAGCCTACGTGAGGATCAGGTGCAATCAGCACAGATCATCTACCAGAGCGGCCATGATCTGCTCGACTTGATTAATGAGATCCTGGATCTCTCCAAGATCGAAGCAGGTCGCATGGAAGTTAATATTGGAACCACGCGAATAGAAGACCTGGCCGAATCTATCCAGATCGGCTTCAAGCACATGGCAGATGAAAAAGGCTTAAGCCTGGAGATTGAGATTGATAACAGTGCACCAGAATCGATCCATACCGACCGCAAGCGTCTAGAACAGATAATAAAGAATCTGCTCTCCAATGCTATCAAGTTTACCGATGAAGGCGGCGTTAAGATCGCATTCACCGCCCCATCAGATGACGAACCATACGCCCTGGCCATGAACGTCACTGATACCGGAATAGGTATCACTGAAGACCAACAGCAGCGTGTGTTTGAGGCATTCAAACAGGCCGATGGCAGCAACTCACGCAAGTTTGGGGGAACCGGACTGGGACTATCCATTTCACGCGAACTTGCCAGTATGCTCGGGGGGGAGATTCGTCTGCAAAGTGAACCGGACAAGGGTTCAACCTTCACTGTACTGCTACCACTGCAGGCCCCCTCTAGAAAGAACGATGACCCGCCGCATCCACAGCTCCAACTAAAGGAGGCAACTCCGGATCCGGTAGATATTGCTGATGATCGCAAAAAGATAAAGAAAGGTGACAGAACACTACTCATAGTTGAAGACGACCTGCCTTTTCTCAATATCCTGATGCAGGAGAGCCATAAGCATAAGTTCAAGTGTCTGGCTTCCACCACTGGCGATGCGGCTCTGAAACTGGCCGCAAAATACCGACCAAACGCGATTATATTGGATCTAATGCTCCCCGACATGAGTGGATGGCAAGTCCTGGAGCAACTTAAACAAAACATGGAGACTCGGCATATACCTGTGCATATATCTTCAGTGTTAGACCCTGACTACAGCGCTATGCGTAATGGCGTCGTCGGTTATTTGCAAAAGCCTGCTACTCAGGAGAACTTGAAGAACGTGCTGGAACGACTGGACAGGATGGTAGACAGCAAGACACGCAACCTGCTAGTTGTTGAAGATGACCATGCCAGCAGACATGCAATCTCCCGACTAATTGAAAATGGTGTAGTTAATATCGATGGAGTCGAAACAGGCGCAGAGGCACTTCAGGCTATAAGAGAGAAGCAATATGACTGCGTCATCCTGGATCTTGGACTGCCCGATATGGATGGTTATGAACTACTGAAGCAAATGACAATAGACAAGAACATTGATAACCCTCCTGTGGTTATCTATACGGGACGCGAACTCAGCCACGATGAAGAGTTAAAGCTGCGTGACTATTCCGACTCTATCATCATCAAAGATGCACGATCCGAAGAGAGGCTATTAGATGAGGTTTCTCTGTTCCTGCATCAGATAATATCTGATCTGCCTGACCACAAACGTGAACGGATAGAACATTTGTACGATACTGATAAATTGCTCAAGGACAAAAAGATCCTGGTGGTAGACGATGATATGCGTACCTTGTTTGCGGTAACTAGGGTACTGACAGAACACGGCATGGAGGTAATTAAAGCTGATGGAGGTGAACGGGCGCTGGAGTTGTTAGCTGCCACACCGGATATTGATCTAATATTAATGGATATGATGATGCCAGGACTTGATGGCTACCAAACCATGGAACGCGTCCGCAGCCAGGAACAGTTTAAATCCATACCCATCATTGCTCTTACCGCGAAGGCCATGCCTGAAGACCGACAACAGTGTCTTGATGCTGGAGCAAACGATTATATGAGCAAACCGATTGACCCAATCAGCCTGATCTCACTGCTAAGGGTTTGGCTATATCGCTAGTCAATGGATGATAACAAGTGGAATCACAGTTAACCGAAAGCATTGAACTTGAGCTGCTGCTGGAAGCAATATTCAAACGTTACGGCTATGACTTTCGCAACTATACCACGAGGTCGATACAACGACGTGTAAAGCAATTTATTGAATTAGAACAGATCGAGTCGATTGCTGACCTGTTAAAACCGGTTCTGCACGATAAGGAGCTCGCCTTCCGTTTGATTCAACGTTTTTCCATCAACGTATCTGAGATGTTCCGTGATCCACTGGTGTACCAGGCGCTATTGAAACATGTAATACCACTGCTTCGAACCTACCCATCTTTCAAGGTATGGCATGCCGGCTGTGCTGACGGGCAGGAGGTATATTCATTTGCCATTCTGCTGAAAGAGGCTGGCATACTTGAACGCGCTACTATATTTGCCACCGACATAAATCTTGAGGCGTTGAATACCGCCAAAAAAGGTATCTACCCAATATCTGACATACAGGCCACCTGCAAAAGCTATCTGAAAGCAGGAGGACAAGCGACATTTAGTGATTACTTCCACGCAGCCTATAACGCAATATCCATGAATAATGAATTGAAACGACGCATTACCTTCGCCAGTCACAACCTGGTACAAGATGCCTCATTTGGTGAGATGCACCTGATTCTGTGCCGAAATGTTCTAATCTACTTTGATCGTAAACTACAAGAACGTGCCTTGAAGCTGTTTTCAGACAGCTTGGTGGGTGGTGGCTTCATCTGCCTGGGTAAAACAGAAGCGATAATGCAATCAAATACCTCGAATGACTTTGAAAAGATTGATTCAAAATACCGGATATTCAGAAAACGAACTGGCTGCCAGTGAAGTAGTTAATTCTAAATTCCTGCGGCTGCTACATTGATCAACCCCGGGAATTAAACTCCTTCTGTTCCTAAAGTCTAATACAAGCCTGCCGCTAACCCTGTAACGGAACTAACCCTAATGGAATATGGGATTGCGCTATGCTTACCAAGCAAAAGATACTGCTGGTTGACGACAGGATGCCTAACCTGATTGCACTTGAAAAGACTCTGGAAGAGACAGGTGCAGAACTGATTAAGGCAACCAGTGGAAATGAGGCTCTGGCCGCCGTACTCGAACATAGCTTTGCTCTCGCCTTCCTCGATATTCAGATGCCAGAAATGGATGGCTTTGAACTTGCTGAGTTGCTACGCGGCAACCCTTCAACCAAACATCTCCCGCTTATTTTTCTAACCGCATTCGACTCCAGTTCCGCCAACGTTTTTCACGGATATGAAACTGGGGCAGTAGACTACATCGTCAAACCCTATGATCCCAACATTCTACTATCTAAGGTAAGGGTGTTTCTGGAACTAAACAGAGTACAAGAAGAACTTCAGCGCCACAAAAACAGACTGAAAACCTCGGTAGAAGAGAAAACCTACCAGGTTAAAGAGACATCTGACAAATACAGCATGTTAATAGAATCCATAGGCGATATCGTTTATGAGTATGTAATAGAAGAAGACCGAATAACCTGGAAAGGAGGTCATTATGAACTTCTGGGTTACACCACTGATGAGATGGGTACCAGCCTTCAGGGTTGGTTGCAGTTTATTCACCCAGAGGACGCACCAAAGCTGGAGAAAGAGTATCAGCGCTCTATCTCAGAAAAAGGCGTATTTGACCTTGAGTACAGGTGTAGAAAAAAGGATGGGGAATATCTATGGGTACACAGCCAAGGCAGGGCACAATTGGACAAAGACGGCAATCCAATCGTATTTGTTGGAATTATAAAGGATATTGACATCCGCAAAAGGGAACATGAGAACCAGAGGATAACTGCAAGTGTGATTGAACACAGCAGCGATGCGGTAATGATTACTGACATGGATAACAAAATTATCTCTGTGAACCCTGCTTTTACCGAGATAACCAGATATAGCTCGGAGGAGGTAATTGGAAAGTCACCCAACATCCTTAATTCTGGCGTGCAAGACAAGGTTTTTTACGATGATATGTGGCATAGACTTAATAGCAATGGCACATGGTCTGGCGAGATCCTGAACAGACGCAAGGACGGGGAAATATACCCAGAATGGCTCAACATAATTACTATCAATGACTCTAACCATGAGCCGATATACCGGGCAGGAATCTTCTCTGATCTTAGTGATGTAACCCAATTCAAAGAGCGACTGCAATATCTTGCATTCTACGATCAACTTACCGATCTCCCCAACCGATCACTGTTAGAGGAACGCATACAAACCAGCATATCACTCGCCAATAGAGATAATGATACGCTGGCTATTCTATTTATCGATCTGGACAGATTTAAAAATATTAATGACACACTAGGCCACAGAGTAGGAGATGATCTACTCAAATTCGCAGGCAATAAATTACAAGGCGCCATAAGAGAAAGCGACACCTTGGCTCGATTTGGTGGAGATGAGTTTGTAATCGTCTTACACGGCATCCATTCTTCAACTGAAGCAGAAATGATTGCAGATAAAATTATGCTCATTTTTGACAGCGATCCATTCATTCAGGAAGAACATGAAATCTTTATAAGCTGTAGCATCGGCATAAGTATGTTTCCTGAAAATGGTTCTAATTGTGATGAGCTAATTAAGGCTGCTGACACGGCCATGTACCAATCAAAACATACAGGCGGCCATCAGTTCAGTATTTATATGGACAAAATGAGTGAGAACTTCCTAGAGCGGCTATCAATGGAAAATGATTTACGTCGATCCCTGGAAAGAGATGAACTCTTCCTGGTATATCAGCCACAAATTGATGTAACAAACAACAAAGTTCTGGGCTGCGAGGCACTAATAAGATGGAACCATCCTGAACATGGCCTTGTCCCCCCTGGGAAATTTATTCCATTAGCTGAAGAAACCGGACTGATTGGTGTAATAGGTGAATTTGTACTAGACACAGCAATTGAACAAGCAAGAAAATGGCATGCTGAAGGTCACACAGGACTTAGAATTGCACTAAATGTTTCTAGCATGCAACTTAGATCCCCAGATATTAATCACCTACTTTCTCAGGTTACATCCAATACCAATACCGACTGCTGCATGCTTGAGCTGGAGATCACAGAATCCACCTTAATGAAACAATCAGATGACATTTTGAGATTACTTCAAGTAATGCGTAAAAACGGCGTTCAGATATCAATTGATGACTTTGGTACAGGCTACTCGTCCCTAAGTTATCTAAAACAACTTCCTGTAGATAGGTTAAAGGTTGATCAATCCTTTGTACGCAATATTGCAAAAGATAAAGATGATGCCGCAATTGTCACTACCATTATCTCTATGGCCAGGAACCTTAGCCTAAACGTAATAGCAGAAGGTGTAGAGACACTCGAACAACTGGAATATCTATCCAAGAATGACTGTAGAGAGGCTCAGGGATTTCTTTTTAGTCACCCGCTACCTCCAGAAGAGTTCTCAAAGATTATGAATAGTGGCGGAATAATATATCCAGAAGCTATCTATACAATACCCACCCCTAACACAAAGGGCTCTAATCAAGCTTAATTCTTGAACTGCTGTTCAAACTCTGCATACCCCTGCTTTTTCAACTCCTCTTTAGGAATAAACCGTAAAGCGGCAGAATTAATGCAGTAACGTTTACCCGTTGGTTGTGGTCCATCATTAAATACATGACCTAAATGGGAATCACCATGTGTGCTGCGAACCTCGGTACGCGGATAAATCAATTTAAAATCTGTTTTCGTCTCAACATAATCCGGCTTTATCGGCTTGGTAAAGCTAGGCCACCCTGTCTTGGAGTCATATTTATCCTTGGATGAAAACAGAGGTTCACCAGTAATCACATCCACATATATACCATCGCGTTTCTCATCCCAATACTCATTACTGAATGCGCGCTCGGTACCCTCCTCCTGCGTCACTTCGTATTGCAGTGGTGTTAGGGTCTTGCGCAGCTCTTCATCACTTGGAACTCTGTACTTTTTATCAGCGGACATTTTCTTCTCCATCTTTGCGGCATCTTTCGTCATCGACTCTTTTGGCCAGGCGCTTTCCAAGAACTGATCACGCCCTGATCTATAGCGGTAGTACTTATATCTGAGCGGATTCTTTTTGTAATAGTCCTGATGATACTCTTCCGCTTTCCAGAACTTGGTGAACTTAAAGATCTCAGTAACGATTGGTTTATCGAAATGGCCGGACTTTACCAATGCAGATTTGGATTTCTCCGCAGCTATACGTTGCTGATCATCGTGGTAGAAAATTCCAGGACGATAGGAGTCGCCACGATCTACAAACTGACCGCCATTATCGGTTGGATTAATATGTCGCCACAGATGGTCGAGCAGTTGCTCATAGCTAACCACTTTAGGGTCGTAGTAGACCTGTACCGCCTCTATATGTCCGGTACCACCTCTTGATACCTGTTTATAGGTTGGGTTGTCCACCTGACCACCGGTATAGCCTGAGATAGCCTCCTTGACACCTTTCAGCTTTTCAAAATCTGATTCTGTACACCAGAAACAACCACCGGCAAAGGTGGCAACCTCAAGACCTTCCAGTGCTGCCTTTGGCGGCATCTTATCCTCAGATATAGCTATGGAATATAGCGCCAACAGGGGAATAAGGGTGAATACCATATAGGTAAAAACTCTTTTCATCTCACTTCTCCAACTATCCCGATTAATAGTTAGTACATCTAACAGACGAAAGAGTTCAAACAACAATCACTTATAAATAACAGGCATATCGGAAAAATCTGTTTTAAACGCGCTCTATCCATGATTATTCAAGTGACTAGCAATCACTTCTCTTGCCGCTGTTTGCAGTCGCACCGTTTCTGCCCAATCATCACCATCAGGTTTCAGTTGGCTCTCTATGATTACCTGAACGGCACCGTGATGCACGAATATGGAATCAGCACACAGAATCTCCCTGGCGCCTCTTATAGCGACAGGCACAATTGGCATGCCACTTTGGGTAGATGCCACAAAGGCGCCCGAATGGAACGGCAGTAGTCCAGGGTCAGCACGAAAGGTGCCTTCAGGATAGAACACCAGTGATCTCCCTGCGCCCAACCCCGAGACAAGCTCTTTTGAGACAGCGACCCCACGCATAGTGTCAAAACGCTCTACAAACATGGTGTCTAACCGCTGCAAAAAAAACCTGGAGAAGAACCTCTGTTCCAGTTCCTCCTTGGCCACATAGGAAAACTCTCTGGGTAGGGCATCGATCAGGGCCAGGCTGTCCAGATAACTGGAGTGGTTGGCCACCAAGATGCAGGGCTGATTTGGAGGTGGCAGGTTATCCAGGCCATCTACCCTAAGGGGCGTTGCAGTCACTCCCCGCAACAGCCTGATGGCCATGCGGATAGCTAACCAACGCCATGAGCGTTTCGGTAGCAGCACCACAGATACCCAAACCGGTGGAACCAACAGCCAGAACATTACCCAGGCATAGGCTGAGAACAGATAGCTGGCTGCCCCTCGGAGAACCCTCCGCAAACGCTGTACCATGCCAGACAACAGCAGGCTCAATACCTGAAGCGGCAATGGCCGCTCTCCTCTGCCTAAACGTCCCTGGTTATACAGTGATTGCATAGTTCCGCGTCGTAATTTGCCACTGGAGGTCTTTAATACGGTGTGCGGTGTAGCCACCACCACATCGTCCGGCGGCATTCCGAGCAAATCTATTACCCGTTGTCTGATAGCTTGACGCAGTTCATTCTGACGTGTGCTATCTCTCTCCCGACTCTCCGCTACCACGACCAAGCGTTCTGTGCCTGTATCTGGATCATCGCTGGCAAAGACAGCAACACAACCTTTGCGAATTCCAGGCAATCCGCCAACCGCCTGCTCTACTTCGTAGGGGTAAATATTACGCCCACCACGAATGATAATCTCCTTGATGCGGCCTGTTAAATATATATCTCCATTCGCTAGATAGGCCCTATCCCCAGTATCCAGCCAGCCGCCACGCACCAACTGTGCCGTGGCCTCGGGATTGTTAAAATAACCGCTGGTGGCGGAAGGACCGCGGAACTCCAGCCGACCTTCCCTCCTGTCTGGAAGAGTATTACCCACCTCATCAACCACCTGGGCCAGATAACCGGGTAAGGGCCGACCACAGGCCACCACCTCAAGTGGATCTGGATCACCATTCTCCGCAGTCTGAGCCTCGCCAGTTAACATAAAGTGATCCCTGCGGACTAGGTCTATCACAGGACCACGTCCGGGCGGAGGAAAGGCTAGACCTACCGCCGCTTCTGCCAAGCCATATACCGGAGCCAGGGATTGGCTATTCAGACCATAAGGGGAAAATCGCGTGCCGAATCTCCGTAAGGTGGCCGCACTAACAGGCTCGGCTCCGTTGAAGGCGCAACGCCATGAACTGAGATCAATCCCCTCTATTTCGTCATCCGTGACCTTGTTGAAACATAGCTCGTATCCAAAATTTGGGGATGCAGATAGGGTCCCATGATGACGATGAATGGCCCACAACCAGCGGGATGGGCGCGCCAGGAACTGTAGTGGCGACATCACCACCAGTGGCAGCCCGAAATAGAGGCTACCAAGCCAGGCGCCGATCAGGCCCATGTCGTGATAGAGCGGAAGCCAACTGACAAAGACATCGTCTGGATTAACCTCAACCGCCTCTCCCATTGCACGTATGTTAGCCAGCAAGTGGGAGTGGGTAAGCACCACACCCTTGGGATCTCCCGTACTACCGGAAGTGTATTGCAGAAAAGCAGTATCCTCTCCTTTAATAACTGCAGTTGGTGGTGTGCCTGTTGTGTTATCCAACTCAGCCCAATCCACCACATGTCGCATGGAAGGCACCTGGGATCTGAGCAAGCGGGCCACTCCCCTGGCCTCTGGAACAGTAATCAGCATCCGCACTCCGGCGTTTTGCAGAATCTGGCCATGGCGACGCAGATGCTCCTCCAACTGCGAAGGACGGGTGGGTGGATAGATGGGTACCGGAATAGATCCGGCCATGAGGATGCCTATAAAACTGAAGAAATAACTTTTACCGGTAGGAAGCATCAATGCCACCCGGTCACCTGGCCGTACAGAACGCTCCCACAGGCCTGTGGCAACCCGGGCAGCACCCTGCCACAGGTCCTGGTAACCGATCTCTTCAGTGGTGTCTGACTGGTTGTAATGTAGGATATGCACCCTCTCCGGATGGCGATCCCTATGCCACTCCAGGGCTCCTATTAGGGTCGAACTATCACTTGGCTGGTCCGGCCCTGCCGTTGGCAACTCCACCCTCGCCTCAGACCTTCCCCGCTCCGGCATTCCTGACGCCTTCAGTAGCAGGGCCAATAGCTCGCGCGGAGTCTCGGCCAGCAGCGCCTCATCCGGCAAGGGAATGCCAAAGGCCTTGTCAAGACGTGCCACCAGTTCGCTGCGACCCAGGCTGTCTAATCCAAGCTCCTGTTCTAAACGGAGGTCGAGATTTAACTCGCTGCGGGAAAGAGTAATGGAACTCTCTTCAATCAGTTTGAATACCACACCCAGCAGAGCGTCAGCTGTGACTTCTGTTTTTACTCCATTAATATCTTCCACAGGTCTATCACCCATTGGTATGGACCCTTCAAGTTACATTAGCAACTGCTTTCAGCACAGTCCTGTTAAGCGCCATATTATTCGGTCAGATATGTAAATTCGAATAATCGCCTTGGTATAAATTAATGGTATTACTCTTTAACAACTACAGAGTTAGTAATGCTACTTTTTCCCCACTGGCATCAATCCCAGAGGAATTTCCTTTTTACCCATCTGCAAAACAGCTTTAACTTCATCATCGTGGAATGCTCCAATGAACACTGTACCAAGATTAAGTGCCCCAGCCTGTAAGTAAATATTTTGCGCAACATGCCCGACTTCCATATGGACATAACGTATTCCGCGCTGATCATATTTATTTGTAGTACGTTCATACACAGCACCAATAGCGATTACCATGGCTGCATCTTTCACAGCACCTTGCTGAAGTGCTACATCAAACAACTCCTGGCGTTTATCCCCAGCGACAATGAGAGAGAGCATGTGTTCTTTAGGCCGATAACGGTATACCCCAGCTGGAATCCCATCTACATCCCCAGTCAGCATGTAAATATTCAGTGGGTATAAAGCACCTGCCGAGGGAGAAGTGCGTTTACCATCAGGGTGTGTTAATCCCTGCGCTGCCCATAGCAGCTGAGACACTTCAACCAGATCCAATGACTCATGATCATACTCTCGCACTGACCGGCGCCGTTGCAAGGCCTGCTCAACTGATATTTTGCTGTCATAGAGCGGGGTTGGCAGTATTAGATTAGAGCCATTGTTTCCACTAGGGGAATCAGGAGATTTGTCACATCCAGTAATCATTAGCAAGAACATAGGCAGATAGAGCCACAAGATATTTTTCGACATTCCACTATTCCTTTCAGGAAGGTGAATTGCTCAATGTATACTAGATAATAGTTGATAATAGTGGATGACGGTATGCAGGCCCAATCGTTCTGGGGACTAGTCACCAACAACCTAATGCCGGATCAAATCCGGCATGGTTGTATGTTGCTAACGAATTGGGATCTTACTTAAGCCCGTACAGATCAGGGAAGATGAGAATGCTCAGAACAATAGCCGACTGCATAATAATAAAGGGGGTCACGCCGCGGTAGATATCCATTGTGCTCACCTCTGGTGGGGAGACACCCTTGAGATAGAACAGTGAGAAACCAAAGGGTGGAGTAAGAAAAGAGGTCTGTAGATTCATGGCGATAAGGATTGCAAACCAGAGGGGTGCTATCCCTAAGGTATCTGCCACCGGCGCCAGTATGGGCACGATGATAAATGAGATCTCCACAAAATCGATAAAGAATCCCAACACCAGGATTACCAGCATAGATAGGATCAGAAAGCCCAACTGTTGACCAGGCAACTGGGTCAGCACCTCTTCCACGAGCAGATCACCGCCGGTGTAGGTAAAGGCCATGGAGAACGCAGTCGCCCCAAGCAGGATGGCAAACACCATGGCTGTCACCTTTACTGTATCCAGAGCCGACTGGTACACCATGTTCCAACTGAATTGACCATACAGCACCGCCAACACCAGGGCGCCGAAACCGCCCAGAGCCGATGACTCAGTTGGTGTGGCGATACCGGCAAATATGGAACCCAGCACCACCAGAATCAGCACCAGCGGCGGTAGCACCGCCTTGAGGGCCCTGTAATACTGTTCGCGCTTACTCTCCAGGTCATCGTCCATCGGGATGGCTGGAGCCACATCCGGCTGCATATAGGCCTTTACCAGGATATAGACCACATAGACCCCAACCAGAGTCACACCGGGCGCCACCGCCGCTTTAAACAGATCCCCCACCGGTATACCCATCACATCGCCCAAAATAATCAGAACAATGGATGGCGGGATGATCTGCCCCAGGGTACCGGCACCGCAGATGGTGCCGCAGGCCAGTTTTTTATTGTAGTTGAACTTGAGCATCACCGGCAGAGAGATCAACCCCATAGCTACCACAGATGCACCCACCACACCGGTTGAGGCCGCCAACAGGGCACCCACAATAATGGTTGATATAGCCAGACCGCCGCGCACGGTCCCGAACAGCTTGCCCATGGACTCCAACAGCTGCTCCGCCAGCTTGGTACGCTGCAACACAATTCCCATGAAGATAAACAGCGGTATGGCCATCAACACCGTGTTTCCCATAATGCTGTAGATACGGAACGGCATGAAGGCAAAGATCTCAGGCCCCTCGGAGAACACACCAAATAGCAGGGCCACACCACCAAAGGTAAAGGCAACCGGAAAGCCAAACAGAAGCAGCAACAGGGCTGCAAAAAACATTATTATTCCAATCATATTCTTGCTATCCGATCACCCTAAAAATTCAGCTCGGTCTTATGTTCGGCCCCATGCAAACCGCGAATCTTGTTTATAGAATGCAAGATAAGACCGACACCGCTTATGGCCATGGACATAAACGCTATTGGTATCATGGATTTGATAGCCCAACGATAGGGCAAACCACCTGGATCACCCGACTGTTCAGACATATCCCATGACTCCGCTACAAAATCCAGACCGTAGTAGAAGACCAGCAGAGTAAAAGGCAGTAGAAAGACCAGAGTACCTACCAGATCGATCCACCCCTGTCTTTTAGCACTTAGACCTTCATAGATGATATCCACCCGCACATGGCCGTCATGGCGCAGGGCGTAAGAGACGCCCAAAAGGAATACTGTCGCATAGAGATGCCACTCCAGCTCCTGCATGCCGATGGAGACATCATTAAACATGTAGCGCATGATGACATCGAAAAAAACATTGAACAGCAGAAGAACCAACAACACAGCAGCTATCTTCCCCAGTAGATCGGAAAAACCGTTGATCAACTGTTCAAGCTTTAATAAAAACATTACTTACCCCGCATATAGAACTTCCCCGGCTAATGCCGGGGAGTCTGTGTTTACTATATTATTTCTGACTGTTCAGATAGGCGTTGTCTGAGATCTCACTCCAGACACGGGCCTTCTTCATATATGCTTCCTGAGAGTCGATGATCTCTTTGGCCAGAGGATCTTCCTTGGCACGCTCCGCCAACAACTCTGCATTGGCTTTGCGCAGTGCATCCATAACCTCTTTTGGAAAGGTCTTGACCTTGATATTGGGGAACTCGCTCTTCATCTTGGCCCAGTTCTCGCCACTGAGATGATATGACTGGATGTACATATCATAAGCGGCATTACGCATGGCCACCCGTAGAATCTCCTGCAGATCCGCAGGCAGTTTGTTCCAGGACTTCTTGTTGATCATGAAATGCAGTTCTGTAGCAGGCTCATGCCAACCGGTGTAGTAGTAGGGAGCGATCTTATGGAAGCCCATACGCAGATCCAGAGATGGTCCCACCCACTCCAGGGCATCGATGGTGCGGCGCTCCAAAGCGGTGTAGAGCTCACCGGCTGGGATATTGGTAGGCTTGGCCCCAAGCTTGGCTAGCACTTCGCCAGCAAACCCTGGGATACGCATCTTCAAACCCTGAAGGTCGGCTACGGAGTTGATCTCCTTCTGGAACCAGCCACCCATCTGGTTGCCGGTATTGCCGCCAGGAAATGACAGCATGCCGTGCTTGTCATACACCTTCTTCATCAATTCCATACCGCCACCGAAGTAGAACCAGCCATACTGCTCAGGTGCTGTCATACCGAATGGCATGGAGGTAAAGAACAGGGTGTTGGGGTCTTTGCCTTTCCAGTAGTAGGAGGCGGAGTGACCCATATCGTACTGACCACCGCGCACCATATCGAACACGCCAAACGGGGCTTTATGTTTATTCTTGGAGTCGATGGTGATGATTAAGCGCCCGTTAGACATAGCCTTTACAGTCTTGGCCAGATTCTTGGTGGAATCGCCAAAGATGGGGAAGTTGGGAGGCCAGGTCTCTGCCAGCTTAAGGCGATAAACCTTATCTGCCGCAACCGCTGGATTGATCAGTGCCACCACGCAGGCAGCTGCCATAATCATTTTCCTAGAAAACTTATTTTTGAGCATCTTCACTATCCTCTTAGATGGTTTATGGGCAAAGGGACGGCACCTATCTATAGCATAAATCCAGTGATTAGAGGAGTTATAATCCCAATAAACTACCACATTTTAAATACACGGGAAGAGTTTTCCTATTTAACCAATTTTTTCTCAGAATTGAGAGGTGTGAACTGGCAAAACTATTAATAATCGACATACTAAAAATTAAGGATATGGATGATTCTATAGCGATGAACAGATGAACATTGGCACGATAAATCTACAGCAGGGCCAAGTATCACCTGCTTATGCCTCAGCCAGAGACAGGAAAACCAGCTCACCTGAGCAACCGGAAAAAGAGTCCCGAGAGACAACTCTGGACGATGCTGAGCTAAGCAAGATACGACAACTTAAGGCCCGCGACCGGGAAGTGCGAGCCCATGAGGCCGCGCACATTGCTGCTGGTGGCTCGGTCGTTCGTGGCGGAGCTAGACTGACTTACGCTCGAGGCCCAGACGGAGTGCTGTATGCAACCGGTGGTGAGGTTGCTATAGATACCTCTGAGGCCAGCACCCCTGAGGCTACCCTAACCAAGGCGGAAAGGATACGTCGTGCCGCACTGGCGCCAGCCAAACCCTCGTCCCAAGACCGATCCATAGCTGCTCAGGCTGCACACATGGCTATGCAAGCGAGACAGGAGCTGCTTGCACAGCAACGAGCAGGTGAACAGACAAACCCATTGATCTCTAATAAAGCTATCAATAGCTATAAAGGCGCCAGCACACTAGAAACACCAAGTGGCGCTGATATTGATGAGCTTATCTGATTACACTCAACTACAAACTATACTAGACTCTAAAATTAATATGGACGAGTGCATATCAAGCCAAGTAGCATTGAACTAATCGTTCAACTGGATCGCCGAAAAATGACAAATAATCTTCTTAAGTTGGTAATTGGGGCAAAGCTTGAGCTAGATTCTCTAAGCGATGTTGTCTTAAACAATCTATATTCCGAGCTGATCGATTACACTCAAGGACAAGGCCTGGTAATCGCCCACCCCAAAAAAAATGAAGTTCCGGTACAAATCAATCCTGGTGAAAAATTTATCGTCAGCATAACTCAAGACGGCAGCGATGTATGTTTTGAAACAGAGGTTGTTGAGGTACTAGCTGATCCCTATCCGCAACTGCATACTACCTACCCTATTAACATACGGGCCGGTGCCATACGTAAAAGCAGCCGTGTTCCTGCGGCCCCTGCAAATATCCAGTTGATCGTAGATGAAGAGGTTGATGAAACCCAAATTTCATTCTTGAATATAAGCTGTTCCGGAGCCTGCTTAGTGGCAGATAGAAAGCTTGGTGCGGTGAACGACATGTTCCAAATCAATTTTCGAACTGGGGATAGTGAGTCAGATTTTTCTTATACCTGCATGATCCGCTACGTTCATGAAAAATACAAAGATAAGCAACAGATGTTTAATCATGGTGTGGTTTTTGTTGGCATGGACGCAGAGGAGCAGCTGTTCCTATGGAAGTACTTCCAGGAAAGTTCCGCAATGCAATCTTAAGGCAGACAACTAGTTAAACAACCCTGCTCCAACTGCAAATGGCCCCTTGAAGTGGCTCGCTAGCATTGATGGATGGACCTCATGTCTAACCATTATTCTTACGTTGTCTTTACCATACTTTTTAACCAACTTGTACAGCCTTCTGGCATTGCTGGTATGGAGTCTTATACAACCGTGTGAGGCCGGCCTACCCAGACGGCTGACATAATTTGTACCATGGATGGCATAACCACCATTGTAAAATACGGAATAAGGCATAGGGGAATTATCGTACTTCCTTGAACGGTGCATACGGGTTATCCACTGAGGACGGTAATCTCCACTCGGTGTGGAATAACCTTCACGCGCCGTTGATACTTTCCAAGTATATTTACGATGACCCTCCACATAGACATTCATCTTCTGCTTTGAAAGATCAACAGCAACATCAACTTTATCAGCCGACGCAGTTGAGGCGGTCGCCAAGATAATCAACCCGATTACAATAGTTATAGTACGCATTTTTTACACCATTTTTTTACTCTATACGTATGATTTCTCACCATGTATAGAAACCCTAAATCAACAGCTAAATTCTTTTCTCAGTACAATATAGTGTAGGTGAAACTCGCGAAATTATGATTAATATCAAGCAATAAAGCCATCCTCAACAAGTTGGCATTATTCAATGCAGGCGCATCATAATTTCTATTTTCATTCCATTACAATTAGTTAGTACTGATTGTTAATCCCATTTATTTTTTTCAGCCGCTCATTATATACGTCGACATGCACTCCGTACAACAGGGGCTTTTTAGACCCAAGCATGAATAAACGGGGTCATCAATCAAGGGTATCGTTCAATCGAGAGAATTCTTTACACTTTTTTCAACAACAAACTATTTTTTCAACAGTGTATATAATCAAAGGTGTAGAGGCGACAATCAAATAGTTAGATTTTTTCAACGATGGGTAAGGGAGAAAAGATATGACTACGGATGCAGACCCCATTGTCAGCAATTGGTATAAACATCAGGACAAAGGTCAAAAATTTCAGGTTGTAGCCCTGGATGAGAGTGAGTCAGTAATTGAGATTCAGTACTTTGACGGTGATATAGAAGAGATAGACATAGATGATTGGTACCTTTTGGATCTAGAACAGATTGCGTCGCCGGAAGACATCTCTGGTGCATTAGATGTATCTGAACTGGATGATTTAGGCTCATCGATTGCTGATACCGATCTAGAAGATTGGGATACCTCTGCAGAAGAACCAAAAAGATTAGATGAGGATGACCTTAACGAAGACCTCATAGAATCTGATGATTCAGGCGGGATAGGCAGCTATGAAGAATCATGGGATGAAGTATAGACCCTTCTATACCCGCGTTTATTTTTGAAGTAAGGTACTACTGGGGCTGCCACTACTAGCAACAACCATATTCTCATATTTAAACAGGTAGTTTGCGCTGTACAGAGTACCTTGAGCCAAAAAAAATCGAATTACCAACAGTAATCAGCATAAGGACAAACCGGCAAAATCCTCCATAAAAAATGCCTTTTTTCCTCTGTCTCGATATAAAGACTTGAATATTACCACCTGATAATTAATATATGGCGGATTTGGAACAATAGCTCACCTGACATACGTTACACTAACCTACTATTTTTATTAATAATTTACATTATTCACTACTGCCCATAAGGTCAAACAATGACATTAGAACCGCTTAAACGAGTCTACTACTTTGGAAAAACCAAGTCAGAGGGCTCCAAGGACATGAAAGAACTGCTTGGTGGCAAAGGTGCAAACCTAGCGGAAATGACCTCAATCGGACTTCCAGTTCCCCCTGGATTCACCATCACCACGGAATCCTGTTCAGAATACAACAGGCGCGGCGGAATGCTACCAGAACCCCTAATGGACCAGGTCCATTCCAACATGGAGATGCTGGAGAAGGAGACAGGTAAGAATTTCGGCTGTGAAGATAACCCACTGATTGTATCGGTCCGAAGTGGCGCTGCTTCCAGTATGCCTGGAATGATGGACACGGTACTAAATCTCGGCCTAAATGACCAAGCAATCATAGGTCTGGGCAAGGCCTTTAATAACAGACGTTTTGCCCTAGATGCCTATCGTCGCCTGATCAATATGTTTGGCGATGTTGTAATGGGCGTTTCACATGAAGAGTTTGAAAAAGAGTTTGACCGCATTAAATCTGAATTTGGGGTCAAGTTGGATACCGAACTGGACGAAACTGGTCTGGAAAAATTGATAGAGGCCTATAAGGCCGTATACAAGAAGAATACCGGAGAGGATTTTCCTCAAGACCCATACCAGCAATTAGAAAAGTCCATTGAAGCCGTATTCAAAAGCTGGAATACCCCGCGCGCAGTTCGTTATCGAGAGATTAACGAAATCACCGGTCTTCTAGGTACTGCGGTAAACATCCAAACCATGGTCTTTGGAAACATGGGGGAAGACTCAGGAACAGGGGTTGCGTTCACCAGGAACCCATCAACCGGCCTGAATGAGTTTTATGGTGAATTTCTGATCAACGCTCAAGGCGAAGATGTTGTTGCCGGCATCCGCACGCCCAAGAACATCAGCGAGATGAGCGACTGGAAAAGCGAGATATATGCCCAACTCATAGAGACAAAACGCATTCTTGAGGACCATTATCGAGAGATGCAGGATATTGAGTTCACTATCGAACATGGCAAGCTATTCATACTGCAGACCAGAACAGGCAAGCGCACCGGACTCGCCGCCGTAAAGATCGCGGTGGACATGTTCATCGAAGGACACATCACCAGAGGCGATGCCCTAGTTCGCATTCCGGCAAACGATCTGACCCAGCTCCTTCTCCCCACCTTCGACCCAGATGCAGAACGAGACGTATTGACTGTAGGGCTCCCGGCCTCGCCCGGCGCCGCATCAGGCAAGCTCGCCTTCAGTGCTGAGGAAGTGGTGGAACGTTCCCATAATGGTGAGTCGGTACTGTTGGTGCGGAAAGAGACCAGCCCGGAAGATGTTAGCGGCATGCACGCTGCAGCGGGCATTCTGACCTCAACAGGAGGTATGACCAGCCACGCGGCAGTAGTTGCCAGGGGCTGGGGTAAATGTTGCGTTGCTGGTGCTGGAGAAATAGAGATAGATGAGAAAAGCCGGACCATTACAATTGATGGCCGCAGCTTTGGGGGCGATGATGTAATCAGTCTTGACGGCACCTCCGGTGAAGTTATGGCAGGCTCGGTTCCCACCAAAGAGCCAGAGCTATCAGAAGAGTTCTCCGCAGTGATGAAATGGTCGGATGAATTCAGCAAACTAAAGGTGAGAACCAACGCCGACACCCCAAAAGATGCTGAAAGAGCCAGAGAATTTGGCGCAGTGGGGATTGGGCTGTGTCGTACCGAGCATATGTTCTTTGAAGAGCACCGTATAACCGATATGCGCGAAATGATCCTGGCCGAGACAGAACAGGAGCGACGCAAAGCCCTGGACAAACTTCTGCCACACCAACGCACTGACTTTATGGGTATCTTCAAGGCGATGGATGGCCTGCCGGTAACCGTCCGTTTGCTCGACCCTCCCCTGCATGAGTTTCTACCCCATGATGCAGAGATCCAGCAGGAACTTGCGGAAAAGATGGGGATTACCGTTGAAAAGGTAAAGCAGCGCCTGACCCAGCTACATGAAGCAAATCCAATGCTGGGACATCGCGGTTGCCGCCTCTCGGTAACCTATCCTGAAATCCTGGAGATGCAGGTAAGGGCCATAACTGAGGCTGCTATTGCATGTATCAAAGAGGGTATAGATGCCCAACCTGAGATCATGATTCCCCTGGTTGGAACCGCCAATGAGCTCTCACTGCTCCGCTCCAAGGTAGAGGAAACAATAGCCGCGGTTAAACAAGATGAAGGTTACAGTGAATCTCTGAACATACTCATAGGAACCATGATAGAGATACCTCGCGCCGCCCTTACCGCTGATGAAATTGCTCAACATGCCGACTTCTTCAGCTTTGGCACCAATGACCTCACTCAGATGACCTTTGGATACAGTCGCGATGATGTAAATACATTTCTGCCAGAATATATAAAACAGGAAATCCTGTACTGTGACCCATTCCAGTCCCTGGACACCGCAGGTGTCGGGCAGCTGGTGGAGATGGGCACAGCCAAGGGTAGAAGTAAGCGCAGTAACCTCAAGGTAGGCATCTGCGGTGAACATGGCGGAGACCCAGCCTCCATCGATTTCTGTCACAGAACCGGACTGGACTATGTCTCATGCTCACCCTTCCGCGTACCCATTGCCAGGCTTGCCACAGCTCAGGCCGCGGTAAGAAATATGGTAGTCAAATACGACTAATAATCAGGCGGCTATGGTGATCTCCATAGCCGCCTTTACCCACCTTTTCCAAAACATTCTTCACCTCGTTCGATGCAAAATATAGTGCAGACTAATATCTGCAATTAACACTATCTATCTGTTTTTCTTCGCATTTTTTACACCACTTGAAAAAACAGACAAGCGCTCCTATTTAGTAAATACACCACGTATTTACTGGTAATTATTGACTACCAAGGAGTAAAAAATGATTACACGATTTTCAGATCCATTCGAGGCCCTGCTTAAAATGCAGCGCGCCCTGGACCGATCCAGACTCAGTGACTGGCCGGGACACACCACCACAAGCCATGGCAGCTATCCACCGGTTAATGTATTCCAGAAGGGGGAAGATCTTGTGGTTACCGCTGAGATTCCCGGGGTAAAAAAGGAAGACCTTGAGATATCAATCAAGAGAAACCAGCTGCGTATATCTGGTAAAAAACGGGTTGAACTAGACGATAACATGAGTATTCATCGACAGGAGCGCTCGGCCGGAAACTTTGATCGCACCTTCAATCTACCAATGGAGATTGAATCTGATCATGTTAAAGCAGAGCTTCAGGATGGCGTGCTAGCCCTATTCCTGCCACGGGTAGAAAAGGACCGCGCTAAGACCATTCACGTCAATTGAGAATGTTATCTGACAAAGTGAGGACAGAAAGATGACAGATTCCAACGTACTAGACACCATAGAAAAGAAAGAACTGGAAAGCGAACAGGAGAAGACTGTTCCAGGAAAACACTATGTTCCGTATACAGATATCTTCGAAGAAGAGGATGCGTTAATAGTGGTTATGGAAATACCAGGAGTTGACCGTAACGACACCGATATACATGTGGACAAGAATATTCTATCAGTCGAAGCCAAGATTAATCACTCAAAATATGATGAGCTTACCCCAGTCTATACCGAATATAACATTGGACATTACAGCAGAAGCTTCAATCTATCCAATGAGATTGATCAGGATGGCATTACCGCGAAGACAGAAGATGGGGTACTTACATTGAGACTACCAAAAAGCAAAGACACACCGCCAAGACGCATCGAAGTATCCTGAAATCGAACGCCAGGCAACAGGATACCCGCCATTGGGGTGGGTATCCTGATAACCTGAAATGTAAAATATACTATTGAGTCTCGGCTGTAACCCTTACAGCCTGAGGACCTTTCGGACCACTTTCAACTTCAAAACTTACAGTTTGCCCTTCTTGCAGAGTCTTAAAACCACTGCCCTCGATAGCTGAAAAATGTACGAACACATCCGCACTACCATCTGCTGGAGAAATAAAACCGTAACCCTTTGACTCGTTGAACCATTTAACGGTACCAGTAACCATTTATTCTACCTCTAGTGATACTAACCATTTCTTGTTAATCACAATTTATAAATACGGATAACAACTACCAACCAAGTTGCTTTTTATACCCTAAATTAATTGCGATTCAAATATTCTAATGTAAAAATCAATAGGAATGTATACCCTATTAACTATATTGTTGTTTAATATCATTAAATATTATCAGCCCAAGCAGAACACTACAAACACGCCTAGAAAGCGTATCTTCTTTAATAAAACAATAGGTTAGATGCAGGTGAAAGATAGCTGGTTCATATATATATTGCGTTGCTCAGACAACAGCCTCTATACAGGGATAACAAAAGATATAGAAAAAAGGATTAAAGAACATAATTCCGGTAATAAAACTGGAGCAAAATATACTCGCTCAAGAGCTCCTGTAACCCTGGTGTATACCGAGAATGTTGAAACTAGATCTCATGCAACAAAAAGAGAGCTTGAGATTAAAAAGATGAGTAAAAAGTCTAAAGAGATGATGCTATCTAATAATTAAAAACAGCGTGTTTAGTTACTTACGTGGAAAATTAACCAAATTTAAGGATATACCAACATGAGAAGAAACCACGTATCTTTCAAGGTCTACGGCAAGGTTCAAGGGGTAATGTTTCGACAGACATTTATCCGCGCCTGCAACGCAAGGGGATTAAAGGGCGCAGCCAGCAACCTGAGTGATGGAACTGTATCATGCTACATTTCTGGTGATGCCGACATGATCGATGACTTAGTTACTAACTTACATTCTGGCAATGAAATTAACTCCTGGGGTGCCTATGTTGAGAAGTTAATTCCAATTGCAGATCTGGAAGGAATTCCATTTGAAAAGCATCAGGTAACAACAGCCAATGTTGACAGCTTCAACTGGAGTCCTGATGTTGATATGTACCTCTAAAGAAAGAATACAGCAAAACCGGCTCCTACCCCGTGCATACTAGTCTCTAGAAACATTAATACTCTCTAATATTACAAGAATAAAACTCCTGGTTATTTGCGATATTCGTATAAAGATTATCTTTAAGCAGCCGATTAGAGGGGTGTGCAAGGGTGTTATATTACTCCATGTAACGCTACGATTATTAACTAAAGAATAACTAAAGAGTTATGGATAATTATCGAGCATCAATTTCTGCTGTTGAGCAATGGAGCAAGGCTGTTATGGATGATTTGGTGCAGCAGTGTAAAGACCAAGCCAAAAATGGTTTCTATTGCCATCATCTAACTGAGATCTCGGGCAAGGGAAACCAAGCCTACACTACATCCGATATTCTCAACGACAATGGCGTACTCTTGGCGCGCAAGGGTGTAAATATTGACCACAGTGTGCAACAAAAGCTGATCAAACATAAGCTAATGGCACCACTTGAGAACCACGTTGGCTTGGAACATCAGGCCGACACAAAAACTCTAATAACTGAATTCAGACAACTATTAGAAAAATATCCTGATCTACAAGTAGTGAATAAGGCCATGAGTTTTGGTCCCGAGTTTGAACGGCTGCTCAAACTCGAAAGGTTGCACCCTCAAATAACCCAAAAACTAACCGTACTAGAAGCACAGATGCACTCAGAATTTGAGAAATCCATATTCACAGCATGGATGTCTACTATGATAGCCCACGAGATGGGACTAAGCATGGATGAAAAGCGTGATACTCTAGTAGCTGCGCTTATACATGACATTGGCCTACTGCATCTGGATCCAGACATTGTCTGCAGTAACAGGAAACTATCTGCTGAGGAGTGGAAGACCGTACAGGCTCACGTCATAGTAGGTAAAATTATTGCTGATTCTGTACCAGGTATTGCCCCTGAGGTTTCTCGTGGTGTCTTCGAGCATCATGAGGACTGTTTTGGGGCAGGATATCCTTTTGGCTTAAGTGAGGGCAAGCTTGGAATACCAGGAAGGATCATAAACATGACCGACAGCATCCATTCTATCCGGGTCAAATCTTTTAGAAATAGTCAACGAACCCTTGGTGACATTAAGCCATACCTACAACTTAACTCTAATACCAACGGTTATGATGTTTATCGCGCAACAATATCTATTATCAAAAAGTCAGGACTACACCCGGTCAGACTTAAACCAGATAGTTGCACGAAAGATTATGCAAAGAATCTAGGAAAACAGATCAATATTCTAATGGATGCAAAGCAAGCTATAGATGATATTCACGAGAATCTATTAGAGCTTAACGACAGAATAGACAAAAATGATGTAAAACAGCTATCTGCTTTAGCAGCAATCACGCGCAGAATACGCTCGACCATACAAGAATCAGGATTATTGAGTAACGAAATTGCGGAGTGGTTACAAAAGGAAAGAGATCTATGTGACGTTGGTGAGAAAATCATGGATGAGTTCAATGAGATTGAACTTCTAATCAAAGAGCTATCCTGGCAGATACGCAATACTGTTCGAATGTTCCACAGTTACAATAATTCTGGCTCCACTCATGACACAATGATGCTGGAGCACATTGAGGCATCAATACAATCAATCCAGGATATCCTCGATCGACTAAATGAAGTAGAACTCTAATCGGGACGCATATACTGGTGAGGGGGAACCGAAGACCCAGCAGACCTCCGCACTCCGACCAACGCCAGTATGAGGAGGTATGTGCTGCGGCCTATTCAGAACATATTTATCGCGCCAAGGGTAGCATGCACTGATCCTATTCAGGACGCATGTGTGGAAACAACAAAACATCCCTTATCGATGGAGAATCAGTAAACAACATCACCAGGCGATCAATACCTATACCCTCGCCAGCAGTGGGTGGAAGACCATGCTCCAGGGCACGCACATAATCAGCATCAAAGTGCATCGCCTCCATATCTCCCGCTTCCTTATCCTCAACCTGTTGACGAAAACGCTCTGCCTGATCTTCAGCATCATTCAGCTCAGAAAACCCATTAGCAATTTCACGTCCACCTACAAAGAACTCGAAACGATCTGTAACAAAGGGATCGGCATCATTCCGTCGTGCCAATGGCGATACCTCAGTGGGATAAGCAGTGATAAAGGTTGGATTCATCAAACGATCTTCAACCGTCTTTTCAAAGATCTCTATCTGAATCTTGCCTAGTCCGTAGCTATCTTTAAGTGGAATCTCCAGACGCTCGGCAATGGCTCTGGCAGAAGCTTCATTGTCCAACTCATCTGCAGTGATATCAGAATTGTAGTGGAGTATGGCCCCCTTAACTGTCATACGGTCAAACGGTTTACCAAAATCATACTGCTCACCTTGATAGGTGATGGTTGTTGCTCCAAGAATGTCTTGCGCCAGTGAGCGCAGCATATCCTCGGTAAGATCCATCAGATCGTTATAATCTGCATAGGCCTCGTAGAACTCCAGCATAGTGAATTCAGGATTATGTCGAGTAGATAGACCCTCATTTCGGAAGTTGCGGTTTATCTCATAGACCTTCTCAAACCCTCCTACCACCAGACGTTTGAGATAGAGTTCTGGGGCGATGCGCAGAAAAAGATCCATATCCAAGGCGTTGTGTTTGGTTGTGAAAGGTCGCGCTGCAGCCCCGCCTGGAATTGCCTGCATCATGGGAGTCTCCACCTCCAGGAAATCCTTGCTGTTCAGATAATCCCGAATAAACTGCACCACTCTGGTACGAACCAGAAAGGTCTCCCGCGAACTCTCGTTTACAATGAGGTCCAGGTAACGCTGACGATAGCGTTGCTCCTGATCACTGAAAGCGTCAAACACCTTGCCGTCGGCCTCTTTCACCACCGGCAGCGGACGTAGCGCCTTGGTTAACATACGCAGTTCGTCTATCCTCACCGAAAGCTCGCCGGTCTTGGTTTTGAACAACTGCCCCTCAGCACCTATGATGTCACCCAAATCCCAGTGCTTCTTGAACTCTTCGTTGTAGAAGCCTTCTGGCAGGCTGTCGCGCTGGATAAAAAGCTGAATACGTCCAGACATGTCCTGAATATGGGCGAAGCTTGCTTTTCCCATAATGCGTCGACTCATGAGACGCCCAGCAACACTGACCCGTATACTCAGTTCATCAAGCTCCTCACCGCTTTTCTCGCCGTACTCGGCATGCAGTTCCCCCGCCACCACGTTGCGGCGAAAATCGTTTGGAAAAGCAATGCCCTGCTCCCGCAGACGGTCAAGTTTCTCACGACGTTGGGCTATGAGTTTGTTTTCATCAAGTTGTTCAGACATTTTGCTTTATCTTCAATTTAGTAAAATTAGGTTTAATGATTATATTCGCCAGACTCATAGACCACTCTTAAGACTGGCCTCGATAAACATATCCAGGCCCCCATCCAGCACGGCCTGAGTGTTGCCGGTTTCCACCCCGGTGCGCAAATCCTTGATCCTAGACTGATCCAGAACATAGGAGCGAATCTGGCTACCCCAGCCGATGTCGGCCTTGGTCTCTTCCAGCGCCTGAGCGCTCTCGCTGCGTTTCTGGATCTCCAGTTCATAGAGCTTGGCCTTGAGCTGCTTCCAAGCCTGGTCGCGGTTCTTGTGTTGTGAACGATCATTCTGGCACTGAACCACAATGCCGGTAGGCTCGTGGGTCAGGCGCACAGCAGAGTCGGTCTTGTTAACATGCTGACCACCGGCACCAGAAGCACGATAGGTATCTGTTCTCACATCTGCTGGATTGATCTCAATCTCCACCGTGTCATCAATCTCTGGCGAGACGAATACTGAGGAGAAGGAGGTATGGCGCCTGCCACCGGAGTCGAAAGGCGACTTGCGCACCAGCCTGTGTACACCGGTCTCGGTTCGCAGCCAGCCGAAGGCATAGTCTCCCTCATACTTGATGGTGGCGGATTTGATTCCAGCTACATCGCCCGCAGAGCACTCCATCAGTTCGGTCTTGAACCCCCTGGCCTCACCCCAGCGCAGATACATGCGCAGCAGCATCTCTGCCCAATCCTGGGCCTCTGTTCCACCAGACCCTGACTGTATATCCAAAAAAGCATTATTGGCGTCCATAGGGCCGGAAAACATGCGGCGAAATTCCAGGCCAGAGACCTGTTTCTCATATTCATCCAGGTCAGAGACGAGACTATTGAGAGTATCTTCATCACCCTCTTCCACCGCCATCTCGAGAAGATCTGATGCATCTGCCAAGCCTGAACCCAGCTGCTCTATGGTCAATACCACGGCTTCCAAGGCAGAGCGCTCTTTGCCCAGAGACTGCGCCCGTTCCGGATCATTCCAAACATCAGGGTCTTCCAGCTCACGCAAAACTTCGGTCAACCGCTCTTTCTTGCCCTCATAGTCAAAGATACCCCCTAAGGGAGTCGCTACGCCCTTGCAAGTCGTTGATTTTATTAGTTATCGGATTTATATCCTGCATTTCCCACCTCTTGCTGGAATCTTCAAAGCGGATGATTCCTGCGGCACCCTGATTGTTGCCACCAAAATTACTATAACTCTTTGAAATAAATATAAGATGAAGCGCGAATATTACACTAGATAAGAGGCGTGGGAAAACTATCGCCTTAGATGATCAAGAAACCTGCCACAAAGTGGCAAGGTATAGTATCCTTTGGCCTGCATAATTATACAAAAACAGTTGTAAGGAGAAGAGTGTGGAGATCGCCTGCCTTGACCTTGAAGGGGTCCTGATCCCGGAAATCTGGATTAACTTTGCCGAACGAACCGGAATAGATGAATTACGGGCCACCACGCGTGATATCCCGGATTATGACGTGCTGATGCGTCAGCGCCTCAAGATTCTTGAGCAGCACAAACTGGGACTACCGGATATTCAAGAGGTAATCGACGGTATGGGGCCACTTGAAGGTGCCCGCGAGTTTATCGACTGGCTGCGGGAACGGTTCCAGGTTGTCATACTATCCGACACATTCTATGAGTTTGCCGCCCCCATGATGCGCCAGTTGGGATACCCCACCCTGCTCTGCCACAAGCTCAGCGTGGACGAAAATGGATTTGTAACCGACTATCATCTGCGTCAAAAAGACCCCAAGCGCCAATCGGTAAAGGCCTTCAAGTCACTGAATTACCGAATTATTGCAGCAGGCGACTCATATAACGACACCAGTATGCTGGAAGAAGCAGATAGGGGCATCCTGTTCCGTCCACCACAGAATGTGATTGACGAATTTCCCCAATATCCGGTGGTGACAAACTATGAAGATTTTCGCACGGCCTTCATTGAGGCAAGCAACAGAGATCTCACAAATTAGAGTACGCCCAGGCGAACCACGCACTTCCCTGGGCATTTATTTCCCAAAATGTATATATTTATTAAAGTCTTAACCAAACCTGCCGCTAATCGTTAGCCCTTACGTAATATTCACGCAATCAGTGGATATGAAAAAAATGGTATGGAGCTCAATGAGCTTCCGGTTTTGCTGACTAAGAATTAAAACGCCTGGAGAGAATAATCCGATGGTATCTGGATAATATCCAAGCCAGATCTGGTCATCAGCAATCCGTGCTTTTTTACGCGTTATTGGAGATTATGCATAGTAACAAAATATGCATTCCATAGATCATTTTCTATGGCAGTTAGTGGCTTACAACTGAATCTTATGGTAAGTTCTAACTGTTATCTACTAAAAAAAACTGGAATTGAGCCAGAGGTAACTATGTCGACAGTACTAATATTGGATGATCAGTCGGTCAGCCGCATGATTCTTGAAGAGCTGATTCAATCTATCGATGACGATGTACACATAGAATCCTTTGCAGATCCTGTAGTGGCCTTGGATTGGGCCAAACACAATCCACATGACCTGGTAATTACAGATTACAAGATGCCGAACATGGATGGGGTTGAATTTACCCATTGGCTGCGTCAGATACCATCATGCTCAGATGTACCAGTGGTCGTTATCACCTGTATGAATGAGAAAGCCGTACGCTACCGGGCATTGGAGGCTGGCGCTACAGACTTTCTTATCAAGCCATTTGATCACTATGAGTGTAAAGCCAGGTGCCGCAATCTCCTGAAATTACGCCGCCAACAGGCAATAATAAGAGACCGGGCGCAATGGCTTGAACAGGAAATCAACCAAAAGACTGCGGATATAGAGCAGAGAGAGAAAGAGACACTTCTTCGATTAGCCCGGGCAGGTGAATACCGCGACGAAGAGACCGGCGTACATGTTACCAGGATGTCTCAGTACGCAACAATTATTGCGGAAGAACTCGGTTTAAATACCACCAAATGCGAAACCATAAGACATGCTGCGCCAATGCATGACATCGGTAAAATTGGGATCCCAGACCACATCCTGCTTAAACCAGGCAAACTTGATCCAGACGAAATGAAGATAATTCAGTCTCACACAACCATTGGCTATGAGATCCTAAGAGACAGTCCATCAGATTACCTGCAAACAGGTGCGATCATAGCCCTATCTCACCATGAGCGTTATGACGGAACTGGCTATCCACATAACATCAGTGGAAACAACATTCCAATTGAAGCAAGAATCGTGGCTGTGGCCGATGTGTTCGATGCACTGTTATCAGAGCGCCCTTACAAAAAACCATGGAGTATAGACAGGGCTCTAGATTACATTAAAGAGCAGAGAGAGAAGCACATGGACCCTGACTGTGTAGATGCATTTTTTAACCAGTTATCAGGTATTCTCACAATCCACAACCAGTGGCCAGACCAACCAAAACAGATAAAAATTTAAAGTAGTCGGATTATCTCAAGTACGGAGACTGAAGAGTGCAATTCTCGTCAACTAATACATTAGGTTATCTATTTCGTGATTATAAAAAGTATTGGATAAGGCTTTTTATCAGTCTATCACTTCTACTGATCTTTCCCTGGCTTGATGTCAACCCATTCAGCCTTTCAATTAACAACCCCATCATTATAACAATCGCAGGTTATACCCTGCTGACCACAACTCTGACACTCCTAAACAGCGGTGGAGTTCTAACAGACTATCAACATAAGTACGCAACGATATTTACTGACATATGTGGGATAACGCTACTATTGATTCTCGGTGGAAATTCAACCTCGCCAATATGCGCAGCCTATTACCTATTAGTCATACACAACAGCATTGACACCAATAGACGTGAATTGCTGGTCAGCACCTTTCTAGCGACCCTTGGTTTTACGTCCACACTGTATTTGAACAGTTATTGGAATTCACAGATAACTCTTGGGATAGGGCTGATTTTTGGACTGCTCTTTATCTCTCTCATCCTCTACAGAGAGATTACAAACGACCCAGCCAATAAAGTTATTAACACAGAAGGCCCTGCTGGCCATCTATCTAGATATGACCACAGTGACCTAAAACTACTTCTCATTACAAACGATTCCAAAGACCGACATATGCTATTGAGCCATATTGGCTCATGGGGAATCAATGTAGATACCTACAACAGCTCATTAAGAGCATTTGCTGAACTGGTAAATCATGCTGAGAGTGACAATAGATACACCACTGTCATAGTAGACTCACTAAACCTGGATATGAACCCAATTCAGTTAGCCAAATATATTCGGTTAGATAGTGCGTTATCTAATATCCACCTTATACATTTATCTCCTGAACATTCAGATGAGCATAAAGAGCAGCTTTTAGCTGCAGGATACTCGACCCTGTTAAATACTCCAATAGATAAAACAATCCTGTTTGATGTCCTGCATTCATATAATACTCAAACAACAACCGGCAAAAACATCACCAGACTGATTCATCACTATTCAAGCAAAACCAGTATCAAACAACCATTGGACATATTATTAGGGGTGTGCAACCAAGTAGAACAAGAGTTTTTCCGCACTACCCTAGAGCGTAATGGGCAAAGAGTTTATACGGTAAATAGTGGTTCTCAAACACTTGACGCACTGCATACTCATCAATTCGACCTAGTCATACTAGACTTTAAAATGCCTGATTTAGAAGGCAAAGAAATTATAAGGCTTTATTACTACACATATCTAAATGAAGATTGGGTACCATTTATCGCCTTGGTAGATGAGGCGACACCAGAAATTCTATCCCAATGTAGAGAGGCAGATGTAAATGCCATTCTAGTAAGACCAGTCGGCCAAGAGGAGCTATTAATCACTGTTGCAGATATAGCATCATCCAAGACAAAACAAGATGAAAGTATAGATGAGCAAATGCAACCACCACATATACATGAAACACTAATCAAGGATGATGATAATCAGATCCTCAATACACAGACACTAATGCAACTTGAAGAGCTTTCATCCAGCAACAACTTCCTTAGCCAACTCACTACCAGGTTTAATCAGGATATGGAAATATTAATGGAAGGACTGGAACAATCCATTAATAATAATTGCTTCACAGACTTTAAAGATTTAATCTATGCCTTAAAAGATAGCTCCTGTAATCTTGGTGCTAATTCATTGCACAAGCTAAGCCTGCTAGCCCTGCAAATCAACCAGCGGGAATTTCAAGGACAAGCAAAGTTAATAGTTGATGAATTATATGAGACCATGACAAAAACAAAATACGCTTTACAACATTATGTTACTGATCGAGATAATTCCGCATCTAAAAACGAATAATAATAGGAAGTGCTATGACCACTCTTAAAGTGGTACTGATAAAGCCAAGTAAATATGCAGTCGATGGTTATGTTGAAAGGTTCAAAACCGGATACATGCCCAATGCCACGCTATACCACATTGCCAGCTTAACCCCAAAGAACATCAACTCAGTCAAAGTCAGCATTCATACTATTGATGAATATGTCAGGGATGACTTGGATTACCTAAAACTTTTACAACCTGATCCAGATACTGATTGTACGACCCTAGTAGCAATAGTTGGAGTTCAATCCCACCAATTCCATAGAGCCCTAGACCTTGCTGCATTTGCCCACAATAACGGTGTAAGACACTGTATCATCGGCGGCCCTCATCCAATGACATGTGATACCACTCAATTCCAGTATAGTGGAATTAGCTTTGCGCTTGCAGAAGCGGAAGTAATTTGGAGTGAAGTTTTAAAGGATGCAATAAGTGGAGAATTAAAGCCTGTTTATGGATTAGATGGTCGCTGGGCCCAAGTGCTCAATGGGCCAATAATTGAACCACCAAGCAAAGAAGACTTAAAGCATTATATTCTGCCATTGCTAGGACTATATCCAGTTAGAGGGTGCCCATATGACTGTAATTACTGTTCGGTAATTAAAATCTCAGGCCAACAAGTCCGTAGTGCCCCAATTGAATGTACGCTTGAAAGTTTGAATATGGCTAAAAAAGCCAATATAGAATATATATTCTTCGTTTCAGATAACTTTAACAAATACCCTGAGGCCACTCAGCTATTAGAGGTAATGGCAAATAAAAAGTTATCAATACCATTTACATGCCAATGCGATGCACAAGTAGTAAGACAACCAGATTTTATAGAACTACTTGGTAAAGCTGGGTGTCATGAAATGTTTGTCGGTGTAGAGTCTTTCGATAGCGACATATTAAAGGAAGTAAATAAATTCCATAACAAACCAGATAGTTATCAAGAAATAATACGTCTTTGTCAAGATGCAGGTATTAACTCCCATTTTTCAAACATTATCGGTTTCCCAAGCGACGACAGTAAATCTATTCAACATCAACTTAATATGATCAAACATCTCAAACCATCAATATCATCATTTTACATACTTACTCCTATTCCAGGTTCAGAACAATATGAAGATTTCAAACATGATAATTTATTAATTGAGAATAACCTTGATAGATATGACAGCACATGCTTAACATGGCGACACCCAACAATTTCAGCAGAAGAAATGTCTAAGCTTCTTTTTCGATGCTATATAGATTTTTATACTGCGGCACTAAAGTCTGGCAACCTCTCAGATAACAATAAAGCAACGGCACTTGCTTTCAGACACTATGCAAAACAAGGAATGCATCCCATGTCAGGAGGAACTGGGAAGATAAAATGTGATAACTCAAGTGATTATATTAACTTAAGAAGAAAATACTACAATATTGAACTTGCGCCACTACCAAACAATCTAGAACTTTCACCAACTGACAAACTCATTAACAAACAGAAAAACTGGAAAACACACTCTGTTAATTAAATGACCTAACAACTAAGACAGCGTTAAGCCCACCAAAGGCAAAAGAGTTTGAAAGGGCAACGTTTATTTTCATCTCCCGAGCCACATTAGGCACGTAATCCAAATTGCAGCCTTCGCCTGCTTTTGTAAAATTGGCTGTTGGCGGCACGACACTGTCTTTAATTGCCCGTACAGTGGCAACTAACTCAAGACCACCTGACGCCCCTAATGTATGGCCATGCATGGATTTTGTAGATGATACTGCAAGCGTGGATGCATAATCCCCAAACACACTATTTATGGCTGCGGATTCAGCTACATCATTTGCCTGAGTTCCGGTACCGTGGGCATTTATATAATCCACATCAGACGGAGCAATCCTGGCAATCTTCAATGCCGAACTAATGGCTTGTGAAATACCATCCACAGATGGAGCGGTGACATGTCCAGCATCTGAAGACACGCCAAAACCAGATAACTCCGCATAGATATCGGCACCACGTTTTTTTGCGTGCTCAAGTGACTCCAAAACAACTACACCAGCACCTTCTCCCAAAACCAAGCCACTTCTGTCCTCAGAAAACGGTCTGCATGTATCATTAGACAGAGCTCTCAGGCCCTCAAATGATTTTATAAGCACTAGAGAAAGTGGCGCTTCAGAACCACCTGCTATAGCCACATCAACCAAGCCGCTCTGAATCATCATATGCGCCTGAATAAGAGCGTGTGCCGCAGAAGAACAGGCACTGCATACAGCAAAAACCGGGCCTTTTATTCCAAATTGCATACTTATTTGACTAGCAGCAGCGCTGGGCATTCCTTTAGGCGCAGTAAGAGGATGAACTCGAGATTTACCTTTCTCATACAATGAGCAATATGACTCATCATATGTATGCTCTGCTCCAAGACAGGTACCGAGAACTACTGCTGCTGATTGAAGATTCTCCTTACTCAAAGAAGCGTCTTCTATAGCTTCCTTGGATGCAACATAGGCAAAATGGGAGAATCTATCAAATAGAGGTAGTTTTTCGGAAGGTAGATAGTCTTCAGGGCTAAAGTCTATTACCTCAGCGCCGATTTTTGTATTCAAACGTTCTGTTGGTATATTGGTAAATGGACGTATGCCAGGATGGCCGTTACACAACTCAGTCCAGAAATTATCTGTGTTATGCCCAAGTGCTGAAATTGAACCGAGCCCAGTAATTACTACCTGTTTCGACATGTTACGATTTTGAATTAACCAAATCAGATATACAATTCACTATATCCTGAACATTTTTGAAGCTCTCCAGAGCTTCACCTGGCACCTCAATACCAAACTCTTCTTCAATATCGAATACGATGGTAATAGCATCAAGAGAAGTTATCCCTAACTCATCAAGTGAGGACACATTTGTAATAGTATCTGCTTCAATATGCTTTTGTTTGGCCATCGCCACAACAACTGAATTTAATATTTTATCTTCCATTTATGTTTCCATGTCTAAGGATTGTTTTTATGTAATAGGCACTTTTCAATGCAATACGCTTAAATTGTAGTATAATTAGCCTGTTATGATGATAATGATATCCAGTTTGGCACATAAATGCGCTAACTTTTTGTCTGACATTCACATACTCCTTATAGGCCGTGAGGATAGTGAACATGAGCAGGCGATTGTGCGTATTCTTATCGCCATTGCAGCATTATCATATGCGTGGTTGTTTATCCAAGAAGGCAATTCAAATAAACATTATTGGATACTATACACCTCTGGCACCCTATTATTTTCCATGGGGGCATTCGTTGCAATTTTAATCCACCCAAATAAATCTGTAATCAGAAGGATTATATCTTTATTTGGTGATATTACCATTTTCAGTATTTTTATCTCATCTATGGGAGAAAATGGTGCACCTTGGTGGCCTGTATATCTATGGGTAATCCTAGGTTATGGTTTTAGGTACAATGAAAAATACCTTTATCTTGCATCTGCATTTGCTTTCGCTTGTTTCGGCACCATCATACTGACTAATGAATATTGGCTATCTCATACAGCACTTGGAATTGGCCTTCTATTATCCTTGATAGCCATACCTGCCTATGTCTCAACCCTGCTACGAAAACTAACCGAAACCATGAACCGCCTCACCGAGGCACAAAAATCAGCTGAGGAGGCAAACCGTGCCAAAAGCGATTTTCTAGCCAGAATGAGTCATGAGATACGTACACCTCTGAATGGAATTATAGGTTCCAGTGAGCTTTTACAGACATGCAAACTAGGGAGAGAGCAGAAGGAGTACGCCGATACCATCTATGCCTCAGGCCACACCCTTCTACACCTTATTGAGGATATCCTGGATATATCCAAGATTGAAGCTGGAAAACTTACTATTGAAAACACCAACTTTGATCTACACAACCTGCTCCACACTTCAGTCAGAATGTTCACAAATCGGGCTGAAGCCAAAGGTCTAACCCTCTCATGCCAGATTGGGCTTGATACCCCGTATAAACTCATTGGCGATCCATACCATTTCAGGCAAATACTGAACAATCTTTTAGGCAACGCAATAAAATTCACCGAAAAGGGATCGGTTGAGCTGCGCTGCCATGTGAAACGCAGAGATGAAGATAAAGTCTTAATCCGTTTTGAGGTGGTAGATACAGGAATCGGCATACCAGAAGAGGTGCAAGAACGCATATTTGAAAAATTTTCCCAGGCCGATGAAAGCACAACCAGGCGGTTTGGCGGAACAGGGTTAGGCACCGCTATAACGAAACAACTAGTGGAATTAATGGGGGGGCGTATAGGGATTCAAAGCACACCCAACATAGGTACTACATTCTGGTTTGATATTGAATTTGAGCTTCAAATTGAAACTTCAACCGACCTGGATACAGTAACACTAAAAGATTGCAAGGTACTTAGACTAGTTCAGGATAGCGAAATTAAAACAGGCATTTCCACCGCCCTGGATGGATGGAATGTACCATTCCACAACGTAACAGATAAACGAGATACCATCAGGCTCTTAATGGAAGCAGTATCTCACAACTCTCCATTTGAAGTACTGATATTAGATGGCGTACCCATAAATGACGATGTATGTTCATTTATTGAATCTCTTGGAGATGAGCTATCTCTTCCAAATATTACAGTGCTCATCTATCAGAAATCAGGACAACCTCAGCCATCACTGGTGACAGAGTCAAATCAGGTTTACATATTCTCTGACCCACTGAATAAAACGCTATTATTCAATGCACTACACGCATCTCATGCGTCACGCTTCGAAGACGCTGACATTATTAACCTGACTGATCACTTTATCGGTGAACACCAAACTCAGAGAAAATATAAGATCCTGGTTGCGGAAGATAATTCAGTAAATCGCATGGTTATTGGACGAATTCTGGAACGAAAGGGTCATACGCACAGATTGGTGGAAAATGGAGAAGAGCTACTAGAGGCGCTGGAAGAAGAGAAATTTGATCTGGTGATTACCGATATGCAGATGCCGGTAGTCAGTGGTGTTGAGGCATACAAAATATACTGCTTTGCCCATGTTAACGAAGAGCGGGTACCATTTATCATGTTAACAGCAAATGCCACTATGGAGGCTCGCAGAGAGTGTAGAGAGATCGGTATTAAACACTTCCTGACAAAGCCCATATCCTCACAAAAGCTGGTGGACTGTATCTCGCTGGCAGCGGCTAACATTCCTGAGACTGGTGTTTCTGATAGTGATAAACAGGCCAATAATGGACGTGGTGACCCCTCAATTATAGATTACAAGGTGTTAGATGAGGTCATGTGTTTATCGCAAGGCGATGATTTCAAAACCAGGCTATACAATAACTTTAGTCAAGACAGCGAACAGCTACTTCACGGCATGGAAGAAGCTATAAAATGCAGTGATTGCAGCCACTTTAAAGATCTGGCACACGCACTCAAAGGCTCATCGTCATATCTTGGATTGGTAGAACTCGCCAATCTATCTTCAACCGGACAATTTATGTCCGACCAAGAGTTTAAAACCAGAGGCAGTACCCACCTACAAGAGATGCGTCAGGCATTCGCCCGTGCAACATCCCTTCTATCAAAAGAGATTAGTCTGAAGAAACCAGCCAATGATTAGCCCGCTAGAGTAACTATATTATCCTCCTCAACATCAACCCAACGCTTCTCCTGTGCCCTTATCAGATACTCCATCAACCTAATATTCTTGTCTGAAAGTTGCATAGCTGTATCCACCCACAGAACTATCACATCTAGCAACTCCTTATAGGTTAGAGGGTTAAACTGTTCAGCAAGAATATCTACCCCCTGAAACCCAAGGTGACGATTTTGCCTATGCTGCATATAGTCATATACTGCCTGTTTTCCTTTGCCATCTGGTGCGAGAACATCTACCACACCCATGTCATACAGCTCTTCTGCTGAATATACCTTGCCGCTGTTTATAATCCTCTTAGCCACAGATGGAGAGAGGCGTCTGGCCAGGAAGCTGAAGGCGCCCATGCCAGGAAACATACCGAACACAGTCTCAGGGAAACCGAACTTTGAGCCCCTTTCAGCAATAAGTACACTAGTAGATAGAGCACCCTCAAATCCTCCGCCCAGGGCCTCGCCCTGCACCAGGGATATGGTTGTAAACGGTATTCCGTAGTTAGTAGCTAAAGGATAGGCAAGATCGATACTGAGTTTTGCATACTCAAACAGTCTCTCGCGGTCCTTAGCCCTAATTAACTGTATGAAGTACTTTAGATCCCCGCCAAGGTTGAACACGCCCGGCCTGTCTGAGGCGATAATTTGATAAAGCAGACGTGAATCATCGCCCTGCTCATAACCTGCCCTAGCCTCCTGCTGAATCATCTTCTGTCCCTGCTCCATCTCACGTAACAAATCCAGACTTACACATGGTCTACCTGGATACCTCAAAGTAGTCCAAACTGCTCTGTATTCAGGTTCGTATTCAACGGTTAACTGCTTGTTATTTAGGTTATTTTGCGCCAACTGCTTATTGATGGTCATTTCAATACCCCTGGTGTATTTAGTGGACGTTTAATTAGTTAAACTAGACAGCTGTTATTATCAATACCATATATATAGTAGTTATTCAGCACAAATACCACTACATATTGATAGCTTGTTGTAAAATATAGAAACGATCCACGTTTTCAATTATTTATTATTTTTCCTTAATCCATTTATCTGGGCTGTTCACAATAGTAGTTTTATTACTAAAGGTAGATCATATTACCAGATCTCACTTAATACTATTTCTTACAGTTAGGACAGACAAATAGGACACATGATTCCACCGCATCTGGATGAACAACACAATTACTATTTAACGGAGAGGTGATTGAGGCACGTTTTGAACCAGATAACCTGGGTATTTTTGCCCTCGCAAACTACAACTTTGAATAGGGGAACAAAAAACATCCCTGACCGATTTTCTCATCAGCCACAACTATTGGTAAATATAAACACCACGGAAGAGAGACTCAGGGTTGCGTAAATTCTGACAACAGGTTGATTTTTTTGTGAATAAATCAGCTATCTATTAATCTTGTTTTTTTCGGCTGACCAGTATTACGGCAGCCATTGCCCCAAAGAAAGCGGCATAGATCGCATTCTCGCGCGATACCCCCAGCCAAAGCGCAGTATAACCAACAACACCCGCCCCAATGGCACTAAAGGCAAGGCTACGCATAAAACGGCAAAATGCGCAGGAACTATATGGATCTTTTGGCTGATTCATTACTTATAAATCTTCAGAATGATATATGAGTATAGATTTCAAGCTGAAAATAATCGACACCCAACGAAGAAAATAACCATAGTTATTCACCCATTCACCACCGTATTACTTGACGATCCGAAACCTGGCCAGAAGCTCCGGCACATCCACCTCCTGCAGTTCCAGATTAAGTTCGCTATCCAACTCAAGATCCTTACCTATCCTTATCTTAGTCTCTAGCGCCAGTTCCGGTATTAGCATAGTTGCACGCCCCTCCCGCATCTCCACCACAACAGCTGTTCCTTTCCATTGCTGATTCTGCTTTAGATATATCATCTTCCAGTGATTATTAGATAACCGCTCGGCCTTGCGTACCTTTGCACTGGCCAGATCAGCTATTGCGATACGCTCTGATACCTGTTGGCTGCTCAGCAGTTCCGTGCCTAATAGATGAGCCCTAAGCTGTTGATGCACCACCAGATCTAGATAACGGCGCAATGGGCTTGTAACCCTGCTATAAACCTCCAGACCCAGTCCGGAGTGTGGCTCTTCCAAGGTCTTATTACGACTGGGTTTAAACATGCGGCGACAGGCATATGTGGCGGCCAGCCCCTCTGGCTCTATCTCAGACTCTGGGGGCGACTGGGTTGCGAACGGGATCGGGATCTGCTGGTCCAGACAGTACCCTGCCACCGCCTCCCCTGCCATCAGCATGGCATCCATGACCATATCCCTGCTACCCATGCGCTCAAGTGGACGAATAACCACCTCCCCATCAACTACCCGTACGCTCACCTCCGGCAGATTGATACTGCTGGCTCCTGACTCTACCCTGCGCCTACGGTAACGCGCCGTCATCTCGGCCAATGCAGCGAACGGCTCGTGAGACAGTAGCTCATCAATCTCAGCATAACTATGTCTAGTTGCCTTAATGGTGGTTATGGCTATCTTGGTATCAACTATTTTGGCATCCGGTGTCAGTCTAAAGCTAATAGAAAGTGCTGGTGATTGCTCCCGCAGACCCAGTCCCAGTTGATGGGTTACGGAGTGAGACAACATATGCACTCTGCCCTCAGGCAGATAAAGATTGGCAGCCCTGCTCCTGGCTTCCAGATCAAGTTCGGAATCTGAACATACTAAAGCTGCAGCATCGGCAACATGCACCCAGATTCTATCTCCATCTAGACTGATGGCATCGTCCGGGTCATCGCTATCCTGATCATCGATGGCAAAGGCCGGCAGATGGGTAAGATCAAGCCGATGCTCCTTTACCAGCTCTGGAACCGGCAAATCAGGATCCACTATCGGCAGAGACTGCCTTTGGGGATATGGATTAAAGCTCTCTTCCCAATAACCGATCTTGCATAGTAGCCTATGGGCATTTTCCATCTTTTCCTGATAACCAAGGGCATTCAGAATACGGCTCTGATCTGACTGTTTGAGCGCCAGCTTCTCCACCTCAATCAGCTTGTCCCTATCCTCATCCTCGATCCTTCCCTGCTTTATACGCTCCAGCAGTCCAGCCCATGCTTTCTCAGCAGCCAATTTTAATTCTCGCTCATCCCGGTCTGCCCTGATCTGCTCAGCACTGCGTGTAGTGATTAATTCAGGCGAACCTTCGAAATAGAGCCCATCAGCCACCAGTTGCCAGGCAGCCCATGCCGTGGCTGGCGTATAGTCTCCAAATATAAGTTCCGCCAGCTCTGCCAGGTTGGTCTCTGTCCCCAACAACAGCTCCCAGGCCTCATCTATATTCCCCTCGTGATCCGTCAACTCAGACAAACCAGAGACAGGCCCTGGATGCAGCGGAGAAATATCCTTGGGACGCACTCGCTTGGCCTTGCCACCCTCAAGCTTGATATCAATCTTGTCGCTGACTGCTGTGACAATGGCTGGCCTGATCTTATACAACACTAGGCTGCCTTGTGTCGGTTTCTTGGGGAGGATTTGAGAACTCATACGGCTATAATCACATGTATAGAATAAAAGGGTATGATACCGTTTTGTACAGGATCACGACCAGGAGAACAGATGAATCAGCAGTGGAGACATTTTCTCGAATCCCAATCAGCAATAGTAAATGAAACCGATGCAGTCAGCTTCGAGAGTGGCAACCAGCTTAGCGACTGCGCCCTGTTTGATCTATCGCATCTGAGACTCATCCAGGTATCTGGCGAAGATGCAGAGATCTTTCTCCAGGGACAATTCACCAACGATGTTCGCCAGGTGTCGCCAGAACATCACCAAATGAGTGGGTACTGCACCCCCCAAGGCCGCATGTTGGCCAATTTCAGGATATTCTCCTACAACGGCAGCTACATACTACAACTGCCTGAAGACACCGGTGAGGCCCTGCTTAAACGCCTTTCCATGTTTATCCTCAGATCCCAAGTCATCCTAGAAGATGTCAGTGACCAGTTGGTTGCTATCGGCCTGGCCGGTGACTGTTCTCAGGAACTACTGGCCGCTTCATTTGAAACTGTACCACAGACTCCAGGAGATGCGGTGCAAAGCAACGGATTAACTCTGTTGAATCTCCCAGGCCCGTCATCACGATTTGAGATCGTCGGTCAGCCTGACGAAATGGAGACCCTATGGCAACAGTTAGCTGACAATACCAAGGCAACCAACCCTGAATTGTGGTCTCTGCTGGATATCCGCTCTGGCACTCCTACGGTCTACGCCGGCACCGTGGAGGCATTTGTGCCTCAAATGGCAAATATGCAACTGGTAGACGGGGTCAGTTTCGACAAAGGGTGTTATGTCGGCCAGGAGATTGTCGCCAGGATGAAGTACCTCGGCGAACTCAAACGCCGCATGTATCTAGGGAAGACAGATTCTTCAACCCAACCCCAACCTGGAGATGAACTGTTTTCAGCTGTTGGGACAGAGTCTGGTCAAGGAGCCGGTAAGATTGTTATGTCAGCCCCTTCACCTCAGGGTGGATATGAACTACTGGCTGTAATCGAAAACAGCAGTGTTGACGCAAATCCACTACACTTAGAGAGTGCCTCTGGACCAACAGTAGAGATTCTATCCTTACCTTATGAGTTTGAGGAGTAGTTTTAGGACAAGAATATATTTTTTGTTACTCTAAACTTGTTGACCTGGTTGCCGATACACGACTATGAGTCATAATAATACAATAAGTCATAACGACGGGAGATCTAGGAATTATGGTCAGTGATCAAGAGTTTCTGGACAAGCTGCGCAAATCAATAAAAGACAACACTGTCACATTGCCTACCCTTCCAGAGGTAGCGCTACGTATACGGGACTCGGTCGAAAGCGAAGAAACATCTGCCGATCAGATTGCAGAAATGGTAGCTACGGATGCATCCCTTTCTGCCCGTCTTCTCCAGGTCGCAAACAGCCCTCTTTACCGTGGACGCATGGTCATCGACAGCATCCAGATGGCCGTAACCAGGCTGGGCACAAAACTAATACGCACCCTGATTACCAGCCTGGCAATGAAGCAAATGTTCCAGGCAACATCTGAAGCTATGGATTTTCAGCTGCATTCAGCCTGGGAGCATAGTGTCCAAACTGCAGCCTTCAGCCGTGCCTTATCAAAGCAGGTCCCGCATCTCCAGGCTGAACAGTCCATGCTAGCGGGGCTGGTGCATAATATTGGTGCCCTTCCTGTTATTGCCTTAGCGGAAAACTACCAGGAACTGTTAGATGATGGAATAAAGCTAAGAGAGATGATTGACAACGTGGGCCCTATCATAGGCAAAACCATTCTTACCGAATGGGGCTTTCCAGATGAGATGTGCAAAATCCCAAAAAACTATCAGAATCTAAAATATGATGGCGGCCGTGAGGCCGATTATGTTGATCTGGTTATCGTAGCAAGGCTCCAAACACTGCCAGCTGATCATCATCAGGCACAGTTAGACTGGAGCCAGATACCTTCTTTCAGAAAGATAGGCATTGAACCAGAGGTTGAAGTTATAAACATAGAAGGTGTGGCAGAGGAAATAGAAGGTGTTCAGGAGATATTCCTTAAATAAAAAACCTAAACTATTCAGATTTTCTCAGTTCGGTCACACTCTCTCCGCCGATCCCCCAGTTATCGGTATCTACCTCATCAATCACCACAAATGTGGTTTTGGGGTTTTTCCCTAATACCTGTTGCAGCAGAGTGGTAACCCCTGCAATCAGTTCCTCTTTTTGTGCTTTTGTAGCACCCTCTTTGGTAATCTTGATATTTACATAAGGCATAGCTTCTTCTCCAACGACATATGTTGTTATAAATACATCTAAAGATTATAGTCCTTTGGAGTAATCAGCAAAAACAAAGGCCGATCACCACAAGTGGTGATCGGCCTCATCTAGTACGTGCATCCATGCGGTGCCTCCCTGCCGCGCCTCCATGGCACAGTGCGCTTCCCTTAAGCTTCCTCGTTAAACATTCCTTATGATGTCTAGCAAATGCCTGTGTATAAATATAATTGGAAGCAAGCTTTTCTACTATGGGACTTTACCTAAGTACGTGTAGGAATTTTCATCACTCTGCATAGGGCAAATAAGCGGAAATGGTGGGATTAGGGGGCCTGCGGCCCCCTAGCCACTGTATGGCTTGTGCTACGCACCTACCGCAGTTGTACCATGCCGTTCTGCGGTTCACCCAATAGAAGTTAGGTTTTGTGCCGTAGAATTGCTCTCCAAAAAATATAGAGCATTTGCAATACATCGAAATCAGGCCACTCTCATTCCATAACAGCCACATACTCAGATCGTCTAAACCCCACACATTGTTGTGCGTGACATTTCAGCTAAAAAACTTGACACCAACCCATACTTACACTATTTTCTGTAATAACAGAAATAAACGGAACTGTACAAAATGAAGCTAACACCGGTCATGGAGAAATACATACTGCATTGGGGCGAAATGGGCACCCGCTGGGGTGTGAACCGCACGGTGGCACAGATCCATGCCCTGCTCTACCTCTCATCTTATCCCATGAATGCCGAGGAGATCACAGAGACCCTGGGGGTGGCGCGTTCCAACGTCAGCACCAGCATCAAAGAGCTTCAGGCCTGGAAGTTAGTCAAGGTAGTGCACCTTCTGGGGGATCGAAGGGATCACTTCGAAACCATGAAAGACCCGTGGGAGCTTTTCTACACCATCATGGAGGGGCGCAAGCAGCGGGAGCTCGACCCCACCATATCGGTACTTCGTGAGTGTGTACTAGAGTGTGATGAGGACAAGCAGACACCATCTGAAGTAAAAAAACGCATGAAGGATGTGCTGGGATTCATGGAGACCCTGGACACCTGGCATGAACAGATCAAGGTCTTGCCGAAAGCCACTCTGCTGAAACTAATCAAACTAGGCGCCAAAGTGCAGGGTTTTCTTGGAGGCAGATAGCCTTTTTTTACCAGTTAATTTCTGTATTTACAGAAATTAACGAAACACAAGTAGAGAGGTAATAACAATGGATACGCTTTTGCTCTTTGTTTTTGAAGTAATGCTCAGTCTCGGTATCAGTTTCGCCTTAATATGGCTGCTACGACCTCTTCTACTGGATGTGCTGACAGAGACATGCGGTACGGAAAAGAGGGCTGGCTTCTGGGTCATGTTTACCCAGTTGATGCTGGTTATATCTCCCCTTCTGATCGTCGTCTACTTCGTCCCCACAGCAACGGCCATTCATCTCAATTTGGCCCATGAGCTGCAACAGGCACTATTTAGAACACTACTGGGGGACTTCATCGCCCTGAGCATTATTGGAAAGGTAATCTGGAAATCCATTAGTTCGCCAGACAACCACGTAACTCACCAGATCATACAGGGTGCAGAGTAATGCGCATCCTAATCACCGGAGCAAGCGGCTTCATCGGTAGCCATCTGGTCCAGTCGATGTCAGAAGCGGGACATGAGGTTATGTCCTGTGTACGCCATCCTGAACAGCTTCTGAGACAGTGGCCTGACATAACCGCTATAAAGTCTGATTTCACCACCGACCACAGGGCAACCGACTGGATACCACGACTACAGGATGTAGACCTGGTCATTAACGCCGTCGGCATTATCCATGAAGGCCGTGGTCAGACATTCGACGCCCTGCACACCCAGGCGCCTACTGCCCTGTTCCAGGCCTGTGAATCAGCAGGAGTAAAACGGGTCATTCAGATCTCCGCGCTCGGGGCCGATGAGAACGCCTTCAGCCACTACCACACCAGCAAACGTGCGGCGGATCGGTATCTGAGGGAACGGAACCTCGACTGGGCCATCCTTATGCCCTCAATAGTATATGGCCCAGGTGCCAAAAGCATGGCAATGTTCAGAGCCTTCGCCGCCCTACCTGTTATACCCCTGATCGACAGTGGTGACCAACAGATACAGCCCATCCATATCGACGACATGATTAAGGCGATTATGCAACTGGTGAATTCACCATCACCACTGCAGGCAGATATTGATATGGTCGGACCCGAACCGATCACGATGAAGGCCCTATACAGCAAATTGCGCCACTGGCTGGGACATGGCCGAGCCCGCTTCCTCTCTGTGCCCTACCGTCTGGCCCTGTATTGCGCTCGCTGGGCCGGTCTGCTGGGACGGACCCCGATAACAGAGGAGGCAGTGCAGATGCTGCGCAACGGCAATACGGCCGATGTCGAACCCTTTGTTACCCGGTTTGGCTTTAAGCCGCAAACTATCGAAAAGGCATTAAAGAACAGACCCGCACAGCAAGCGGATCGTTGGCACGCCGGGCTCTATTTCCTCGCCCCTGCTCTACGCCTCTCCATCGCCTTTGTGTGGCTGTTCACCGGGATTGTTTCGGCCTTCATCTTTCCCGTTGAGCAGAGCTACGCCATGTTGGCTCGTGCGGGTATCGAAGGTATCTGGCAACCCATCATGCTATATGGCGCCGCAGCCACCGACCTGCTGCTTGGTATTGCCACACTGCGCTCTTACCGGCTTCGTCTGGTAGCCTCGATACAGATCGGCATTATCCTGCTGTATAGCGTCATCATCACCCTGTGGCTGCCGGAGCATTGGGCCCATCCATTCGGTTCCATGAGTAAGAACCTGCCACTGGTTGTCGCCACCCTGATCATGATCGTGTTGGAAAGGAGAAGATAATGGAATACCCATTGGTAAAACTTATCCATATCCTGAGTTCCACCCTGCTGTTTGGCACCGGTCTTGGAAGCGCCTTTTACAAATGGATGGCGGACCGGGGCGGTGATCTTCCAGCCATGGCCAAGACCAACAGAACCGTGGTAATCGCCGACTGGCTATTCACCACACCGACGGTAATCATCCAGCCAGTCACCGGCCTCTGGCTGGTCCATCTCCTGGGTTTTCCCCTTGATCAACCATGGATCGTGATCACAGTCGTGCTCTATATCATCGCGGGTGGATGTTGGCTTCCCGTTGTCTGGCTGCAGATACGCATGCGCGACCTCGCCACTGAGGCTGTAACAGAGAAAACGAACCTGGATGAACGCTATCACCGCTATGCGAGGATATGGTTCTGGCTCGGGGTTCCCGCCTTCATCTCCATGGTCATCATCTACTTTCTGATGGTCTTCAAACCAGCTATTGTTCTATAGGGAGATTTTCATGCAACAAGAACAACCTATATCCATCATGCAACAGGCACTGGGCGCACAGTGGGACGATCTCGACGACATCGTGAAACGGCACTACGCGATGGCCCCGGGAACACCAGCGGACATGACCATTCACGGGACCATGGACCGGGTCTTCCATTCCAACATCGCCAAGCTCTTTCTACTGCCGGGACGTATCTTTGGCGCACTGGTCCCCTACCAGGGTCGGGATATAGCAACCGAAGTCAGGAACTGGACAAAAGAAGATAACTCCAAAGCGATGTTCTGGCACCGCACCCTGCAATTTCCCGGCAGGCCCCTGGCTGAATTCAGATCCAGGATGGAGTACGCCGGTGGTGATGAGATTATCGAATATGTGAAATATGGCCTGGGAATCCGCATGCGCATGTCGGTCGAGGATGGAGCCATGGTGTTCACCAGTGTCGGCTACGTCTGGGACAGCTGGGTGGCACAGCTACCCATACCCACCTGGGCTATCCTGGGCGATGCGCAAATAATTGAACGTGCCGTCTCGAAAAAAGAGTTCTATATAGACTTCACCATGGTCCACCCACTGTTTGGGGAGACCTTTGGTTATTCGGGCACCTTTTCCATACAGGAGTCATGTTAGGCGGATTTGCGTTCTAATTGAATAACGCAATGTGGCATATCGTACTGTTTGGCGGAGAGGGTGGGATTACCGGGCCTACGGCCCTCTCGCCACTCTGTGGCTCGTGCTGCGCGCCTCTGGCGCTTGTGATACACCGCTATGCGGCTCACCCCTGCGGGGCGACGTCGCTGCACGACGTCGTCCTGCGCCAGCATTCCATGCTGGCTGGTCGAACCCAACGTGGTTTCTCACCCACCCTACACCTCAAATACAAACGGCCCCAGAAGGGGCCGTTTGTATTTGGCGGAGAGGGTGGGATTCGAACCCACGGTACGCGTGAGCGTACAACTGATTTCGAATCAGTCCCGTTCGGCCAGCTCCGGCACCTCTCCGTACTATTGGCCCAAAAAGTCGACCTGTCCCTATGGGCTGTGGTCAGTTAGAATCATCTACAATTCTACACAAAAATGAAACATTGACTAAGTATAAAATACTGCGGGGGTCAAGTTCGTCTGTATGCGCTACTACTTCTTATCTATCTTCTTGCTTTTTTTGGTTGCTAGTTGCAGCTTCCCTCCTCCTATTCTGGAGCAGATCAAGCAAAAGGGTGAACTGGTGGTTCTCACCAGAAACAGTGCCACCACCTATTACGAGGGTAGAGATGGGCTGACCGGTTTTGAGTATGATATGGTCAAGATGTTTGCCGATGAGCTTGGGGTAAAGGTCAAATTCATCGTACCGAAACAGTTCAGTGACACCCTCCCTATGTTGGTTAATGGTGAGGCACACATTGCAGCCGCAGGGCTAACTATTACCCCCAATCGTAAAACTATGGTCCGGTTCGGTTCCCCTTATCACACCATTACCCAGCAGCTTATATATAAAATGGGTAATAACAAACCCAGGAACCTTAAAGATACTGTCGGCAGTCTGTTTGAAGTAGTTGCAGGCAGCAGTCATGAAGAGGAGTTACTACGACACAAGCAGAATATCCCTGATCTGGATTGGATTGCTAATAGTGAACTTGGAAGCGAAGAGCTGATCAATCTGGTTTGGGAGGGAATCCTTGATTACACCATTGCTGACTCCAATGAGGTCCTGGTGAACCAACGCTTCTATCCCGAGCTTGCTGTTGCGTTTGACCTTACTGAACCGGAAGAGCTAGCCTGGGCTTTCCCCCACTCCGAAGACTCAAGTCTGTATGATGCGGCCTGGGAGTTTTTCCATCGCATGAAACTTACTGGGAAACTTGATCGCTTAATGGAGCGTTATTACGGCAAGACGGTAAATATAGGGTTCGTTGGTACCAACACCTTCAAATTTCATACAGAGCTACGACTACCCAAATATATTAATTATTTTAAACAAGCTGCTAAAGACAACAACTTTGATTGGAAACTGATAGCGGCAGCCGCCTATCAGGAGTCACACTGGGACCGGGATGCCATCTCCCCCACCGGGGTACGCGGAATCATGATGCTCACCAGCAATACTGCCAGAGGGCTGAATATCGAAAACCGCGTAGACCCTAAGCAAAGCATTTTTGGCGGTGCCAGATACCTGCGGAATATTGAAAAAAGACTTCCAAAAAGAATCAAAGGCAAAAACCGGCTGTGGATGTCCCTAGCCGCGTATAACGTGGGCATGGGTCATTTAGAAGATGCACGCATCATCACCCAAAGACATGGAGGCGATCCAGACTCATGGAATGATGTGCAAACCTATCTTCCTCTGCTAAGTCAGGAGAAATACTACAAGGAGACTAAACATGGCTATGCCAGAGGACGTGAACCTGTAACCTACGTGGAAAACATCCGTACCTATTACAATCTTCTAACCTGGCTCACTCAACAAAAGTCAGAAAAGGCAGATAAGGAGCAGCAACCTCCGCCATTGTCTCCTTCATCCTCTTCTGCACTATAGCCTAGTCTAATGTCGTGGTGTTTCTACGCCGCTGAAAAAAAATACGCAGGATATCTCCACACTCTTGCTCCAGCAGCCCACCGACGCACTCCAAGCGGTGATTGAATCGATTATCCGGCGGCAACAGATTAAACACACTACCGGCTGCACCGCCTTTGGGATCATAGGCTCCAAACACCACCCGCCCAACTCGAGCATGTATGATGGCACTGGCACACATAGGGCATGGCTCCAAGGTTACGAATAAAGTACTATCCGGCAACCGATAGTTCTGCTGATGCATACCGGCATCGCGCAAGGCAATTATCTCAGCATGGGCTGTAGGATCATTGGTTCCTATGGGTCTATTCCACCCTTCTCCAATAATCTCATCGTCCCTGACTATCACTGCACCCACCGGCACCTCGCCCTCTTCCTCGGCCTTTTGGGCAAGTCCCAGGGCATGTTGCATCCATTTCAGATCATTTGGATCAGCCTGCTGTTGGTCATCGTTTTGATTATCCATATGGCGACTCTATCTGTTGTCCATCATCTCTTCCACTCTTAGTTGCACAACTGAGCGCCATGATCGACCAGCAGTACAGGACACTACCTTGGTACCTCGGAATAGCGCATGCGCTCAATGATCAGCCGGGTGTGCTTATTAATGTAGGCGGAATAAGGATTTCGTCCGTAACGGCGTGGTGCCGGCAGTATGACGGCTAGGCGTGCCGCCTGTTGTGCTGACAAACTGCGGGCACTGGTCTTGTAATAGCGCCTTGCCGCCGCCTCAGCGCCGAAAATGCCATTGCCCCACTCTACCGAGTTGAGATAAACCTCCAGGATACGGCGCTTGTCCCAGAGCAACTCCAGCCAGACCGTAATAATCGCCTCCTGTATCTTGCGCCACGGCGTCTTGGCGCCGGAGAGAAACAGGTTCTTGGCCAGTTGCTGGGAGATGGTAGAACCACCGGCAACTACCTTGCCACGACGATAATTCTTCTCCAGCGCCTTCTGCATGCCCTCCCAGTCGAAGCCTACATGATCGACGAACTTATCATCTTCGGCCGCAACCACGGCCCGCTTGAGATGAGTAGAGATGCGTTTATATGGGACCCATTTGTGCTTAAGCGAGGCCTTAGGACTCTTCTCCTGCATTGCCTCTAGCCTATGCTGCATGAACGAGGTCATGTCTGGATCAGAATAGCGCCACCACAGCACCCAACCGAAATACCAACCCTGCCAGAGGATCACTAGGAGCAGCAGCCAAAAAAGGATGCGGCGTAGCCGCCGCTTAATAGCAAGTTTCACGTGTACCGCAGCGATGTCGGTACGGACGCCACTCCCCATAGCGATATTTCACTGATAGCAACAACATTTAATATGGACAAGATATCCAAACCCTTTATTCTGACTATTCACTGCCTTTCACCTCACGCTATGGTCGCAAACCATCTGCCCTAGATGTGGTAAACAAATATCGAGAAAACACCAACCTCATTGATGATACAGTGGGTTTTCAGTTCTAAAATTCAAACAATGGATGAGTATATCTTCCAGCGTGACCTAATAAAACGACTAGAATGATTTGGAGCAAGTTTCAAATTGCCTTCAAAAGCCCTTAGATTTCACATCAACCAGACTTCCGAAGGCATGCTGGTCATTCAGCTGGTCACCATAGGTTTCGTAGAAACCTGTCTTGGCCAGGGTTTATAGGTGGGTGTCCATGTTACTAATGTTACTGCTTCTAAAACTGCATTCAGAGGCTCTAATTGACCATTTAATCTCTTAAATCCTCTATACCTTCAAGAATAATCCCTGGTGCTTGATAGGTTTGGGATTCATAGGCTGGCAGCTGACCACCTTCTCCAGTACCATCACCATCGCAGTCTAGAGATACACCGTCCGTACTATGAATTGTTCCACGCAGATGCATCTTATATAAAGCGCCAGCTTCAATCGGCGCACCACTCAACCAAGTAATAAAGTTAGGCCTGATATTGACGTTGTTGTTTTGGGTCGATGCATCCACCCAAAAATTGTTACTGTCCTGTTTAAGTAGCCGAATATTCGAGTTCTGCTGTACCGTTGCTGCATCTATGTTCTTGTTAAAAATCACGGCAGCCGCTAGATGCTCCTGATTGTTTATCAAAACCCTTTCAAATTTAACCTCTTTCACCCTAAAGGCATTGGAATAGGTCATTTGCCTCATTGTTGCAGTTGGTATCTTAGGCTTAACTACAGCCTTTCTGGGCTCCACCCGCATCGGATCTCCCCCGAATAAGTCAGCACTCAGGGTTAATAGAAAACATGCGCATAGAAACGTGATTTTATTATGTTTCATGAGACCTCTCCGTTTATTAGTTATTCATCATCTCTGAAAACTGCTGCTTTCAATGCTTAGGAGTTAGTATCCAGAATCTCTTTAAAGGTTCATCTCTATTACCACATTGTCACACAATGCCATGAGTGTTGAAAAATGTTTTAGGGTGGGTGTCCATGTAACTCATGTTATATTAGAAACAGTTGCTCTCTGACCCGGTTTTTTCTACAGCTAAAAAACTAATATCAGGTAAAACTAACCCTCCTCGATCTAAAATCGTCCAGAGAGATCCTAAATCATTTCATCTGTGAAATAACAGTAGGTGTTTCCGCCCCGCTCTTTGGCATGATACATGGCGGTATCTGCGTTACGCAGCAATTCGCTTGCGGTTTGGCCATCCTCTGGATAAATAGCTATACCCAGACTAGCTGTTATCATAAAGTCCCCACCATTGAGCTGGAAGCTATCGTTAAAGCAGTTAAGCAGATTATTCGCCACATAATGGGTATCGTTTATGTTGTTGGTACCTCCCAATAGTACGACGAACTCATCCCCTCCCATGCGCCCTATGGTATCGCCTTCACGCATTGTGTCGCGTAGTCGTTTGGCAACTTGTACCAATAGGTTATCACCCACTTGGTGACCCATTGTGTCATTGATCTTCTTGAAATTGTCAAGATCCATAAATAGAACGGTCAACCCTTTGTCATAGCGTTTCGCATCAGTAAGAAACATGCCAAGCCTGTCTAGTACCAGTGCGCGATTAGGGAGTAGCGTCAATGTGTCATAAAAGGCGAGATTGCGCATCTGCTCGTCCACCAACTTGCGCTCGGTGATATCGATAAAAGTGGCGACTGCGCCACGTATCTCACCATCTTCCATGATGGGATGCGACCAGTATTCCACTGGTACCGCCATACCATCTTTTCTCCAGAACACTTCACTCGCTGCGTGAATTACCTGATTCTGCCGAAATGCGTTACACAATTTGCATTCCAAATCTGGATAGTGGCTGCCATCAGGATGCGAATGATGTATGAGTTTATGAGCATTCTTACCGATGACTTCCTTAGCATGTTCGTACCCGAGTATTAGCAGAAATGCACAGTTCACATATTTGCAGCAGCCATTCTTGTCGACACCATAGACACCCTCAGCCATTAAGTTAAGCTGTTGATGGGATTCATGCATAGCTGTGGCATCCTGAACGATGCACACACCGCCTACGATCTTTCCTGATCCATCACGTGAAGGCGCGCATGTCATGGATATCCAGATACTCGATTCGCTGAAGCTGGCCACATAACGCCCATTGTAATAGCCTGGATCCCCATCCAGGGCCTTTCTCATGGCTGGCAGGACAGACTGATCATTAAGCAACTTTAAATCAAATCCAATAAGGCGCTCGCGCGAGTTGTGCACAGTCTCTGCGAAAAGATCGTTGCAGTAAGTGACGATGAGGTTGGTGTCGTAATGCATGATGCCAACAGGAGAATAATTCAGCAATAAACGGTAACGTTCCTCACTGGCCCTCGCTATCTCCTCGCGCTCATATGCCTCAAGACGCAATATGATGTTATCGCGAACATTCCAGTTCATATACCGCAAGATCACGATCATGAAGCCAAGATACAACATTCCAGCCATGCCCATTGCCACAGACAAACTATCCCCCGCAACAAACATGTTGATGATGGCCGGCACGATGGTCAATATGCAAAATCCGATTGCACTAACAAGGTCGGCAGAGAATGCAACCATGCCACCAGCCGTTAAACCGGCCATCATGAAAATTAAAAACATCTGATGAGACGGGTCGTTGGACGGATACATCACAACCCCAGCCACCCCCCACATTAAACCTATGGCCAGGACACCAAGACGAAATCGCAGTAGCTGAGTATCAGAGGAAGAATCTTCATCTAACGGGGAACGTCTATAAGCAAAAGAAAGGATGGTGCGAAAAAGTGCGACCAATACTATAAGAGAAAACCATATAACAATCACGGTTGAGGAGATCAGCTCTCGCTGCACATAGACAAGAATCGCAGCAAGCAGTGTGCTAGTAATATTTGTAATATTATCGAAGGCTAGCATCTGTCGGAGCAGCGCAGCCTGTATCGCTATGTTCCTATCCATATACGATCCATGTATGCAGCTTTCCTGCAATCCTTTCCCCGAATAGCCGTACGCAAACTCCCACCACATTGGGATTATAAAGCATCCTGTGTTAATCGCCGGTTGCCCTCGGCATGATATCTATCCACAGTCTCGGGCAGCAAGGCCAGCCACCGCTAAATGCTTAGTTCCTGTGTTTCGCTTTATTGAGTATAGTGGATCACTAACAGAGGGTTGACCGGAATTCTGAAAAACCCACAAAAAGATGCTTAACTACTTATTTCTTCATAACTTTTTATCATCATCTTGTGCCAGCCCAGCGCCACCACCTGGTCATTACCATGGTCGATTCGACGATCGCCTTCCAATGGTTATTGCGCCCTGCGTCCCTGGAATAGGAAACACTCCATAATGCGCTGTCCCTATCAGAGACCCACCATATTCTTCTAGAAGACCCCACCATTTAAGAGCTGGTTTGTAACCTTCGTCGATTGATAGGAGAGGCTATTTCTGGGCAGTGGTTATAGGTGGGTGTCCATGTAACTTCCAATCTCTGTGTGGCCGAATGGCCCAAGGTATTGCGCGATAAAAATGGCGACAACATAACTCGATAGACTGATCTGCCACTTTCATATCATCGAAACCGGTATTGATAGTTACCACTTTAACCACAAAACCAGTAGCAAAAACCTAAACCAAAAAATTGAGCCATAATAAGCTCTCATAAGCAGGTCAAAATTCAGCGCGAATACCGGGGCAGTTTTCAATGTAGATCAATGATTCTGGTTCAATCAAAAGGAGGTACTGAAATGTTCGGAAATCTATATAGTTTCAACAATGATCTTTTCGATGACTTCAGGCGCATGGAGCAAGAGATGGATCAACTATTAGGCGCCAGCCCCTGGCCAAGCGGGATCCGTACAGTGGCAAGAGGGACCTACCCGCCCCTCAACATCGGCAGCACGCCGGACCAGGTCGATGTCTACCTGTTTGCGGCAGGCATAAACCAGAAAAGTCTGGATATATCCATTCAGAATAACCTGCTGACCATTGCCGGTGAACGCAGGCTGATCACCGAGGATGGGGCCGACTATTATCGGCAGGAGCGCTTCGATGGTGTATTTCGCAGGGTCGTGACCCTGCCGGAAGATGTAGACCCAGACAAGGTGGAGGCAGTCTACAAGGAGGGTGTACTGCATATAACCATCAAACGGCGGGAATCGACCAAGCCGCGGCAGATTGAAGTCAAGTAATCAATGGAGGATATCAAAATGGCTGAAGAAAAAGATGTGGCAACCACAGAATCCAAATCAGTTCAGAAGCAGGAACGAGCAATCAGACCACCGGTGGATATCTTTGAAGATGAAACAGGGATAACCCTGCAGGCGGATATGCCTGGCGTCTCCAAGGAGCGGCTTGACGTGCATATCGACAGCAACAGCTTGTCCATTGAGGGTAAAGCGGATATTCCAATGCCCGAAGGCATGGAGGCGATCCATGCTGATGTCCGGTCCACTCGTTACCAGCGTAGCTTCTCTCTCAGCAGCGAACTGGATGGGAGCAAAATCGATGCAACCCTAACAGATGGCGTACTGACCCTGCGCATCCCCAAACGGGAGCAGTTTCAGCCGCGCAAGATCGAGGTGCGTACCGGGTAACCGGACGCCTTGGGCGTCGGTTCACTAAAGCCTTCGCTCCGGTTCTGCATGAACCTGGGCGGAGGGGTGTGTATGTGTTTATCCGTTTCAGCGGTAACAAAACACCATGCGAAAACCGGAAATATCGGGTTGGACCCTTCACCTCGTTGATGATGCGGCAGGATATCAACTCCCAATTCATGGGGCAGTATACCTAGTTGTATAGATATACTGTCTCCCTGATCCAGCTGGGACAAGAAATCAGAAAAACCCCTCCCATCAATCGCAGATTGCAGCTAAACTGCTTACTACTCAAATGTGGATTCATTTGAGGTAAGGAAATGTAGTAACTAACTATAGGGACAATAGATCATGGATAGCCTAATGCTCGATGATGAACTACTTCGTATCCGAGAAGCCCGCCATCACGACCCCTTCTCCGTGCTCGGGAGTCACACCGAAGATGGACAGACCCTTGTACGTGTATTCAACCCCCAGGCTCTAGAGGTCAGTATCGTCGAAGGCGACATCCGCCTGGAGAGACTGGGCGACAGTGATTTTTTCGAGTGGCGGGGCGACGGCAAGGCCCTGCCGCCCCACTACCGTCTGATCTGGCGTGATACGGAGCACCGGGAGCACATCAATCACGATCCCTACTGTTACGATATTCAGATCTCTGATTTCGATCTGCACCTCTTCAGCGAGGGACGCCACCACCACGCCTATAGGTTCCTCGGTGCCCAGGAGCATGAGGTGGACGGTGCAGCTGGCATCCTGTTCGCACTATGGGCTCCCAACGCAGAGCGGGTCAGCGTAGTCGGCGACTTTAATTCATGGGACGGTCACCGCCACCCCATGCGGGTGCGCCCAGGTGGCGGCATCTGGGAGCTTTTCATCCCGGATCTGGAACCGGGGCGGCTGTATAAATATGAAATCCGCAATCGCCACAGTGGCGAGATCTACCTCAAGTCCGACCCTTACGGCCATCAATACGAACTGCGGCCCGGCACGGCCTCGATCATCACCGAGCGTAGTGACTACCAGTGGGAAGACAGTGCCTGGATGGCAGGGAGGGCCCACGCGGACTGGCTACACAGTCCCATGTCGATCTACGAGGTTCACCTCAGCTCCTGGCGGCGCGACATGGAGGGAGAGTTCCTGAACTATCGCGAGCTCGCCCGACAAATGGTCGACTATGTGCTGGAGATGGGTTTCACTCACATTGAACTGTTGCCGATCACCGAACACCCTTTCGACCTCTCATGGGGCTACCAGGCCACCGGTTACTTTGCCCCCACCAGCCGCTTCGGCACCCCGGACGATTTTCGCTACTTTGTCGACCACTGCCATCGCAACGGTATCGGAGTTCTGCTCGACTGGGTGCCAGCACATTTTCCCAAGGACGCCTATGGCCTGGCATGGTTTGACGGCACACCTCTTTACGAGCACGAGGATCCGCGCCTGGGTGAACATCTGGACTGGTCTACTCTGATTTTCAATTTCGGCCGTAATGAGGTGAAGGCCTTCCTCATTTCAAGTGCCATATTCTGGTTGGAGGAGATGCATATAGACGGTCTGCGGGTGGACGCGGTCGCCTCCATGCTCTACCTCGACTACTCCCGTGAGGAGGGAGAGTGGATCCCGAACCAGTATGGCGGCAGGGAGAACCTGGAGGCCATCGATTTCCTGCGCGAACTAAATGTTGCAGTGCACGAACACTGCCCCGGAACCCTGATGATCGCAGAGGAGTCCACCTCCTGGCCTCAGGTCAGCCGTCCCACCTATCTTGGCGGCCTGGGCTTTGACCTTAAGTGGAACATGGGCTGGATGAACGACACCCTGGAGTTCATGAGTCACGATCCCATCCATCGGCAGTACCACCACAACATGCTCACCTTCAGCATGCTCTACGCCTTCACCGAAAACTTTCTGCTGCCCTTCTCACACGATGAAGTGGTCCACGGCAAACAGTCAATGCTGCATAAGATGCCGGGAGATGAATGGCAAAAGCACGCCAATCTCCGCGCCCTCTACACCTACCAGTTTACCCATCCCGGCAAGAAGCTGCTGTTTATGGGCACAGAGTTTGGGCAGGGCGCCGAGTGGAACAGCGCAGGGGTACTAGACTGGTATGTGCTGGAGTACCCCTTGCATCAAGGCATGCAGCGGCTGGTGCGGGATCTATGTCACATCTACCGCGCGACCCCAGCCCTATTCCGCTACGAGTTCGACTGGCCGGGATTTGAGTGGATTGACTGCCACGATGCTGAGCAATCCACACTGAGTTTTATGCGCAGGGGCGATGGTGAGGAAATCGTAGTGGTAATAATCAACATGACACCGGTACCACGGGAAAACTACCGCATCGGCGTGCCTCTGGCTGGAGGCTATCGGGAGATAATAAACTCCGACTCCGAATACTACGGCGGCAGTAATCTGGGCAACGGATCCACCCCACTCGGGGCCGAGGCCATACCCTGGATGAACCACCCCTACTCACTGAATCTCACTCTACCGCCGCTGGCGACCATCGTATTCAGTTATGAGGGGGAGTGGCCATGGTAAGGCTGATATGAAAGGCTGCGATAGATGAAGGTAAGTCAACTACATACCAGTAGCGCTGAGAGTCGTGAAGTATAGGTTCCCACAGGACTGAGGGAATCAGATGTTTCTCATATCTGATGAGAAACGACTCGATTCCTTCCGCCCTGTTTAGCCTCATACAGCGCCTTATCCGCCCTTATGAGCAGCGTCTCCATATCATCAGCTCCATCTATCATCCAGGTCAGACCAATACTGACCGTAATACCTACGCTCTCTCCATCTTTCGTCAGGTAAGCTACTTCTACCGCTTCGCGTATCCTTTCAGCCACGTGAAGGGCCGCATCTCCATCTGTCTCTGGCAGGACGACGGCAAACTCTTCACCACCAACACGCCCCAGGATGTCAGAATCGCGCAGCATCGACTGAACAATATTGGTAAAAAATATCAGCGCCTCATCGCCAAACGCGTGGCCATGGCTGTCATTGAATTTTTTAAAATGATCAATATCGAGCATCAATACCGAGAGAGGCAAACCGGAACGCTTACTGCGCTTAATTTCCCGGTTACCAAGTTCATTAAAATGGCGTCGATTGTTCGCCCCGGTCAGGTGGTCAGTCGTGGCAAACTCTGTCAGCTGTAACTCAAGCTCCTTCCGGGCAGTAATATCTTGGCTCAGCCATATGACTCCAAGCTCCATATGCTCCGGGTCTATCGCCTGTCCGATCATCCGGCTCCAGAAGCTATCATCTTCTCCCCTGCGAAAGCGCAGCTCGGTTTCATAGCGCTCCCCCCTGGCCAGCTGATTTAGGTTAGCCTCCCCTATTTGCTGGTAATCCTGGTCATTCATGAAGAATATTCGCGTATTCTGCCCAATTAGATCTGACTCGCTCATACCGCGCATTTTCGCCAGCTCTGGATTAATCCACTTAAACTTTCTATCCACCACATGGGCAATGCCAATCTGGGCATTATTCAGTATCAACTGCATCTCTTTCATGGTTGTATTGAGCTTATTAACCGTTGTTGAAAGCTCCATAGTGCGCTTGCGCACTGTTGCACGGAGATGCAAGTTCCAGAACAGAACAGTTGCCACCAACATGCCCACAAAAATCCCGAACAGTCCAACAACCTGCTCTCTACTCAAATGCCATGTTGCTTCCTCAAGGCTTATCCAGTGTCTGAATATGGCCTGTTTCTCTTGTTCGGTAATAGCGTTCAGTCCCTTCTGAAGTATGGAGACCAATTCCGGCCAATCCGAACGCACGGCAAAGCTGAGGTGCCACACATAGCCTGACTCACCCGCAACCCGCAAGTTTGTCAGCCCATTTTTCTCAATATAGTATACGGCTGCTGCATCAGTCGCGACTATAGCATCAGCCGAGCCGAAAGAGACCATACGCAGTCCCGTTTCAATATCGGTGACAGGAATCAACGAGAGATCTGGATAATTTTCCTCAATATATCTGTGCGTAGCATAGTCTTGAATCACCGCAACCCGCTTCCCCTTCAGGTCTGGCATAGTCAAATGCCCCTGGGTCTCTTTGCGCACGATAATAACGGCTGGCAGGCGTATATAGGGTTCGGTAAAACGCATATACTTCTCACGCTCAGCAGTCCTGGCTGCTGCACCCCACATATCGATCTTTTGTTGTTTCGTCAGGTGAACGATTTCAGCCCAGTTTTTGTACTGAATGACATCCAGCTTCAGGTTGATCTTCTCTTTCATCAACTTAACAAAGTCAGCAGTGATGCCACTGTAGGCACTGTTCTCGTTAAAAAACTCTACCGGAGGATAGTTTGGAGCCGGTGCAAAACGAATATGGGGATGCTCTTTCATCCAGATTTGTTCACTTTTACTGAGTTTAGAGAGTTCCTGATTAATCATCTTGTGACCTGATGGCAGCTTTTTGTGCTGAAGCCCAAAGCGTTGCAGTTCAAGATAGTCAAACATCGGCACATTTTGCCCTGTTTTATCTACGGGGATATCTCCAGCTTTTTCACCTGCAAGAATCTGTTTACCCAGCCTTCCTGCAGCCTTCCCCTGGGCATAGCCGTTAATCAGGTTGCCACCGACAATGCCGTGGCCGAGGGTGAAGGCGTAGAGGCCGTAAACTGGTACCCTGCTGTGTTCGGATATCAGACGGGTAACCGCTTCAGGTTCGTAAAATGTGCCACTGCTATCCTGAAAATAGGCCGTGGTTAAAATGATAGAGTCTGCAGAAAGGCTATCTACCTCATCCAGCAGCTGCTTTAACGGCATGTCTGCTGCGTAGCTGATTTCAAGTGAGTCTGCGAGCGGCTTAAGCTGCTCCCTGATCCTTGCCTTTTCCGCCTTGCCACTGGGTAGGTGATCAGTGATGACGTAGACCAGCTTTATCTCAGGATTCATCTTTCTAGCCATGATCAGCGTTCCCAGGGGATCTGACACTTCAGCCACTCCGGTAAATTGGCTATGGCCTTTAAGCTGCTCATCCCGGAAGTTGTTAATGCCACAAAATACAACCGGGACTTCTGGGAATAGTTGACTCTGGTACTGCCGTATAAAATCAAAGGCGTTATTATCGGAAACAATAATCAGACCAGGTTTTATCTTGGCGTACTTGTACTTAAGCAGCCCGAGAAGGAGTTTCTGATAATCGTCATCAAAGTTGGTCTTTTTGGTGTCCATGTACTCAACATGCAGATTTATGCCAGATGCATTGGGCTTCAATATATCGACTACGCCTTTCGTAATGTCATCAGTCCAGACATAACCGGAGTGATATGAATGGAGGAGCAGGACATGTTTGTCACTGCCCTCACTAAATATGGTGGAAGGCAGGAAAATGAGTAGAAAAAGCAGGAATAACGTAATAGATGGAGTACGCACATGTTTCTGTTTCCCTGTGCGGTAATCCATCACCTTACATCCACAGCATTAGTATTATTTGGCATCGCGTTTTATCCCAATTGTAGATTTACTTTCTCTACAGTAGATAGTCGATTTTCTTCAACAATGGTGAGTCATGCTGTCCTACAAAGTGAACACACCACCAGCTGAATGCTGGACATTTCGGCCTAAGCCGATGACACCGTATTAAAATTGTAGTCTGGTTCTAGGAATAGAGATAGGGATAGAGATATGAATTTGCTTAATGCAGCAGATGCCGCGCCTTGCGCCATCAGAGGGCCAATAAACCAGCCATCGCCTGTTTGAAACTATAAAGACATCCACCTAAAATAAACATCAAGTTAATATCTTTCAGATCTGAGAGAGCAAGCAGTTTCAATAATCAGATTGTTGACTGGACCGCGACAAACACAGATTTAGACACAAAACCCCAAATCAAAGGCACAGTTAATCCTCAGCTATGCTGATTGGGTGTCCACGTAGCTCACGTAGCTCCTTGTTCAGACGAGCAGCATAATAAGCTGAAAGGTTATATAAAAAAGCCCCGCCTTTACAGGGTGTGTAAAAACAAAGCCGCCTCAAATGAGACGGCTTTGTTTTCACACACCCTGTTTTGCGGGGCTTTTTTCTTTCAATATTACTTGTCGTTACACGATGGCCGCCCGGGCAATTCAGCGGTCAGCCAGCCTTTTTTAACTTTGCTTTCTTTTGAATCCAGCAAGGAGCAACAAGCCTGAGCCCAGCATCCAGATTGCTGCCGGCACCGGTACCGTGCTTGGAGCCAGGGCGCCACCGCCGATTATTGCTAGGTTATAGCCTGTACTCAAAGGATTTTTCTGGCCAGCTATCTCGACCTTCAATGTGTGTATTCCCAGGTTCAATCCAGTAACGATCATTGCCTGAAACAGACCACTGCTGCCGTCGTCATATAAATCATGAGTATCAATCAGATGATCATCGACATAAAAATTACCGTACCCGTCATTAAAATCGCCATGCATTAAAAATACGACGCTGTCAGTCTCAGTGGACAGGGTGGTGCTTGCACTACCGAAGATCAACCACAGCTTGGAAGTGTTTGAATCATAACTGGTTCTGTTAGCTACTCCAGAAACTGACCAATCATCCCAGGCGCGGCTTCCCTCTGTGATATCCCAGTCAGGCATGGTATTTCCCCACCCCTGAGCAAATGTACCTGTCGCAGCCAGAGTTGAATCAAGTGGTCGCTATTCAAATGTAAAAGCGGACGCAGCGGTAGTCCACATGAAAAAAGATAGAATAATCGAGATTATAAATTTCTTCATTCACAACTCCTTCGTGGATTCAGAATCTGTCTTAGGGGTAGGGATTAGCTTCCAGTGAGTGTAGCAAATGGCGTCATCAGCAACGCCAATAAGACCGTCAACCCCTGTTTTATATAACTCTGCCTATATTATTATCGGAGGATTTTCATCATTTCTACATGGTAATTGTCAAGCGAAACATCTCCTCAAGACAATACACAATCAATCCAGAAATGGAACGACTCAGGCGATACCTGATTTAGCGCGAACTATAAATAATAAAGACATCCTTCTAAAATAAACATCAAGCGCCATCTGCATTCCATTCAAATCAATGCCTATATGGCCTACGAACGTGTCGTCTTCAGAAGCAACCACCGCTCGTTTGAGATGAATAGGGATGCATTTATATTGAACCCATCTGTGTTTGAGCGAAGCCTTGGGATTATTTTCCTGCATCATCTCTAGCCGATGCTGCATAAACGACGTCATGTCAGAGTCGAAAAACCGCCACATTAACACCCATGCAAAATACCATCCTCGCCATCTAATACCGGGTAACAACACCCATGGCAGGACTTGTTGTATGCGCATATCAGTTCTTTGCATACGGCATTAACAGTATGTTGCATCACCAACTAGCCCAGGCAGTCTTTCGACATCTGTATAACATGATCTACTATAATGCAAGACGGATACATATCTCTTTAAGTTGTGGTGGCTCGGTCTGCGCGGCATTCTTTACCTTTACACTCACACGCCCCTGCAAAGACACTGGTATTTCTGAACCGCCGACACCGTTTGGGAACACCTTATCCAACACTTCATTGTAGGTAGGGTTGAGGTTTAATATGGATTGCTTAACCCAACCGCCATCATAGATTGCATAGTCATAGCCGGTATAGGGATCCGTCAGCTCCACTCTATACTTGTACTGAATCGGTGTAATTACACTGGTGGCAGTCACCCAGATCTGGATTCCATCCTGAATATTGATTGAAACACGATTTGTTGTATTGACACAGGAGTCAGTTGGACTTTGACCATTTACCTTCAATGAAGCGATCATGGCATATGTCGGCGCATGCCAGACTAGTTTTTGCTTCACTTCGAAAAGCCCACTGACATCCTCAGCGTTCACCGTGCTTGAAACCACCTTAACCCTGTAGTTCGCCGGAGCTAGATCCAGAGGAATTTTCCATTTATATATTCCGTCATTCATGGTTTTTCCAGCAATAGTTTTTACAATATTACTTCCACTTTCATCAACAAGATGAATTGCTACATAAAGAGCCGCTTGCCCTTGGTTGCTCCAGTTAATCGTCATTATCTGGTCCTGAATGAAGGAATCCTGATCTGCGGGTTTAGTCACCTCAATAATTCCGGTTGCGGAATAGGCCAGACCAGTGCTCAGCGCAAGTAATAAGGATACAAGCACTACCTTCCTGAGCATGCAAATTAATCTCCCTTCAACAGATCCATCTCCACACCCTATGTAATTAACGTAAATATTTTTACTTGTAGTATCCATCATAAACTCCTTTCTCAATATTATGGATTCACAAAATACAGAACCACTCGTTTACTGATTTTATAAGTCTATAATCTCCTTCCGCCAAAAGCAGGCCACATACTCATAACGCCTATCTCCGCTCTCCATCGCAATGAACCTTATGTTAAGCGAGCATTCAGGTTCAAGCTCTTATATTAAACACCAGTTAAACACAAGGAGGAACCAAAAATGAAACGCACACACAGAAAACTGCTGCCAATATGTATCATAATGATATGTGGTACTACATCTGTAACTGCCGGATTTGCTGCCGGGAGGCATGTGGCCAACCCAGGAACTACTGAGGCAAAATCTAAAACTGCTGGCGCTATTTTCAGTACACAGCGCGCCAGTTCCAAAACTGGAACACAATCAAGAGTTCGTCTACAAGGCACATCGATAACACAGGCTAGAAGAAACTCCTTGAGGAATGCCTCTATGATTGCGAATACCGCCTCTCGCACCATACGATCGAGATCTATCGATACCTCTAGGAAAGAGAGAACTCCAGTTTATGATCTGCCTGAAGTATCTCGGAATAACCCACGCGATCCGAACGGTCCGATAGATGGTACTGATTATCGACCACAGGTTATAGAAGACCAGGCGGCACCACTGCCGGAGGGGCTTAATACTGACTTATTGTCCCGTCTCAAGGGTGATCCTAGGAGTCCAGATGGAAGACCTCAAGGGATGACTGAGGAAGATTATGTCCATAAAAATTTTGAAAGCGACTGGAATGCGAGACGTGTCGATTCAATGAATCAAATGGCTGTAATTAAATTTAGCACTGACGATGGCGGAATGCCTGGAGGATGAACCGAAGGCCCTGCTCCAGGGCAACCAGAAAACAGCGGTGATGACGGGGAGGAAGATGCAGATATGAGCTTCAGCGAAGAAGAGGCTGGGATTGAAGAGGAAGAAGCAGATATGGTTTTTACAGAAGAGGAAGTACTTAATGACCCAGAACCGGAAGGCGACGACCCCGACGAGATGCGTGGCCGCGTGGCTAGTGAACAACGCGGTATAAGGAGCGGCGCGCGTACGGGACAGGGACCGGTTGATCCAGTCCAGCCATCGGTAGGTCATGGTAAGAGAAAACCTGGTGAGTGGCTTCCCGGTGAAACTATTAAGGAGCATGGGCAACGAGTCACCAGCGGCACCCCTCTGCCGGAAGATGGCGGCCCGGATGAATCTGCTGGTGCCAACCGCAACCTGGCAGTAAACAAAGAGTTGCTAAATCTTGGAACAGTATCCAAACCTGCACCGGATGCGGGAGAAGGTGGAGGCCCTATAAATCCAGGACCAAATGCTGTTCAAGGCCAGCTTAACCTCCCTAGCGCGGGAATGGCGTCAAAACCTGCACCGGAAGCAGGCGAAGGTGGAGGGACTGTACCGCCAAGACCAGAGATGTAGTCAAGTCAGTTAACTGGACGATCTTGCCGCCGGCTACTCCCACTCAATAGTAGCCGGTGGCTTGCCGGAGATGTCGTAAGCAACTCGAGAGATACCCTTCACCTCATTGATGATACGACGGGATACCAGCTCCAGAAACTCGAACGGTAGATGGGCAAACCTGGCGGTCATGAAGTCGATGGTCTCCACTGCCCTTAAGGTTACTACATACTCATAACGTCGAGCGTCGCCAACTACACCAACAGACTTCACCGGCAGGAATACGGCAAAGGCCTGGCTCACCTTGTCATAAAGATCGTGATTGTGCAGCTCTGAGATAAAGATGTCGTCCGCCAGACGCAGTATATCTGCATACTCTTTTTTTACCTCGCCTAGAATACGCACACCCAGTCCCGGACCGGGAAATGGGTGACGGTAGACCATCTCAGATGGCAGCCCCAGCTCCACACCGATCTTGCGCACCTCATCTTTGAACAGCTCGCGCAGCGGCTCCACCAGCTTTAGTTTCATGTAGTCAGGCAGACCACCCACATTATGATGTGACTTGATCACATGAGCCTTGCCAGATTTTGCACCTGCTGATTCGATAACGTCCGGGTAAATCGTACCTTGCGCCAGGAACTCAACATCCTGCAGCTTGTTGGCCTCTTCTTCAAAGATATCGATAAACAGATTACCGATGATCTTGCGCTTCTGCTCTGGATCGTTCTCCCCTGCCAGGGCATCCAGAAACCTCTGCTCGGCATCGACACGGATCACCTTCACCCCCATGTGCTGGGCAAATGTAGCCATCACCTGATCACCCTCGTGCAGACGCAGCAGGCCGTTGTCGACAAAGATACAGGTAAGCTGATCACCGATAGCACGATGCAACATGGCCGCCACCACCGACGAATCCACACCACCGGAGAGGCCAAGCACCACCTGTTTGTCTCCCACCTGTTCCCGTACAGCTTTGATGCTCTCTTCGATGATGCCGGCGGAGGTCCACAGTGAATCGCAACCACAGATCTCAAACAGGAAGCGCTCAATGATGCGCTGCCCCTGACGAGTGTGGGTCACCTCGGGATGGAATTGCAGACCATAATAGTGGCGCTCTTCATCCGCCATCCCGGCCAGTGGCGCATTATCAGTTTCACAGATAACATGGAAACCGTCAGGGGCTTCCACCACCCTGTCGCCATGACTCATCCATACGTCTAATAGGCCATAGCCATCCTCTGTGGTGTGATCTTCGATATCTTTCAGCAGCTGGGAGTGATGACGCGCCCGCACCTGGGCATAGCCATATTCGTGTTTATCTGATGACTCCACCTTGCCACCAAGCTGTTCCGCCATGGTCTGCATGCCGTAGCATATGCCTAGCACTGGCACTCCAAGATCGAACACCACCTGTGGCGCCCTTGGGGTGTAGTCAGCGGTCACGGTTTCAGGACCACCAGACAAAATTATACCGGACGGTTTCTGTTCGTTTATAGCATCGTCACAATTATCGTAAGGCCAGATCTCGCAGTAGACACCAGCCTCACGTACCCGTCGCGCAATCAACTGGGTATATTGAGAACCGAAATCCAGAATCAGGATCCGATGGGCATGGATGTCTTTTTGGGTTGTGCTCATAAGAAGAGTGCCTTACTAATGTTTATATAACGGTCCTGTAGACCAAATATTTAGCCGCAAAAACTACCGCGCCCTGCTATCGCCCCTTGCCTACACCCCTGTAGGCAAATAACGCTAATCACCGCAAACTCACGCAAATGTTACTCGGAAAATCCCAATTTACCCAATTATTGTCATCCCGGCGTAGGCCGGGATCCAGAGGAATTTAACGCATTGTTTCCAACCTTCGCTGGAATGATGGTGGTTCAAAGTCTTCTCTGAAGTATTTTGCGACTATTCGCGGTCTATTTGCGTCCATTTGCGGCCACAAAATCAAATCAATTACGTCTGTAGTTGGGTGCTTCCTTGGTAATAGTTACATCATGCACATGGGACTCGGCCATACCTGCCCCTGTCACCCGCACAAATTCCGGCTTAGTACGCATCTCAGAGATAGTAGCGCAACCGGTGTAACCCATACTGGAGCGAATGCCACCCAACATCTGGTAGATGATATTCGTTATGCTGCCTTTGTATGGAACACGTCCCTCAATACCCTCTGGCACCAGCTTCTCGCTCTCAGACCCTTCCTGGAAGTAACGGTCACTTGATCCTTCCTTACCGCCCATGGCTCCAATCGAACCCATCCCGCGATATGATTTGTAGGATCTACCCTGATACAGCTCAATCTCACCAGGAGACTCATCAGTACCGGCAAACAGGCCGCCTATCATCACGGAGTGGGCACCGGAGGCGATGATCTTGGCCATATCACCTGAGTAGCGCAGACCACCGTCGGCAATAAGGGGGACCCCATCCTTCAGTAACTCTTTTGCCACGTTCATTACTGCGCTAACCTGAGGCACGCCGACACCAGCTACGATTCTGGTGGTGCAGATAGAGCCTGGACCAATTCCGACCTTGACCGCATCGGCCCCCGCATCCACCAAAGCCCTGGCAGCAGCGGCTGTTGCGATATTACCGCCGATCACCTGGACATCTGGAAAGTTCTTCTTTACCCAGGCGACCCGATCCAGCACCCCCTGGGAGTGCCCGTGCGCAGTATCAACCACAACCACATCCACACCAGCCTTAACCAGTGCTTCAACCCTCTCTTCCGTACCATGTCCGGTACCAACGGCAGCACCTACCCGCAGTCGTTCCTGGTCATCTCTACAGGCGTTAGGATTCTCTTTAGCTTTCTGGATATCCTTTACTGTTATCAGACCGGATAGCTCAAATTTCTTGTTAACCACCAGCACCTTTTCAATTCGATGCTTGTGTAACAGCGCAATAACCTCTTCGCGCTTCGCTCCCTCTTCCACCGTCACTAACTTCTCTTTAGGGGTCATGATGGAGGATACAGGATCACCCATTCTGGTCTCAAAACGTAGATCTCTGCTGGTTACTATGCCTACAAGTTCGTTGCCAGTGGTAACCGGAACCCCTGAGATATTATGGGCATCGGTCAATTTCATCACATCCAGGATACTGGTATCTGGGGTGACGGAGATTGGCTCACGGATGACACCACTCTCATATTTCTTCACACTGAGGACATTCTGGGCCTGACGCTCAGGGGTCATATTCTTGTGGACTATACCAATACCGCCCTCTAGCGCCATGGCTATGGCCAGTTTGGATTCAGTCACCGTATCCATAGCGGCGGAGACTAAAGGAACGCTGAGTTGTATCTCCCGGGTAAGGTTGGTCCTGAGGTCGACATCCCCTGGCAGCACTGTCGAATGGGCGGGGAGAAGTAGTACATCGTCAAAGGTCAGGGCTTCCTGGGTAAGGCGCATAGTATGTTTTCCCTAGAGGCAAAATGAAAAATTAGCAGGCTATTATAGGATTTGCGGCCACCCGGGTAAACTGAAACAATGACTATGGTACAGAATTAGGTAAATAGAGAGTATGCCAACCAGCACCAGTAACAGTGTGCCCCAACGTAATATCTACAGCATTTCACGTCTTAACAGCGAGGTGCGGGCAGTTCTGGACGCCAGTTTCCCCCTGCTATGGGTAGAGGGTGAAATATCCAATCTGGCAAAGCCTTCATCTGGACATATCTACTTCTCCCTAAAAGACCCTTACTCTCAGGTGCGCTGCACCATGTTCCGCATGAAGCGGCTAAGGCTAAGATTTGAACCGGAAAACGGCATGCAGGTATTGGTGCGCGCTCGCCCCAATCTGTACGAGGCCAGGGGCGATTTCCAGCTCAATATCGAACATATGGAGCCGGGGGGCGAGGGTCTGCTACGCCAGGCCTTCGAACAGTTAAAGCAGCGCCTTGACCAGGAAGGGCTATTCGATACCTACCACAAACAGCCTCTTCCAGGATTTCCCCAACAGATCGGAGTCATAACCTCCCCTTCCGGAGCTGCCATTCAGGATGTAATCAGTGTACTGAAACGCCGCTACCCGGCTGTACCGGTGCTGATCTATCCTGTTCAGGTACAGGGTGAGAGCGCTGCTAGAGAGATCACCCAGGCGCTGCAACTGGCGAACAAAAGAAAAGAGTGTGATCTTATGATCCTGACCAGGGGCGGAGGCTCCCTGGAGGACTTGATGGCGTTCAATGATGAGCAGCTAGCTAGAGCCATATTTGAAAGCAAGATACCTATCATCTCCGCCGTCGGTCACGAAATCGACTTTACCATATCCGACTTTGTAGCCGACCAGAGGGCACCAACCCCGTCTGCAGCTGCTGAACTGGCCACACCAGACAGCGGAGAGTTGGCAGAGAGATATGCCGATCTACAACGTCAACTAAATCATCAAATTGAACGCAGGCTAGATACCATCTCGCTCGGCATGGAGAATATCTCGCGACGTCTCTCCCAACTACATCCTGGAGTACAACTGGGCCAAAAGCAACAACGCCTGGACGAGCTGGAACTGAGGATAGGCCGTGCCTTAGAGGCCATGCACCAGCAATCAAAGCATAGAGTTGCCAACCTACAAGCCAGACTGCTTGGGGGATCACCCATACAACATACTGGCATACTGAAACAGAAAACCACTCAATTACAACGCCGTATGCAGATATCGGTTGCCAATCAACACAAACTACTCAAACAACGTTTAGCTGCAGCTATCGGCAATCTAAACACCCTAAGCCCACTTGCCACCCTGGAACGTGGGTACTCCATCACCACCAAACTTCCTGAAGGCTCAATCATTCAAAGTTCTGCAGATATTACTGTGGGTGATCGCATTGAGACCAGACTGGCTAAAGGTAAGTTATCCTGCGTAGTAGAGTCTAAAGAGGAGTAACCGGGACGGCTCAACAAAAAGCATCTATATTTAATCAATATAGATAACGGACAGGAGAATAAAAATGACCACAACAACATCCGGTCTTGAGTTTCGTCAAAGCGTAGACCACATGGTAGACAGAGCAATGTCTGTTATGGATCTGGATACAGGTATCGCCAATGCCATAAAGGCCTGCACCTCGGTACTACAGGTCACCTTCCCGGTAATGATCAAGGATAAAATTGAGATGTTCACCGGTTGGCGCGCGGTCCATAGCATCCACAGGCTTCCATCTAAGGGAGGCATACGTTATGCCACCACAGTAGATCAGTTTGAAGTAGAGGCCCTGGCCGCACTCATGACCTACAAGTGCGCCATCGTGAACGTGCCGTTTGGTGGTTCCAAAGGTGGTCTATACATAGATCCATGCAACTACACCAGAGATGAGCTGCAGCTGATCACCCGCAGGTTTACCCGCGAGCTGGCAAAGAAGGGGTTTCTCAGCCCAGCCACCAACGTGCCGGCACCAGACGTAGGAACCGGCCAGAGAGAGATGTCCTGGATAGCGGACACCTACAAACACCTCTACCCACAAGACATTAACCACATTGCCTGTGTAACCGGAAAGCCGGTAGAACACGGCGGCATCAGAGGTCGTACCGAGGCCACAGGACGTGGTGTTCAATATGGCCTACAGGAGTATTTTCGTCACCCGGAAGAGGTAAAAGATGCAGGTATGGATGGTTCCCTGGAAGGCAAAAACATCATAGTGCAGGGGTTGGGCAACGTCGGATACCATGCAGCGAAATTCCTCTCGGAAGAGGATGGCGCCAAAATTATCGCCGTAATAGAGCGTGACGGCGCAATCGTCAACAAAGATGGCATTCACATTGAAGAGCTTCGATTCTATATGAATGATCATCTGGGGGTAAAAGGCTTTGCCGGTGGTGAGTATGTGAAGGATGGTAGCCGTTTATTAGAGATGGAGTGCGATATCCTGATCCCGGCCGCCCTTGAGAGTGTCATCCATGAAAATAACGCCCCCAATATCAAGGCGAAGCTGATTGCCGAAGCCGCCAACGGCCCCATAACCTTTGAAGCAGACCGTATCCTGCGCAGTCGTGGCATCAAAGTCCTGCCCGATGCATATATGAATGCTGGCGGCGTGGTGGTCTCCTACTTCGAATGGATCAGAAACCTCTCCCACGTGCGCTTTGGCCGGCTGGAACGCAGATACGATGAGTCCCGTGGCAACTGCATAGTACACGCCCTGAACGAGATGACAGGAAAGGAGGTGCCTGACTATATCAAAGAGAACCTGGCCCATGGGGCCGACGAATTCGACCTGGTGCGGTCTGGCCTGGATGACAGTATGAGCCAAGCCATGCAGGAGATAATCGACACCTACCACCGCAATGAGAAGATTGAGGATTACAGAACAGCAGCCTATGTTATCGCCCTAGCCAAGATATCCCGTTCTTATTTGGATATCGGGGTGTTCTGAGACATAAGAATCGAAATTGGTGTCTCCCTTCTCCCTTAGGGAGAAGGTGAATAAGTGGGACAGCAATAGGTAGGTCCCGTTTATTTATCCGACTTAAACCAATCCAGCCATATCCCGCTCAAAAACCAGCTAAACAGGTAGGTACCTATGAACACCAACACAAAAACAACTGTGATATCCATGGCGCTGCCATCCAGAGAGAAGGCCGGGACATAGCCAAAGATAAAGGGGGCCAGATAGAGGAACTTGGCAAACCTAAATGAGGTAAATGCTGTTCTCCACATATTGGCCTTGGCGATGGTGGCTCCAGCAAAGGCGGCGATACATACCGGAGGCGTTATATTGGAGTCCTGAGATAGCCAGTAGACGATCATATGGGCCGCGATGGGATTCACCCCAAGATGGGTCAGGGCCGGTACGGCAACTACGGCAGTAATTAGATATGCGGCAGTAACCGGCACACCCATGCCCAACACCAGGGAAGCCAGAGCAATCAACAGTATGGTAAGAAACAGTTTGCCATCTGCCAGTTCGATAACAATATCGGCGAATGTGAGTACCAGACCACTATAGGTCAACACGCCTATAATAATTCCGATCACACCCACAGTGGCGCCTATCTTCAGGCTGTTTTCTGCGCCATCCCGCGCCGCATCCAATAACTCTCTAGGCATGATCCTGGTATCTTTGCGGAACCAACTAACCACGATGCTGGTGATAATACCGAGGATAGCCGAATATCCAGGTGAATAACCCATTAACATAAGAAAGGTAATGACTATCAGCGGCAGGGTGTAGTACCACTCTTTTTTCAAAATACCTACAGCACTTTCCTTACTCTTCTCTCCTACAATGTTGTGTCGCTTTGCCTCGTAGTGGACCATGACGAACACACTGAAGAAGTACATAAGAGCAGGGAATATCGCAACCAGCATAATATGGGAGTAAGGTATGCCAGTCAGCTCCGCCATAATAAATCCGCCAGCACCCATAATGGGCGGCATAAACATACCACCAATGGAGGCAGCCGGCTCTATACCTCCAGCCACATGGGGACGAAAGCCGGCCTTTTTCATCATCGGTATTGTGAAGGCTCCGGTAGAAACGGTATTGGCAATGGCGCTTCCAGATATGGAACCAAACAGGCCACTTGCAATCACTGATACCTTGGCGGGACCGCCAATCTTGTGTCCTACAGCCGCCAGTGGGAAATCGATAAAAAAGCGTTCAGCTCCACTCTTCTTCAGGAAGGCCCCAAAAATCACGAACAGCAGGATATAGGTGGCCAACACATTGGCCATAATGCCAAACACACCATCACTCTTATAGAAGATACTGGTGCATAGATCGGGAAAGGTATCGCCGGCGTGGGATATAAGCACTGGTGCATACTCCCCGTAAACACCATACAACAGCATTATGGAGCCAAGGATAATGAACACACTCCCCACCACCCTGCGCGCCACTTCCATGCCAATAAGCACACCAACCATGGCAATGGCCTGATCTAACTCTGTCTCCGCCCCCGCCCGGTAGTTGATCACTTCAAAGTTGTAAATCCAATAGCCCAGGGAGCCAACTGACGCCAACATCAGCATATAATCAAGGACACGCCCCAGCCTGCTTTTTGACTGATAGAGCAGAAATACCAGCACATAGGTAATAATCACATAGATACCGCGATGGTACTGGGTCGCGGCTGGTTCCAGTACTGCGGAATATGAGTAGAACACAACCAGAGTCATGGCCAGGGCATCAAACAGCCACTGCTCCCACTTTTGTAGTTTTTCAAAGGTACCCACGATATCTATCTGCCTTACATTAGTTATAATATTCAGGTGCTGGTGTAACCGCGAAAACCATCAGATTTTGAATCCGCAGTTTGACCGCATTGAGCCTATGAACAAAAGATTGGTGGGGGGCAGAGTCATTCGACTCTACCCCACTTCTATTATTTTATTATGCCTTTCTCTTTCCAGAATTTGGCGGCACCAGGATGCATAGGCGTAACAATACCATTTGCACCGGTCGCTATAGCCATCTCCTTGAAGGTTTTTTTCTGTTCCTTCATGTGGGCCAGACCCTCGTCTGTATAAATAATAGACAGCATTTTGTAGACCAGATCATCCGGCACACTGGCATTGGCTACTAGCAATGCGGAATCCTGAAATGAAGGCGTATCTGTAGTTACTCCTCGATAGGTGTTTGCGGGTACTGTGAGCTTAGAGAAATATGGATACTTTTTGAAGAAACCGCTCTCTTCAGCATCTTTGGCCAAATCTATCATCTCGATGTCATTGGACTGTGCAGCCATAATGACAGCACCACTTGGGAAAGCCGTAAATAGCCAGAAGGCATCCAATTGATTATTACCAAAGGCGGCAGCTGCATCGTTGTAACCCATGGCGTTGCGCTCAATCTTGTCCCACACTCCCATATGGTTAAAGAAGAGATCACAGTTGGCAAAGGCGCCAGAACCAGCATTGCCCACACCCACCTTTTTGCCTGCCAGATCCTTGGTGCTCTTGATACCTGAACCCTTGCGAACTATCAGCTGCGCTGGTGCCCCATAAAGATAGGATACAGCCATTACATTTTCATACTTCTTGCTGTCATTTTTCAGCATACCGTTTCTACCCAGATACACATGCCCTGAATAGACCACACCAAAATGAGACTTTCCTTTATCGACCTTACGCAGGTTTTCCACCGAACCTGCTGAGGACTGAGCCTGTATGTTATACCCTTCCAACTCTTTGATTGGCTTATATATCTGAACCGCATTGGCCACAACCTGGAAAGTTCCTCCTGCCGGACCACCACCAAATACAATCCGCTTTTTAGCTGCAAATGTAGTTGTAGGAATAGTAAGCACTGCCGCAACCAACACAGCAATACTAACAATGAGCGATTTCTTTATTTTCATTGGGATTTCCTCCATTTTGCGCATTAGGCTCGCACTTAGTGTGTTTACCAAGCAACTGAGCAGAAACTTATAGATCTTCATGAGGTAAGCAAAATCATTTAGCTATCATGGGAGATCAGAACTAATCACCTTGAATTGTGCCAAGAAAATCAGAACTTAAAGTATAGCTTAAGTGACAAGAGATCAAGCATGCATTAGTCCAATCATAACTATTACTTATAGCATGCACAGCCCGGAGGTGATAACACCTAACTTCTGTGGTTATTTTTTGCGCTTTACAAACTTTTTGAGACGTTGACGTTTCTGCACCTGTCGCTTGGTCAGTACATTCTTCTTCCCTTCGTACGGATTTGTACCGCTACGAAACTCCAGCCGAATCGGGGTACCATCCAGCTTTAATGCCTTACGGAAGCGGCTGATGAGAAAACGCTTATAGGGATCGGGAACAGCATCGGTCTGGTTGCCGTGAATTACAATGATCGGCGGGTTCTGTCCACCTTGATGGGCATAACGTAGTTTGATGCGTCTGCCGCGCACCTGCGGAGGCTGGTGTTCCTGTACCAACCACTCCAGAATTCTATTCAATTCAGGTGTGGGAATATCTCGCATAGCATTGGCGTAGACCTTGTCTACCACCGGGAACATCTTGCCTACACCGGAACCGTGCAGTGCGGAGATAAAGTGCTTCTCAGCAAAATCGAGAAAAGGCAGTTTTCGATCTATATCTTCTTTTATCTTTTCCCGCTTATCCTGATCCAGGCCATCCCATTTATTGATAGCAACCACCAGGGCGCGGCCACTCTCCAGTACGTGTCCTGCCAGGGTTGCATCCTGATCTATGATATCCAACTGCGCATCCAGCACCAGGATAACCACATTGGCCTCTTCGATGGCCTGCAGGGTCTTGATGACGCTGAATTTCTCTACGGCATTATCCACCTTGGCGCGACGTCTTACCCCGGCGGTATCGATCAGAGTGTATTTTTTATCATCGCGCTCGAAGGGGATAAATACGCTGTCTCGGGTGGTCCCAGGTTGATCGAAGGCCACTACCCGCTCCTCACCCAGAAGACGATTTACCAAGGTGGATTTGCCCACGTTGGGGCGACCGATGATGGCCACCTTGATTCCCATGTCATAGCTATCCGCAGCTGCATCATCTGGTTCCGGAAATAACTTGAGGGTTTCGTTAATAAGCGGTTTTACGCCGTGACCATGGACTGCAGCTATGGGTACAGGATCGCCCAGTCCGAGGCTATAGAAATCGACCCCGGCCATTGCCTTATCCATATTCTCGCTTTTATTTACTACCAGGGTAATAGGCTTGCCGGTGCGACGTAGCTGCTCTGCGATAGCCTCGTCGCCAGAGTTCATGCCATCCTTCGCGTCCAGGAGAAAATAGATGTGATCAGCCTCGCCAATAGCGGTGACCACCTGCTGCACCATCAGGGCCTCTACCCCCTCCTCATCCCCACTAATGCCACCGGTATCAACCACCAGGTATGGGCGGTTACCCATGCGACCTACCCCGTATTGGCGGTCACGCGTTAATCCCGGCTGATCGGCAACAAGGGCATCCCGACTACGGGTAAGTCGGTTGAATAGGGTTGATTTCCCCACATTTGGGCGCCCTACTAGGGCAATTACGGGAAGCACTGTGATATTCCTAAAGCCTGTTGCACTACCTTACGGCCATGCATTAATGATTCGCCGATATGGCGAATAGTTTATAGATTCATTTACCTGAAATGGTGATTGCAGCCAGCTCGCCCCCATCACCCAGGACGTAGGCCACACTGCCATCAATAAATGGCGCAGTGCTGATGGGAGCTTCACCTACACGGCTACGTGCCAGCATCTGTCCATCTTCCGGCGACAGCCAGTGCAGATATCCCTGGTAGTCTCCGACCACAATATACTTGCCCAGCACCGCAGGAGCTGACAGCTTGCGACCATGCAGCTTAGCCTGTTTCCACATGGACGAGCTGTTATCAGGGTCTATGGCCCACACATTGTCTTCCGCATCCGAGACATATAGATTTTCATAATCGGCCCCCAGACCTGCATAGGACGAGAGTTTGCGCCGCCAGACCACATCGCCCGATCGCTCGTCAACCGCAGCGAGTTGTCCCTGATATGTAGCCACGTAAACCATTCCGCCCTGCACCACCGGGTCACCATCTATATCCACCATGCGATCAAGTTCCGAACGACCGGTAGGAACCGCTATAGTCGCCTCCCAATACTGCTGTCCACTCTCAATATCAAATGCAATCAGCTTGCCGTTGGCAAATCCACAATAAACCTTTGAGCCACTTATGACGGGTGAACTGTTACCATGCAAGGTTAACACCGGAATTGAACGATCATACATCCAAGCTACCTTGCCATCTGATACATTCAAGGCATAGAGCTTGCCGTCAATGGTGTGAACCACCACCATTCCCAAAGCAGCCTTGGGTACAGAGAGCACCTCACTACTAACCCTGGAGCGCCAAACCTCTGAACCATCCTGCTCTGAGAGGGCCAACACTTCGCCATTGCTAGTCCCAACCAGAACCAGTCCTTCCCCCGCGCCGGGACCACCGGATATCTCTAATCCCTCTTTTTCTACCCTCCAGATGACACGCCCGCTACCACTATCCAATGCTTTGATAACTCCCTCGCGGTTCGCCACATACACCCTGCCACCACTCACGAATGGAACCAGCTTTACCCGGTCTGACTCTGAACCTGAACCCACAGAGGTTGACCATAGCTTCCTAACTTGTATGCTGTTCTTTAGTTCAACCAGCTCTGCCGGGGGATCAATATTGGGTTCATCCTCCAGCAACTTCAAGGGATCCATGGAACCACAGCCACCCAATAGCAGTAGAGGGATCAAATAGGCTAATGCTCTGGTTGCAGACATTAGTTATCAGCCTCTACAGTAGCCAGTTCATCCAACTTCATCTGGATCATATGAGAATTTCCCGCCTTGCTATTCAAGGCCTCCAAATATGCTGTACGAGCTGCATCATAATCTTTTCTAGCCCTGGCAATGTCACCGCGCAGAGCTGCAAGTTCACCTGTGTAATTGTCCTTATCTGCCTTTAATACCATAGCTTCCGCGCCAGCAAGATCCTCATTGCTCAAAAGGATACGTGCTAGGCGGAGACGAGCCAGCTGTTTCAGAGAGGAGTCCTCAGAATTCGCCAACACCCACTGGTAGTTAGTCTTGGCTGCATCTATATCGCCCTGCCCCAGCTTTATCTTGGCCAAATCCATACTAGCGAAAACTGCATAACTACTATCCGGCCATTCGGCGATGATCTTCTCTCCCTGTTTTAGCACCGACTCAACATTACCTGCATGGATAGCCTGGGCCATCTTCTCGTAGCGTAACGATGCTTGGGCAGACACCTGGTCCTGGTGTTGAATCCATGCCTGCCAGCCAAAAACCGCGCCCAGGCCCAGCACTATGCCTCCTACTATGGAGCGGCCGTTTTCATTCCACCACTTTTTAAGTGCCTCAACCTGCTCTTCTTCTGAGTCGTATACGCTCACACTTGTCACCTTTTGCTCCCCGTCAGGGGATAAATTCTGATCTAAATATTACAGGGCCAAGATTGTGCCATTTTTAACTCGGCAACAAAACAGTGTGACCACTATTTATGGCAATCATTCAGGAATGGCTGAAAAAATTCCCCTAAAGCATCCAGGGCGATCTCTCGCTGCTCACTATTGTCGAGCAAAGGTTTTACCCCTGCCACTCCACGCTGCAACTCATCTTCGCCTATAACCAGGGCATATCTCGCCCCGCTACGATCCGCCTTTTTGAACTGGCTCTTGAAGCTGCCGCCACCGCAGTTGGTAAGCAGCCGCAGCCCAGGGATCTGATCTCTTAGTCGCTCTGCCAGGATCAGCCCCCGTCGTTGCGGCTCTTCCCCAACCAGTACCATATAGGCGTGCAGACGCTCAGTTTGTGACGCGGTCTCACTCTCTTCCAACAGCGAGATGAGGCGCTCCACCCCCATGGCAAAACCGATTGCCGGGGTACCACGACCACCAAGCTGTTCCACCAGCCCATCGTATCTGCCACCGGCGCATACCGTGCCCTGAGCACCAAGACGATCGGTAACCCATTCAAATACGGTACGGGAGTAGTAATCCAACCCCCTAACCAACCGCGGATTCATCACATAACTTACGCCCGCTTCATCCAGCCCTGAACAGAGTGTCTCAAAGTGGGTCCTAGACTCTTCGCCCAGATACTCCATTAGAGTGGGTGCTCCTGCAATCAACTCCTGCATATCTCTGTTTTTGGAATCTAGAATACGCAACGGATTGGTATCTAGCCGGCGTAGACTCTCCTCGTCCAGTTGACCTTTGTTTGCTGAAAGGTATTCAACCAGTTTGTCACGATAGACTAGGCGCTCTTCCGCTGTGCCTAATGTATTTATCTGCAGTTCAAGTCCATTCAGACCCAGAGCTTTCCAGATCCGGCTGGTGATAAGAACCACCTCCAGATCAATGTCCGGACCATCCATGCCATAGGTCTCGACGCCTATCTGATTGAACTGACGAAAGCGCCCCTTCTGGGGACGCTCATGCCGAAACATAGGGCCCTGATACCATAGACGCTGGACCTGGTTGTGAAAAAGCCCATTTTCTATACCGGCACGCACACATCCAGCCGTACCCTCTGGGCGCAGGGTAAGACTGTCACCATTGCGATCCTCAAAGGTGTACATCTCTTTCTCAACGATGTCTGTCACTTCACCGATGGAGCGTTTGAACAGATCCGTCATCTCCAGTACCGGCATGCGAATCTCGCTGTAGCCATAGCTTGCGAGGACTCCCCGCACCCGAGCCTCGAGCAGTTGCCACAACGGAGTCTGGTCCGGCAGGATATCTCGCATGCCGCGTATGGCCTGAATATTTTTTGGCATTAAAAACCTGTATTGTTTCTATTTAGTTTACATACCCCTGAAACGGGATACGTTTCAGGGTTTATCTATCTTTCCGTCATTAATTGTAAAGCGCGCAACCCCACCGCTGGAATACCTGTCGACATCAGCCACTTTTCCATCAATTTCAACTTGTACCGCCTTTGAGTTCCCCAGGACGACCTTATAGGGCATTATACTTCTTAATCTCTTTCTGGCCCCTTTTTTGTGTTCCCCAATCAGGATAACCCTGTTCTCTGCATCCCTCACCTTCACCCAGCCGGACTCAACAAAATTGAACCAGACCCCCTTCGTTACTGAGACAGGTTTGCTTGGCTTGGGTACAGGCTTGGTCGGCTTGGGTACAGAAGCAGGGCTTACAGCTTTCACAACTGGTTTTGGAGCAGATAGTTTGATTGGTTCTGGCTCAGGTTTTATCTCTTCCACAACAGGTTGCTGCGGTATGGCTAAAAGCTTAATTTCCGTTTCAGACGACTCCAATGGTTTTATAGCTGAAACCACCGGCTTCTGCTCGGGTTCTAACTCAAGCGTCTGTTGTTTCCTTTCCTTCTCCTCATCCACAACTGGAGATTCACTTATTACCTCGGTATCTGATGTATTAGGAAGTGGTATTGAAATGGATGATACAGCCTCTTCCTTGCTATCTAAAGGTACTGGTATAGCCAGTTCCGGCTGCGATATCTCCTGGGTACTAACTATCTTCTGTACCGCCTGCCCTAGATCGTCCCACCACAAAACTAGTGGAACAACTATTATGGCAACAACAACGGCCACACTAATAATCTTCACCAGATCATGATCACCGCTTACCTCTATTTTGGCATCTGATTCCACCAATACCTGTTCAGGTATTTCAGATCCAAAACCAAATTTGGAATAAGCGTCAAGAACGGGGGCTTCTGGCACTTCTAAAAGACGCGCATAGTTTTTCAAGTATCCACGAACAAATACTGGCTCGGGCAATGATCCAAAGTCATCCGCCTCTATGGCATTTATCTTAAACTCAGAGAGATGCAACATGGCCGCAACGGCCTCAACATCCAGTCCTTTTGCCTCACGGAGGCGACGCAGCATCACTCCAGGACCATCTATCAAATCCTGTTGCTCAAATACTTCTGTATGATTCATTTTTTCAACGAGCCCTTTAATAATTTCACCTCCGTTGAGTCTGGAAAGCTTCCTTTCAACTGCATTGAATAGCTGGCTACCGCATCTCTGTTCCCAAGCTTCTGTTCTATCTGTATCCCCAACCAAAGAGACTGGGAAGTGAGTCTTGCAACTTCGTGATAGCGCTTTAAAAAATCCCTGGCAGATTGCATATCACCTGTCTCATAACTAATTTTGGCCATCTGAAAAAGAGCAACAGAGAAACGTTTATTGTGCTGCAAAGCACGGCGTAAATAAGCCTCAGCCAGATCCAAGTCCTTATTCTGTCTAGCACATATACCAGCATTGGTTAGGGCAACCTCAGGAGTTGTATACAGCGGGTTCTTCAAGGCCGCCTTAAACTGTTTATCCGCCTCATTATATTTCTTTTGTCCACAGAGAAAACTGCCGTACGCATTCAGTGTGTATGGGTTTTTTGGTTGCAGGCTCTTAGCTCGTCTATAGTGTTTGTCCGCAAGTTCATTTTCACCTAAACGGCTATAGATGATTGCCATAACGTTATGGGCTTCGCCATTATTTGGGTCTAACGAAACTCCCTTTTTAACGTTTTTAAGTGCCTCACCTAGCGCCCCCTTTTGCATGTAAACCACTGCTAACCTAACATAAACATCACCGGTCCCTTTTTTCTGGGTCTGACCAAGAGAACCGCTTAGATCTTCTCCGTCAGCTCTAACCCCAGTCGTCTGGCAACCGGAGAGACCAAAAACAAGAATCATTAATGTTGCGACTAATGCCTTGGAAACTTCCAATTTCACTATGTTCTTCCTCCGTAGGAGACATTCTCGTTATCTAGTGTACGTCTACTTTTGTCTTTTACTCTACCCACCAACTGACCGCATGCCGCATCAATATCTTCACCTCTTGTCTTTCTGGTGATGGATATTATGCCAGCCTTCTTCAATCTCTGCCTGAATGCTTCTACCTTTTCTGGAGATGATGCCTTGTACTCACTGCCAGGGAAAGGATTAAATGGAATCAGATTCATTTTTGATGGGGTACCCTCCAACAATCTAATCAGCTCCTTAGCGTGGGCAATGGTGTCGTTAATTCCATCTAGCATCACATATTCCCAGGTAACCTTACGCCTTTTGTCACCCTTCACAAAATCACGGCAGGCCGGAATCAACTCCTCCAGAGGGTATTTCTTGTTAAGCGGTACTAGTTGGTCCCGCAACTCATTATTCGGCGCATGCAGAGATACCGCAAGACTTACATCACTCACCTTGTGCAATTCGCGCAGTGCCGGAACCACTCCAGCAGTACTGACCGTAACCCTGTACTTTGATAAACCGTAGGCCAAATCATCCTGCATTATGCTCATGGCCTCAATCACAGGTTCCAGGTTGGCTAAAGGCTCTCCCATACCCATTAGGACCACATTGGTAAGGGACTCCTCCATCATCCGAACCGCCACCCATACCTGCCCTATGATCTCAGCGGACGAGAGATTGCGATTAAACCCCTGCTTTGCCGTTGAACAGAAACTACAGTCCAAAGCACAACCAACCTGAGAAGATACACAAAGGGTGGTACGCCCATCATCAGGAATCATCACCGTCTCAATCCGGTTGTTGCAGTCCAGCTCCAGTAGCCACTTACGGGTTCCATCCTTCGAAGGCTGTTCCATAATAACTTCAGGCACCTTAATCTCAGTCATGAGCTTGAGTTGCGTGCGCAACTTCTTGCTCAGATCTGTCATCAGATCAAAGTCGGTAATGCCGTGTTTGTGGATCCACTTAAGAACCTGGCGGGCGTGAAAGGTCTTAAACCCCATTCCCTCGAAATAGGATTCCATGGCCTTGCGGTCAAGGCCCAGTAGATTGATTTTTTCCTGTGCTGCCAATGTAGACTCAGTAAACTCTAAATATTTGCGGTAACTATTTGATCATTATGAAGTAAAAGAAGATCTTCCCTTCCGGACGAATAGTTACAAATCAGTGGATTAGTTTACCTTGCGCGGGGGCATGCTGGCAAAATTATCAGCGTGGACTGTGACCTAGTAAGTTAGTCTAAACCCTGCGTTTCACCTCTATGACATCTGGCAGTTGCGCAATCTTGCCCAATATCATGCTTAGCTGCTCCATGTCACTGATTTCTATGGTGAATCGCATTGCAGCCTGATCAGTGCGCCTATCAGACCTAGTATTTACACCGGTAAGATCGACCCCTTCATTGGTTAGAATTGAAGAGATATCCCGCAGCAGACCCTTGCGGTCTTGAGCCACCACCTGAATGTCGACCTGATAGATCGAGTCTCCAGGCTCTTCACTCCAATTCACCTTCGCCAGCCTATCATGCATGGATGGGCTCATCTTTTTGATAATGGGACAGTCACGACGATGCACGGTTACCCCGTGCCCTCGGGTGATGAAACCTATGACTGGATCGAATGGCACCGGTTTACAACAGTGGGCAATATGGGTCATCAGATCCTTCACTCCCTCTACTACAACTTCACTGCCTTTTTTCTTCTTGTCCTCATGGTGGCGACGGCGAGGATGAAACAGATCTGAATCATCAACCGGCACCTGACGACTTCTTATTCCGAGGGCCAGATGTACCGGAGAGAGATCACCCCTGCCAATAGCAGCGTAGAGATCATCCGTCTTGGTAAAGTTCTGGCGCTTGGCCTCTTGCATCAGGTCGGGGCTTTCAATACCCAGACGGTTTAACTCACGCTCCAGGCTGCTTTGGCCAATATGCACATGCTCGCTGTAGTTCTGATGCTTGAACCACTGCCTAACCTTGGCGCGGGCATTTGATGTCTTGAGATAGCCCATCCCCGGACTCAGCCAATCCCTGCTGGGCCTAGCCTCCTTGGTAGTCAGGATCTCTACCGTCTGGGCGCTCTTCAGTGGTTGTGTTAACTGCACAATTCGTCCATCAACCTTAGCGCCACGACAACTGTGACCAACATCAGTATGGATGGCGTAGGCAAAATCTAGGGCCGTTGAGCCCTTTGGCAGCTCAATAACGCTACCCTTGGGAGTGAGTACATATACCTGATCCGCCTCAAGATCAGACTTAGTCGTTTCAGAAAGGTCCTGCCCGCTCTCTTCCGAGCCATGGGTCTCAAGCCAGTTGCGCATGAGGGTTATGCGACGCTCAAATTCTGCATCCTGCTTGCTGCTCTCCTTATAACGCCAGTGGGCGGCCACCCCCAGTTCAGCATGCTCGTGCATATCTTTGCTGCGGATCTGGACCTCCATCACCTTCCCTTGTGGTCCAATCACTGCCGTGTGGATAGAGCGATAAAGATTGGCCTTGGGGGTTGCGATATAGTCATCGAACTCGCCAGGGATATGACGCCATAAACCATGCACTATACCCAATGCGGTATAGCAATCAGATTCATTTTCCACCAATACCCGCATGGCGCGCAGATCAAAGATTTGATCAATCCCCACAGACTTGCGCTGCATCTTTTTCCATATGCTGTATATATGCTTGGGACGACCTGTTACCTCCGCCTTCAGTCCAATAAATCTGAATTTCTCCTGTAACAGTTCAATTACGTCGGCTACAAATTTTTCGCGCTCGGTACGCCTGCCGTCCAGCTGGCCAGCAATCTCCTTATAGGTCTCTGGCTCCATATAGCGCAGACAGAGGTCCTCCAGCTCCCACTTAATCTGCCAAATACCTAGCCTGTTGGCCAATGGCGCATAGATATCGTGGGTCTCCCTGGCCTCCCAGTATCTGTGCTCCTCCGGTAAATACTTCAGGCCGCGCATCTTGTTGAGACGCTCTGCCAGCACCACCAGCACCACCCGAATATCGTCAGCCAGGGCCAGCAACATACGGCGCAGATTCTCCGCATGACGCTCTTCATCCGAACGACTAACTCCAACCGAAGACTCGGCCACCAGGCCGATTCTATCCAGATCCTTTACCAGGCCGGCGATCCCTTTGCCGAATCTTTCAGTGATCAGCGCCTGATTATGCTCAACCCCGGATAGCCCATAGTGCAGAATGGCTGCAGCCAGGCTGTCGCTGTCCATGGACAGATCATTCAGGATGTCAGAGATTGCCAGGGCCCGGTGCAACTGCTCTGCATACCCTTCCTGACCAGCCTGTTGCAGCATATCCACCACAAACAGACATACATCTTCGAGCGGCAGCATTTCATCATCACTGCGTCCTTCGGCGATACCCTCTAGCCACGACTCTATGTCTGTCTGGCAAAAATCACCCTTTCCGCTGCTTTTAGAGCTGACTGTGACCATTTGAGACTATTCCTGATCCAGCTAACTGCTGGCTGCGCGCCTAGTTACGATTGAAACCATTGTCGCTTACCCATAACTGAATCTCCATTTTATTAGCCGCTAAAGCCACTGCGTCCCGCTACTGCCCATTGCCGACATCCCTGTAGGCAAATAGATGCAACTCACGGCAAACCAACGCAAATTTAGTCTATTTGCGTACATTTTCGGCTTTTTTGCGATCCTTTGCAGCCCATGGAACCACTATTTCTTCTAGCTGAGCATCAACCTGTTGAGCCGACGCACGAATGATGCTGGGTCTTCAAGCTGCCCACCCTCCGCAAGAACCGCCTGATCGAACAGGATCTTGGCCAGATCGGCAAACAGGTCCTCATCCGGCTCCTGATCCATCTTGGTTACCAGGGCGTGTTCCGGGTTAATCTCAAGTATAGGCTTTATGTCTGGCGCATCCTGTCCCAGTTGGGCAAATACCCGTTGCAAATTTGCGCTCATATCATAGTCGCCCACAACCAGACAGGCCGGTGATTCGGTTAGGCGCTTACTTACCCGCACCTCTTTCACCGTATCACCCAGGGCTTTCTGGATGCGTTCCACCATACCCTGGTGCTCTTCTGAACTCTTCTCATCATCCTCTTTTGACTCCTTGTCATCCATCTCGCCCAGATCAAGCTCGCCCTTGGCAACAGACTGCAGGTGCTTACCCTTATAATCAGTAAAGTGGGAGACCAACCACTCATCCACCCGGTCAACCAACAGCAGCACCTCCACATCTTTCTGCTTGAATATCTCAAGATGGGGACTGTTGCTGGCGGCAGCATAGCTGTCGGCGGTGATGTAGTAGATCTTCTCCTGTTTCTCCTGCATGCGTTCTATATATTCATCCAGGGAAACTGTCTGCTCTTTGCCCTCGGACTTGGTGGTGGCAAAGCGCATCAGCTCGCCCAGCTTCTCCTTGTTGGCGTGATCCTCTGCCGGACCCTCCTTAATCACCTTACCAAACTCATCCCAGAAGCTCTGGTACTTTTCTGTATCATCCTTGGCCATCTTCTCCAACAGCCCCAGGACACGCTTGGTGTTGGCACTGCGGATGCTGTCTATCTTCTTGTCGTGTTGCAGGATCTCACGGGAGACATTCAGGGGCAGATCATCCGAATCCACCACACCCTTTACGAAGCGTAGATAGCGCGGCATCAGCTTATCCGCCTCATCCATGATGAAGACGCGACGCACATAGAGTTTCACACCATGCTTCTGCTCACGTTCCCACATATCAAACGGGGCACGGGAAGGGATATAGAGCAACGAGGTGTATTCGTTGGTTCCCTCCACCCGGTTATGGACATGGGCCAATGGCTCCTGAAAATCGTGACCGATGTGTTTGTAAAAATCCGCATACTCTTCATCCGATATATCGGATTTATTGCGCATCCAAAGGGCTGTACCCTTGTTTACCTGTTCCCAGCCCGGCTCTTTCTTTTCGTCTTCTTTATCTTCACCGTAGAGCTCCTCCAGCATCTCAACCGGAATCGCTATGTGATCAGAGAACTTGCTAATTATGCTGCGCAAACGGTATGAGTCCAGAAACTCATCCTCATCCTCGCGCAGATGCAGGGTAATATCGGTACCGCGAGATTCCTTGTTCACCGTTTCGATGGAATACTCACCCTCACCGCCGGACTCCCAGCGTACACCGTGTTCAGAACCAAGGCCGGCACGTCGGGTCAGCATGGTCACCTTGTCGGCCACGATAAACGCCGAGTAGAAACCAACGCCAAACTGGCCGATCAACTGGCTGTCATCTGAGTTATCTCCAGTCATAGACTCAAGAAACTTACGGGTACCGGAACTGGCGATGGTGCCGATTATATCACTCACCTCCTGTCGACTCATGCCTATGCCGTTATCGGAGATGGTGACGGTGCGACGCTCTTTATCTAGCGAAACACGAATACGCAAATCCGGATCATCCTCATACAGACCGTCGTCAGTAAGGGCCTCAAACCTCAGTTTTTCCGCCGCATCCGAGGCGTTGGAAACAAGCTCACGCAAAAAAATCTCTTTATTACTGTAAAGGGAACGAATCACCAGATTCAGAACCTGGCTCACCTCGGCCTTAAATTCCAGTGTTTCCTTATGTGCATCAACGGTCATTTCTTACATAGCCTCCAAATTTCTGTCTATTCTATCTTGTTATGAGGGTTGAAACTGTTATTTCCAGGTGCAATTTCCATTATTGGAGACTACACCCTGTTTAAAGATGCTAACATGCGGCTCACCCGCAGAATTTCAAGGGTAAATTGTAGAGTTAACTGGTTGAAACTATACTCTGTACCCTCCACTATCCAATAAAGAGTCTTAAAGTAGCAGGTAACCCAGAATGGAAGTAATAACCACAAGGACAGAACCTTTTTTAGATCAACGCCCTGGCACCTCCGGCCTGCGCAAGAAGGTAACGGTGTTTCAGCAAGAGCACTATCTGGAAAACTTCGTCCAATCCATCTTCGATACCCAGACTGACCTTAAGGGCGCATCCATGGTTGTAGGCGGTGATGGGCGCTACTACAACCGTGCAGCAATCCAGGTCATACTCAGAATGGCGGCTGCCAATGGTTTGGCTGAGGTAATTGTGGGCCAAGGTGGCATACTCTCCACCCCTGCTGCATCATGTGTAATCAGAAAATACCAGACTAAAGGTGGCATCATCCTCTCTGCCAGCCACAATCCAGGTGGACCAAAGGCAGACTTCGGCATCAAATTCAACGTACCAAATGGCGGCCCGGCCCCAGAGGGGGTCACCGAGGCGATCTACCAACGCACCAAAGAGATCGATCAATACCTAATCACCGACGCTCCGGATTTAGACCTGGATGAGATCGGCACCAGCAACATTGGTGATACCTGCGTAAGGATCATCGACCCGGTTGAAGACTATGCGGAGCTAATGCAGAAACTCTTTGACTTCAACGCCGTCCATCAGATGTTCAATACCGGCACCTTTGAGATGCGCTTCGATGCCATGCACGCTGTAACAGGTCCCTATGCCATTAAAATCCTGGAAGAGATGCTGGGCGCTCCACCGGGGACAGTTATAAACGGCACTCCACTTGATGATTTTGGTGGTGGTCACCCAGACCCCAATATGGTTCACGCCCATGAGATAGTTGAACTGACCACCGGTTTTGAACCAGTAGACTTTGCTGCGGCATCCGACGGCGACGGCGATCGCAATATGATTCTTGGCAAGGGGTTTTATGTAAACCCAAGCGACAGCCTGGCAATTATGGCAGCCAACGCCCACCTACTCCCAGGCTACCCCCTAGGCATATCCGGCATTGCCCGCTCCATGCCCACTAGCCAGGCGGCTGATCGTGTTGCAGATGTATTGGGGATTGAGTGTTATGAGACGCCTACCGGCTGGAAGTTCTTTGGTAACCTGCTGGACGCTGGTAAGATAACCATCTGCGGTGAAGAGAGCTTCGGCACCGGTTCTAATCATGTACGTGAAAAGGACGGTCTCTGGGCGGTACTGTTTTGGTTGAACCTACTTGCGATTAAAAAGCAATCGGTAAAAAAGATCGTACAAAATCACTGGCGGATATATGGACGCAACTACTACAGTCGTCACGACTACGAGGGCATAGACAAGGACGCGGCAGATGAGCTAATGCAGCATATTCAAACCCTTATTCCGGATCTGCCTGGGAGAGAATATGGACAATTTAAAGTAGAGTTCGCAGACAACTTCAGTTACACCGACCCGGTAGATGGAAGCCTATCGGAAAATCAAGGCGTGCGCATAGGTTTCACCAATGGAGCAAGGATCGTGTTCCGGTTATCTGGCACCGGCACTGAGGGCGCAACCCTTAGGATCTATCTAGAGAGATATGAACTAGATCCAGCAAAACAGCTGCAAGATACGGCCGACGCAATCGCCACTCTGGAGGCCATCGCAAGAGAAATGGCTCAGATCGAACAACGTACTGGCAGAGAAAAGCCGAGCGTGGTTACATAGAGATCAGTCGGTAATACTGAATCTATCAGTGGTAACAATCCGAATAATAAGTAATTGATTTTGCTTTTTATAGGCTGATGCATTTAAGATTCAACCAATTGCCACTATATGGAGGTATTACATGAAAATAACAAACTCACTTCGTCTTTCCTGTTTTTCTGTTTTTCTACTGTTATTCTGTTTTAACGCCGTCGCAGACCAAGCAGCTACACCAGCAAAAACCCCTGACTGGTTTTTCCACGCTATTATCGATGACCTAAAGAGTGCGCCCGAAGGTGCCGTAATCATCGACAGTCGCCCTGGGGCCAGAAAATATATCAAGGGCCATATACCGGGATCACTCAGTATTCCATTTTCTGAATTTGACAAGCACACCGACAAACTGCCGCAAGATAAAGCTACCCCTCTAGTGTTCTACTGTGGTGGCCTAAAATGCAAGTTAAGCCATAAGTCGGCCACTAAGGCTGAGGCCCTTGGATACAAAAATGTCCAGGTCTACGCCAACGGCTATCCGCACTGGAAGAAACAGGGCAACGTCGGTGCTGTTACATTGGAATATATACAGAATATCGTGGGTGGAAAATCAAAGGTTGTGCTGATCGACTCACGGCCGAAAAAACGTAAATACGACAAAGGCCACATCCCCGGCGCTCTCAGTATTCCTGATACCGAGTTTGAACAGAAGATGGCCATGCTGCCGGAAGATAAAAGCACCCCGCTCATATTCTACTGTGGTGGCCTCAAGTGTAAGCTAAGCATGAAATCCGCCAAGAAGGCCTTGGCCGCCGGATACACCAATGTACGTTACTTCCCAACCGGATTCCCCTCCTGGAAAAAGGCTGGAGGAGCGATTGCCAAGGGCGATAGCAAGAAAGTTGCCATTAAATCAGGCGGTGAAGATGGAACCATCAGCATCGAGTCATTTCAGGAAATCATGAAACAGGATCCTGACAGCATCCATCTGATTGATGTGCGTGATGCAGACGAATTTGCTGAAGGTCATATCAAGGGATCCAAAAACATTCCTATGGATAGTTTCGGTGATCAGGTGGCATCACTGCCGTCTGATAAACCTATCGTCTTTATCTGCGGCACAGGGGCACGCAGCGGCGAAGCCTATGATACTGTTGGTATGATGCGCGAGGGGCTCAAGACCTATTTCCTCAATGCCGAAGCTACCTTTAATAAAGATGGCAGCTATTCATTGAAGCCAGTTGAATAAATATTTCTGAATGAAAAAAAGGGGGCCTTCTGGCCCCCTTTTTTTTACATCTGAAAATGCTGTTATAAGACGGTGAACTTATCGGTTGATTCGTTATAACGAACAAATAGGTACCAAACCAGCAACAGAACAAAGCTGACCAGCAATGCCCAGCCCCAACCTCCTAGAAGATCAGGCATATAGGCCTGAAAGCCAAGAGGACTAACTTCCGCCATACCGTCCATGAAATCCATATCATATTCGGCGTTGGTTAAGCCCAGTTTCCCTAGAACACCACTGGTAATGGAGCCGGCCCAACCGAAGAAGAATACTGCGACCACCAGCTTGAGATGTCCTTCACCTACCCGCCACAGGGAACCAGAAGCGCAGCCACCGGCAAAGATCATACCTATACCGAATGTTAGCCCGCCGATCAATGAGCCAATCCAGAAGCGGGTTGGTACTGCCAGATATGGATCAATGGTTCCTTTTGCCAGCAGCACGGCGCCAACAGGCGCACCCAGAGCCAGGGCCAGGATCATGGCCTTGGTCATCTCCCCTTCTCCTGTCATAAAGGGTTCGCGAAATACCCGTGAGAAGCAGAAGCGGGAACGATGCAGTACGAAGCCGATAGCGAATCCAGCCAGTACCAGTATGGCCCGCTGTACTTCCATCTTGTTATCCGAGCCCCACCAGCTAATGGCCCAGACCAGAATACCAGCCATAACCAGGGCGCCGATCCAGGGATAGGCACCTTTGAACTTTACCGGTTTTATCGCAGGGGCTGATGTTCCCCATGTGATGTTCTCCATGGTCCATAGCAGCAGCTTCAGGCCGATGATGGCACCAATCAGCAGACCAACCCACATCACCCAGCCGGATGGAGAGGAGAAGGTCAGCGGGATAAAGAATCCACCGGTGGTACAACCGCCAGCGAAGGTGGCGCCTATACCCATTAAAGCCCCGCCCAAGGCACCCCAGACAAACTCCAGATTTGGTGGCCGACTGATGCGAAACTGCTGGGATAACATGGCAGCACAGAAGGCACCTAGAACCAGGGTGATGTCCATCAATGAAATCCTATGCATCAAAGGGCTGTCCAGTTCAGACTTAACACCGAGCATTGGCCCCAGACCGATCAGATTATTAAAGTAATCACCCCACAGCTTCAGACCGCCGAACACCCCCCAGAACAGGCCGGAGCCCATCAACACCGCCATAATAATAACCAGCAGTACAGCGCCAAAATATGGCGACCACTCTTCAACAAAAACGCTCTCGTAATCGGCTTTCAGCCAGGATGAGCCGTTTCCACCACTCATGTTTTGTCTCCCCTATTTATTATTTGTTAGTCCGCAAGTCACGCCCCGCTCAGGGGAATTCGTAGTTAGTTACAACGTGCCGGAGTGTCAGAGTCCTTGGCACCATGAAGTACGAACGCATGTACGTCAGCCATCAGCTCTTCTGCAGATTTAGCTGCTATCTTCTTATTTGCTGCGGCCTTATTAGTATCTTTGATACTGTCGCGATACTCTGTACTTACATAACTTTTCAGTGAATCTTTCTCTTTTGCATGCTTATCAGCTTCGATATAAGCGTTCCATTCCGCTTTGGTATAACTGGATGGTGAAATGGCGCCACCAGCCTGTTCCTTGTGACATGCGGTGCAGACCATGCGGTAATAGATGCGGCCTATCTTCCAGTTTCCATCGGCAGCAATAGCTGTTGGAATTACACCGCCGAACAGACAGAGTGTCAGCGCAAGAGCAAAAGATTTATTAAGGTTCATAACACAACTCCTAAAGCAGATTTTATAAATTAAGTTAGAACTCGGCCCAGCGTTTAGCTATTTATACATTGATTATAATCGACTTGTATAGCCTTTTACCCAGGCCTGCCTTGAATAAGACAGAATGTCTAGATGGGACATTCCCAGATCCAGACTTCAAACGGACGCCCGGCTCCATAACCTGGAACCGGGCTGCACCCTTTATTGTTATTTTATATCTCTAAGTCTACCTGGTTCATCTTGCTTCAGATAGGCGTACTCTTCATCGGTCAGCTCAACCTCATCAACACCGGTAACCATCGGTTTTACGTGAGCTACAAATCCATGATCACCGGTTGTGAGCAGATAGACATGCACACAGACGAACGCCAGGATAGCGAAGGCTGCCACTGTATGCAGATCTGCAATAAACCCCAGTCCGACCCCGGCAAAAAAATCACCGCCAATACCAAAGCTAATCAGCAGATAGGCGATACCGGTAATCCAGACCGCGGGGAAAATCACCACCTTAATCAACAGGTAGGTCAATGCCTGCAGGGGGTTGTGCTTGCGCCGGTAGGTCTTGATGTAAGGGTGCTGTTCGCCCTTAAAGATTCCGTGGATGTAGAAGCGCACCACCACGGACAAGTTTTTGACCGTCGGCATATAGTGGCGCCACTCTCCCGTGGTTATGAGCCAGAATATCGCGAAAGTCCAGATACCAATCATTATCAGGGCAGCAATGGTGTGAATGGTTACCGCCATCTCAAACTCGATCAATGAATGAACACCATGGACCGCAAACCCCGTAACCAGCAGGGTGAGAATCAGAGCCATCTGACTCCAGTGCCAGAGACGCTCGAAACGCTTATATACCTCAATGTTATGTATAGCCATTAGGACTGTCTCCTGCGCGTAGAAACCAAACGAACAATTGAGTGGATTAAAATACCGGCTAACACGGCCAAGATGGCTATCCAGCCAAGGCGATTAATCCAGGGACTTGTTCCTGATCCAGGTAGGTAAACACCCGGCAGGCCCTCAAGACGGCCCTCTTTGCTGTGACACTCCTTACATTTCACTGCATTCTTTGCTGGCGCCACCATGTGAGTGATAGGCCACATCATCCTGGTTTCGATGAAATCATATTTACCGGAATAGGGCTTACCCGCGAACTGCATGCCATCGGTAATCGCCTTACCCCAGTTGTAGTTTTTCCAGAAAGCGGTTTTATCTTCCTTGTTTCTGGGTACTGTGTGGGGAGCTACCAGGGTCTTGTTGACTGGATCATATGGCTGTTTGCCATGCATCACCTTCACCGGCCAGATGCGTGATTTACCGTCATACGGACTTCCTTCGAATCTGTTGATCGGTGTCGGTCCAGCCTCTTTATCTATCTTGTCCTCCAACAGGGTGTATTTCACCTTGCCGTTAAACCAGATGTATTCAGGCTTGATGTTCGCACCATATACAAAATCACCCTTTTTACCGTGATAAATGACATGACCGTGTTCACCCTTCTTCACTACAGGTTTACCCTTCGAATCCAGGTCACCGGCAGTGGACCAGTCCCAGGAGATCTTGGTGGCTACTCCGCCACGGGCAATAGTAGGAATATGACAGGCCTGACAGGAGACTTCATCGGTATGGCCATTGAGCTTAATGCCTATGATGTCATCCTTAGAGTGGGGATCGGAATCATGACAGGATCGGCAGGTGGCAGGATTACGATCATCCCGTTCGCCGCGAACCTGAATCCCTTTGGTTTCGTGCGCAGTGGTCGCATAACGACTGCCAGGCACCTTGTGGGAGCTTGTGGCGTGGCAGGTAGCGCATCTGAAATCGAGCCCGACAGCATCCATATGCACGTCCAGCTCCTCATCAGGCATGGCTAAGGAACTATCCATGTCGCCATGTTTCACACCGTCACCACCACCACCAAAGAAGTGACAAGCGCCGCAGGTGTCACGGCTGGTCTTGCCCACGTTCTGGGCTACTTTTTTAAGTTTGACAAAATCTGCCGGATGCCCTGCCTTGCCGGGAGGCTTACTGTAGGTGCCTGTAGTATCGTGACAGACCAGACAATCAACATTCTCTTCCGAAGCAAAGTCAAATGTTTCGTCTTTCCAACCATAACCGATATGACAAGCTGTACATCCAGGGTAGTTTGATTGTGGTGTAATACAGAAGTTATTCAGCACGTTCTTCTTTCCCAGACGCTGCTTGCTATCTGGATTGAGAAACTCCCACTTCCAGTGCTTGGTCTTGTGTAGCTGCTTAGCTGCTTCTGTATGACAGGATAGACAGGCCTTGGTTACCTCCGGACCGGTCTTGAACTCTACGTTCAGTTCCTCTAGTTTGCTGTGATCCGTTGTGGATGCAAATACAGACGTGACAGCAAACAAGAAACAGAATAATGTCGAACGGGCTAACAGCAATACTGCACCGGCCCGTGGGTACGGTGAATAGTTCATATATGGCTCTCCCACCTTTGGTTTAGTAACAAACTATTTTTTCTTTTTATTTCCTCTGCACATAACCGGTAGCCATGTGCAAAGGCTTAATTTCACAACACCTTCATATAATTACTCTATATCCAATTAGTTATCCATTGGAGTTGTTAATTACCTCCAAGAGACCAAGGATACAGAAAAATTAACAATACACACAAAATACCGTTTTTGCACCCCACCTGTACATCTTTTTTATACAAACTATTAAGAAAACACTAATTTTACCACATGAATATTGTGGCTTTATTAGACCCCGTTTATAGAACATTGGGTCTGTATGACCTTTCGCCCATTTGAGAGGTTCTATAAACTATCGCGTTACGGACAACCAGGGTTCATAGGCAACAACCACTGAGTAAAGCATATCTATACTTCGGAGAAACAAGTGCAAGAGAGAAAAGTAGACGTAGCAATCATCGGTTCTGGCTCTGCCGGTCTCTATGCCATGAGCAAGGTCAAACCATCGGGTAAAAGCTTTGTCCTGATAAACGGCGGTGAACTTGGAACCACCTGCGCACGCGTCGGCTGCATGCCTTCCAAGGCCCTGATTCAGACAGCCCATGACCTCTCCCGCACCAAGATACTTGGGCGTTACGGGGTGGAAGGCCAGGACCAGATCGAGATCGATTTGAATGAGACCCTGGAGTATGTACAGGATATGCGCGACACCTTCGTGGATCGGGTCCTATCCAACAGCACCGACCATATGAGCGATGAGGTGCTGATTGAAGGCTATGCTAAATTTGTGGAACCCAACCTGCTCCAGGTGGATGAGCAGCTAATACGCGCTGAGAAGATCATCATAGCCACCGGCTCCCGCCCTGTCCTACCCAAGCCTTGGGAGGCCTTCGGTGACAAGGTAATCACCACGGATCAATTTTTTGAGCTGGAAGAGATGCCGGCATCCATGGCGGTGATCGGTCTTGGCACCATAGGCCTGGAGATCGGCCAGTCTCTCTCCAAGTTGGGAGTAGAGGTAACCGGTTTCGACATGCTGGATAGCATCGGCGGCATCGAAGATCCAGCTGTGGCCCAAACTGCTCTCCAGATCATCGGCAAGGATTTCCCACTCCACCTGGGCGCCGCTGCCGAGATCACACAAGATGGAGAGAAGCTAAGGGTCACCGCCGGCGACAACTCAGTGCTGGTAGATAGGGTTCTTGCCAGCCTGGGACGCACACCTAATATAGAGAGCCTGGAACTTGAGAATGCCGGCATAGAGCTTGACGCCAGGGGCATTCCCCTATTCAACCGTAACACCATGCAGTGTGGCAACAGCCATATCCTCATAGCTGGGGACGTGAATAACGATATACCTCTGCTGCATGAAGCGGGAGACGAAGGACGCATTGCCGGCAGTAACGCCGTAAGCGATCAGATCGTCCCCTACCAACGCAAGACCCCGATCGCCATCAACTTCTGTGATCCCAACATCTGCCACGTCGGCCTGCGCTGGTCAGAGCTGAATCATGAACAGGTAGCAGTTGGCGAGGTGCAACTGGCCCCGGTGGGCCGCGCCCTGATTATGGGTAAGAACAAAGGCATCATCCGGGTCTATGCTGAAAAGCAGAGTGGCAAACTATTGGGTGCGGCAATGGTGAGCGTCAGCGGTGAAAACCTGGCCCACCTTTTGGCTTGGAGCATTCAGCAGGGGCTCACTGTGGGTGATCTGATTCAGATGCCATACTATCATCCGGTGATAGAAGAGGCCCTGCAGGCTGCCCTGAACGATCTCTATGAAAAGGTGGAAAACAAGAATCCCGGCGCCATCGCCGAGCTGGCTCCCATGCCCTGAACATTTTTTGCAGGAGCCCGCTCCTGCGGGCGATATTATCGCCCAGGGGACTGGGCTCCTACTAGATGGTGGCTGCACATGCAACAACCTTAAATTTATCATCTGGAATAACTAAACAATGGCTCAATACATATACACCATGAACCGGGTAGGCAAGATAGTGCCGCCCAAACGCGTCATCCTAAAAGATATCTCCCTCTCATTCTTTCCTGGGGCCAAGATCGGCGTACTGGGTCTGAACGGTGCAGGTAAATCCACCCTATTGAAGATCATGGCCGGACTGGACAGCGAGATAGAGGGCGAGGCCCGTCCCCAGCCCGGGATCAATATTGGCTACCTGCCACAGGAACCTCAGCTAGATCCTGAAAAGGATGTTCGCGGCAACGTGGAAGAGGCGCTGCATGAGGTAAAAGATGCGCTGGAAGAGCTGGATA
>JBNKJS010000023.1:0-19510 GCA_050291365.1 Sedimenticolaceae bacterium | reverse complement strand
TCGCCAAGCGTTTTCTGGATGTAACCTTATTGCAACAGGGATTGCCGATAACAGACAGTTTCTTCAGCAACATAGATATGAAGAAGAGTAGCAATACCGCTATTATCGATCTCTATTTTGGCAAGGTCGATTTGGTTGTGGTCCCCGAGTTCGGCTATGAGCTGGCGCTTGAACTCAATCCTCAGCTCAGAAACGCAATCACTGTGCTGGGGAAATCAGCGCCGATGATCCATGAGATAGTTGGTGCACGCTACGATTGTCCTACAAAACGCCTTAATAGGATTATACCGCATATAGTGAAGCCGCCAAGCAAACGCATTAAACTTCTGCTTGAAGCTTTCCATGTCACCCGCTTTTATCCTGCAGCCGAGGATGCCCTGAAGGAGGTCCGGGAACTCGATGCAACCTACAGGACATTAATCAAACAGGCACGATGAAGACACGTAATACCATATTTCATCATCTCTTCATTCGCATGACTGTCATTCTGCTCGGTGTCAGTGTCGCGTTCTCTTTGGCCTTAATGCCCATCTACCATGACAAACTGATGCGCATGCATGCAGCACAGGGAAATACTTTTGCTAACACTACAATTGCAGCCTGTGGCGAGGCCCTCTACACCAAGGATTTCAGTTTTGTAATCACCTATATTAACAATGTATTAAAAAAGACACCTGAAATCACCTATGTCAATTTTGTCTCTAAAAAGGGCATGAAACTCCATCTGACCTCACGCGGATGGAATATTGAAACAATAAATCAAATATCAGATAACTCTTTCTCCTCTGATGAGGATATATTCAGCATTAAGCGTGCGAATGAGCTTGATATCAGTTATATACAGAACGTCTTTATTTTTTCCAAACCAATAAATATCAGTGGATTTGGTTGGGGGGTCATAGAGCTGGGTATTTCCGATGCCGAGTACAATTCACTGTTATTCAGCTATCTGCGCAATGTTTTTTTGTTCGGATTTATCCTGGTACTGATTGCCCTGCTGATTCTGCATGGCTCTTCAATGAAACTCTCTCAGCAGCTGGCGAGACTACGCGAGACCGCACTAAAACTATCTGAGGGCAATCTCTCTGCGCGCGCACCAACAGAGGCCACAGGTGAAATCAAGTTACTCGCATCTACTCTGAATAGTATGGCCAAGAATCTTGACGCAAAAACACAAAGTGTGCAGCAACTGGCAAGGCTGGTGGAAGATACCCATGATGCCATCGCTATCTTCGATCAAAACGGAGAGATTACATTTGTTAACTCTGCTCTCATGAGCATAACAGGCGATTCCTTCGAACATCACCAGGGCATGTCACTACATGAACTTTTCAATCACCTTGGTATTGAAAAAAAGAAACAGCGCGAAGTAGCTGTCGGCATGGCCTATATCGACAATTATGATTGGTCGATTGATATAACCATAGCGCCAGCAACTAAAGACCCTTTGCATATGACGCTGAGGGTAGAGACTTTTGACTCCAAGGGAAGAGATAACAGTGGCTTCTTTGTGGTCCTTAGCGACATCACTCACCGCAAACAGCTGGAGCATGAACTGGAGAATCTGGCCTATTTCGATATCCTTACCAAGCTTCCGAACCGGCGTTTCTTTATGGACCGTCTCAATGAGTCAGTTAAAGAGGCTGAGAAGCACAAGACCGGATTGGCGGTTTTTTTTCTTGATCTAGACAACTTCAAGATTATCAATGACACCCTGGGACACGAGGTTGGTGATTTTATTCTTAGTGAGGCGGGCTGGCGGATCCAGACTGCCTTGCGTACAGACGATATCGTTTGTCGCCTCGGTGGCGATGAGTTTACCGTAATCATCAAAGGCGTGAAAAACAAGAGTGAGCTGGAGAATATCGCCAAATCCATAAATAACGTTTTTTTAGACCCCATCAAATACCTGGAACGTGAACTCTCTATCGGTACCAGCATAGGCATAGTGCGCTATCCAGAAGATGGGCATAATGAGCAAGAGTTGGTCAAAAATGCAGATACCGCCATGTATGCAGCCAAATATACCGGAAATAACGCATTCTGCTTCTTTACCCAGGACATGCATAGAAACATGCATGACCATCTAGAATTTGATGGGGCATTGCGCAAGGCTATCGCTAATTCAGAATTTCATCTCGTTTATCAACCTTTTGTTGACATTGAAACTCAGACTATCTCAAGCTGTGAAGCGCTTCTGCGCTGGAAACACCCAGAGTGGGACTATGTTCCACCTGACCGTTTTATTCCCATTGCCGAGCAGATAGGCCTGATAAGTGATATCGGGAACTGGGTGTTCACAGAAGTCTGCAAACAGATGAAGCTTTGGGATTTCGACATCAATGTCTCAGTCAATGTCTCTGGTAATGAGCTTGTGGAAAAAGATTTTATATGTCGCCTGGAGAATATCCTGGACGAATACGACATAGAGGCTAACCGTTTACAACTCGAATTCACAGAGCATGTCGTCGTCAGCAAAGAATGCGGAAATCTCTCTATACTCAATGATCTTAAACGCATGGGGTTTGTCATCGCCGTTGATGATTTCGGCACCGGTTTCTCTTCATTGAGCTATATCACTGAATTACCGGTGGATGTCATCAAGATCGATAAAGCGTTCATCAGCAAGCTGCCTGAGGACCAGCGCACCATAGCGGTTGTGAAATCTATCATTTCCTTGGCCAACGACCTGGGCATGAAGACCGTGGGTGAAGGAGCGGAAACCAAGCAGCAGGTCGACTGGTTGCATGCCCATGGTTGCAAAAAGATCCAGGGATACTATTTTTACAAACCACTGACGGCACAGGATCTGAATGAACTAATAATGCCGCGTAAGACAGAGACCCACTAGGTCAAGTAGTTATCATTACCCATCCCCCTCTGCCTTAGCCTCCTGCGTCGCCCTAAAGCGGATAAGTGGGGTAACCCCATTCCCATGTACTGGACGTTATATATTAAGGACGTTAGTCTGTGCTGATCAATTTCCTCAGCAGACTACCAGGGCTATGAGCGAGATTTCTGACGAAAGACTTATGACCATGTATCGCGCAGGTGACGCAGCATCCTTCGATGCACTGTATGAGCGCCATCGTGGCCCCCTATTCCGTTATGTGGAACGTCAGTGCGGCAACCGCCCGGTGGCCGAAGAGCTGTATCAGGATGTCTGGATGCGGGTTATCAAGGCCAGAGAGCAGTGGCAACCTGGAAGCAGATTTCAGCCCTGGCTCTATCGCATCGCCCACAACCGCATCATTGACCACTGGAGGGCTGGGCGCGAGAACAATACCGGAATCGAAGATGAGACGGTGATCCCTCTGGATACCCCCTGGCCCGACGCCATGATGTTGATCCGAGAGTGCGTAGAGAGGCTGTTTCAGCTTCTGGGTGGTCTGAGTGAATCCCAGCGCAGTGCCTTTCTACTTAAGGAGGAGGCGGGGCTGAGCCTGGAACAGATTGCAGAGGTGACAGGAAGCGGCTTTGAAACAGTAAAGAGTCGTCTGCGCTACGCCCTGAAAAGACTCAGGGCAGGATTGGAGGGATGTGATGAGCAATAACCATGATCTGCACGACGAACGCATCTCCAAGCTATACAAGATGGGTGGCAACTCAGAACCGCCCGTACATATAGATAATGATATCAAGCGAGCAGCCCGCGCAGATATTCCAAATCGATGGCGCAGTTACGCCTGGCCTTCGATGGCGACCGCTGCGGTGCTGGTATTGAGCATCAGCCTGGTTCTAAAGGTACTGAACCAACAACCGCTGGAAGAGTCCGTTATGAAAACGATGCCGGCTGATGGTCGTACCATAGCACCTACTGTTAGGTTACAAGAGAGCAAGGAGAAGGCTGCAAAAACAAGGGATAATGAGAAAAAAATGCTGGAAAGAAAAGCCAGTACGGCAAAATTCAGGGCAATAAATCAGAGTGTTGCACCAGCTCCATCGGAAACGGAAGAGGCTGCACATTTCGAAGCAGCCCCGGCCAAGCCTGACGAATTAAGCCCCCGAAAGAAAAGGGTGCTGAAAAGAGACATCATGCCCAGAGCATCAACCACTGCGCCAGCTATGAATATTGATCAAGATGATGTAACAGCACCCAAATCAGCCATTGGAGAGGTACAATCATCCCCCATGCAGAAGCTTGACTGTAGCGGAATCACTCTGCCGGATTCAGACTCAAGCGACCTGTGGATCAAACTGCACCATAATGCCATGAAACAGGGTCAGCTCAGTGCCGCTCGCTGCCTGAAACGGGCCTACCAAGCCAGGTTCAACCAGACCATACCAGAGGTATCCGAATAGAAGCCTGCATACCCAACCTCAGTTTGACACCTCTCCAGGCCTAGTTATAGATTTCAGAGATGCGCATCCATCCTTCACCTCTTTCCAGCCACAAGGAATGGTAAACCATGCCAGAGTCGCCGTGGGCATCAGCTTTCCATCCGCCGGAATCATGACCTCCTGGTCTGCCAGATACCGCACCATCTCTTCGAATCCGGGGTTATGCCCAACCAGCATCACCCTGCTTGCCTCGTCCGGACACTCTTGTAACACCGCAAGTAGGTCTGAAACACCTGCCGCATAGATTCGGTGGTCTTTAACTATGGAATCAACATCAAACCCCATATATTTAGCGACCCTGCGCGCAGTTGATGAGGCGCGTTTTGCTGGAGACGTAACTATATAATCTGGCACCCCACCACACTCACGCAACCAGCAGCCAACCTGCTTGACCCCACGCTTGCCCCGTTTGGTGAGCGGTCGCTCAAAATCACCTGAGAATACTGACCAATCTGACTTTCCGTGGCGTAATAACAATAATTCGTATGTCATTTGTAGTTTCCTAAATCAACCTATACTATTCCTTACAAGCCAATGATCTGTAACATTTAAGAGTAGCAAAACAGCGCTAGGCTTTCCGGCTTAAACTAATATACGAACATGTTAAAGAACAACTCAATTGAACTGCCAAACCCCGTCTTTCTGGAGAGCTGCCTTAGAACTCCAGAGCTGGGACCATGCGTCCTGTTCTTTAGCGGCGGCACCGCACTGAAAGAGATCAGCCGCATACTGAAACAGTATAGTCACAATACCATTCATTTGGTTACGCCATTCGACTCGGGTGGAAGTTCTGCAAAACTGCGCCAAGCCTTCTCCATGCCATCTGTAGGGGATCTCCGTAGTCGCATCATTAGCCTCTCTGATGAAAGTTTCGATGAACATATCTACATCCACAATCTGTTTGTCCACCGGCTACCAACAGACAAACTTAATGGGCAGTTAGCGCAAGAACTGCTCTCCATGATTGATGGCAGCAACCCTCTGGTGGAGCCCATACAGGATCCGATGCGCCAATTGATCTGTAGTCAGCTTGATCATTTCCAAAAATCCATGCCTGAGGATTTTGACCTGCGCGGCGCCAGTATCGGCAACCTGATCCTTACAGGAGGCTATCTACATAGCAAAAGGGAACTGGATAAGATTACATTTATGTTCTCCAAGCTTATTGGTGCTAAGGGGATCGTGCGCACCACCATAAGCGATGACCTTCACCTTGCAGCAACCTTGGAAAATGGCACCCAGATCATCGGGCAACACCGCATAACAGGTAAAGAAACATCCCCTATCTCTTCACCCATAAGCAAGATAGAGCTATCCAGTGATGCAGATAAATTGGTATCAACCACAGCCAGTCTCAGCAAGGCAAACAGAAAGCTAATCGCAATGGCGGAGATCATCTGCTTCCCACCAGGAAGCTTTTACTCAAGCCTGATCGCAAATCTACTACCTCAAGGCGTAGGTACAGCAATATCCAATAACCCTGCACCAAAAGTATATATCCCCAGTCTTGGCAGTGACCCCGAGCAGCTAGGCATGTCTCTTGCGACATCCATCGATACCCTACTGAAATATTTGAAGAGCGATGCTGGAGCAGAGTGCCCCAACAACAAGCTACTAAATATTTTGCTGATAGACAGCAAGAACGGAGAATACAACTCTTCCATATCCCAGGAGTATTTAGACACGCAGGGAATACGTCTTATAGATACTACTTTGATAACCGAAAAGAGCGCCCCTTACTACGACCCAGAGCTACTGGTTGGCGCCCTGCTCTCTCTTACCTAAAGTATTTACCATAACTGGACGCTATAATTCATAGTCCAACCACGAGCATCTCCATGCAAAAACTAATTGCACCCTTGATAATCGCATCACTATGCGGAATATTTTTCCCCGGATATAGCTTAAGTGCCTCCAGCACATATTCTGCAAGCGCATTTTGCGGAAACCGAGCGGAAGGCTTCAACCAGTGGAAAGTAGCCTTCAAGAAGATGGCTCTGCATCACGGCATTTCACAATCGGTCTTGGATAATGCCCTGGACGATATCACATATCACGCCAGGGTCGCCCATCTGGATCGTAATCAAAAGAGCTTCAAGCTCAGTTTTAGTCAGTTCATGAAAAAACGTAAGGCGGACTACATTGTTTCTAAAGGACGCAGACTCAAATCTCAAAATAGCAGCCTGTTTAAGCGAATACAGAAGAGATACGGCGTACCACCTGGAATCCTGCTGGCCATCTGGGGCATGGAGTCCTCTTTTGGCAGATATATGGGCAAGATGCCAGCCATACGTTCCCTCGCCACATTGGCTTATGATTGTCGCCGCACTGCCTTCTTTACCCGCGAACTTCTCGCTGCACTAAACATAGTGCAAAAAGGTGACATGCGACCAAGCCAGATGATAGGCGCCTGGGCGGGCGAGATCGGACAGACCCAGTTCCTGGCCTCTAACTATCTCAAATATGCTGTAGACTTTGATGGCAACGGCAGACGCGATCTTATTCGATCCAAGGCGGATGCCCTGGCCTCCACCGCCAACTTCCTGGTTGCATATGGCTGGAAAGCGGGCGGAGGATATCAGCCTGGCCAAATAAATTACCCTGCTTTAAAAGAGTGGAACTACGCCGAAGTATATCAAAGGGCCCTGGCTACTATAGCCCAACGCATTGATTCACAGGATCACCAACCGACCCCAGCAAAAGAACCAAAGCTGTTTTTTGACCGTATATAAAATTAATAGCCTACCAAGTAATCTGTGTTTGCTAAGCTATCAGCAAGCATCAAGCGTGAGAAACGGAAATTCAACAGTACTAACCATATGACTAACAAGGTCGCAATAACCCTGTTCAGATGGGCCGGATCCTGGGGGCCATTTAAGGTAAAGATACCTTGTGGCGAGTGCGCTCTGACTCTAGACATCATTCAGGATGTCCTCAAAAATGAACTAAACGGCATTGAGATAGAGCTAGATATTCGAGACTGGTTGACTGAGTGGTGGAAACCACTAATCAGGGGTGGCTGGCATGCGCCAATTGTCATGGTTAATGGAAAGGTAATATCCCAGGGCGCAGCTTTAAACAGAGGTGTACTTACCCAGTCCGTGATTGAGAACTACAGTGCCACAGCAGTGCTTGAAGGCAGTCATATCTTTGGCAAGGATAGCTGTCCCCACTGCACTAGGGCTAAAGGATATCTGGATGAGGCTGGAGTGGACTACAGTTTTCATGACGTCATACGCAGCGAACGGGCGCTGTATGAAATGTTGGGGAGAGTAAAACCAATTGTGGGGCCAACTACCCCTATAACGGTGCCTCAAATATGGATAGATGGTAAATACATAGGTGGTGCTGACCAGCTAGGCAATATTCTGCACAAACTTGTCGAGCCTAACTATGATCGTGGTCACTGCTCAATATCACCAAAAAGATAGGGCATTCGGCATAACCGGATTAATCCGCATCCAAATCTGGGACTTCTTGAGGATTATCATTCAAAAACGCCTGCACCCTCTGCTCTAGCATTTGAGGGTTAATCGGCTTCAAAACAAAATCTTGCACCTTATGTTGCAGTATCTCCATGACCTTATCACGATTATTCAAGGCCGTAAGCATAATGAAAGGAATATCCTTAAGCTTCTCATCCTTATCCACTTCATCCAACAGCTCGATCCCATCCATCTTTGGCATCTCCACATCACAGATAACCAAATCAATCTCCTTAGAGTGCAGGAGTGATAAGGCCTCGGAGCCATCTCCAGCCTCATGCAGATTCTTAAACCCCATCTCCTGCAACACCCGCCTAACGATAGCGCGCATGGAACGCATGTCATCAACAATCAGTACCGCTAAATCCTGCATTTTAGTTGCCTTGGCCAGTTAAGATATTATTTGAACACTGTTTGAATTATGGCCCAGTAACCTTGAGAAGTGAAATATTTACATTGATTCATGCTCAGCTGTTGCCGCCTGACTCAAGCAACTCCCAACGGGCATAGGCCTGCTCCAACTCCTGCTCCAACTGCTGCAACCGCTGATTAGCTTCAGCTATGACAGCACCCTCTTGCTGATAGAACCCAGGATCTGCAATTGCAGCATGAGCCCTAGCCAGTTCGGCATCCAGCTCCTCTATCCTCTTGGGCAGAGCATCCAGCTCACGCTGCTCTTTATAGCTAAGTTTAATTGGCTTGGGTTTGGACTTTTCAGTTGTCTTCTTGGTTGTGGATACTGCCTTCTTTTCTGAGGCAGCAGATGAACGCTGGCGGAGCCAGTCATCGTATCCCCCAACGTACTCCACTACCTTAGAGTCGCCTTCGAACACTATAGTACTGGTTACTACATTATTCAGAAAAGCACGGTCATGACTTACCAGCAGCAGTGTTCCAGAATACTCCAGCAACATCTCTTCCAGCAGTTCCAGGGTTTCCAGATCAAGGTCATTTGTGGGTTCATCCAGCACCAGAACATTGAATGGACGGGAAAACAACTTTGCCAGCATCAGGCGATTACGCTCTCCGCCAGAGAGCGATTTCACCGGTTGTCGCGCCCGGTCAGGGGTAAACAGAAAATCCTGGAGATAACTTATGACATGCTTGGTGATCCCGTTGATTTCGACCTTATCACTTCCCTCCGCCAGGTTATCCTGAACCGACTCGTCCTCCTTGAGGGCGCCGCGCAGTTGATCGAAATAGGCAATCTCCAATTTAGTGCCAAGTTTTACCGTTCCCTGCTGCGGTTCAAGGCGCCCCAACAACAGATTAAGCAGCGTCGTCTTACCAGAACCATTTGGACCGATTATTCCAACCTTGTCACCACGCAACAGGGTGGAGGAAAAACCCTTTATTACCGGCTCACCATCCCAGGCATATCCCAGGTTTTCCACCTCTACCACTAACTTTCCAGAACGCTCAGCGCCCTGCATCGACATTGTTGCTACCGATTCTCGTTCACGACGATGACTTCTCTCTTCGCGCATTTTTTTCAGGGATCGCACTCTTCCCTCATTGCGAGTGCGACGCGCCTTAATCCCCTGCCTTATCCAAACCTCCTCCTGGGCCAGTTTCTTATCGAAACGTTTATTGGCCTTCTCCTCAGCATGCAGCATCTCGTCTTTACGGCGGAGAAAATTTGCATAGTCTCCTGGCCAGTCTGTGAGTTGTCCTCGATCCAGTTCGATAATCCTGGTGGCCAATTTCTGCATAAACACCCTGTCATGGGTCACAAACAGCAGGGTGCCACCATAGGAACGGAGAAACTCCTCCAGCCAATCTATGGATGCAATATCTAGATGGTTGGTCGGCTCATCCAATAACAGCAGATCCGGCTCCTGTACCAGGGCGCGTGCCAGCATCACCCTACGCTTGAGCCCGCCTGAGAGTTGATCAAACCTCAAATCAGGATCGAGTGACAGGCGAGAGATGACCGTCTCCACCTTCTGTTCTGTTTTCCACCCATCCACTGCTTCAAGTTCATGTTGGGCACGCTCAAGCTGTTGCAGCAGATTGTCATCACTACCTGCCTCCAAGGCAGCGCTGATATCGTGATAGCGCCTGACCAAACCACCCAACTCCCCAAGTCCATCCGATACCACCTCGAACACACTGCCATCGAACATCCCTGGAACCTCCTGTTCCAGTCTCGCTATGCGGGCACCCTGACGCACAACCAGTTCACCATCTTCTGGCTGTATCTCCCCAGCAACTATTTTCATGAGGGTAGATTTGCCCGTTCCGTTACGCCCCAACAGACATACCCGTTCCCCCATCTCTATTGAGAGAGAAACGCTTTCCAACAGCGCTGGACCACCAAAGCCAAGCTGAATATTACGAAGTGTGATTAATGCCATAAATTCAAATTTCTTGTATGTAACTGTTGCTACTTTTAAAAAAGCCTTTAGAGGTTATTGTAACCCCAAACCTGGTTCGCGAAGTGAACTTGCAACACATGAGCCGCTATTACCCATTAAGTTTGCATGGTTAAGCAGAAACAAATTTACTGAACCCTAATAATGTGGCAGGCTATGAAAAATTGCTGCAGTATACCTTGTCATTAACAAAATACATGCCATAGATAACTAATGATGAAATTAATATCAGATAAAGAAGCATGGGAAGGGCAGGCAAACTGTATCAGTTGCGCTATTAGAAACTCTGTTCTTTTTGCCGGACTTGAAGAGAAGGATTTTGAACAGATACACCAGCCCATAGATATGTATAACCTGCCGATAGGCTCCACTCTTTATCGCGCAGGGGACAAGGGTGAGAGGTTATTTACCGTTCGTTCTGGTGTACTCAAACTTGTGCAGTATCTTCCAGACGGGAACCAACGCATTGTACGACTAACCAGATCTACCGATGTGATCGGGCTGGAAGCGCTGCTGGGACACCCCTATCAACACGATGCTGTGGTGCTGCAACCGACCCAGGCCTGCAGCCTGCCGGTAGGCATAGTGCAGGCCCTAGCCGAGACCAATCCCGCACTGCATAAAGAGCTGCTGACCAGATGGCAACACGCACTCACTGAAGCTGACGCCTGGCTAACCGAACTCTCCACCGGATCAGCAAAACAGCGAGTTGCCAGACTACTGTTGCGCCTGGTAAAGGACGAGGTGACCAGTGAATGTGATCTGTTCAGCCGTGAAGATATGGGGGCTATGCTCGGCATCACCACCGAGACCACTAGCCGCGTAATCGCAAGCTTCAAACGTGAAAGCCTGATAGTGGAAACCGTACCGAATCACTTTCTGCTGGATATCCGCAATCTCGAACATATTGCCGAAGACTGATCTTCAATACTTTCTCCTAAGCTACTCAAATATCGAACCGTTTCCCAACCAGAGTATGTGGCATTGCGATATTTCAATGCAGCAGCCTCTTGATTTCTATAGCCTTGTTCGTTCAGGAGATATTGGGTCCTCGACCAGGCGTTACAGGAATCGCCACTATCGGACGAGGATACGGGAATAGTAAATGAAGCAAACTCTTATTCAAGAAACATATCCAGTTTTTACCCTTGAGGTAAACAAGAGCGAGACCACATTCAAAGACGCGAATGAGATCATTGAGTTTCTAAAGGAGAAAATAGAAACCCATAGAGCTGCTACTTATATAACCTCTTTTGACCATTACGCTCATACAAAATCGCTGGAAGAGGGCAAAGTGGATAAGTCTATTCTGGATGCTAAGAATATAGTCTTCTGCTTCGGTTTTACCATACCGAACCCGCAAGTACTGGGGTTAAGACCACGCTCTATCGGCGTGGCGGAAACTGAGGATAGCTTTGTGGTCAGTTTTATGGAGGCACCAATGCCTGTGGCCAATGTGGCCATGGAAACCTGGGCCATGGCCATCCGTAACAATATTGTCGATGCTAGGAGACCCCCAGGAAGTGCGGTCGATAAAGCACTGGAACCAAGGTAAAAAAATGAAGATCGGTATTACCAGCCAAAATTTTCGCACCATTACCGGCCATGCCGGCAAGGCCAGACGTTTTCTAATATTCGATATTGATCCCAAAACAGGAGAAATATATGAGGCCGACCGCCTGAATCTGACACAAGAGATGTCTCTGCATTACTTCTCTGGAGACCAACACCCAATTGATCAAGTGGATGTATTGATAACCGGCAGCTGTGGCGAGGGTTTAAGAAGAAGGATGGAGAGGCACGGGGTTAAAGTAATCACAACCAGCGAAATGGACACAGTGGTAGCCGCCCAAGCAGTAGCCAGAGGTGAACCGTTGGCGGCCCCTGCACCCCATTCACACGAACAGAGTGTTTCTATTCATATAGATAAGATAGAAAAACCCTAACCACCGTAGTGCGAGGCCACATAGGCATCCACAACCGCCTGAAAATCCTCGGCGATCTCCTCGCCCTTTAAGGTTACTGTCTTAACACCATCCTCATACACTGGCGCCACCGGTTCCTCTCCGGAACCAGGCAGGCTGATACCGATATTGGCGTGTTTGCTCTCCCCTGGTCCATTAACCACGCAGCCCATCACCGCCACGGTCATCTCTTCCACACCAGGATACAGCTCTCGCCAACGCGGCATACGACCCCGCAGGTAAGTCTGTATATCCTTCGCCAGTTGCTGAAAATAGCCACTGCTGGTACGACCACAACCTGGGCATGCGATCACCATAGGGGCAAAGGAACGCAGGCCCATGGACTGTAATATCTCCTGGGCAACTACCACCTCTTTGGTGCGCGCCCCACCCGGCTCCGGGGTTAGGGAGATACGGATGGTATCGCCAATACCCTGCTGCAACAGCACCGCCATGGCGGCAGTTGAGGCCACGATCCCCCGAGACCCCATACCCGCCTCTGTCAGACCCAGATGCAGAGCATAATCCGACTGTTCTGCCAGATCTTGGTACACCCCAATCAGGTCCTGCACCCCGCTCATCTTGCAGGATAGGATAATCCTATCCCGCCCCAGCCCAATCTCCTCTGCCTTGGCAGCACTTTCCATGGCCGAGTTAAGCATGATCTGGCGGATCATCTCATCATTGCTTTTTGGTTCTGATGATCGGGAGTTTTCATCCATCATCCTGGCCACCAGCTCCTGATCCATGCTGCCCCAGTTAACCCCAATGCGCACCGCCTTGTCGTATCTACAGGCGATCTCGATCATAGAAGCAAACTGCTCATCCCGCTTGGCGCCGCGTCCAACATTACCTGGATTAATTCGATACTTTTCCAGGGCCTGGGCGCACTCAGGATATTTCGTCAGCAGACGATGTCCGTTGAAATGAAAATCGCCGATCAGAGGAACATTGATACCGCGCCGATCCAGATCGGCACGAATAGCAGGCACCGCCTCGGCCGCATCTTCCGTATTCACGGTGATACGCACCAACTCGGAACCTGCCAGGGCAAGGCCCGCAATCTGGGCTACGGTTGCTGCAACATCGGCCGTATCTGTATTGGTCATGGACTGGACCACAACCGGAGCATCACCACCGACCATAACATCACCCACCCTGACCGGCACTGTGCGGTGGCGTTTTACCTGAGATTCGGACATAAAATAATCCCTGCCTATAAACGGACTGTTGCTGCAATCATAACCAAAATCCAAGCCGGGTTCTGCTCATATTGGTAATTAGGGCCGACATGCCAAAACACCGCCCCTTATCCACTTGGGGCCCTCGACACCCCCTTGAGGGGTGAAACGAGGCTAAACAACATGGTTCACACATCTCTGACCTGAGACCTTTAATCACAAGCAATAACTGCTGTTATTGGCTAACATTAAACTGAGATGAACAGGGACAACATCAGCATCAGCTACAAATTTAACCTAGGCACCCATGGGGAGGAGAGATTTGACCTGCGGCTGGATCCACAGACCCTAGAGTTAATTCCTCAATCAAACCAGGAACTTCCCAAGTGGACCAACCTGTCATTTCACCAGTGCCCTCACTGCCCCCTCGAACCAAACAAACACCCTGCCTGCCCGGTTGCTGCCAGTATATGCCGTGTAATCTGGCGCTTTGATAAGGTGGTCTCCTACGATAACATCGATCTGGAGGTTACTAACGACGCCAGAAAGGTCTCTCAACAAACAACAGCACAGATGGGTATAAGCTCACTCATGGGACTGCTGTTTGCCACCAGCGGTTGCCCACACACCAGTTACATGAAACCCATGGCCCGCTTCCATCTGCCTCTGGCAACAGAAGAAGACACCATCTTCCGGGCCGCAGGCATGTACCTGCTGGCACAGTTTTTCCTAAAGCAGCAAGGAGAAGAGGCCGACCTAGAACTCTCCGGCCTTTCGGAAATATATAAAAATCTGCATGTAGTGAATACCAGCATTGCCGAGCGTATAAAAGAGATTGCCTCGTCAGATTCCTCAACCAATGCCGTTGTCATCCTGGATACCTTCACTAACATCATGCCTTTTGTTATTGAAGAGCACCTGGACGAGATACGCCATCTATTTTCGGCCTACCTGTCCAATAAGAGTGCTTGAGAAAAGTAAGATTGTGTGCTCAAGTTATGCAGCAAATATAGGCTGAACGCCCCCTCACCCCAGCCCTCTCCCCAATATGGAGAGGGTGATTGTTGCTTATTACTGTAAGAGAGAGAGAGATGAAACTAGAGTCCATGGCGCTGCATCATGGGTACGAATCGGAGCCAACCACTAAGGCTGCCGCTGTCCCTATCTATCAGACCACATCCTATACATTTGATGACACCAAACACGGCGCCGATCTGTTTGACCTGAAGGTTGCAGGCAACATCTACACCAGGATCATGAACCCCACCACTGCGGTGTTGGAACAGCGGCTGGCTGAGATGGAAGGTGGCATAGGGGCTCTGGCTGTAGCCTCCGGCATGGCGGCGATCACCTACGCCATCCAGTGCATAACCACTACTGGGGACAACATTGTCAGCACCAGCCAACTCTATGGCGGAACCTATAACCTGTTTGCTCACACCTTCCCGCAACAGGGGATAGATGTGCGCATGGCATCGTACGATGATTATGCCGGCCTGGAAAAACTGATAGATGACCGCACTCGCGCCATCTTCTGTGAATCCATCGGTAACCCGGCGGGCAATATCGTGGATCTGGAGAAGCTTGCGGAAATAGCCCGCCGCCATGGGATACCGCTCATGGTAGATAACACTGTCGCCACCCCCTATCTATGCCAGCCATTCCAGTTTGGTGCTGATATCGTGATCCACTCCCTCACCAAATATATCGGCGGCCACGGAACCACCATTGGTGGAATCATTATCGACTCCGGGAGATTCGACTGGGCGGCAAATAGCAAACGCTTTCCCATGTTTAATCAGCCTGACCCCTCATACCATGGCGTGGTATACACCGAGGCGTTTGGCACAGCGGCCTTTATCGGGCGCTGCCGGGTGGTGCCTCTGCGCAATACCGGGGCGGCACTATCACCCCATAGCGCCTTTCTAATCCTACAGGGATTGGAAACCCTGGGGCTGCGCATAGAACGCCATTGTGAAAATGCCATTCAGGTTGCACGACATCTGCAACAGCATCCAAAGGTAGAGCGAGTAAACTATGCGGCATTGGAGGATAGCCCCTTCTACCCCCTGTGCAACAAGATAACTAAGGGACAGGCCTCGGGCATTCTAAGCTTTGATATCAAAGGCGGCAGCAAGGCCGGCAGTCAGTTCATTGATGCTCTGCAGATGATCCTGCGCCTGGTAAATATCGGTGACGCCAAATCCCTGGCATGCCATCCAGCCTCCACAACCCACAGACAACTTAGCCCAGAGGAGTTACAAAGCGCAGGCGTGTCTGAAAGTCTGGTACGCATATCTGTTGGAATAGAGCATATCGACGACATAATTTCTGATATCGACCAGGCCCTGAACAGAGTAAGCATAAGCTAAGAAAACTCTTATGATCATTAATAAAAAATCTGCATCCCTCCTGTTCGCCACTATGCTTCTTCTGCTTTCAGGCAACACATTAGGGCAGATATACAAGTGGGTAGATGAAGATGGAAACACCCACTTTTCCAGTAGTCCACCCATACAAGGCAAAGTAGAGACCGTACAGCCAAAGATAAACACCTACTCCAGCCCCGAACTAAATAAATCTTCCGAAACCAGTGCCAAACCGATAAAGAAAAAGAAGAAGGTCGTTATGTATAGCGCCGTATGGTGCGGAGTGTGTAAAGCAGCCAGAAAATATTTTCGAAAACACCAGATACAGTTCAAGGAGTATGACATTGAAACCAGCGCCAAAGGTAGGCGCGACTATAAGAAGCTAAATGGCACCGGAGTGCCGATAATTCTGGTGGGCAAACAGCGTATGAGCGGATTTAGCGCAGGCAGATTTGAAAGCATGTACGGCGGATAAACCCTGTTTTTATAAATAGTTACAAAGAGATCAGGGCCTAAGTACAAATAGTTCGCATTGGCAATCTTTCCAAACCTGCTATCTTCAATAGTATTAGCCGTCAAAAAGGGAGAGCGCGCGAAATGATCAGAATGAAAGATATTCTGGCCAGCAAGGGTCATAAAATATGGTCAATCGCCCCAGATAGAACCGTATTTGAAGCGCTTGAGTTAATGGCGAATAAAAAGATAGGCGCACTTTTGGTGATGGAAGGTGACAAGGTAAATGGTCTTTTTTCCGAGCGCGATTACGCCCGAAAAATGATCCTGCAGGGGCGTTCATCCAAGGATACCAGGGTAAGCGAGGTAATGACGAGGCGGGTAATTTGCAGTTCCCCTGACCAATCTGCCGACGAGTGCATGGCCCTGATGACTGAAAAACGGGTTAGACATCTACCAATCGTTGAAAATGACGAGTTGGTGGGGCTAATATCGATTGGAGATATCGTAAAGGCGGTAATATCCGACCAGCAACTCACCATAGATGTGCTGGAGAAATACATATCAAGTTAGAGTATAAACTAGCAACATTGGCACAATAATCTAAAATAGCTACATAGTATTAAAAATATAACTAGAGAAAAAATCTATGCGACGCATTGCCACTATTCTACTACTTGCCATGATCATCTTTATTGCGGTGAATGACCCTGCATTGGCGGGTAACAAATTTACCAAGATAGGCGGCGGGGTTGCTGGCTCCAGTAACGAAAAAATCGAGTTTCTTAAATCGTTAAGGGGTATATTTGGCGGCTTCCTTGTCCTGCTGGGCATACTCTCTTTCGCCACTCGCTCTCGGTTTGAGGGGTTGGTAGGCATGGTGACCGGCAAAACTTTCGAGGCGGTTACGGTGATCCCGATTATATTGATTATTCTGGGTAGTCTATTGATGCTGTCCCATTTTATCTGATTAACCTGTAACAACCACCCTAACCAGCCCATTCCGCATGAATCTTATTTATGACGCCCCCCTGTTCCGCCCTCCTTCCGAAGGCAGCAATCTTATAATTCAGGCCACCCTAGGCTGTAGCTTCAACCAGTGCAGTTTCTGCGCCATGTATCGCAGCAAACAGTATGTCGAACGCCCGATAGACGATGTGTTAGCCGACATCCGCCAAGCCGCAGCCGATTGGCCGGATGCGCAGCGGGTATTCCTGGCCGATGGCGATGCGCTGGCTCTGCCAACAGAACAGCTGCTCGCAATTCTGCGCGCACTGACGGCGGCGCTACCTCGCCTCACCCGTGTCTCCTGCTATGCCACCCCCGGCAACATCCAACGCAAGAGCTTAGAAGAGCTGGCGCTGCTGCGCGAGCATAAACTGAATCTACTCTACTTCGGTGTCGAATCTGGCTCTGACCTTATCCTGAAAAAAATCACCAAAGGTGCGACGCAACGGCGCATGGCGGAAGTGCTACACAAGGCTCATGCGAGCAGCATGAAGATCTCCGCGACCGTCATCCTCGGACTGGGCGGCAATACTCACAGCAATGAACATATCGACGGCACCATAGCCCTACTGAACGAAGCGCCTGTCACCTACCTCTCCACGCTGCAACTCTATCTGGACCCAAGCATAGTGGAGGAGTTCCAACACAAATTCGGCGAGCCCTTCGAGATGCCGGATGACCTAGCGATATTGAAAGAACAGGAGAGACTAATCAGCGGCCTCAACCCGCCACAGCCGGTTATCTTCCGATCCAACCACGCCTCCAATGCACTGGCGCTGGCCGGAAACCTACCCAAAGACAAGGAGAGACTGCTGCTGCAACTGGGTGAGGCTACAGCTGGCCAGCGGCCGCTACGACCCTCTTACATGCGGGGGCTTTGAGGTTGAAGATTAAGCCGAATCCGTTCATGTTTAGCTAGTAGCAGAGAATAAATTACAGAAAACAGCCTCCATACTACCTTGTGTTTTATGGCCAAATAATTTAAAAAGTAAAAAGCTTCGGAATTAAAAAGAATATATAAGTAATATCAAAACAATTACAAGGAAGCCTTTCGGGATGAAAGAGAAGGAATCGAACAAACCAACCAAGATTATAATATCCCCTTCCCCTGTTTGCGGAATGCCCTTAAATGTACCTTATGACACGGTATTTCAGGTAAAAGCCAGGAAAAGTCACTCCGGGTTGACTAAATATGGGCAGGCCTTTATTTCATCGAGATTGAGACGTGTTATAACACGTCACATATATAAAAATCAGTATGTTATGCGATCAGATGAGTTTTATACGTCAATATTGACGTGTTTTAACACGTCGATTTTGATGTCGAATTATAGTTAAAAATCAATGAATAGACTAACAACTCTCAAAATATCTCTTCTATTTATTATGGTCTTCTTACTTTGTTTTACGCTATTTTTTGGTATTAATTCTGGTTTCAAATTGATCTTGGATATAGATTATTGGGTAATTCTGATCATACCAACCATACTCTCTGGAGTTATCTCATTCCAGATGATTCATAATCAGATATATCGACTTTCGAAACAAACTATTATTCTATGCATGCTTGGGATCGCGATTTCATTTATGCTTTTGCCTTTGTTTATTAGCCTTTGCATGACAGTTGAGCACTCTCTACGTTTTTCAATAAATAGTATACCTACTGTATATTTCAAACTATTTAGGAATCCTATATTTTATATGTGCATCGCACTTGCACTAGTGTTAGCTATACCAATGGCATCTATTTTTAACAAGCAAATGCAGCCGACGCAAAAAACGCGCGGCTGATTTGGGCGTTATAAGGCTGGATAAAGATGAAATATACCAAAACACTAGCTCTGGCCTCAGTGATACTAATCGCTGGAATGTATGGCTGGTATTTGCTGGCCTCAGCCGTGAATAAACATGCCGATCAAGCTGCGACAGTAATAATTCAGGATACCTTAGCCTCAAGCAACGCTTATGAAATTAAAAAACTTAGAGAAATACAAAAGCTCATTTCCGAAGGAAAGGCTAGCGACGCATCAGCACTAGCAGATGACCTTATTGAAAAGAAGTTATTTATGTTGGAGCAATGCATTACCGAGCAATGTAATGATGTTAAAAAGAGGGCCTTATGAGTAGCTCGCCTTATAACAAATCGCTCCAGCTGACATCGGCCCTCACGGGCCTCCTCAGCTGAGCTTGGTCGTTATGCGTAAGAAATGAATATATCAGTAAAGAAAATTGCTTTAGCCTTATTCGTTGGAACTTTGGTTATGGTGCTAACTGATTTTGCATTCGGCATGGTTACTAATTCATTATATGTGTTGCCGTTACCAGTTTTAGTAG
>JBNKJS010000022.1:0-35470 GCA_050291365.1 Sedimenticolaceae bacterium | reverse complement strand
GGTCCCGGCATGCGCCGGGATGACGGTATAAGGGGATTACGGGTAGTAGGGGATAGTGAGGTGTGGCAGTGTAGAAAGATTGCGGGTTATTGCTGGTGGTTGAGTGTATGTAGCCCTTGCCCTGTAGCCCCTGGGTCCCGGCATACGCCGGGATGACGAATATATTAACCCAGGGCCTTCTCCTGCCGCTGTATCCACACCTCTAACCCTTGGGCATTGATGTCCAGATCCAGGCTTAGCAGTTCTTCCTGTTTTTCCTGGGGCAGGGTGCATTCATGTTGTTTTAGTTGCTCTAGATAGATTGCTAATAGACCAGCCTTCAGCTGTTCATATCTGTTCTCTTTGCTGACAGATTTGCATAGCTCAACATAGGCATCCAGGTCTTGACGCAGCTTGTCGGCCACGCTTGGCAAGTTGTCGATGCGTCCGTAGTGGGTTAGATACATATACTGCGGTGAGTAGTCCATCAAGCGGTCGATGGTTTTATGCCAGGCATCCGGGTCGAATTGAACCGGGGTTGAAGGGGCGAAGACAAACCAGCCGTTGTGGTTGTCGAACTCGCGGTAAGATATTCCAAAGGTGTCGCCGGAGAAGAAGCCGTTGCTCTGTTGGTCATAGACACAGTAGTGGTGGCGGGCGTGGCCGGGGGTGTCCAGGCAGACCAGCTTACGTCCGTTGAGATCTACACTGAAGTTGTCCGGGGCTTCAAGTACCCTTTCTTCCGGTACTGCTATGAGCTGACCGAAGTCCTTTTCAAATTTCTCTTCGCCATAGACTGCGGTGGCCCCAGCCTGTAGTTTGCTGGGGTTGATCATGTGGCGGGAGCCAAAGGGGTGTACTACCAGTTTGGCTTCCGGCAGGACCCGCATCAGCTCACCCACGCCACCGGCATGATCCAGATGAACATGGGTAGGCATTACATATTTGATCTGTTCCGGTTTCAGCCCCTGCTGCTGGAGCAGTTCCAGCACTGCAGGGACGGAGTGGTTGGTGCCGGTGTCAATCAGCGCCGCCTCATCTCCCTGACGCAACAGATAGCAGGCAGCGAAGCCTGGACGTTGGTACGAGGCCTCTATACGGAATATGCCGTCATTCAGTTCTTGAAACATTGAGCTATCTATCCTGGTCCAGAGTTACAGCATCTTCTCGGCAACGCTAACCAGACGATCGCCCAGCATGTTGGTGTAGCTGCCCAGCTCATTGTCATACCAGCCATAGACCACTACCTTGGTCACTGGCGACTCTAGCGGATCACCACCGCCCGGTGGGTACATCCGAACCATGGCGGTTCTGGTATGGGTCTCGGTGGACTCAATAGTGGCTGCAGCCTTGGGGAAACCGATGATATCGGATGATACGTTCTGGTGTTCGGAGTAGGCCAGATATCCGTTCAGGGGGCCTTCCGCCGCTGCCCGGTAGATCTCGTTGATCTCTTCACGATTGACCGGCTTGGCTGGATCTTCCGCCTGGATGTTTAGGGTTAGGATGATCAGGGAGCCGGTGGCGGTTGGAATGCGCACCGATTCTGCCATGAAGCCGATGTCTCCCATCTCTGGCAACACCAGTTTCAGGGCCTTGGCAGCGCCGGTGGTGGTGAGGATGATGTTGTTCATGATGCTGCGATTCTTACGGATATCCTTGGCCCCGGCCTTGGGTACCGTATCCAGCACCTTCTGGCTGCCGGTGGCGGCGTGGATGGTGACCATGGAGGCAGAGAGGATGTGGTCTGAGCCGATGGCGTCCAGCATCGGCTTCATCATGAAGGATAGACAGGTAGTGGTGCAGGAGGCTGCGGAGAGCAGGTTGTGCTTGCTTGGGTCGAAGTCGCCACCGTTTATGCCCATTACCGTGGTTATGGCATCGTCCGGCATGACCAGGCCCTGGTTCTTGACCTTGAACGGTGCTGACAATACAACCTTTTCTGCCCCTGCATCCAGGTGCCCACGCAGGGAGCCTTTGGTGTCATCTGCTGGTACCGTAGGATCGGTATAGGCGCCGGTGGTGTCTGCCACCAGACGAACTCCGTTATCACCCCAGGCGATGTCTTTCGGATTACGGTCGGTGCGCAGTATCTTGACCGGCACGCCGTCTATGGTCATAGTCCCGGCATCTTCGTTCAGGTTCTCGATAACCGTGCGTGGGGCGTTGTATCCATAGAGATAGTTGCAAAGACGGCCGTAACTGCTGTCTTTTTCAATTACCTGAGCAATATCAGCCAGCCCCTGGCCTGCATCGCGTCCAAGATTGATCACAATCTCGGAAAAGGATTTACGGGCAATATGGTGCCAGAGTGATAGCTTGCCGATTCGGCCCATACCATTGATGCCTAGCTTTAAGGTGCTGGTTTCAGTTCCCATCCTGCTGATTTCTCCTGTGAAAGGGATGATTCTATTATTCAATACAAGCTAAACCATACAGTATGGAGTAGCGGGGGTGTAATTTTACTGGAGCTGGCCCTTATATCAACCTGGATGCGCTGGCGCCTTCCGGGGCGGTTTCTGTAGGGTGCTCACCGCTAAGCAGGATACCACTTCTGCCGTCGATACTTATGGTATCGCCGAATCTGATCTCTTTGCCGCTGATGACGCAGCGGCTCTCTGACTCAAATACTTTCATCGCCTCGCAGCCCACTACGCAGGTCTTTTCCAGTCGTATGGTGACGATGGAGGCGTGGGAGGTCTGGCCGCCACGGGCGGTGAGTACACCGTCAGCCTGGGAGATCTCATGGATATCTTCGGGGACGGTATCAGAACGGATCAGGATCAGAGGTGTGTTTGGCGACTCGGCACGCATGGCCTCGATGTTCTCTATATTGAACACGGCGCGTCCAGAGATGGCGCCACCGCAGACCCCTATGCCACGTCCCAGCAGGTTGGTCTTGAGTTTGTCAGTTGGTATGAAGTGGGCCAGGGACTTGATCTTGGATGTGACCATATCACGAGTTTGTAGCAGATAGAGGTCATCAGCGCCCGGTCCCTCAAAGGTGAATTCCATCTCCTGCTTGTTCCAGTTTTCGTTATATACCAGTTCCCGTGACAGCTTGAGCAGGGAGCCGTAGATCTGCGGGAACATAACCTCCAGGCTCTGCCCAACCGGGCGATCGTCCAGCTCGGCCTGTTCGATGGATATGGGCATGGTGGCCACCAGGCCGCCCACGATATCTTCGCCCTGGTTGCCGGGAGTGTAGTCGCCCCAGAGGGTGACCTGGCTGAGTTTGCGATAGGGGTGGGCGGTAAAGAGTACACCGGTGCCTGAGTCCTGGCTCAGGTTGCCGAACACCATGGCCTGGATCAGAACCGCCGTGCCCCACTCATCTGAGATGTCCATCAGACTACGGAATTTGACGGATTCGGTTGTGTTCCAGGAGTCTATTACCATGTTGATGGCTTCGTTGAGCTGCATCCAGGGGTCGTCCGGGATGGCGAGGCCGTTATCCTGGGCCGCCTGTTTGTAGGTTAGGGTCAGCTCCCGCATCTGCTCTGCATTGAACTGCTGTTTCTTGTCTACCCCGTGGCGTTCCTTGGCCTCGCGCATGACGGCGCTGAACTCATCCCGTTCCATGCCGCCGCTCATGCACCATGATTGGATGAAGCGGCGATATGTGTCCCAGGCGAAGTAGGGGTTCCCGGTCTTTTTTGCCAGTTCCTGCACTATCTCTTCATTGATGCCGAGGTTATGTATGGTGGCCATCATCCCTGGCATGGAGATGATGGGACAGCTGCGCACCGAGATCAGCAGTGGGTTCTTTTGACTACCAAAGCGGCGGCCGGTCGTTTTTTCGATATGGTTGATCTCTCTATCCAGGCGTTTGGTGAAGTCATGCCAGGCCGGTGGAAAGCGGCGTATTATCTCCTGACAGCGGAAAAATTCGGATGTGATGATGCTACCCACTGGCACCTTAACCCCGCGCTTGATCAGTTGCGCCAGGTTATATCCCTTGTTGCCCAAGTGGATCAGGTCATGGGTGTGCTCATTCAGTTCGTGCAGTGGGCAAAACAGCTTTTTCGGATCGTAGGTCATGAGCATGTCCAGGTAGTCCACGCTCAGGTTTGACTCCTGCTCATGTAGCACCTGGTATACCCGGGTGATGTAGTTATCCAGTGACTGGATGCCGATGGTTTCAGCGATCAGATCCCTCTCGAAGCTTTCCGATATGCGACTGAGTGTCCCTGTCCGGTCGTCATCCACATGGTTGCGATAGGTGGGCAGCAGGGATTCTGGTGGTATCTGGGGAACGATTACCGCCAGGGTGTCACGGTGATAATTGGTGTAGTAGGTGTAGCGTATATCTGAGATGGCCTCGGAAAGACCACGGAAGATATCCAGATATTGCAGGTAGGAGAAGCGTTTCACCAGAAGTGATTTTTCCAATACATCTACCTGATTCTCCAGGCGTCTTGATGCTATGCCGTCTATGGCCAGGGCGCGAATGAACAGACGCAGGGCCTTTACCACCCGATAGAATGTGGCCTGGGTCAGCAGGGTCTCTCCGGCTCTGGCGGTGAGCTGTTCCAGGTGGATATTGGCCAGACTCTCCAATCGGAAGGAGAGGCTCAGGGCATCAAATTTCTTCTCCTGATAGCGTCCGTAGACCGAGGGTATATCGGTGGCTATGTGCCGTTTGTGGAAGATATCCTCCCTGGCTTCAAACTTCTCGGGGCTAAGGGTGACCTCTTTCAGCTCTTCCAGGGTATCGAGTATTGCCTCCAATCCTTCATACGGATCGTTCTTTTCCAGGGCCTCAACCATGGGGCTGATATCAGGCAGTCCGCTCTCTTTTATCTCTTGCGCCTGATCTTTTATGTTCTGGAATCCCAGATCGTATTTTAGATTAACCAGTTGATACATGCGGATAAGCAAAACCACCCGGCGTAGTTCTGATTCCGGATGATCGGTCATGGACATGATGGCCTTTTCCATCTCCTTGCGTGGCCATGAGAGCAGCTCTTCCTCGTCCTGAAAACCGGTGTTTTCAAACAGCTCTACAGTGATCTGGTGTACCCATGTGACATATTCGCCCTGAGGGTCGATTCTATGCAGCAACTCTTCCGGGATGTATTGCTCTAGGGCATCTTTATCCAGGGTGCGCCAGAAACGGATGATGCCGTTGATGAAATCGACAATCAGATTCGAGCTTTCCACATGGCTTTGCTTGCGCAGAAAATGTATTAGTTGATCCTTGCGCTTGTGGGTCTCATCCAGTTCGGTGGATACCTCGCGCAACACCCCCTCTGACCCGATCTCATTAAAGAATACCGGCAACAGGCGGGTAAACTGTTTCACTAGGTTGTAGACCGGACCTACATCGCTGTCGAGTAGACGGGTGATCTCTTTTTGGAACAGGTCGGTATCACGAATGCAGGTGCCGGAGAGCTTTATGTTTATGATCAGGGCAGAGAGTAGGGTAGAGCACCACTCCGGGTTTTGAATGATAAGGTTCAACCACACCCTGATGTTATAGAGATGGGATGTGTTGAAGATGGGCTGCCAGTCTTCGGTCACGCCCTGCACAGAACTGTACTGAAAGCCGAAGCGGATGGCCTGGGCCAGGAATGCCTCTATCAGGCGTCCGTTGTTGTGTTTCAGGATCTCCGTACCCAACACCTCGATGCTCTGCAGGGCGGTGTGGGGGAAACGTTTTACATTGGCCCGCAGAAATACGAATGCCCGCAGGAAGAACTCCTCAATCTCATCGTATGGCTGTTTGCGCACCAGTTGAATGAGATTGCGGTTAATCTCTTTCAGGGTCTCCTCATGGATTATGGAGAGGCCATCGATCTCCATGATGCTAAATAGAAACTGTAGCTTGTAGTTCTTGGTCAGGTGTTCTGAGTCGGCAGCGCCCAGCTGGGTGGCCAGCATACGGTAGCCTTTTACAATATCCAGATAGGTTGGTAGCTCTACCAGCTGTTCCAACTGTTGGGTTGAGCATGGTGTTAATTCAATCTTTTTCAGCTCATCCAGTTTTGTGCGGATAGTATTGTGAGATATTGCGTATATTCCATCTGTGTGGATTTCACAAAAGTTTACCGGGTCATCCTGTTGTAGCCAGTAATCATAGGTAAGGTGCAGGCAGCTGTTTTGGAAAGAGCAGAAGGGATGCCAGTCAAGATCGTTGTGTAGCTCTGCACCCTTTACCTTGGAAATCAGGTTCTTGAGGGTTGTCCGTATGGGGTGATAGCTACTGGACAGTACCAGAAGATTCTCATTGGATAGGCCGCTAAGTTGTTTGAATATTCTGGACAGGGCCTCCAGGTGCCCTGGTATCTGTTCACAGTTGAGATCTGAAACCAGTTTATCCAGGTAGGCGCATATGGCTTCTGCTACCTCTTCCGGGGAGATGAATTTTCTAGGCCCCTGCAACGCCTCCAGAAATACTTGGGTTATGGCTACTGCACATTCCGGCCCCTCCGCGTGGGCCAGGTAACGGCTATTGTTTTTCAATACAAAGCTGCGAAAAACCGGCAGGATCATGCGCCAATTGCGGAATGGGTGGTTGAGTTCGTACAGCAGCTTATCCAGATCTTTTATCAGTCCTGAATACTCTTTGACCGGTTCTCTCAACACCTCATGGCGGGGATCAATTTGAACATCTTCCACCGCCGTTTCCAGCAGATTGGCGCGCAGGGCGTCGGAACCACCCAGGCTCTGTTCCTGCTTACGGCTCATGATTTGCTACATGGCATGTGTATCATCACTGCTGTTCCGTTAACTATTAGATGTCAGTTGTTAAGTTTATGGGTTTTTATAAGCAAAACAACAGTCAATACTGAGGTAAACATGAGAGAAACAGTACCGCAATCCCCTCTCCCCTTGGGGAGAAGGAGAGGATGAGGGGAGAGGGTGTTGAGTAACGTCTCTTTAGAAGAGAGGTTATCATATCTCCTGACTTTGCATATGATTGATCAGGTCAAGCATGCGGTTGGAGTAACCCCATTCGTTGTCATACCAGCTCATGATCTTTACTGACTTACCCAGTACACGGGTACAGCTGCCGTCCACATAAGAGGAGTGGGGGTCGCCCTGGAAGTCGATCGATACCAGGGGTTCATCTGTATAGCCAAGATAGCGGTTGGATGCCTCTTTTAGGGCATCGTTCACCTCGGATGCAGTGGTCTCTTTCTCTACCTCCATAACCACATCAACCATAGAGACGTTTGGCGTTGGTACCCGCACAGCCAGTCCGTCAAACTTTCCGGCCAGGGCTGGAATGACCAGGGCTACGGCAGCAGCTGCACCAGTTTTAGTCGGTATCATTGACAGGGCCGCTGCTCTGGCCCTGCGTAGATCGGAGTGGGGAAAGTCCAGCAGGCGTTGGTCATTGGTATAGGCGTGGATGGTTGTCATCAGGCCGCGGGCGATGCCAAAGCGGTCCAGGATGACCTTGGCCACAGGTGCCAGACAGTTGGTGGTGCAAGATGCGTTGGAAACAATCTGGTGCTTGTTTGGATCGTACTCATCCTCATTCACCCCCATGACGATGGTCTTTACCTCGCCCTTGGCTGGAGCGGAGATGATTACCCTGCGTACTCCTCCTCTCAGGTGTCCGGATGCAGTTTCATGATCTCTGAACAGACCGGTAGACTCCAGGACATAATCCACATTGTGATCGCCCCATGGGATCTCGGCAGGATCTTTATAGCGGGAGAAGGCGATCTCTTTCCCATCCACTATCAGGCCGTTCTCGGTAACTGATACCTCTCCATCAAACCGTCCCATTACAGAGTCGTATTTGAGTAGGTGGGCAGATGTTTCCAATTGGGTGAGGTCGTTTACCGCAACGATCTCCATATCTGCGAATGCTTCATCCTGACGAATTGCACGAAATATATTTCTGCCAATACGCCCAAAACCGTTGATGCCAATGCGGATAGTCATAATTACTCCTTCAAATGAATCTATTTTTGTTGAACCCGAGAAACCGTATAGGGTAAATGTTTTAGAAAAACTTCTTAATTATAGTACGTAGTTTAGACGTTACTGAGCATCCAGCCAGGATATTTCGCGCGCTGTCTTGGTTCCGATCACACAGCTCTCCAGGCTCTGGGCCATTTTGGAGTCACTGCGCGATTGGGGTATGCGGCCTGCCATGATCTCTGCTCGGTATTGGGGGAGGAGCGGGCTGCGTTCAGGTTGGGCATAGCCATCCGGGAATACCGGATTGCCAGCGTTGTCATATTTATCTGTCGCGCCAACAGTATGCAGCAGTTCATGGGCGATGACTATGTTGTTCTGCTTATTCTGTTTGTTTGATGCAAAGGCGTTGACTATGCCCAGTAGTCCTTTTTCCAGGCCCAGGGAGTGGAGCATGGATTTGTTACCATTTGGGCTGTGGTAGAGCACAAACATCCTGACCCTGTTGTCATTGGAGTAATCATCCGGTGTGTTTTGCCAAACCCAGTAACGCAGCTTTAGGCTCCACAGGGCTATCTTCAGAAAGAAGGCGTTCTGCGGTGGAGGGGGAGGTGGCAGGTTGTCTACCGTTGGTCCCAGTCTGGTCTGTGTGGGTTGCTCTTGATACAGGCCATGTTTTTTTGCTTCTTTGGCTGTGAAACGGTCAATGGCTGCAAAGCCCTGATCACTCAGGCTTGCTATGTATTTTGCGGTATCTTCGTTGCCGTCAGCGTTGATGGGGAAGATTACAACCTCAAGCGGCTCCAGCCATGAGGTTGAGTAGATGCGCTGCTGCTTGGTGTATATGGCAACAAACGCCAGTATCACCAGTAGTAACAGAATCCGTATATTTTTAAAGCTGAATAACTTCATCTGTTTGTATCCATGCTTTATTCTCAGCAGAGGAGAAATTCCATTAGGGCCTTTTGTGAATGCATGCGGTTTTCCGCCTCTTCCCAGACTATGCTGTCTGGCCGGTCGATCACGGATGCTGCAACCTCTTCCCCGCGATGGGCCGGTAGGCAGTGCATGAACAGGGCATCCCTGTCTGCCTGAGCCATGGTCTTATCTGTTACCTGATAATCTGCGAATGCCTGCTTGCGTTTAGCCTGCTCCTCTTCCTGACCCATACTGGCCCAGACATCGGTTACCACCAGATCTGCCCCAGTTGCTGCCTCCATTGGGTCGTTGATTATCTGGCAGCGGTCAGTGGCTGGAGATAGAACCTCGTCTTTGGGTTCATAGCCTGTAGGGCAGGCGATATTAAGTTTGAAATCGAACTGTCTGGCGGCATTGATGTAGGAGTGGCACATATTGTTGCCGTCGCCTATCCAGGTCACGGTCTTGCCCGCGATGTCTCCGCGCTTCTCCATATAGGTCTGCATATCGGCCAGAAGCTGACATGGGTGCAGCAGGTCGGTCAGGCCGTTGATTACCGGCACCTGGGAGTTTTGGGCAAACAGCTCCAGATCATTCTGGTGATAGGTGCGTACCATGATGCAGTCCACCATGCGGGACATGACCCGAGCGCTGTCTTCGATCGGCTCTCCCCGGCCCAGTTGGGTATCTCTGGGAGAGAGGAATATGGCATGACCACCCATCTGGGTGATTCCCGCCTCAAAAGAGATCCTGGTGCGGGTGGATGACTTCTCAAACACCATGGCCAGGGTGCGACCCTTTAAGGTTGTATGGGGCTCTCCGGAATGCAGCGACTGTTTGAGCTCAGTGGCCCTGGCCAGGAGGCTACGCAGCTCTTCCGGTGTCAGATCCAGCAGTGACAGAAAATGCCGTGGTTTCTGTTGTGTTGTTTTGTCAGTCATCTATTTGTTCGCGAAAAGATCGGCTATCAGTCTTGGTCTGACTCAAGGAATTGTTTGATCAGGCTAGAGACAATCTCAACCATCTCATTAGACTGCTCATCACTCATGATCAGGGGCGGTAGCAGACGAACTGTTTTGTCGGCCGTGACGTTAATCAGCAGGGCCTTCTCTAGGGCGTCTGTTACCAGATTGCTGCAGTCACGATCCAGCTCTATGCCAATAAGCAGTCCCTGGCCCCGTATCTCTTCTACCCCGGCAACGTCTTCCAGGGCGTCAGCCAGGTCAGCCAGTATCTTACTGCCCAGGGCTTCTGCTCTGGCCACAAGCCCCTCTTTCTCAATAGTATCGATTACCGCAGAGGCGGCAGCACAGGCCAGAGGGTTGCCGCCAAAGGTGGAACCGTGGCTTCCAGCAACCAGCACTTCAGCTGCATTGCCATGGGCCAGACATGCGCCGATAGGAACGCCATTGGCCAGACCCTTGGCGATGGTCATTACATCAGGGACGATTCCGTTATGCTGATGAGCAAACATGCGTCCGCTACGCCCCATGCCGGTCTGGATCTCGTCCAGCATCAGCAGCCAATCGTTGGCATCGCATATTTCCCGTAGCTGATTCAGATAATCATCGGCTGGGATATTTATCCCACCCTCGCCCTGGATCGGCTCCACCAGAACCGCAACTACATTGGGGATGTTAGCTGCTACCAGGCGTATGCTTTCCACATCATCGTATGGAACCCGCACGAAACCACTCACCAGTGGCTCAAATCCGGCCTGGACCTTACGGTTGCCAGTGGCAGAGAGGGTGGCAAGTGTGCGCCCGTGGAAGCTGTTATCCATCACTACAATGGCGGGGTTGTCGATACCCCTGCTATGGCCATACAGTCGCGCAATCTTGATTGCGGCCTCATTGGCCTCGGCACCAGAGTTGCTGAAAAAAACCTTGCTCATGCCAGAGATGCGCACTAGGGCTGCGCCCAGATCTTCCTGTTGAGTGATGCCGTATAGGTTGGAGGTGTGAATCAGTTCCCCCGCCTGCTGGCAGATGGCCTCTTTCACCGCAGGATGGGCGTGTCCCAGCCCACACACTGCAATACCTGAAAGGGCATCCAGGTAGCATTTGCCATCAGTGTCCCACAGCAGGGCGCCTTCGCCGCGCTGGAAATGGACAGGCAGTCTTTTGTATGTGGCCATGATCGGGTCAGACATCTCTTTGTTCCATTGTCTCTAAAAGCAAGAAGTCGGCACTGAGACAGTGGCCGACCTGCAAAAATCCCACAGAATAATTTGGAGAAGAGATGAATCCTATTAAATATGGAGGAGGTTGGCAATACGTAATCCGAAAGATATCGGTTGCGATAAGCGGGCATGAGGACTATCTTTGCGCCTGGGAGTCGGCCGAATGATCGCTGTCCCGCAAGGGAGAGAGGAAAGTCCGGGCTCCATAGGGCAGGGTGCCAGGTAACGCCTGGGAGGCGTAAGCCTACGGAAAGTGCCGCAGAAAATATACCGCCGAATTCAACGGTTCGCCGTTGGATGGTAAGGGTGAAATGGTGCGGTAAGAGCGCACCGCGCTGCTGGTAACAGCAGTGGCAGGGTAAACCCCACCCGGAGCAAGACCAAATAGGGGGGCAAGTGGCTTCGGCCACAACCTGTGGCCCACAGGGTCCCCGGGTAGGTTGCTGGAGATGCGTGGCGACGCGCGTCCTAGATGAATGATCATTCTCGACAGAACCCGGCTTACAGGCCGGCTCCCACTTCGATTCGGAATCAGGGCCAAGGGAATATGGCCTAGGTATCAGTGAAAACCGTCATCCCCGCGCAGGCGGGGATCCAGAACTGTAGGGCTCAATAACCAACGGGCATTGCGCCGGATGTCTGGTGAAATAATTATCCGCAAATGAACGCAAAGAACGCCAATAAATACTTGGTTATAGTCGTAAGTAACGCTTCATCCTGAGGTGTTATTCCAGAATTTTAAAAACATCCACCAAATATCGCCAGCGCGAGCAGGGTTTTACATTAGTATGTCGAGATTGGTCTTCAACGAGCATCAGTTTTTATTTGCGTTTATTCGCGTGCATTTGCGGACTGTTTTGATTGAAAGTGGTGATTGTTCTCATTGTAAATAAGAATATAATTCCTAAAACTCCTAATAATCTACTTTAAGTAGCATTCTTATCGCGCTGTTTTAGTGCGTTTTATCCCTGTTGTGTCTCCCTTAATACCACTCTGTAACCCCCTGTCTTTAAAGGAACTTTTTATGTTTTTGTGGAGTATTCGTCTTGACAAGTGGGGAAAGTCATACCTATTATGGCGTTAAGTGGTGAAAAGTGGGTTTTTATGGAAAAGACAAAAGGGGAGGCCTGGTCTTGTTTCGTGGTGTTAACAGCTTAAATCTGGATGCCAAAGGACGCTTTGCGATACCGACCAAGTATCGCGAGCGCCTGAAAGATTGCTGTGCCTCCCAGTTGGTGATCACCGTTGACCCCAACGACCACTGTCTATTGATCTACCCGATCCCTGAGTGGCATGAGATTGAGCGCAAGCTAATGCGTCTTCCTACCTTTAATAAGGGCGCGCGTCGTTTGCAGCGCCTGCTGGTGGGTCATGCGGTTGAGGTGGATATGGATGGGCAGGGCAGGGTTCTGTTGCCGCCTCCACTTAGAGAGTTTGCCCAGATGAATAAGCATGCGGTGTTGATCGGGCAGGGTAATAAGTTTGAGCTGTGGGATGAAGGGCGTTGGAACGAGGCGCGTGAGGGCTGGCTTGAGGAATCTGACCTGGAGCATGATCTGCCGACAGATTTGGAAACACTCTCAATCTGATGAATGCGCAATTCGACCATGTCCCGGTGCTTTTTGATGAAGCGCTGAAGGCCCTGAATATTTCGTCATCAGGGGTATATGTGGATGGAACCTTTGGTCGCGGCGGCCATAGTGGGGCGATTTTACAGCAGCTTGGGAGTGATGGGCGGTTGTTGGCCATAGACAAGGATCCGCAGGCCATTGCCCATGCGGAAGAGATATTTGGCAGGGATGAGAGATTTTTAATTAAACATGGGTCATTCGCCATGTTAGAGCAGCTGGCACAACAGAGCGGTGTAGCTGGAAAGGTCGACGGCTTGTTGCTGGACCTTGGGGTTTCGTCTCCCCAGCTGGATGACCCGGAACGCGGTTTCAGCTTTCTGCGTAACGGACCACTGGATATGCGCATGGATACCACTGCTGGTGTGAGTGCAGCCGAGTGGCTGGCTACAGCTGAGGGCAGGGAGATAGCCCAGGTATTGAAAGAGTTTGGCGACGAACGTTTTTCCAAACGTATTGCAAGGGCGATTGTTGATGCGCGACAGGAAGAACCTATAACTACAACCGGGCAGTTAGCGGCGATTATCGAACAGGCCTGCCCTACGAAAGAGAGAGAGAAGCATCCGGCTACCAGAAGTTTTCAGGCCATACGTATCTATATAAATAGGGAACTGGAAGAGCTTAAACGGTGTCTTGATCAGTCATTGAATGTACTGGCGCCGCTTGGGCGGTTGGTCGTGGTTAGCTTCCACTCGCTGGAAGACAGGATTGTGAAACGCTTTATCCGCGATTGTGCGCGGGGTGATGATTTTCCGGCTGATCTGCCGGTAACCCAGGAGCAGTTGCAGCCGAAGTTGCGGGCCGTGGGAAAGGCCATATACCCCACAGATGTTGAGATTGAGTCCAACCCCAGAGCGCGCAGCGCGGTTCTGAGAGTGGCGGAGCGCATGGCATGAGCCAGGGCAACATCATTACAGTAGCCTTGCTGGGTCTGGGTGTGTTGGTGTCGGCTACCGGGGTGGTCTATGCGAAATATGTCTCACGGGTGAATTTTGTAGAACTTGAATCGATTAGAGCGCAGCGTGATGCGGTAAATGTGGAGTGGGGTCGGTTGCAGCTGGAGCAGAGTACTTGGGCTACCCACGGACGCGTAGAAAAGATTGCACGAGAGAAATTGAACATGCGAATTCCACTGGTTGAGGAAGTAAAGGTGATCAGGCCCTGACGATGGCAAGCGAGATACGCAAAAGACGGTCAGCAAAAACACTGGAGCATGAGCAGCTGGTGCTGCCACGCTTTCGTTTGCGTCGCTGGACAGTGCTTACCCTGCTCTGGATTGCTGGGCTTGCGGTTATCTGGCGCGCTGTTGATCAGCAGATATACGATATCGATTTCCTGCAGCATGAGGGTGAACGTCGCCATCTGCGGGTGGTAGAGGTTCCTGCTCATCGGGGAATGATTCTGGATCGCAGGGGTGAACCTCTGGCAGTCAGTACCCCAGTAGACTCAATCTGGGTGAATCCGCGGGTGGTGAGTACCAAGATAGATGATCTGGCCCCGACAGCAAAGATATTGGGTCAAGATGTAAAGGAGCTGCAGAAACAGATTCGCGCACGGAGAGATCGTTCATTCCTATATCTGAAACGCCGGGCCAACCCTGATTTGAGCGAAAAAGTAATGCAGGTCGTGCGCGATAAAAAGCTGGCGGGGATCGAGTTGCAACGGGAGTATCGTCGCTTCTATCCCAGCGGCGAGGTGTTCGCTCATGTGGTCGGTTTTACCAATATAGATGACCAGGGTCAGGAGGGCATGGAGTTGGCCTTTAATGACTGGCTTAAGGGGACAACCGGTAGCAAACGAGTCATGAAGGATGGGCGCTCCAGAGTGGTGGCGGATGTTGAAAACATCAGATCACCCCAACCAGGACATAGCCTGCAGCTAAGTCTGGACCGGCGATTGCAGTTCCTGGCCTATCGGGAGCTGAAGGCAGCTGTGGCTAAACACAAGGCCCGCGCTGGGTCTGTGGTCATTCTGGATGTTCATACAGGTGAAGTTTTGGCTATGGTAAATCAGCCGGCGTTTAACCCCAATGGAACCAAACGAAGCGGGGGGAAGGTGCGCAACAGGGCAATAACTGATCTGTTTGAACCGGGCTCCACCATGAAGCCATTTATTGTTGCCACTGCCCTGGATAACGGTCTGATAAAGCCAAAGACGAGGATAAATACCGCGCCAGGACAATTCAAGGTTGGTAAGAACCTGATAAAAGATACCCGTAACTATGGCGATATAGATATTGGTACCGTTATCAGAAAATCCAGTAATGTCGGAATCAGTAAGATTGCCCTGGATATCCCCCGTGAGGATCTGTGGGTGAATCTGTTGAGTCTGGGTTTCAGGACTTTGCCAGGTAGCGGGTTCCCTGGTGAGGTGGCGGGCCATCTGCCAGATTATGATATGTGGTCGGAGTTTGATCAGGCAGCCCTTTCATTTGGATATGGCATCTCTGTTACCCCGCTACAACTGGCCCGTGCCTATGCGGTGTTGGCCTCGGATGGAATAAGTCGTCCCGTAACCTTAAAACGCAGATATGGCAAGGCAGAGGGAATGAGGGTGTTTAAGGCCTCAACTGCCCGTATTGTGCGGTCGATGCTGGAGTCTGTGATCTCGTCCGAGGGTACAGCCCCCGCCGCGGCCATTAAGGGCTACAGGGTTGCAGGTAAAACCGGAACAGTACGCAAAAGCATTGCCGGCGGTTATGCGGAGGATAGGTTTTTCTCGGTATTTGCAGGCATGGCGCCGGCCAGTAATCCGAGTCTGGTGGCGGTAGTGATGATCGATGAACCCAGCACTGGCAAATATTATGGTGGCCAGGTGGCGGCCCCAATCTTTTCCAAGGTAATGGGCGGTGCTCTGCGCCTGTTGAATATCTCGCCGGACAAGATGCCGGATGATGGTCTGCGCATGGCTGATACTCTGGGGAGGAACCGCTAGTGTCTGAACATAGACTTACAGATCTTCTCAGAGACCTTACGGCGTCCGAACTGGAAATGGATTGTCTGGTAGGTTCAATCGCCCTGGATAGCCGCAAAGTTAAATCTGGGACTCTGTTTTTGGCCTGTTCCGGTGGCGATCAACACGGCCTGGATCATTTGGCGCAGGCCCTGGAAAAGGGTGCCGTTGCAGTGGCTTATGAGACTGATGCCAACTGGAACAGACAGAAGATAGAGCAGTTAGCCCTAGACGGTGATGTTCCAGTTATTGAGGTGCCGAAGCTAAGTTACAAGGCCAGCAAGATTGCAGGACGGTTCTATAACAACCCAAGCCATCACATGAGCGTAGTTGGTTTTACCGGCACCAATGGCAAGACCAGTTGCACTATATTCTTGGCCCAGGCCATTAGTGAAGATGCAAAGTGTGGAGTTATCGGGACCATAGGTAACGGATTCCCGGGTGAGCTTCAACCCAGCACCCACACCACCCCTGATCCGATTGAATTGCAACGCTTGCTTGATGATTTAAAGGAGCAGGGCGCTGGCTCAATTGCCATGGAGGTCTCATCTCATGCCTTGGAGCAAGGCAGGGTTGAGGCAGTGCACTTTGATGTGGCGGTAGTAACCAATCTGAGTAGAGACCATCTGGACTACCACGGCAGCATGGAGGCCTATGGAGAGTCCAAACTGCGGCTGTTCAAGATGCCTGGTATTCGCTGTGCGGTGGTGAACCTGGATGATGAATTCGGCCGCCTGGTTCTGGAGAGATTGCCTGCAGGGGTTCTGGCCCTGGGATATGGTCTGAACAGGCAGGATGAAGTACCAGGGCGGCTTGATGGCTGGGCCTGGGCCCAGAAGATTGAACAGGATAGTCATGGCATGACGGTTCGTGTCCAGACCAGCCGTGGCGATGGTGAGTTTCAGACCGGTCTTTTAGGGCGGTTTAATGTCAGCAACCTGCTGGCCGTGTTGAATGTATTGCTGTTTAGGGGGTTGTCACTACAGACGGCCTTGGAGCGCATATCCCATCTCAGAACCGTGCCTGGTCGTATGGAGCGGTTTGGTGGGGGCGAAAAGCCCCTTGTGGTTGTTGATTATGCCCATACGCCCGATGCCCTGGAGCACGCTCTGGAGGCGGCGCGGGCCCATACCGACGCAAGACTGATATGTGTGTTTGGCTGTGGTGGTGACCGAGATACAGGCAAGCGTCCTGAGATGGGCGGCATTGCTGAACGTCTGGCAGACCAGGTGATTATCACCGACGACAATCCGCGCACCGAAGATGGCGACTGGATCATTACCGATATCCAAAAAGGCATGGATAATCCAAGTGATGCCTTGGTGGAGAGAGACAGGGCCAAGGCTATCCGCAAGGCTATAACTGAGGCAGCGCCTGGTGACCTGGTTATGGTCTGCGGTAAAGGGCACGAAGATTATCAACTGATTGGTGATCAGAGGCTGGATTTTAGTGATAGTGAACATGTCCAGTTGGCGTTAGGGGAGAGTGCTGCATGATAAGTCTACGCCTCTCAGAGATCGCCAAACTTCTCAACGGCCGCATGTTGGGAGAGGATGTCTCCTTCGCGTCCGTTAGTACCGACAGCCGCAATCTGCAGCAGGGGCAGATGTTCGTAGCCCTGAGTGGCCCCAATTTTGATGGACACAACTATCTGCCCAATGCGCAGCAGGCCGGGGCGGTAGCGGCAATGGTTCAGCGTGCAATAGATACAGATCTTCCAGCCCTGCTGGTGCAAGACACTCTGAAAGGTCTGGGGGCATTGGCCTCCATCTGGAGAGAGAAGAGCGAGGCCGTAGTTGCTGCTATCACCGGCAGTAATGGCAAGACCACGGTGAAGGAGATGTTGGCAGCGATCATGGCGCGCAAGGGCAGGGTCCTGGCTACAGAAGGGAATCTGAATAATGAGATCGGTCTGCCCCTTACGCTTTTACGCATCCAGGATGAGGAGTATGCAGTAGTGGAGATGGGGGCAAATCATCCAGGAGAGATCGATACCCTGACCCATATAGCAAAACCGGATGTTGCAGTGATAACCAATGCCGGCAGGGCCCATCTGGAAGGGTTCGGTAGTTTGGAAGGGGTAGCCAGGGCCAAGGGCGAGATTATCAATGGGCTGAGTGAAGAGGGAACTTTTGTCCTGAATGCTGATGATACTTTCGCCGGATTTTGGCGCGAACTTGCAGGCTCCAGAAGAGTAGTCAGTTTCGGGTTTGATGCAGAGGCTGATGTATCTACCTCAATTGCAGAGCTGCATCCTGAGTGGCGAGAGGATGGTTTTTACAACCGCTTCCCTGTCCGAACCCCGGAAGGTGAGTTTGAGGTGGAGCTGGGTCTGGCCGGTGTTCACAACTGTAAGAATGCACTGGCAGCCATCGCCACAGCCGAGGTTATGGGTGCGACCCAGGAAGAGATCAGAGAGGGATTAAAGGGTGTAAGCCCAGTTAGGGGGCGTCTATGTCCGGTGAACGGGGCGGATGGAGTGCGCATCATAGATGACAGCTATAACGCCAATCCCGACTCGGTATCGGCCGCAATTGATCTCCTTGCCGGGATGGGTGGTGCAGCACAGCGTCGCTTCTTGGTATTGGGTGAACTGGCTGAGGTGGGTGAGGGTGTTGATGCTGCCTACAAACAGCTGGGAGAGAAGGCTAGGGAGGCGGGTGTAGACCAACTCTATTCAGTAGGTGCGGCTGCCGCTGTGGCCACATCTTTTGGACAGGGTGGGCAGGGTTTCCAGCAAAAAGAACAACTATTAGAACAACTGAAAAATGATTTGAGGTCGGGGGATATGGTGTTAATTAAAGGTTCACGCTCAGCAGCTATGGAGTATGTGGTACATGGTCTTAGCCAGGGGGAGGGAAACTGATATGTTGCTATATCTGGCTAAGTATCTTTCTCAGTTTGATCCTGGATTTGGTGTATTCCAGTATCTCACCCTTAGGGCGATTCTGGGTGCACTTACCGCCCTGATTATCTCCTTCATGGTTGGTCCGGTGATGATACGCAAGCTGAGTTTTCATCAGATCGGACAGACGGTGCGGGATGATGGTCCACAGAGCCATCTATCCAAGGCGGGTACCCCGACCATGGGTGGCACCTTGCTGTTGGTGGCGATTGGTGTAAGCACACTGCTCTGGTGTGATCTTGGTAATCGCTATGTCTGGGTGGTGCTACTGGTTACCCTGCTGTTTGGTGCTATCGGTTTCTATGACGATTATAAAAAGCTTGCCCTGAACGACCCTAAGGGGTTGTCAGCCCGTTACAAGTATCTGTTTCAATCCTTGGTGGGTATGGGTGCTGCGCTGTTTCTATATATGACTGCAGGACAGGCCGCCGAAACCCAATTGATTATTCCATTCTGGAAGGATGTGGTGATTGATCTGGGTCCATGGTTTGTACTCCTCACCTATTTTGTCATCGTCGGTACCAGCAATGCGGTCAATCTTACCGATGGCCTGGATGGTCTGGCGATCATGCCTACGGTACTGGTTGCCGGCGCTCTAGGTATCTTTGTATATGCATCTGGCCACGCCAAGATCGCGGAGTATCTGTTGATTCCATATCTGCCTGGTCTGGGTGAGGTGATTATCTTTTGTGGGGCCCTGATAGGTTCTGGTCTGGGCTTTCTCTGGTTTAACGCCTATCCGGCTCAGGTATTCATGGGTGATGTGGGCGCTCTGGCCCTGGGTGCTGCCCTGGGTATAGTGGCAGTGGTTGCGCGTCAGGAACTGGTGCTGCTGATTATGGGCGGCGTGTTTGTTATGGAGACGGTTTCGGTGATTCTGCAGGTGGGTTCATACAAGCTTACCGGGCGGCGCATATTCCGCATGGCACCCCTGCATCATCACTTTGAACTCAAGGGGTGGCCGGAACCGAGGGTAATAGTACGCTTCTGGATTATTACGGTAATCCTAGTGTTGATCGGGCTGGCAAGTCTGAAGATTCGTTAGATATGAATATTGTGGCAGAAACAGGAGAGGCATAAGTGCAGCAGAGTGGTATGAAGGAATTCAAAACTCTGATTGTCGGTCTGGGTAAGACCGGGCTCTCCTGCGCCCGTTATCTGGCATCACAAGGTGTTCCTGTGGCGGTAACAGACACCAGAGAAAGGCCTCCAGGGCTGGAAGAGCTGAAGGCGGATCTGCCTGATCTGGCACTATTTCTTGGAGGTTTTGAGTCATCAGTGTTTGACGCGGCGGAGCAGTTGGTTGTGTCACCAGGTGTTCCTGTATCTGAGCCATTGATACAGGCGGTCATAGAGCGTGGTGTGCCAGTGGTGGGGGATATAGAGATATTCGCCCAGGTGGTGAATGCCCCGGTGGCGGCGATTACCGGTTCCAACGGCAAGAGTACCGTGACTACTCTGGTTGGGGCCATGGCCGAAAATGCCGGAATTAAGGCCAAGATGGGAGGTAATTTGGGTGATCCGGCCTTGGATCTGCTGGACCAGAATGCCGAGATGTATATCCTGGAGTTATCCAGTTTTCAGCTGGAGACCACAAGCTCTCTAAGCCCCAGGGCTGCGGTGGTGCTGAATGTCTCATCAGATCATATGGATCGATATCCCGATGTTGGGGTCTATGCCAGGGTCAAATCTGACATCTATAACAGGGCCGAGATCGGGATCTTCAATCTGGACGATCCAGCTGTCATGAGCATGCGTAAAGGGAATGAGAGTGATCTGCTCTATACCCTGGGTGAACCAGGACCTAACTGTTTCGGTCTGCGCAGATCTGGTGATGTTGAGTGGATCTGTTATGAACAGAGGCAACTGATTGCATCCTCAGAGCTGCTTATTCCCGGGAGACACAATCTAAGTAATGCTCTTGCGGCCTTGGCTATAGGCAGCGCAATGGGTATGCCGGAAGAGGCCATGCTGGATGCATTGAGAGAGTTCGATGGATTGCCCCATCGCACCCAGTTCGTGGCGGAACAGGACGGGGTGCGTTGGTACAACGACTCCAAGGGTACCAACGTAGGTGCGTGCATTGCGGCACTAGAGGGTTTTGCCGGATCGGGTAAGACGGTGCTTATTGCAGGCGGTGATGCCAAGGGCGCTGATTTTTCATCCCTGGCCCCTGTAGTTAAAGAGAGTGCACGGGCCGTTGTGCTGATCGGGCGGGATGCTCCCCATATTGAGCAGGCCCTGGCAGGTACGGTTTCTCTGCTGCACGCAGAGTCCATGGAACAGGCTGTGGCTATTGCGGCAGAACAGGCTCAGGTCGGTGACCAGGTACTGCTCTCTCCGGCCTGTGCAAGTTTTGATATGTACAGAGATTATGAACAGCGCGGTGAGCTGTTTATGGATGCTGTAGCGAGGTTGCTGGCATGAGTGTTGCGGCCCAGACTCAGGCAACGACAGAGAGAATGGGGCTACGCCTGCCTGAGCTTGATTACCCTCTAATCGGCGCGGCCGTTGCCTTGCTAGGGTTGGGCCTGGTGATGGTTGCTTCTGCCTCCCTGCATCGTATCGGTGGTGCCCCCTTCTATTTTGTTTTGAGACATTTGATAGCTATCGGCATAGGTCTGGTGGCGGCGTTGGCCCTGTTTCAGCTACCGGTTAAAAGGTTGGAAAAATTAGGCGTAACACTCTATCTATTTGGGCTTGTACTGCTGATATTGGTCTTGATTCCAGGTATTGGTCGGGAAGTGAACGGCGCAACCAGATGGATTCCTCTCGGAGGGTTCAGTCTACAAAGTTCAGAATTTATGAAGTTGTTTCTGGTTATCTATATTGCTGGCTATCTGGTGCGGCGGCAGCTGGAGGTTACCCACACGGTATGGGGCTTTATTAAGCCGATGATATTGCTGGTGGTGGCCTGCAGCCTGATCATGATTCAGCCTGATTTTGGAACCACCACGGTGCTTCTTATTACCGCCCTTGGCATGCTGTTTCTGGGCGGGGTTCCGGTCTGGCAGTTCCTGATACTGATTGCTTTATCCGGGTCTGCACTGTTTAGCATGGTTATTGTCTCCCCCTATCGGCTGCAGCGGGTGACCACATTTCTGGACCCATGGGCGGATGTTCAGAATAGCGGATATCAGTTGGCTCAGGCATTGATCGCATTTGGTCGTGGGGAGCTGTTTGGGGTTGGTCTGGGTAACGGTATTCAAAAACTGTTCTACCTGCCTGAGGCGCACACCGATTTTCTCATGGCAGTTATCGGGGAAGAGCTAGGGCTCATGGGTACTCTGGTGGTCATCTTTCTGTTTGCGGTGATCGTCTGGAGGGCCTTTTCCATCGGAGCAGAGGCAGAGCGGTTGGAGTCCAGATTTGCCGCCTACATGGCGCAGGGTTTCGGCCTCTGGATAGGGGTTCAGACCTTTATCAATATAGGGGTAAATGTTGGTCTGTTGCCAACCAAGGGGCTAACCCTGCCATTTATGAGTTACGGCGGTAACAGCATTATTGTGGCCTGTATGGTTATATCGATCCTGGTTCGAATCGATTATGAGAACCGGCATCAGGATTCATCTCAAAAAAGAGAGAGGTTGAGATGGGCTCACAGGTGATGATCATGGCTGGAGGTACCGGCGGACATGTGTTTCCTGCACTTGCAGTGGCGACCGAGCTGCGCGGTCGAGGACTGAGAGTGGTCTGGTTGGGATCTGCCGGAGGGTTTGAAGAGCGTGTGGTGCCAGAGGCCGGTTTTCAGATGGAGGCCATCAGCATACGCGGCCTGCGTGGTAACGGTGTGGTGCGTTGGATCAAGGCGCCATGGATGATCTCGTTGGCACTATGGCAGGTGTTTGGCGCCCTTAGAAGACGCAAGCCTGGCGTGGTGCTTGGAATGGGTGGATTTGTCACGGGGCCAGGTGGAGTAGTGGCCAGGCTTATGGGAATACCTTTGGTTATCCATGAGCAGAATGCTGTACCTGGTATGACTAACAAACTGTTGTCCTATATCGCTAACCAGGTATTGGAGTCCTTCCCTGGTAGTTTTGGCTCTATGAAGAAGGTGTCGCTGGTAGGTAACCCGGTGCGTGCCGACATCTGGCAACTGCCAAAGCCGTCGCATCGGATGCAACAGAGATCCGGACCAATACATCTGCTTATTCTGGGCGGATCACAGGGGGCTCAGGCGCTGAATGAAACCGTGCCTGCCGCCCTGGAGAAGATTGACACATCTGAACAGATTGAGGTGCGGCATCAGACAGGTAGAGGCAAGGAGGAGACTACCGCAAAAATATATCAGGCCCATGGGGTCGATGCCCATGTGGTTCCATTTATTGCCAATATGGCCGAGGCCTATAGCTGGGCCGATCTTGTTATCTGTAGGTCTGGGGCTCTGACGGTATCTGAGTTGGCCGCCTGTGGTGTGGGGGCACTGCTGGTGCCCTATCCCCATGCCGTGGATGACCACCAGACCCTGAATGCAAACTATCTGACCGACTCGGGTGCAGCGCTATTGATACCCCAATCCGAGCTTAATCCGGAAGATCTGGCCGCCAGTTTAAAACCGCTTATTAGTGATCGGGAAAAACTACTGCAGATGGCCCAGGCCGCCCGCAGTTTAGCAAAACCAATGGCTACCATGGATGTGGCCGATATCTGTGAGGAGATAAAGCTGCAATGAATCAACAGAATAACATCCAGTTGCGACACGCAGCAGAAGCCATGGGACGTGTGCGCCATATCCATTTTGTGGGTATAGGTGGCGCCGGCATGAGTGGAATCGCCGAGGTTATGTTGAACCTTGGTTATCGAATCTCCGGTTCGGATCAAAAATCAGGAGCAGTGACAAAACAGTTACAGCAGCAGGGCGCCGAGGTTGTTATTGGTCATAAGGCGGAGAATATCCAAGGGGCTGACGCTGTGGTGATCTCAAGCGCGGTAAAGGAAGATAATCCTGAGGTAGAGGCCGCACGCGCAGGGCGCATCCCAGTGGTGCCTAGAGCAGAGATGCTGGCGGAACTAATGCGGTTCCGTTTTGGAATCGCGGTTGCAGGGACCCATGGCAAGACCACTACCACCAGTCTGGCTGCAAGCCTGCTGGCTGAGGGTGGATTGGATCCAACATTTGTGATCGGTGGTCGCCTGAATAGTGCCGGCACTAATGCCCGGTTGGGCACAGGCCAGTTTCTGGTGGCAGAGGCGGATGAGAGCGATGCCTCATTCCTCTATCTGCAACCCATGATGGCGGTGGTGACCAATATAGATGCAGACCACATGACCACCTACGGTGGCGACTTCGAACGCCTGCGTCAGACCTTTATTGAGTTTCTGCATCATCTTCCGTTTTACGGACAGGCTGTGCTCTGTATTGATGACGAAGAGATCCAAGGGCTAATACCACAGCTTACGCGCCCCATAACCACTTACGGCTTCCATGAAGATGCTGATCTACAGGCTATGAATGTTAGATCAGAAGGTCTGAAGACCCACTTTTCTGTGCGCTTTTCCGATGATGGAAGCATCCTGCCCCTGACCCTGAATATGCCGGGTCGCCACAACGTGCTCAACGCGCTGGCCGCTATCGCAGTGGCCAGGGATCTGGGCGTGGACAACGACTCCATCGGTCGGGCCCTGGAGAAGTTTGAGGGGATCGGGCGACGCTTCCAGGTCAAGGATGGCTGCCGCACCGCCAACGGAGAGGTGATGCTGGTGGATGACTATGGCCACCATCCGCGTGAGGTGGCTGCGACTATCTCAGCGATCCGTGAAGGCTGGCCAGAACGCAGGTTGGTTTTGGTATTTCAGCCCCATCGTTACACCCGCACCCAGGAACAGTTCGACGATTTTACCCAGGTCCTGTCCCAGGCAGATGTGCTGGTACTGACGGAGGTCTATGCAGCGGGCGAAGCGCCCATTGCTGGAGCAGATGGACGCGCCCTAAGCCGAGCGATCCGGGCCAGAGGGCAGATCGATCCGGTTTTTCTCGATCCTATTTCCGATCTGCCGGAACTGCTCTCTGGGCTGGTTCAGGATGGGGATGTAGTGGCCATGATGGGGGCAGGAGATATCGGTGCTTTGGCAGCGAATATGCCAGAGCTTTTGTGTGCTGAAGCGGAGGATGACAGCTAATTATGCAAGCTGCTGCTTACAAGGGTGAGATGCTGTATGACGAGCCGCTGTCCGGGTATACCACCTGGCGGGTGGGTGGTCCTGCGCGTCGTATGTATCTCCCTGCAAGCAGCGCTGATCTGGTGCAGTTTATGCGCTCCCTGCCAGAGAATGAGCCACTGTTGTGGCTTGGTCTGGGTAGCAACCTGCTGGTTCGGGATGGGGGGTTTGACGGCACGGTCATTCTCACCCGAGGTCATCTGAACCAAGTGGAACAGTTGGATGATTGCCGGGTTCGGGCCGAGGCTGGTTTGTCCAGCGCCAAACTTGCCCGAATCACGGCCCATGCCGGTCTCTGTGGTGCGGAGTTTCTGGCGGGAATACCAGGTACCTTTGGTGGAGCTCTGGCTATGAATGCCGGCGCTTTTGGTGGAGTGATCTGGGAGTGGGTAGAGCAGCTGGAGACAGTGGATCATCAGGGTCAGGTGCGGAAACGTGATCCAGAGGATTTTGAGATTGGCTATCGCCAGGTCAAGGGTCCAAAGGGGGAGTGGTTTCTGGCAGCAACTATCAAGCTCAACCCAGGAGATGGCGAGGCTGCACTGGATGCAATTCAGGAGTTGCTTGATAAACGGGCCTCGACTCAGCCGATCGGTCTACCCAGTTGTGGTTCGGTCTTTAGAAATCCTGATGGCGATTATGCTGCACGCCTTATAGAAAAGACCGGACTGAAGGGGCGTTGTATCGGTAATGCCTGTGTTTCTGAGAAACATGCAAACTTCATTATCAACACCGGTGGGGCCACAGCGTCTGATATCGAACAGTTGATGGAAATGGTACGAGACGAAGTGAAAAAGGCCACTGGAATAAGTCTGGTTTCAGAAGTGCATATCGTTGGGGAGAGGACCGCATGAGTATACGAGCAGAGGAGTTCGGCAAAGTGGCGGTGCTGATGGGTGGAGACTCGGCAGAACGGGAAGTATCCCTGCGCAGTGGCCAGGCGGTGCTAGACGGCCTGCTGCGTAAGGGTGTGGATGCCCATGGAATCGATGCCGGTAAAGAGGTGTTGCGGCAGTTGGTGGATGGTGGTTATGAACGCGTATTCATAGTGCTGCATGGTCGTGGTGGTGAGGATGGTGTTATCCAGGGCGGGCTAGAGACCCTGGGTCTGCCTTATACCGGAAGCGGGGTACAGGGGTCATCCCTGGGTATGGATAAATACCGGTGCAAATTGCTCTGGAGCGCCCTCTCTCTGCCTACTCCAGAATACATGATGATTGACCGCGAGTCTGACCTGGAAGCGGCGGCACAACTGGGTTTTCCCTTGATGGTAAAGCCGGTGCATGAGGGCTCCAGCATTGGTATGGCCAAGGTGAACAGCCCGGAAGAGCTGCGTACGGCATGGATGGCGGCCAGGGAGTATGACGGCCAGGTGATGGTGGAGAGGTGGGTAACAGGGCAGGAGTTCACCGCCTCTATCCTCAATGATCAGGCCCTGCCGTTGATCCGCCTGGAGACACCACACAGCTTCTATGACTACGACGCCAAGTACAGCGCTGATAGCACCAGCTATCACTGTCCTTGCGGTTTGGATCAGTCAAAAGAGCAGGAGTTACAGGCCCTGGCGCTAAAGGCATTTCATGCCATTGGCGCCAGCGGTTGGGGCAGGGTGGACATCATGATGGATCAGGAGATGCGTCCCTATTTGATTGAGGTGAACACGGTCCCTGGTATGACCGACCACAGTCTGGTGCCGATGGCGGCGAAACAGCATGGTCTGGATTTTGATGATCTGGTTTGGCAGATCCTGGCGGCGACTATGGAGAGTGTGTAATGGCAATAAAGGGCGCCACCAGAAATCAGATCACCAAGGCAGAGGCCCAGCGCCGAGAGCAGCAGAGGCTTGCCTTCTTGTTATGGTTGAAGCTGATGGTTATTGCTGTGGTTGTAGGTGGCGGTCTCTACTGGGGCGCCACCACATTGATGGATCCAACCCTGCTGCCTCTGAAGGTGGTAAGGACGGATGGCAAGTTTCGCTATATGCAGCGTCGGGATCTGGAAAATGAGTTGGGTAATCTCACCAGAGGTGGGTTTCTTACCGTGGATGTTGCGGCGATCAGGGATCGAGCCAAGAGCTTGCCTTGGGTGGATAAGGTGAGTGTCAGGCGGGTATGGCCGGACAGTCTGCAGCTCTGGGTGGAAGAGCACGTGCCTCTCTCCAGGTGGGGTGAAAAAGCCGTGCTAAATGTGCGTGGCGAGGTAATACATCCCAAGGCCGATAGCATTCCGCAAGGACTGCCCCGTCTTTCCGGCCCAGACGGCAGTGAGCAGGAACTGGCAAGAAACTATATCCAGATAAAGATACGACTCGCCTCAATTGGATTGAAGATAACTGAATTGGTCATGGATGAACGTAGGGCTTGGACCATGAAGTTGGACAGTGAGCTGGTGGTAAGGCTTGGTAGTAAGGATTTTGAAGATAGATTGGCGCGATTCTATAGCATCTACCCACTGCTCAAGGTGGATAAGAGGGAGTTACAAACAGTAGACCTGCGCTACACAAATGGTGTTGCCATTACCTGGAAAAGAACTGCACCGTCATCCGGACAAGTGCAAAAGACAAAGATTTTGAGAGGATTGGTGTAATGACCAAAAAGGCGGAAAAGAATCTTATTGTAGGCCTGGATATCGGGACCTCGAAAGTGGTTGCCATTGTGGGTGAGATCAAGCCAGAGCGGGAAATTGAGGTCATCGGTATAGGATCACACCCATCACGTGGTTTGAAAAAGGGTGTGGTGGTAAATATCGAATCCACCGTCCAGTCCATCCAGCGGGCAGTAGAGGAGGCCGAATTAATGGCCGGGTGTGAGATTCACTCGGTACACGCTGGTATCGCCGGCAGTCATATTCGCAGCCTCAACTCTCACGGCATTGTCGCCATCAAGGATCATGAGGTGGCCTACGGGGATGTGGAACGGGTGATAGATGCAGCCCGGGCGGTAGCTATACCTGCTGATCAGAAGATCCTGCACATCCTGCCTCAGGAGTTCATCATCGATGAACAGGAAGGGATCAAAGAGCCTGTAGGTATGTCAGGTGTGCGTTTGGAGGCTCGGGTTCATATGGTGACCGGGGCGGTGAGCGCGGCCCAGAATATTGTTAAATGCGTCCGTCGTTGTGGTCTGGATGTGGATGATCTGATCCTGGAGCAGCTTAGCTCCAGCTATGCAGTGTTGAGCGATGATGAAAAAGAGCTTGGGGTTTGCCTGGTAGATATAGGCGGAGGAACCACGGATATAGCTATCTTCACCGACGGCTCCATCCGACACACCGCAGTCATTCCGATTGCCGGCGATCAGGTGACCAATGATATCGCCGTAGCACTACGCACACCCACCCAGCATGCCGAGGAGATAAAGGTTAAATATGCCTGCGCCCTGACCCAGCTGGCCGCAGACGATGAGACCATCGAAGTACCAAGCATAGGTGATCGTCCACCCAGGCGCCTCTCGCGTCAGACCCTGGCTGAGGTAGTGGAGCCGCGCTACGAAGAGCTGTTGACTCTGGTGCAGGCTGAGCTGCGGCGCAGTGGATTTGAAGATCTGATTCCAGGCGGTGTGGTACTGACCGGTGGCAGTTCCAAGATGGAAGGGCTGATCGATCTGGCGGAAGAGGTGTTCCACATGCCGGTAAGGCTGGGATTTCCACAATATATTACTGGCTTGGTGGATGTGGTGCGCAATCCAATATATGCCACGGGCGTCGGTCTGCTTCTGTTCGGTTCCAGTAATCGGGTGACCAATATGCGAGATCTGCCGAATGGTCCGGGAATGAATGATGTTTGGGGCCGCATGCGTAGCTGGTTCCAGGGTAATTTTTAATGGGTTTTTCTGGTTTTTTATTTTTGGTTGCTAGGGCTTATGACCTATCTGAGAGGAGATTGAGTGATGTTTGAATTAATGGATGCACATTGTCAAAACGCAGTGATAAAGGTGGTTGGCGTTGGTGGTGGAGGCGGTAATGCCGTTAATCACATGGTTGATGCCAATATCGAAGGTGTGGATTTTATCTGCGCCAACACAGATGCTCAGGCATTAAACAACAGCAGAGTGCGGACGCTGTTGCAGCTTGGCTCAAATATCACCAAAGGTCTGGGTGCAGGCACAAATCCAGATATCGGTCGTGGCGCGGCGATGGAAGACCGTGATCGCATTCAGGAAGTTCTGGATGGCGCGGACATGGTGTTTATTACAGCCGGTTTGGGTGGCGGAACCGGAACAGGAGCTGGCCCTATCGTGGCGGAAGTTGCCAGAGAGATGGGCGTGCTGACCGTTGCAGTGGTGACCAAGCCGTTCTGCTTCGAAGGAAGCAAGCGTATGTCGGTAGCGGAGGAGGGTGTAAAAGAGCTGGCCAAATATGTGGACTCTCTCATCACTATTCCAAATGAGAGGCTGCTTGAGGTATTAGGGAAAGAGATGAGTCTGCTTAATGCCTTCAAGGCCGCCAATGACATACTGCTGGGCGCAGTTCAGGGCATTGCCGAACTGATTACCTGCCCAGGGCTGATAAACGTGGATTTCGCCGATGTGCGTACTGTCATGTCAGAGATGGGGATAGCCATGATGGGTTCAGGTAGCGCCAAGGGTGATGATCGGGCCCGTCTTGCTGCGGAAGAGGCTATCCATAGCCCACTGCTGGAAGATGTGAATCTATCCGGGGCCCGCGGCATATTGGTGAATATCACCGCCGGTGCAAACCTGTCGATTGGTGAATTTGATGAGGTGGGCAATACCGTGAAAGAGGTAGCCTGCGATGACGCTACCGTTGTGGTCGGCACAGTGATCGATCCAGATATGGATGATGAACTGAGGGTGACTGTGGTTGCTACCGGGCTTGGGAATACCTCAATCAGGGCAGTAACCCCAGAGAAAAAGGTCGATGATGTGGCAGTGCTTCGTCCTGTAGAGAAAGAGCAGGAGATAGTAGAGGAAGAGGTGCTTGAGCGACCGGATTACAGTGCAATGGATCGTCCAACTATAATTCGCAAGGATCCAAAGATTGCCAAATCCTATGCGGAATCGGCACAAGATAAGGAGATGGAGTATCTGGATATTCCGGCGTTTCTTCGCAGGCAGGCGGATTGATGCAGTAAGGGAACTTGTTGCATAAATAGTAGTCTCTGGAGGCTATATATCCAGAGTAGGGCTTACTGACCTTTGGTTTTCGGGTTCGGTGCTATATTCTCTATTAATAGAGGGCGCTTTCATCATTGTCGCTGCTTATGGTAATATATCCGGCGTTTTTTGGGGATTTTGAGTGGAAGATGAAACTATAATGATTAAGCAGCGGACATTGAAGAACGTAATTCGCGCCACAGGCGTAGGTTTACACACCGGAGATAAGATTTATCTGACACTTAGGCCAGCGGTCCCAAATACAGGTATTATTTTCAGGCGTGTTGACCTGGAAGAGCCAGTGGAGATAAAGGCCTGCCCGGAAAATGTCGGCGATACCCAGCTCTCAACTACCCTGGAAAAAGACGGGGTTAGAATCTCCACAGTAGAACATCTGCTCTCTGCCTGCGCAGGACTGGGGATAGATAATGCCTACGTCGATGTCAGTGCCGCTGAGGTCCCGATCATGGACGGAAGCGCTGGACCATTCGTCTTTTTGATCCAATCTGCCGGTATCGAAGAGCAGAATGCAGCCAAGCGCTTTATCCGTATCAAGCGCGAGGTTGTGGTAGAAGAAGAGGGTAAGAGCGCTGCGTTTAAGCCCTTTGACGGTTTCAAGGTCTCCTTCGCTATAGATTTTGATCATCCTGTATTCACAGAACGCACCCAGTTCGCCTCGGTTGATTTCTCCTCAACCTCCTTTGTAAAAGAGGTCAGCAGGGCACGCACCTTTGGTTTTCTGCGTGATATTGAGATGCTACGTGAGCGTCAGCTTGCCCTGGGTGGCAGCATAGATAATGCTATCGTGGTGGATGATTTCAGGGTGCTAAACGAAGATGGTCTGCGCTATGAAGATGAGTTTGTGAAGCACAAAATCCTGGATGCCATCGGCGATCTCTACCTGCTGGGTCACAGCCTGGTTGGTTGTTTTACCGGCAACAGATCAGGTCATGCCCTGAACAATAAGCTGCTGAAGGCACTTATGGCAGATAAGAGTGCCTGGGAAGAGGTTACCTTTGAAGAGGGTGGCGATGAGCCGATCTCTTACATGAAGCCGATCCCCATCTCCTAAGGCTATATACTCAAAAAATACCCTATTTTCAGCTCTGTTTGTGAGAGCTTAGTCGCATGAGTGCTGCCCGTAGATCTGGGTCTGGCGTACTATTTGCGGCCTTATACAGCTGCTCTGAATTTTTTGTGGATAACAGTCTGGTCCCTCTCCTGCGTGATTTGGTTGCAACCTTGCGGTTGTCTATCGTTACTTTAACAGTTATCTTATTGAAATATATATTGTTATTCTTGAGTCTAGTTAGAAGTTCATGGGTGAAGTACCTTAGGCGGCTGGCCCAGGCAGATGAGTCAGCGTATAGGATAAGTTGATCTGGCTTCACAGCCAGGCCGACGCAATGCTCATTTAGCGGCTCTGGAAGTAACCTCTGAATCTGGCGAAAAACCCCCTGGTTTTGTTGCAACTTTGCTCGAATTGTGGCAAATTCTACGCTGTTTTGCAGGTAGTTATCTAAGGGTTTAAATTTTTTGCTCATGGAGGGGCTTTTCGGGTTTGATACCAGACAAATACATAAATAAAAATACAATTATATGAAGATACTACTCCTCTCCGATCGGCATCACAAATCAGGGTCAACACACATCTCTCCGCTATTTTTAGTCGGTGCGCTCCTGTTCGTAATAGGCAGCATTTCTGGTGGCGCGTCGTGGTTTGCTTACAATATGGGCCATGAAGAGGGGTTTGAGTTGGGGATTGATGATGCGCGCTTTGCAGCTGGCTCTGGAATAACTCTGCAGTCCAGCATAAAACAGCAGCGCATGGAGTGGGAGGAGACCCAGAAAAGAACCCGTGATCACCTGAATGCAATGGCCCTCAAGCTGGGGCAGTTGCAGTCTCATATCGTTCGCCTTAACGCCTTGGGTGAGCGTCTTACCAAGATGGGTAAGCTGGATTCTGAAGAGTTTGATTTTAAGAAGATACCTGCGCGAGGTGGTGTTGATTCCAGAGGTAATGAGAAATACATCGAGTTGAGCGAGCTGGTTGGTGATGTGGAGACGCTATCCCGGGTGATTGAGGATCGCGAGATCAAACTCAGCCTGATGGAAAATCTGATAATGAACAGCGATCTGCAAAAAGAGGTCCATCCTTCTGGCTATCCGGTAAGAGGCGGTTATATATCTTCCAAGTACGGTGAAAGAGCAGATCCATTCACCGGCGCCAAGTCATTCCATGATGGGGTTGATATAGTAGGTAAGGTCGGTACCAGTGTTAAGGCGGCGGGTTCAGGTATAGTGATATTTTCTGGTGAGAAGCGGGGATATGGAAAGTTAATAAAGCTTCACCACGGCAATGGTATCGTTACTCTCTATGCCCACAATAGTAAGCTTTTAGCTGAAGTTGGAGATTATGTGACTAAGGGCCAGCAGATAGCTGCCGTTGGGTCTACCGGGCGTTCAACCGGGCCACATCTACATTTCGAAGTGCAGCTTAACGGCAAGACTGTAAACCCTGTAAAATATCTACAGGCATCCAAGTGATTGGACCTGGGCTGACCTGAAGAGACCATTCAGCACCCCACTGTTTTCTAATTACCGCTTTGGCGGTTGTAATCTCATTTTCTGACTCCATCTAGCCCGTAACCTGGTAATGGTCAGTTGGCGCGAATGGTGTCAATAAAGAGATGATAATAGCCCCTTTATACCTGCCACATGAGCCTGTTTTGCGGTATCATTTCCAGTTTTATTATTCCAGACGGAACCTATTTCCATGCTCACAAAAACATTCAGCAAGATCTTTGGCAGTCGTAATGAGCGGCTGATCAAGCGCATGTCGCGGGAAGTGGCAAAGATCAATGAACTAGAACCGACACTCCAGGCCCTAACCGATGATGAGCTGAAGGCAAAGACCAACGAGTTTCGTGAGCGCCTGGAAAGCGGTGAGATCCTGGATAATCTGCTGGTGGAGGCATTTGCCGTAGTTCGTGAGGCCAGTGTGCGAACTCTGGGGATGCGCCATTTCGATGTGCAGATGATCGGAGGCATGGTGCTGAATCAGGGCAAGATTGCGGAGATGCGCACTGGTGAAGGTAAGACCCTGGTGGCTACCTTGGCGGTATACCTGAATGCCCTGTCTGGAGAAGGTGTACATGTGGTAACGGTGAATGACTACCTGGCGCGACGTGACGCATCCTGGATGGGTAGGATCTACCACTTTCTGGGTATGAGTGTAGGTGTTATCAACTCTTCTGGAGGAGCCGGTTTAGACGACTCCTCCTACAGGTTCGATCCTATGGATGAGGGCACCCCAAGCGGTTTTCCCCACCTTTGCAAGGTCACACGCAAAGAGGCCTATGCCTGCGATATCACCTACGGTACCAATAACGAGTTCGGTTTCGATTATCTGCGGGACAATATGGCCTTTAGCGCAGACGAGCGGGTACAGAGAAGCCGTAATTTTGCAGTGGTGGATGAGGTGGACTCGATCCTTATCGATGAGGCCCGCACACCCCTGATTATCTCTGGCCCTACCGAGGGCAGTTCCGACCTATACAAAAAGATTGACCAGATTATCCCTAAACTTACCCAGCAGGATCCCATTGAGGGTGAGGATGGAAAGCCTGACTTTGGTCCTGGTGATTACTCTGTAGATGAAAAATCCAAACAGGCCTACCTCAGCGACGAGGGGCATCAGCATGTAGAAGAGATGCTGACAGACATGGGGCTGCTGGCGGTAGACTCCAGCTTGTATGATTCCTCCAACATTAGCATGATGCATCATGTAACCGCAGCCCTGCGCGCCCATGCCCTGTTTCATATCAATGTTGATTACATCGTACAGGATGGTCAGATTGTAATCGTAGATGAGTTTACCGGTCGTACCATGCCGGGGCGTCGCTGGTCTGAGGGTCTGCATCAGGCCATTGAGGCCAAGGAACGGGTGGAGATTCAGAACGAGAATCAGACCCTGGCATCTATCACCTTCCAGAACTATTTCCGTCTCTACTCGAAGCTCTCTGGTATGACCGGAACGGCCGACACTGAGGCCTACGAATTCCAGCAGATATATGGTCTTGAGGTGGTGGTAATACCTACCAATAGCCCCATGATCAGAGATGACATGGGTGATCTGGTCTATATGACACCTGAGGAGAAATACGAGGCTATCATAGAGGACGTACATGATTGTGTAGGCCGTGGTCAGCCGGTGCTAGTTGGTACGGCATCCATTGAGACCTCAGAGTTGATTTCAAAGCTGCTGAATAAAAAGAAAATTAAGCACAACGTACTAAACGCCAAACAGCATGAGCGTGAGGCTGCTATTGTTGCCGGGGCGGGGCGTCCAGGGGCCGTAACTATCGCCACCAATATGGCTGGTCGTGGTACCGATATCGTTCTGGGCGGCAATCTGGAGATTGAGCTGGACGAGCTGGGAGAGAAGCGCAACGATGAGTCTGTAGTAGCGAAGGTTAAATCAGATTGGCAACGGCGCCACCAGCAGGTGCTGGATGCGGGTGGCTTACATGTTGTAGGCACCGAGCGTCATGAATCCAGACGTGTAGATAACCAACTGAGGGGACGTTCTGGTCGTCAGGGTGATCCAGGCTCAACCCGTTTCTATCTATCATTGGAAGATAATCTGATGCGCATCTTCGCCTCGGACCGGGTATCTGCAATCATGCAGAAACTAGGTATGGAGCGGGGTGAGGCTATTGAGCATCCTTGGGTAACCAAGGCCATAGCCAATGCCCAGAAGAAGGTAGAGGGACGTAACTTCGATATCCGTAAACAACTGCTTGAATATGATGATGTAGCCAATGATCAGCGTAAGGTGGTCTACAAGCAGCGTGACGAACTCATGGAAATTGAAGAGATCGCAGAGACAGTAAAGGACCTGCGCTATGACGTAGTGAATGATCTCATCAGCACCTATATTCCGCCTCAGAGTATGGATGAGCAGTGGGATGTCTCTGGTCTGACGGTAGCCCTTGAAAGTACTTATGGTCTTAAGTATGACCTGCAGCAGTGGCTAGATGATGACGATCACCTGGATGAAGATGGTCTGCGCGCCCGCATCCTGGAGCAGATGGAGCAGTCCTATGCTGAGAAGGAGGCTCTGGTCGGATCAGATGAGTTGCGGAACGTTGAAAAAGGCCTGATGTTGCAGATTCTGGATACCAAATGGAAGGAACATCTGGCGGATATGGACTATCTGCGCCAGGGTATTCACCTGCGTGGTTATGCCCAGAAGAATCCCAAGCAGGAGTACAAACGTGAGGCCTTCGAGATGTTTGAACGCCTGCTGGAAGATATAAAGCAGGAGTTTATTACCGTGTTGACCCTGATCCAGGTTCGTGCCGATGATGCGGCGGTGGCATATCGTCAGGCCCAGTCCGCCGATGGTTTCGAGATGAAGCATGAAGAGTTCTCCGGCTTTGGTGATGCAGGTGAAGAGGAGCAGGGTGGAGGGGAAGATCATACCCCCTATGTCCGTGAGGGACGCAAGGTCGGACGCAATGAGCCCTGCCCCTGCGGTTCTGGCAAGAAATACAAACAGTGCCACGGTAAGTTGCAGTAGTAACAGCAGGGCTGGGGTTTCAGGGCCGAGGTTTCAGGGCTAAAAAAACTTCTTGACATATTATATTGCTCGGCCATCATCTGTTGGCCCTTGGCCCTTGGCCCTTGGCCCTTGGCCCTTGGCCCTTGGCCCTTGGCCCTTGGCCCTTGGCCCTTGGCCCTTGGCCCTTGGCCC
>JBNKJS010000021.1:0-5864 GCA_050291365.1 Sedimenticolaceae bacterium | reverse complement strand
GATAGCTCTCGATAAATTGTGCTGCGGTGCCGCCCCAGAACTACTGCGATCTCTGTGGGCGTAAAACCTTGCGCTCGAAGCACGGTAATAGTATATCTCTCAGCTGAGGTGAGTTGATGGTATGACATGTCATTTTCCTTTCTTTGGTCGGATAGAAAAACGACGATTATCTCAGCTCACCTCTCTTACTTACCAGTCTCCCAATTTTGTCGCACTTACTTTGTGAATCCGCCGGTCCTATAATCTTGTTATGGAGGTTGTTTTCTATGTCACAGGATAAGAGTTTAACTGGCAGCACCAAGTTGGACCGGGTTGTTGCTGAGGCCAGAAGCAAACGGGAAGAGCGGGATCAGGGCTACCGGGGTCGGGCTTTGAAGATGTACCCATGGATCTGCGGGCGTTGTAGTCGCGAATTCACCCACGCAAATGTGCATGAGCTTACGGTGCATCACCGTGACCACGATCATGATAACAATCCGGAGGATGGATCCAATTGGGAGTTGTTGTGTATCTATTGTCATGACAACGAACATTCAAGGTATGTGGAGGAGGAGAGGTATGGAGGTGGAAGCAATGTAGACAGTCGAGGTGATACGGCAACCTCCAGACCGTTTTCTGCCCTCAAGGATTTATTGAAGGACGTAGATCAATAGGTCATGTTACAACTGTAAAAGAGGGGAACTGACGGATTAAAATAAGATGTAGGAGCGAGGCGGTTCACCCGCAATATATACTGGGAGAAGCCGTCCCGCTCCATGACGCTGAACAGTTAGTTGCAGACTCCGGCATTTTGTTTGACTACACCAGAACCACCGGCAAATTCATACTCGAAAGTACCTGGTGAACCCCAGTTATCTGATATCAACATCCCTTTGACCTCTTTTGCACCCATTGCACTGGAGAAGTCAAAGCGAATCTTGCATGACTTCATGGTACACATAAAGTACCAGGGCCCCTTGATTGGTGATTCGATCTCTTTGAAGGCGGGACCAGGTGAGGACCATTTTACAGTTGCTGTTCCTTCAGCCATTTTTTTGTCTTCACTGACAACGACTTTTATAGTCAGCATCGGCGCACCAACAACCCCTTTTTCGGGCACTGTTCCGTAGCAAGCCCTGAAGGCATTTACTCCTTTTGTTGCCTGTCCCGGTTCCCCATGAGACGAAGCAAAGGCTGTTCCTATGGTAGATAGAATTAAAAGAGAAGATGCTGTAATGCCCTTTACTACTCTGTCCATAACGTGACACTCCTGTCGTGGTTATCCATATTAACTAGTTACCGCTGCCAAAATAGTATGGCAACGAACCTAACTCTAGACCTAAAATGTGGAATGTCTAGTACTGTCCTGGCAAGAAAACATGCATGGAGAAAAATCGTTCACATATTTAGTAAGATTGGATCAGTTTGATATGTGGGAATGAAGGTGACAGATTTATTTTCGGAACAACACATTTAGCTATAAATAAAACTGCTCTTTCCTGTGATATATCTGTGTATTGCCCCGTTGTCTACGGCAGCATAATGCCCCTGATGGTGAAGTAGAGCAGGGCCGCTAAAAGGCCGGATGCAGGCACTGTTATAATCCAGGCCGCAGCTATCTTCATTAGCGCCGAACGTTTGACCAGTTCATGCTTATAAACACTAACCAGGCTTTTGCGCTCTTTTTTGGTTAGGTTGGCATCAGTTTTTCTCTGCTTGAGTCGCTCAAGCATGAGGCTCTTTTCATTCAGTGATGCCTTCTTAAAGTCAACCAGAAATGTCTCGACTACCTCTGGATGGTCATTTTTGTGATGATCCATGATCTCATCGATCATCTTGGCATAGCTGGCCTTTAGAAACTCCCGTAGAAAACCGACGCCGAAGATCCCTCCGACCGCGATGTGGGTGGAACTAACCGGAAGCCCAAGTTGAGTCGCGATAATTACGGTTATGGAAGCGGCCATGGCGATACAGAAGGCACGCATCTTATCCAGTTCGGTGATCTCCGAACCGACGGTACGTATTAGTTTGGGACCATATAGTGCCAGGCCGAGGGCGATACCAACTGCTCCTACCATCATTACCCACATGGGGATGCTGGCCTTACTCTTGATGCCGCCATTGAGTATTGCGTCGTTGATTGCCGCCAGAGGGCCCACGGCATTAGCCACATCGTTTGCGCCATGGGCGAAGCTGAGCAGGGCTGCTGCAAATATCAGTGGTATGGTAAAAAGATGATTAATACTCTGTTTCTCGTTTGGCAGCTTGTTGGCAACCTTGGTCAGCAGCGGTTTTACCACCGCATAAATTATGGCCGAGAAGACCAGGCCCAATATGGCCGCAGTGCCAAAGTCAACCTTCCATAGGTGCTTGAATCCCTTGAGCAATAGATAGGTTATGAATGCCCAGGACATGATGGCAACAAACACCGGAACCATGCGCTTGGCTGCCATGATCATATCGGTCTGATAGGTGATGGTCCGCTTTATCATGTAGAGGAAGCCGGCAGCGATTATTCCACCCATAACTGGCGAAATAATCCAGCTGGCGCTGATGGCCCCCATCCTGCTCCAGTTGGCTATCTCGAATCCACCAGCTGCGATTCCTGCGCCCAACACCCCTCCTACTATAGAGTGAGTGGTAGAGACTGGAGCCCCCAGGGCAGTAGCGATATTCAGCCAGATTGCACCAGCCAGCAGGGCAGCCAACATAAGCCAGACAAAGGTGTCTGGTTCTGCAATCAGGGCAGGATCAATAATACCCTTTTTGATAGTGCTAACTACGTCACCACCGGCGATCAGGGCGCCAGCTGCCTCAAAGATAGCGGCGATTATGATTGCGCCAGTAAGGGTCAGCGCCTTGGAGCCAACTGCTGGTCCTACGTTATTGGCTACGTCATTGGCCCCTATGTTCATAGCCATATAGCCACCTATCAGGGCGGCGATCATCAGCATGATATGGCCTGGGGTATTCAGACCACGCATACTGATGAACAGCATTATCCCAACCATGAACAGGAGGGCAACCCCAATCCTGAGAAGCTCTTTGCGGCCTTTATCGGTGGCCTTTTCGAGTTTGGCGATATTCTGGAGTTCCATACTAACTAACTGCTTTATTATGTGGGTTTATTTTAGTAATCAGGTCACTGGTGATCTGTAAATATTGTGCGAGGTGCACTGTAACAATTCTGTAGAAAAACTGTAACAACCCAAACTAAATAATTTTTCATTTTGTCCTATTCTGCAATTGTGTGAGGGGCGATCATGTTTGGCTACACATCTTTGTCTGGATTGACCTTGATTTGGATGGGGGTAACCCGGTATCATTCGCCATCTTCGTGATATCGTAGTATTTATAGGCGCGTAGCTCAGTTGGTTAGAGCGCTACCTTGACATGGTAGAGGTCGTTGGTTCGATTCCAATCGCGCCTACCAAATTTTATACCGGGTCTCCATGATCCGGTTTTTTTCAAGTGGCCTTTCGTAGGGGTCACCACTGATGAGGACATAGAATATGCCTGTAATTACCCTCCCTGACGGTTCCCAACGTAGTTTTGATGCCCCAGTCTCCGTGCATGATGTTGCGGCATCTATTGGCGAAGGTCTGGCTAGAGCAGCCCTGGCTGGACGTGTGAACGGTGACCTGGTCGATACCTCCCATGTTATGGATGCCGATGCTGAGCTTGCCATCATCACCGACCGGGATGAGGAAGGGCTGGATGTAATTCGCCACTCAACCGCACACTTGATGGCCCAGGCGGTAAAAGAGCTGTTCCCGACTGCACAGGTCACCATCGGCCCCACCATCGAAGACGGATTCTATTACGATTTCTCCTTTGAACGTTCATTTACCATGGAAGATCTAGCAGCGATCGAAGCGCAGATGAAGAAGCTGGTTAAGGCCGATATGCCGCTGGAACGTATGGTCAAGAGTAGAGACGAGGCTGTGGGTTTTTTCCGTGATATGGGTGAGGAGTACAAGGCCGAGATTATCGAGGATATCCCTGCTGATCAGCCCCTATCTCTATATAAACAGGGTGAGTTCACCGATCTATGTAGAGGTCCCCATGTTCCCAGTACCGGTAGGTTGAAGGCGTTCAAGCTGATGAAGGTTGCTGGCGCCTACTGGAGAGGTAACTCCGATAATGAGATGCTGCAGCGCATCTACGGTACTGCCTGGAAGGATAAGAAAGAGCTGAAGGCCTATCTGCATAGATTGGAAGAGGCAGAGAAACGTGATCATCGCAAGATCGGTAAGGCCCAAGACCTGTTCCATACCCAGGAAGAGGCGCCAGGCATGGTGTTCTGGCACGACAAGGGTTGGCAGATATATATAATCATCCAGGAGTACATTCGGGCCAAGCTGCGTAATCATGGATATCAAGAGGTGCATACCCCGTCGATATTGGATCGCTCCCTGTGGGAAAAATCCGGTCACTGGGAAAAGTTTGGTGACATGATCTTCTCCACCCAGTCGGAGAATCGGGAGTACGCCATCAAGCCGATGAACTGCCCAGCCCATATCCAGATCTATAACCATGGCCTGAAGAGTTACCGCGATCTGCCACTGCGTCTGGCCGAGTTCGGCTCCTGTCACCGCAATGAGCCATCCGGCACCCTGCATGGTCTGATGCGGGTCCGTAACTTTGTACAGGATGACGCCCATATCTTCTGTACTGAGGATCAGATTCTTTCTGAAGTCATTGCCTTCAATGATCTGTTGTTTGAGGTGTATAAAGATTTCGGTTTCGAGGATGTGTTGGTTAAATTCTCCACGCGCCCGGAGAAGCGTGTCGGTTCAGACGAGACCTGGGACAAGGCGGAGAAGGCACTGGAAGATGCCCTAAATGAAACCGGGTTGGATTGGGAGCTGCAACCTGGGGAGGGGGCATTCTATGGTCCCAAGATCGAATACTCACTGCGTGACTGTCTTAATCGTGTGTGGCAGCTTGGTACCATTCAGCTTGATTTCTCCATGCCTGGACGCCTGGATGCCAACTACGTAGCTGAGGATAACAGTAAGCAGACCCCGGTAATGCTGCATCGTGCGATTCTTGGTTCCATTGAGCGTTTCATCGGAATTTTGATCGAGCACTACGCTGGCGCAATGCCGTTCTGGTTGTCACCACAACAGCTAGTTGTGATGAATATTACTGACCGCCAGGCCGAATATGTGAAAAAAGTGACTGAAACTGTGAAAAAACATGGTTTTAGGGCCGAAATGGACTTGAGAAACGAGAAAATCGGCTTTAAAATTCGCGAGCACACATTGAGACGGGTGCCCTACCTATTGGTAGTTGGCGACCGCGAGATGGAAGACGGGACCGTAGCTGTCCGTAGCCGCACAGGTGAAGACCTCGGAAGTATGACTATCGAGGGGTTCCTGGAGATGGTGGAAAAGGAAGCAACGGTCATAAAAGAATGATAGAGCTTGTGCTGCCAAAGGCCATAAATTGTTGGCTGAACACGTGGCGCAGGCTTTACTTGTTTCGGAGGAAACTGTTATCGCTGTAAAAAGAAAGAATCGCCTTAACGACGAGATTACTGTACCAGAGGTTCGACTGATTGATCAGGATGGCGAGCAAGCTGGCATCGTAACCATAGAGGAGGCGATTGCTGCCGCAGGAGAAGCCGGACTGGATCTTGTAGAGATTCAGCCGAATGCCGAGCCACCAGTCTGTCGGATTATGGACTTTGGTAAGTTTATATTTGACGCGAAAAAGCAGCAACAGGCGGCGAAGAAGAAGCAGAAACAGGTTCATGTGAAAGAAGTAAAGTTTCGTCCAGGGACGGGTGAAGGGGATTATCAGGTAAAACTACGCAACCTGATACGTTTCCTGACAGACGGGGACAAGACCAAGGTAACCATGCGGTTCCGCGGTCGTGA
>JBNKJS010000020.1:0-24283 GCA_050291365.1 Sedimenticolaceae bacterium | reverse complement strand
GATGCCGGTGTTACAGAGGCGAACCTTATCTCAAATGGCAACCTCGTGGTTGATGAGAGCTGATTTTGGTATAGATTAATTGGTGCTTGTAGCGATAAAGAGGAGGTGCTGATAACGCCTAACTAGTTGTTAATACGGGCTATTAGTTGCTTTTGTAGGGAGGACGTGGTATTTACCATAGGCAGAGCGTGGTATCTGCCCCGGACAATGGGTGTCGATATAGGTTGTAGGGATTAGGAATACAACCAAGAAAGCTTGTTTTCGCCTGTTTGGATAAAGGCAATAAGCTTGGAGCATGGAGGGTCTAACATGGACAAAATCGGTCAAAAGACAGCATCAGAAAACACTGGGCTCCAGTTAAACATTCCTGGAATGGAGCAGTTTAAGAGCCTGAAGTTTCTCCAAAGTGAAACCAATCCCACCGATCTGGTGGTGCAGCTACCAGACGGTTCTGAAGTACTGTTTCCTAACTATATCGTCTTGGCACAGGCCGGAGCGGCGCCTGCAATTACCCTTGAAGATGGTACGGTCATCCCAGGTCAGGAGATTGTCTCCCTTATTGAAGATCTTAACTACGATCTGATCGCCCCTGGGGCCGGTAATGACGTGGTTGGACCACAAACCGGCGGTGGCGCAGGATTCTCTGACCCAGAACTTAATCCAGATGATGATATAGGCCATGGTCCCTATGCCAACAGAATCGAGATCAGCGATGAAGTTGGCTTTGAGCAGCTTCCAGGCTCTACCGGTGACGACAGTGGCGGTGGTGGCGGCGAAATACCTGAACTCGATATCTACGATAATGATGGTGATTATTACGCGCTAATGGAAAATAAAATGGTCGAAACTGGCACAAGTGGTGCTGCCCCTGGCCATCTTAATAGACCGGTGGCGACTGGTGATTTCCGCATTATGCTTGAGACAGAGGCACCATCATTTAATGATTGGGATGGCATAAGTGTTCAGCTCATCGCTGGTGAGACAATAACCATAACACCAGATCAAAACTATCAAGGCCAATACTACATTGGGTTAGATACAGACGGAAATGCCTTTAATGGCAGTAATCCGGTTCCTGCGGGCCTATTTCCATTGGGATGGGAGTATGTGACTTCAGAAGGTTCAATAAGTTACACCGCCACCAGTGATGGCCTAGTTTATATTGGTACAGGATTTCAGGGTGGGGTTGCTCCCGAAACCTCGTATTTCACTCAGATTTTAATAGACCACGACAACGAGCTTACTGGCACGGATGGTAACGATATATTAGTTGGTGGTAATGGAGCTGATCTGCTTATTGGTGGGGCTGGAGACGACCATCTTACTGGCGGTGGCGGCAGCGACCAGTTCCGGTTTGAAAGCGAGTTAGATGGTCAGGATACGATTTATGACTTTGATACCGGAGTTGGTGGCGATGTGGTAAATCTGGACGCCCTGTTTGATGCGCTGTCGATAGCGCCTGCCGGTCGTGAGGTTCTGGTAACTGACTCAGGTGCCGACGCCATATTAACTATAGGTGATGGCGCAGGTAATCCGCTCGCTGCGGCTTCCGGGTTTTCCGTCACCCTGCTTGGTGATGCCGGTGTTACAGAGGCGAACCTTATCTCAAATGGCAACCTCGTGGTTGATGAGAGCTGATTTTGGTATAGATTAATTGGTGCTTGTAGCGATAAAGAGGAGGTGCTGATAACGCCATAACTAATTGTTCATGCGGGGTATTAGTTGCTTTTATAGGGAAGATGTAGCGTTTACCCCAAACAAGGGATGTTGATATAGGTTGTAGGGACTAGGCTCATAACCAAGGAAGCTTGTTTCCGCCTGTTTGGAAAAAGGCATTAAGCTTGGAGCACGGAGGGCCTAACATGGACAAAATTGTTCAAAAGACAGCATCAGAAAGCACTGGGCTCCAGTTAAATATTCCTGGAATGGAGCAGTTTAAGAGCCTGAAGTTTCTCCAAAGTGAAACCAATCCCACCGATCTGGTTGTGCAGCTACCAGACGGTTCTGAAGTACTGTTTCCTAACTATATCGTCTTGGCACAGGCCGGGGCGGCACCTGCAATTACCCTCGAAGATGGTACGGTCATCCCAGGCCAGGAGATTGTCTCCCTTATTGAAGATCTTAACTACGACCTGATCGCCCCTGCGGCTGGTATTGGCGTAGTTGGGCCACAAACCGGCGGTGGCGCAGGATTCTCTGACCCAGAACTTAGTCCAGATGATGATATAGGTCATGGTCCCTATGCCAACAGAATCGAGATCAGCGATGAAGTTGGCTTTGAGCAGCTTCCAGGCTCTACTGGTGACGACAGTGGCGGTGGTGGCGGCGAAATACCCGAAATCGATATCTACGATAATGATGGTGATTACTACGGGGCCATGGAAAATAAAATGGTTGAAACTGGCACAAGTGGCGCTGCTCCTGGCCACTACAATAGACCGGTGGCGACTGGTGATTTCCGCATTATACTTGAGACAGAGGCCCCATCATTTAATGATTGGGATGGGATAAGTGTTCAGCTCCTCGCTGATGAGACAATAACCATAACACCAGATCAAAACTATCAAGGCCAATACTTCATTGGGTTAGATACAGACGGAAATGCCTTTAATGGCAGTAATCCAGTTCCTGTCGGACTATATCCGTTAGGGTGGGAGTATGTGACTTCAGAAGGTTCAATAAGTTACACGGCGACCAGTGATGGCCTAGTTTATATTGGTACAGGATTTCAGGGTGGGGTTGCTACCGAGGGTTCGTATTTCACCCAGATTTTAATAGACCACGACAACGAGCTTGCCGGCACGGGTGGTAACGATATATTAGTTGGTGGTAATGAAGCTGATCTGCTTATTGGTGGGGCTGGAGACGATCATCTTACTGGCGGTGGCGGCAGCGATCAGTTCCGGTTTGAAAGCGAATTAGATGGTCAGGATACGATTTATGACTTTGATACCGGAGTTGGCGGTGATGTCATAAATCTGGACGCACTGTTTGATGCGCTGTCGATAGCGTCTGCCGGTCGTGAGGTTCTGGTAACTGACTCAGGTGCCGATGCCATATTAACTATAGGTGATGGCGCAGGTAATCCGCTCGCTGCGGCTTCCGGGTTTTCTGTCACCCTGCTTGGTGATGCCGGTGTCACGGAGGCGAACCTGATCGCAGATGGCAACCTCGTGGTTGATGAGAGTTAACTAATACCGCGATTCCGGCGGTACTACTTGTTGCTGGGGTCTCTTTTTTATCTGTATGGGAGAGGGTTCACAGAAGAATTGGTATATTTGAAATATAGTAAACATAGATAAACTTAAGGATAAGTGCAAATGCAGAACATAGACGAAAATATTGACCTGGATGCGCTGTTTGATCAGCTGAGTATTGGTGGGGCACCGTCCAGCAGCAGGGCCGCCGATGCAACTAAGGCAGATATTGCCCCGCATCTATGTGGGATAACAGCAGAGGTTCAAGAGTTATCTTCACTGGGTGAGGATCTATTCCTGTTTGATACACCTTCAGACCAATCCTAAAGCCGTATCAATCCTTTTTGCTGGAGAGTTCTTTAGGGTTGGCTTTGTCTCTTTTTTCTGACTATTTTGTCCTGATCTATCTTGATCAGGAAGGGCATCCCCTTGATGTCGTTGGTAATGGTGTATTAGCCGTGTCGAGTTAAAAATATTACATTAAAACAGACAGATATGCCCAAATGCGGCGGCGCTGATGTTAATGAAAATAGATTCAATTGATATTTGTGTGGTTTTGCTTTAGCCTTCAGTAATTAAAGTAGTTAATAATTTAGTAAATGCATGCAATAACAGATAGATGCGTGCAAATTCTTATATGTATAGTTATTAAAGTTGTGTATCTTATTGCTTTATTAGGAAAATTAAGCTAAAAGGTGGTTATTGGTTGTTTTTTGCACTGTAAATCTGGCGTAATGTTTTGGGTCGACGCATTCGCTTACATTTCTAAGGCGCAATAGATGCTGAAATATAGTTGCCATTTTTAAATTAAATAGGTTTAGACAAAACCCTGGTTTCAAGTAAAATGGGCGCATCTATAGTTATGGACAACCTGGGGGAAATACATGGCCAAAGTACATGTGAAAGGTATGAGAATGGGCGTTAATCAAGAATATAAGAAGTTAATTATTGGGGCTGTTGGACTGATTGGTATGGTGTGTGCCTCTTCAGTAACTGCTGAGTCTCTCAAAGGCGCAGTTCAAGCCGCCTTGAATTCCTATCCTGAAATACAAGAAGCACAGCATCTTCGGAGAGCTATTGAGGGCGACCTCGATATTGCTAAATCACGTTATCGGCCGACCATTGATATGGAAATCGCCTATGGTCACGAATTCTCCAACAATAATACAACTCGCGCAGCAAATAACGGCCATGTATATCTTGATCGTAAAGAGACCGGGATAATGATGAGAGAGATCATCTTTGATGGTTTCGAGCGTGAAGGGACCGTAGAGGAGCAAGAGGCTAAATTAAGGGGTGCTTTAGAACACATAGGAGATCGCGGTGAGGTTTTAGCTGCCGACGTCTCACGCGTCTACATGGATGTGGTGCGTCAAACTGAGATTCTGGCTTTGGCGAAAAATAACGTTAAGGTGCACCAAAAGATTTTGGATAACGTTAAGGAGCGTGTCGATAACGGTCAGCTGGGTATAGGTGATATGCATCAGGCCCGATCCAGGCTATCCAATGCGAATGCCAGAGTAACAGAGGTCGAACTGGACCTTGATAGGGCGCGTATAGAATTTAATAAGATCGTGGGCAAGATGCCATCAAATCTTATCAAGCCGATGTTCAATGATAATCGCTTGCCTGCAAGCGAAAACGCCGCCGTTGCTATGGCGATGGAAAACAACCCAAATATCAAAAAGTTCCGGTCTGATCTGGAGGCGGCTAAGGCCAGAATCAGGGTTGCCAAGGCAGGTAATTACCCAACCTTCCTTTTCGAGTTTGGCGGGACATACAACGATAATATTGATGGCACTCGAGGCATAGATCAGGACTTTTCAGCCATGCTGAGAATGAAATGGAATCTTTACCGTGGCGGGGCGGATGATGCCAGAGAAAAAGCGGCTGCAGCACGTCATAGCCAAAGCATGTCCCAAGTAGCAATTGCCATGAGAAATATCGAGCAGGAAGTGCGTAGGGCGTGGAGCAGCATGAAGAGAAAGGATGCTGAGGTTAAGTCTCGCGCTGCCCAGGTGCAATCGAACAAAGATGTCGCTGAGACATATAAAGAGCAGTTTAAGGTAGGTAAGCGCGACCTTCTGGATGTTTTAGACGCAGAGAATGAACTGTTCGCGTCCAAGATCAAACATATATCTGCTCAAAACTCAGCCATATATGCCAGGTATCTTGTAGCGGCAACCACCGGCAAGTTGCGTCAGACGCTGGGTGTAACCACTCCGGTGGAGATCTCTCAGAACAACTAGCGCTATCTATGCCTGTTTAGCTGGCACTATACGACAAACCCCTTCTGTATGAACGTATGGAAGGGGTTTTGTTTTGTGGGCTATTTGGTGATGGATAAACTGATATTTTGCCTTAAGCCTAAGGATTTCAATCTTTTGGCCGATAGCTGTTAGTGGGTTATTTGATTAAAGGGGTATTAGCGCTATCTTGTTGTTACCTGGGTGATTTTAGGTAAGTTTACGTTGGTAAGCGCAACGAAAAAAGTGAATACCGTTATTGACAAGAAAAAGATCAAGGTTCTTTGTGTCGGAGGCAAGATGCAGGGCGATGATAATTGCCTGTCTGCTGACAGTTATGGGCTTGAGTTCTTGTTGAAGTATCATCTGGGACAAGGAGAGAAGTCCCAGGAAATGCTGCAGAGCGAAATAGAGGAAGCAGATATGCTGCTTCTTTTTTTGGGGGGAAGTGGTTGGGATTGGTTGGAACGCTTGCAGTTACCCCAAGGTGTTATAACTAAAAAACCCTTGGTTGCCATTCTTGATAGCTATGATGAGAACTTTGCACTCTCCTTGTTGAAGTTGGGTATTGAAGAGGTTATATCCAGTTCTGATTGTTCTCCTGCAAAGCTGCAATACGCTGTTTTGGCCGCTATCACCAGATTTCAGAGAAACCAACGGCTTTTTGCAGGGGGGCAGGAGACTGGTATATCTGTACATGAGCAGACAGCCTTCAAGGCTTTGGATACCCTTCCCTTTGGGATTATGTTTACAGATAAAGAGTCGCGGGTCATGTTTATGAACTCTGCTGCAAAAAATACATGCGCAAACGGAAGTGGGGTGTATATCTCAAATGATCGGCGTTGCTGCGCCATAGATCCAGATGAAAATAGTGTATTGCACCGTCTAATAAACAGAATGTCTCATGATTCAGAGCAGGATTCTGATGAGAATCACACCATAAGAATTACTGGCAAGAATGGCGAGACTATAACCATGCTAGTGGTTTCTGTAGGTAAGCAGAGTGCAGAGCAGGGGGTGGCAATATTCATTGATAGCGGAGGCGGGTTCTTCAATATATCAGAGGAGACACTCAAGTCTGTATATGAATTGACTCAGTCTGAGGCTGGATTGTTGTTGCGAATGGTGCAAGGTGAGACCTTGGCGGAAATATCTGAAGCAAGGGGTGTGACCATGCATACTGTTCGAGCCCAGTTGAAGTCGGTGTTTGCAAAAACAGATACTAATAGACAAGCTAGTCTGATCAAAAAAGTTCTTACTGGGCCGGCAGTGCTGATGCAGAGGTAGTTTACTCTATGCTAATTCATAGCGTATGAAATGCATCGGTGACATAATCAAATAGAGCAGAATAACTATAGGCGAGTTTTTATGTCGAAAAAATCAGTAACAGATACCGAAGAAAAAGATGCCGTGGAGCTTAGTTCCTGGTCTGTGTCTGTTAATGATGTTGATAATGAAGCCGCAGACCCTCTGCTTGGCACCCTGGTTTTTCTCACTAAGCACTATGGCCGTCCTCACTCAGTTAACGCACTAAGATCTGGTCTCCCGCTGGAGGATAAAAGATTGACCCCGGCGCTTTTTGTGCGGGCTGCCGCTCGCGCCGGACTTTCAGCGCGAGTAAATAAACGCAGGATAGAAGAGATCCCGGATATGGTTCTTCCGGCTGTGTTGTTGTTGAAGGATCGAGACGCCTGTGTGTTGTTAAGACGATTTGTTGAAAACGGCGTACAGATGGCGGAAGTCGCGTTTCCTCAATCCGGCGGCGGTGTGGACACTGCGCCCCTGGAAAGTATTGAACAGTTATATGAAGGTTATTCCATATTTATAAAACCAGATTATGGACTCAAGCATAGAGCCGAAAGCGAAGAGGTTAAGTCGGCCGGGGACTGGTTTTGGGATACCCTGCTTAACTTCTGGCCAACATATTCTCAGGTAGTGCTTGCAGCGGTACTGATTAATCTATTTGCCCTGGCTAGCCCGCTGTTTGTTATGAATGTTTATGATCGCGTGGTGCCAAATCATGCGGAAGAGACTTTGTGGGTGTTGGCTGTGGGTGTTGCCATAGTGATCTTCTTTGATTTTATTCTGAAGACACTTCGCGCCTATTTTGTAGATAATACCGGCAAAAGGATTGATGTACTTCTCTCCAGTAAGATCTTTGAGCAGGTTCTCAATATAAAGCTACTGGCACGCCCTGAATCCTCAGGAGCCTTTGCCAACCGCTTGCGTGAGTTTGAGTCACTGCGGGAGTTTTTCAGTTCAGCGGTATTGGTTGCGATGGTGGATTTTCCATTCGTAATACTATTCTTAGTTATCATATACATGATTGGTGGGGTAGTGGTTTTAGCTCCCGCGCTGGCTGTCCCTTTAGTTCTTGCCGCTGGAGTCTTTCTGCAGTGGCCTCTGCGACGCGCTATAAGTAAAGAGATAGACCAGAAGTCACAAAAGCATGGCGTGATACTGGAGACCATTGGTTCGCTTGAGACTGTAAAGTCACTGGGTGCAGAGAGTCGAATGCAGCGTGATTGGGAAAGATTTGTTGGGCGTGCGGCTAAGACCAGTCTAGGCGTCAGAATGGTGGCTGGAACCGGTATACATTTTTCTCAGACTGCTATGCAGATGGTAACAGTGGGTGTAATCCTGCTTGGTGTGTATCAGATCATGCAGGGCGAGATGACTATAGGCGGGCTGATTGCCTGTACCATCATTTCCGGTAGGGCCATGGCTCCTTTGGGCCAGGTGGCTATGCTGCTGAGTCGCTATAATCAGGCCATGGTCGCCCTCGAATCATTGAATGAAATTATGCAGCTTCCCGTTGAGCGTGAGGCGAATAAGATGTTTCTTAGTCGGCCTGATGTGAAGGGGGATATCAAATTTAACCAGGTTATATTCTGTTACCCTGGGTTTAATGTACCAGCAATTGACAATGTCTCATTTCATATCAAACCTGGTGAAAAGGTTGCTTTTATTGGGCCTATTGGTTCGGGTAAAACCACTATTTCAAGATTGATTGCCGGGCTCTATGAGCCAATAGAAGGCTCAGTCCTATTAGATAACACTGACCTGCGTCAGATTGATCCCTCAGATGCTCGTTCTCACATCGGTGTAGTTATGCAGGAAGTACTGCTGTTTCAAGGTAGTGTGCGAGATAACATAGCAATGGGCGCCCCCTTTGCGGATGACGAGATGATTCTTGAGGCGTCTAAGCTGGCAGGGGTTCATGAGTTTGTTTCACGTCATCCTCAAGGATATGACTGGGTGGTAGGAGAGCGTGGTCAGTCCCTTTCAGGTGGGCAGCGCCAAGCCATAGGGCTAGCGCGTGCACTTATAACAAACCCACGTATTCTGATATTAGACGAGCCTACCAGCATGATGGATATGCAGGCGGAGAAGATGTTTATGCATCGCTTGGGTACGGTGTTGGCTGATAAGACTATGATCCTGATCACTCACCGGCCTACGCTTCTTTCCCTGGTAAATAGGGTCATTATTCTGGGTAACGGTAAAATCGTAAAAGATGAGTCAAAAGATGATGTTCTTAATATGGCGAAGGCTGCTACTCGTGAGCAGGCGGCGAAGGGAGCAGGAAGCCAATGAAGGATTTCATACAGGGAAAATTGTCAGCATTTAAAGGTGAATCATTAAGTAAGGTAAGGTCATATGGCGAGGATGTGGTTTCAAAATTAAAGGGGTCTGAGATCAAAGAGAAAGTTTCCAATATAGACTGGTCTGAAACTAAGGATGCATTTTCTACTAAAGTTATAGATATGTATTCTGATAAGTATTGGTCTGATGCTGATTATGCTCAAGAAGTTGATGCGGCGTACGTGCAGGGACCAACCCCTTACTCCTTGACTATGTTGCTCCTGATTATGCTCTTCTTCATAGTGGCTACTATTTGGGCCTGGTTTGCTGTGCTTGATGAAGTAACTCACGCGGAAGGCAAGGTGATACCCTCATCCCGTATTCAGGTAATACAGAATCTTGAGGGCGGTATACTCAAAGAGATTTTAGTTGCAGAGGGGCAGTTGGTATCAAAAGGACAGGTTGTTATTAAAATTGACGATACCGGTTTCTCTTCCAGCTTCGGAGAGATACAGGCAAGGTATGACAGTCTGATAGTTGAGATCGCCAGACTCAAGGCAGAGGCAGAGGGCACTCCATTGAAATTCAGTTTGAAAATGGAGAAGAAATATCCAGGCATTATCAAAGACCAGTTGGCTCTGTATAAAGCAAGAAAATCAGAGCTTGAGTCTCAGGTAGCAATTGTTCAACAACAACTGGTTCAGAGAAAGCAGGAGAAGGATGAGCTTCTAGGTAAGCTTGTGCAGTTGCGAGAGAGCCTGAAACTTACCCAGGAGGAACTGGAGATTACACAGCCTCTAGCGGAAAAAAATATTGTGCCTAAGGTAGAGCTGTTGCGTATAAAACGGCAGAAAAATGAACTTGAGGGGCAGATAAGTGCAGCTGAACTGGCCATACCAAGAGTCGAATCGGCAATCAAGGAAGCACAGAGTCGTGTTGATGAGAAGTATCGGCACTTTAAGTCGACTAGCTCCGAAGAGCTGTCGCAACGCAATGTGGAATTTTCCAGGATAAAAGAGACTATACTGGGTGCAAAGGACAAGGTATCCAGGGCCGAGATACGGTCTCCGGTTAGAGGTTTGGTTAAGTCGATCAAGAAAAGTACTATCGGCGGCGTGGTTAAGCCGGGTGAGGATATGATGGAGATCGTGCCTCTGGATGATACCCTGCTGGTAGAGGCCAGGGTTAGGCCGGCTGATATCGCATTTTTACATCCAGACCAGAAGGCGCGGGTTAAATTCACTGCCTATGATTTTTCTGTCTATGGCGGACTAGCAGGCAAATTAGAGCAGATAGGCGTTGACACCGAGCTGGATGAGAATGGTAATGCCTACTATAAGGTTATGGTCAGGACCGATAAAAATCACCTGGCCAAGGGTAAAGAGACTTTGCCGATTATCCCTGGCATGGTGGCAACTGTAGATATTATTACCGGTCAAAAGACTGTATTGGCATATATCATGAAGCCAATAATAAAGGCCAAACAACTGGCGTTAACAGAGAGATAGGCTTTTAATTGCCCGATCTTAGCTATCTGCTTGATTTAAAGGCATTAACTACCTTAATTCCTACAGGCATACTGGTTTATAGCCTATATGGGTGATGTGAGAAAACCAGTATATGTTCATAATCCATATTAGTTGGAGTAGTTGCCGGTTTTAATTGGGAATATATATTAAGCACGGTTTGTGTGTGGCATTTCCAATTAGGCTTTTTTTTTGAGATAATACGGATATCAAGTGAATACCATGGGCTGGAGTCTCTGTACTTGACTGCTGTTATGTAATTATTGGGGTGTAGAAGTGAAAAAACTATTTAAAATCACTATGTTACTATTAGCAGGGCTATTAGTAGCTACTAACGTATCAGCGTATACCGTGGTCGGTGGTGTTGTCCAAGACAGCTCGGGCAATCCCGTGGATGGACAATATGTCTACTCAGGTGCATTTGGTGGCGCTTTTGAGGGGTATATTGGTAATGTGCATCTCGGAATACCAACAGTGCCAGCTTCAAATATAGGCACCCCTTTTCTTGTAACAAACCCAGCTGATTTAACTAACGTAGCTAATTACACCATCAATGGTGATGATCGTTTTGCATTAGACGGTTCAACTACTGTCCACTGGTATAAGTTTACAACCAGCATGGCTGGGAGCTTAGATGCTTTTTATGAATGGGACAACGGAATATCTTCATTCAAGCTAGAGGTTTTTAGTTATGGCGGCAGCGATACCGCGCTTTCCACCGATGTATTTGATCAAACTTTTATTTCCACAAATAATGGGCATTTTGATGATCTCGGTTTTGTTACCCTTCCTGCGGCGGGTGATTGGTTGATCAGAATAGAGGGTAACGGCTTGGATGATGGCCTAATAAATGAAGGCTACTCTGTTTATTTAGCGCCGACCACAGTGGTGCCACTTCCGCCAGCCGCCTTGCTGTTTATTTCCGCACTTGCTGGCTTTGGTGTAATCGGGCGCAAGAAGGCGAGTAAAGCTGCATAGTCGCGGTTGGCTTACAGGTTAGATTTAAAAAAGAGGGGTTCTCCCCTCTTTTTTTATGCATGGTTTATAATTTTTTGCGGTTTTAGATGTATTGAGTGGATTGGTACGTAATAATTATCGTTTAATTATATAGTTATGGGTTCTTGTTAACGCTTTCTATGTGATATATTTAGCTATCAGTTCTGCTGAGCAATGAAATAGGGAGCTTTTCTTCTTTTGGCCCTTTATATACCAATGAATCATGGGAAAAGGATCATGTCCATAACTCAACATAAACCAATATATCTTGTAATGATTAGCCTATGCCTGGTCTTTCTATCGACTCAGGTATTAGCTGGTGACAAATATCTATTGCAACCAGGAGATATTCTGGAGATCTCTGTCTGGAAAGAGCCTGATTTGCAAAGTGAAGTATTAGTGCACCCTGATGGCAGAATATCCTTTCCACTGGTTGGAAGTGTCATGGCCAAAGGCAGGAGTGTTCAGGCTGTTAATGCGGCGATTACCGCACGACTGGAAAAATACATACCTGATCCGGTGGTAACGGTAAATCTTAAGCAGATGTCTGGTAACCGTATCTATGTAGTTGGCAAGGTACTCAAGCCAGGGGAGTTTCTATCCAATAGAAATGTAGATGTAATGCAGGCTATTGGCATGGCCGGTGGGTTAAATCCATTTGCCGAGGGAGATGAAATTCTTATACTGCGACGGGTCAAGGGGGTACAGAAGTCCATACCATTTGATTACGACAGCGTAGTAGAGGGTAAGGATCTAACGCAGAATATAATGCTGGAACCTGGAGATGTCGTAGTAGTGCCATGATTTTGTATAAGGCTGCTATGAATATATATAACTCTCATAAGAGTTGATAATTGACATGTCGATTATCTGTAGACAAGTCGAAAAAGGCCTGCTCGGTGGCAGGCTTTTGTTTTTCACTATATTTAGTTTATTGATATCTTCTCAGGCATTGGCTGAGAAGTGGTATTTTGAACCGGTTGTTAGTATGCGGCTTGGTTACAATGACAATACCCAACTGTCTACCGACAGTGAGATTGCAACCTCTGCTTCCACCATCACTGGTAACGCGGTTTTTGGCGTTCGTACTGAAGTAAGCGATGTAAGTCTTAGCGCCAAAATGGTTGATGAGCGATTTAACAATTATTCCTACTTAAACACCAATGACAAGTTCCTGAAGTTAGAATCATCCTATCTGACCGAATTAAATCAATTTGGGCTTGATCTTGGCTATGATCGAGTTAGTACTCGTACCAGTGAGTTTGAGTACTCCGGTTATTCAACCAGCGATGGTACCCGTATTACGAAGTCAATATCACCTTATTGGGATAGGGATTTGACTGAGCGTACTTCACTTAGGGTTGATGCTGCCTATTCAGAGGCAACATATGAAACTACAGGGTCGTCAGGGTTAAACGATAACACTAACAAGTCCGTAAATTTAACGTTGCGGCATCAATTGACAGAAAAGAGCTCGCTGCAAGCTGTAACCGGAAAATCACTGTACGAATCTGCGAATAGTGAGTTTGAAACAACGAAAATCCAGCTTGGATTTGATCATCAGTTATCTGAAACCTTTAGTGTGAACATGCTCTTAGGACCCAGCTATACAATATCCAAGACAGCTAGTAGCGGATGGGATGAAACCTCTAGTGTAGGTAGGTTGATCAATATTGGATTTAGCAAAAAATTTGAGTTTACTACTCTGAGTGGTGTGCTTAACTCTTCTGAGAGCGCTGGCGGTGAGGGGAAACTTATAAAAAACACAAGGCTGTCACTCTCTCTGCAAAGACAGATTTCAGATAGGACTTCATTTAGTGTTTCTGGTTCTGTGTCGCAGAATGAGAGCGGTGGCGGATTGAGTGATGATGCAGATAGTCGCTCATATGTGAGTTTTGATCCGAAACTGAGTTGGAAAGCCACTCCATGGTGGACTATTACTGGTTCTTATAGCTACAAGAAATCAGAAAATACCTCATCAGATGAAGGGCCGGCAAAGTCTAATGCTGTCTACCTCACCCTGGAATACATATGGCCGAAAGAGTCTTTCTAGTAAGGATGAACCTATCAGGCCATTTTTCTGGGGTGTCTTGAGCTTTAAAGCCCTATATCTTGTTGATTAATAATGAAATATACATCCATTACGGTTGTTATATTATATGCGGTATCAACTTAAGAATTGGGTGTGTTATGCCGATAAACCTAAGAGCAGTGTTGGTTCGGCTTTATTAGACGTACAATATATATTCTCAACGTAATTTGGGCTGTCTAAGTAACCTTTTATTTATTTTACTGGTCCTGGTATGGGTTGGTAGAAAATGACAATTGATCGGAAAAGAAATGCAAGATACGCAAGAAATGGAAGATATTAAAGGGCTTGGTGATTACCTAGCTGTTTTAAAAAGACGAAAAAAGCAGCTTGTAATCCCCGCTGTTGTGATATTTGTTATAAGTGTTCTATTAGCTATAGGTTTACCTGCGGTATATCAATCAAAAGCTACCATTCTCATTGAACAACAACAGATTCCTATTGATCTGGTGCGCTCAACAGTTACCTCTTATGCAGGTGAAAGAATTCAGGTTATCAGTCAGAAGGTAATGACTACAGAAAATTTATCTAAGATAATCAATCAGTATGACCTCTATCGGGACGCCAGGAAAACAACAAGTATGACCATCCTGGTAGAGGAAATGCGAAAAGAGATCAATCTGGAGATGATCAGTGCTGATGTAATAGATCCGCGTAGTGGACGATCCAAGACAGCGACTATAGCTTTTACCCTCTCGTTCAATAGTAAAAGTCCACGTACCAGCCAGAAAGTTACAAATGAGTTGGTATCGCTGTTTTTAGGTGCCAACCTTGAGCGGCGCGCTAAATCTGCAATTGAAACCACAGGGTTCTTGACTGCTGAGGCCAAGAAGCTTGAGGAGACGGTTTCCAAGCTTGAGGCAGATTTGGCTACGTTTAAAGAGAATAATGTTAACAATCTGCCTGAATTGCAGCAGTTAAATATCCAACTTATGAATCGGGCCGAAGGTGATCTAAAGGTTGTTGAGCAACAGATCAGGGCACTGGAAGAGAGGAAGATATATCTTACTTCAGAGTTGGCTCAGATAAGCCCTGATAGTGATGTGTTGTCTGCAGGAGGTGGGCGCGTGCTCGGTCCAAGTGCGAGACTAAAGGAGCTGCAGACACAGCTTATCTCACTCTCTTCTCGTTACTCCTCAACGCACCCAGATCTGATTAAGGTGAAAAAGGAGATTGCGGCGCTTCGCCAGGAGGTGGGGGCTGTGGATGAGACAGAAGAGTTAAGAATGCAGGTCAAGGAACTCAAGGTGGAAAAAGCGGTATTACAGGATAAATATTCACCTGATCATCCAGATGTAAAGAAGCTGGATCGTAATTTGACAGAGGCACAAGAGGCCTTAAAAAAAGCGAAGAAAACAAAGATAAAGGAAGAGAATGAAGCGGATTATCAGCCTGATAATCCTATTTATATTCAGTTTCAAGGCCAATTAGAAGCTGCAAATGGTGAGCTCAAGTCGTTGCGTGAGTTGCGTCAGCAGTTATTAGATAAGGTGAGCGATTTTGAAGAGCGATTAACCAAGAGTCCTCAGGTCGAACGTCAGTATCGTGATCTCAGTCGTGATTACGATAATGCCATGGCGAAATACAAGGAGGTTAAGGCAAAGCAGCTTGAGGCAGAGCTGGCAGAGTCCCTTGAGCGTGAAAACAAGGGAGAGCGTTTCTCTCTCATTGAGCCGCCCCAGATACCAGAAAAGCCATCTAAGCCCAATAGACTGGCAATAGTTTTCTTAGGGCTGATTTTTTCCCTTGCTGGTGGAGTAGGAACGGTTGCGGTGGCAGAGGCCATGAGTGACTCCATTAGAGATGTAAGTAGCCTGATTCAAGTGACAGGCCAGCCTCCTTTAATCACAGTTCCATACATCGAGGTAGAGGCAGAAAAAGAGAAGCGGGAGGAGTACAAGAAATTAGCAATCAAGATAGGCCTGGCGGCTATAGTGCTGGTTATCATCCTGTTCCACTTTTTTATTAAACCGCTCGATGTGGTTTGGTTCATAGTTATGCGACACTTAGGAGTGGGCGCATAGGCCTTTTTTAGTGTCAAACTCCCTTAGCTTTAACAGATAGATTTGAATTGATTAATTCTTGAATAGAGACAGCAAATGGAAAGAATCCAAGAGGCGCTTAAAAAAGCCGAAGAGAAACGGCGTAACTCCACCAAAAGTGGCGGCCGGTCTGGAGCTGCGCGACCAACAGACCAAATAGAACAGCAAGATCACTCAGCAATTGAGTACTCAAACACGAGAACGGTATCCATATCGCAGAAAAATATGCTGGATAATAGATTGGTAGCAGGGATTAAAGGCCATCCACAATCCGACACGTTTAGAGTTTTGCGTACTAAGGTTTTGCATAAGATTAGGGAAGAGGGTATCAACACCATTGCCGTAACCAGCCCAACCCAGGGGTGTGGTAAGTCTATGGTGGCAGCTAATCTGGCTGTTAGCCTCTCCTTAGAGATTAATCATACTGTTCTGTTGGTGGATCTGGACTTGCGAAGCCCGTCCGTTCATACATATTTTGGACTTACTCCTGAGCATGGGCTGGTTGATCATCTCACCGATGATATGGAGTTCTCTTCACTTCTGGTTAACCCAGGGATTGAGCGATTAGTGCTGCTGCCATCAGCAAAGGGTATACAGCACTCTTCAGAGCTTCTATCCACCCCAAGGATGGCTGATCTCATTGATGAGATCACCAATAGATACACTTCACGTATCATCTTATTCGATCTGCCTCCACTGCTGCATATAGATGATGCGCTTATTTTCTTGCCTAAGGTGCAGTCAAGTATATTGGTTGTGGAGGAGGGTGTAAGCACTCCTAGTGAAGTTAGGGAGTCCTTGCATCTGCTGGATAATACAAATCTATTGGGCACAGTTTACAACAAGGCGAGTGAGTATGAGCACTCACCATACTAGGTTCTGGTAGTTATTAATGTACGAAGAGTTTTTTAATTTTAAGGAAAGGCCATTCTCATTGAGGCCTGATCCATCATTCCTCTACATGGGGAAGCATCATCGTCAGGCCCTGACTATGCTCAACTATGGGCTTCGTAGTGAGGCCGGTATAACAGTAATTACCGGGGAGGTTGGCTCAGGCAAGACAACACTGATTCATCATGTGCTGGATAGGCTGGACAGTGATATCACAGTTGGTCTCATCTCCAATACACATGAGGCCTTTGGTGAACTTCTTGAGTGGGTCTTGATGGCGTTTGGGCTTGATTACAGGGATAAAACCAAAACAGAGTTATACCAGGTGTTCAGCGACTTTCTTATTAAAGAGTATTCGCAGAACAGACGCACAGTATTGATTATTGATGAGGCGCAGAATTTCGGGGTAGAGACCCTGGAAGAGCTGCGTATGCTCTCCAATATAAACTCAGGGAAGCACATGGTCTTGCAGCTGGTTTTGGTTGGGCAGCCAGAGCTGCTTCAGACTATGAAAAAGCCAGAGCTTAGGCAGTTGGCGCAAAGGGTTTCAGTTGATTACCACATCAAAAGACTGAGGGTAAAAGACACCATAGATTATATTAGATATCGCGTGGAGCATGCTGGCGGTGATCCTGATATCTTTCTTAGATCATCTTGTGCGGTTATTCATTACTATAGCCGCGGCATACCAAGGCTAATTAATACCCTGTGTGATTTTGCGCTGGTGTATGCATATGCAGATGAGGTTCCCCAGATTGGGGCCAAGATGGTGTTAGAGGTTGTAAGGGATAAGCAGAAGGGCGGCATCTTCCCAATGCGGGATGAGGAGGATGAAGAGGCTGCCAGGATAAGGACACAGCTAAAACGTAAGCTGAATTTGGAGATTAAACCACTGCTAGCAAAAAAAGATATATTCAAAGAAGTAGAAGAGGTGGAAGATATGGAAGACCTTTTCTAATTCTAATAGTGGCCGGAAAATAGAAGAAGCATCTTTATGCCAACAAATAAGAAAATTCTACTCACAGGTGGCGCAGGGTATATAGGTTCTCATGCCTGTGTAGAGATGCTCTCTTCAGGCTATGAAGTAGTGGTTGTAGACAACCTATGCAACAGTAGCCAGGAGTCGATAAAACGTGTCGAAGAGCTTACTGGCAAACCTGTTTTTTTTTATGAAATAGATATCCTGGATTCGGCTGGACTACAGGCTGTTTTTGATGAGCATAAAATCAGCGGAGTTATCCATTTTGCCGGGTTGAAAGCGGTTGGGGAGTCAGTTAGCAAGCCTCTTGATTACTACAGGAATAATATTGGCGGCACCATAAGTCTATGCCAGGTTATGCAGGAGTATGGTGTTTATAATATCGTATTCAGTTCATCCGCAACGGTATATGGTGATCCTGCATCACTGCCTATCAAGGAAGATTTTCCGCTTTCTGCTACCAATCCTTACGGCAGATCTAAACTGGTGATAGAAGAGCTTCTCAGGGATTTGCAGATTTCTGATAGCAGGTGGAATATAACCCTACTGCGCTATTTTAATCCTGTTGGGGCGCATAAAAGCGGGATGATAGGAGAAGATCCTGCGGAGACACCAAATAATCTAATGCCATATATCGCCCAGGTAGCATCCGGCAAACTTGAAAAGCTTTCTGTGTTTGGAGATGACTATCCTACTATTGATGGCACCGGTGTGCGGGACTATATCCATGTGGTAGATCTGGCCAAGGGACATCTAAAGGCGTTGGAGTATATGGAGCATAGTCCAGGGGTAAATGTATTTAATTTAGGAACTGGACAAGGTTATAGCGTATTGCAGATGGTGTCTGCATTTGAGCAGGCATCTGACGAGAAGATTGCCTATGAGGTCGTTGAGCGTCGTCCAGGGGATATAGCAGCATGCTATGCCGACCCCTCTCTGGCTGAAAGTAAACTGGGGTGGAGGGCTGAATTAGGTTTAGAACAAATGTGCGCAGATACCTGGCGTTGGCAGAAAAACAATCCGCAAGGATATGGTTGTTAATGACTCTTATGAGGTTAAGTATCCATGAAGGGAATTATATTAGCCGGTGGATCTGGTACTAGGCTCTATCCATTGACAATGGCGGTAAGTAAACAGCTCATGCCTGTTTATGATAAGCCTATGATTTACTATCCACTGTCTATCCTTATGTTGGCTGGTATACGGGAGATACTTATTATCTCCACGCCAGTTGATCAGCCACAATTTAAACGCCTTTTGGGTGACGGCAGCCAATTAGGGATTAAGCTGGACTATGCTGAACAGGCGAATCCAGAAGGTCTGGCCCAGGCGTTTATTATTGGCAGAGAGTTTATCGGCAACTCAAATTGCAGCCTGATCTTGGGAGATAATATTTTTTATGGCCATGGATTGGGTGAAAGTCTGACAAATGCATCATCAAGGAGAGAGGGTGCGTCAATATTTGCGTACAGAGTCAAGGACCCTGAGCGGTATGGTGTGGTCGAATTTAATGCTGATGGCAGGGCGATTTCAATTGAAGAAAAACCAACACAGCCTAAATCGCACTTTGCAGTTCCAGGATTGTATTTTTATGATAACAGGGTAGTTGATATTGCGTCTGATTTGAAACCATCTCCTAGAGGCGAATTAGAGATTACAGATATAAATAGCCACTACCTTGACGAAGGCAGTTTGCGTGTAGAGGTGCTAGGCCGAGGTACAGCCTGGTTAGATACGGGTACCCATGAGTCTTTACTGCAGGCATCCACTTTTGTTGAGACAGTTGAACAGCGGCAAGGACTTAAGATTTCCTGCATTGAGGAGATTGCGTATCGGCAGGGATTTATTGATGCAAAGCAGTTACAGGCACTGGCTACGCAGTTTGCCAATAGCAGCTATGGCGCTTATCTGATGGATGTCTTGAAAGAGTAGGTTGAAAGCGTGTGAAGATAACTAAAACAAAATTACCTGATGTTCTTATTATTGAGCCAGATATATTTATGGATGAGCGTGGGTATTTTATGGAGACCTGGAATGCAAAGAAATATTCAGAGCAGGGGATAAATCAATCATTTGTACAGGATAACCGCTCACATTCAGGGAGTGGGGTTTTGCGCGGACTACATTATCAGCTTAAACATCCGCAAGGTAAATTAGTGGGTGTTACCTCAGGGAAGGTGTATGACGTTGTAGTTGATATCCGTATTGGTTCCACAACCTTTGGACAGTGGGATGGTGTTGAGTTGAGCGACGAGAATCATAAGCAGCTCTATATTCCTCCCGGTTTTGCCCATGGCTTTTTCGTTATGAGCAAGAGTGCAGACTTCGTATATAAATGTACCGATTTTTACGCGCCGGGTGATGAGTTTGGAATTATTTGGAATGATCCAGACCTGGGTATTGAGTGGCCAAGCGACAATGTTACTGTCTCTGAAAAAGATGCAGGCTACCATTCATTTAAGGAAATGATGGAGCAAGGAATGCTACCGGAAAATTAAGGAGAGATTATGAAAATATTGGTAACAGGGAGTGCCGGCCAGCTAGGGTCTGAAACGGTAAGTTTGCTTAAGACTAGTGGCGTGGATGTTATAGGCCTGGATAGATATGCGCTGGATTTTTGCCAGCCGGCTAACATTAAGGAAATCGTCTCCTCATTTAAGGCAGACTGGGTAATTAACTGTGCAGCTTACACTAAAGTAGATTTGGCTGAGCAGGAAAAAGATAAAGCCTTCCTGATTAACTCTGATGCGGTTCAGTCATTGGCGGAGGGAGTGAAAGAGAGTGATGGGAAGCTAATACATATCTCTACAGATTTTATTTTTGATGGAATGCAGTCGCACCCTTACTCAGAAGATGATATGCCAAATCCGTTAGGGGTTTATGGGCAGTCAAAGCTGGCTGGCGAAGAGGCAGTTCTTGATGTTTTATCTGAAGCTACCATTGTGAGAACCTCATGGGTATATAGTGCTCATGGCAATAACTTTGTAAAGACCATACTTAAACTTGCTACAGAGAAAGATGAGATACGGGTGATTGATGATCAACTGGGATCGCCTACCTGGGCTCGAGATATTGCTCGTGCAATTATCAGCATGATTAATACCAATGTTTCAGGCGTATATAATTTTACTAACGAAGGTGTTGCTTCATGGTATGACCTGGCTCATGAGGTTGTCGAGATTGCAGAGCCACTTGGTTTGCCGGTTAAGGTTAGGCGTATAACTCCTATCCCTGCGAGTGAATACACAACCTTAGCTGAGAGACCGCATTACTCGGTGTTGAATAAACAGAAAGTAAGAGATGTTATCGATTTTGACATACCCCACTGGCGGGAGAGTCTGGTTAATATGATGAATCAACTGCGGAATACCAAATGAAAAGACTATTAGTAACAGGTGGTGCCGGGTTTATCGGTTCAAATTTTGTTACATATTGGGTGCGGAATCATCCGGAAGATATGATAATAAACCTGGATGCATTAACCTATGCAGGTAATCTTGAGAATCTGCAGGGAATAAGTGAATCCTCGAACTATCGCTTTGTACATGGCGATATTTGCGATAAGAGCTTAATAGAAAGAATTTTCAAAGATGAGGGTATAGATCAGGTTGTGCATTTTGCGGCAGAGTCCCATGTCGATAGATCCATCACCGGTCCACAGTCATTCATAACTACAAATATACAGGGTACTTTTAATCTGCTGGAGACAGCACGCAATGCATGGGATGGCAACATGACAGGGTGTCGTTTTTTACATGTATCTACTGATGAGGTGTACGGGACGCTGAGTGCAGATGACCCTGCGTTTACCGAGAGCACGCCATTTGCCCCCAATAGCCCTTATGCTGCATCCAAGGCATCATCTGATCATTTGGTACGCTCCTACTTTCACACCTATGGTATGCCTGTGGTAACCACCAACTGTTCCAATAATTACGGCCCATATCAGTTTCCGGAGAAGCTCATCCCCTTGGTGATTATTAATGCCATGGAAGGGAAGCCGCTTCCTGTATACGGAGATGGTTTAAATATACGGGACTGGTTGCATGTTGATGACCACTGCCGAGGTATAGACCAGGTGCTACAGAGAGGAAGGCTAGGAGAAACTTATAACATAGGTGGCTGCAACGAGTGGACTAATATAGATATTGTCCGTCTGGTCTGCGAAATACTGGATGAACTTAGGCCAGGTGACAGGCCCAAGAGTGAGCTGATTACCTTCGTGAAGGATCGTCCAGGCCATGATATGCGTTATGCCATCAATGCAGATAAGATAATGAGTGAACTGGAATGGAAGCCAGAATACACCTTTGAGACAGGCATACGCCAGACTATTGGATGGTATCTGGATAACTCAGAGTGGTGGAGTCGAATCCGTGACGGTAGCTACCAGGAGTACTACAGGCAGCAGTATGGCGCTTGATCTACCTCTGCATCCAGTCTCGGATAATCAGTAGTTTTTATATATGATCAATATCATTAACCAATACAAGAGGATGTAGAGTGCTATTACTACCAATTATTCTTTCCGGCGGCTCAGGAACCAGGCTCTGGCCACTTTCCCGTGAGGCCTATCCCAAACAATTCCTTCCGCTGGTGGGTTCTGACACCATGCTGCAGGCAACCATAAAGCGACTGGATGATTTGTCGGAAGAGAACCCCCATGATGCAATCGGCGTAGCAGATCCCATTGTGGTTTGTAACAATGAACATCGTTTTTTGGTGGCAGAGCAGATGCGCAGCATGAACCGCCAGCACGCAGGTATTATTCTGGAACCGGAAGGTCGTAATACCGCCCCCGCATTGACCCTTGCTGCATTGATGGCAAATCAACATAAGGATGCTGATCCTATTCTTCTGGTTATGCCGGCAGATCATTTAGTGCGTGATGAGAGAGAGTTTCGTGCCGTAATAGCCAAGGGGTGTCAGATCGCAAGCAGTGACAAGGTGGTCACCTTCGGCATTGTTCCAACTAAGCCAGAGACCGGATATGGCTATATTCGTAAAGGAGACTATATCTCTGATAGCGGTGAAAGACAGGCCTTTGTATTAGATGCGTTTGTAGAAAAACCTGATATTGCGACGGCAGAGTCATATATTAAGAGCGAGCGATACCTATGGAATTCAGGGTTGTTTATGCTCAAGGCCTCACGTTGGTTAGAACTGATTGAACGTTTCAGGCCAGATATTATGGAGTCCTGCAAGCAGGCATTTGATAGCGGCTACTCTGACGGGGATTTTTTCCGGGCAGATAAGGAGATGTTCCTTCAATGCCCATCGGACTCTATAGATTATGCAGTAATGGAAAAGGTATCCGGTAAAGATGGTGATGCAGTGGTATTACCGTTAGATGCAGAGTGGTCAGATGTGGGCGCCTGGTCTTCATTGTGGGAGGTAGTTGAACATGATGAGGCGGGGAATGTCTGTGATGGAGATGTCTTCGCATTTAACAGTAAGAACAACTTTCTGCTATCAGAGGGCCGGCTGCTGGCTGCTGTTGGGGTGGAGGATATGGTTGTTGTCGAAACACCAGATGCGGTTCTTGTGACCACTAAAGAGAGCACCCAGGATGTAAAAGAGGTTATTAAGCATCTTAAATCGCAACAGCGTGGTGAGTGCCGCTTTCACAACAAAGTGCATCGCCCTTGGGGTACTTTTGAGCCTATCGGGCATGGAGAGCGTTATCAGGTAAAGCGGATTACCGTTAATCCCGGCGCCACCCTTTCACTACAGATGCACCATCACCGTGCTGAGCACTGGGTGGTTGTTAGTGGTACTGCTGTTGTTACTCGCGGAGATGAAGAGGTGCTGTTGTCTGAGAATGAATCAACATATATCCCGATTGGGGTAAAACACAGACTGATGAATCCAGGGGCTATTCCCCTGGAGATCATTGAGATTCAATCAGGCGGCTATCTGGGTGAGGATGATATTGTTAGGTTTGAGGATGCCTACAATCGTGGTTCAGATGATTGATATCAAGCGATATCCAGTACATATGAATCCAAATGTACAAAAGTCTGTATATGTGATGCTAGATGGGCTATTAAATGTCTATCTAATTTAACCGCAGGATTATGCCCCATTTGTTTGGATTATGGATAAATGCGATATTATTCTTACAGATTCCGGCAGTCTCCAGGAAGAGGGTCAATATTTAGGCAAGTCAGTGCTGGTTATGCGTGATGTAACCGAAAGGCCTGAGGCCGTGGATTCAGGTAGGGTAAAATTGGCGGGCAATGATTCAGCAAAGATTGTCTCGACTGTAGAAGAGTTATTTGAAGATGTGAGTCTCTACGAGGGTATGGCGAAGGCCCATAACCCTTACGGGGATGGGAAGGCAAACCAGAGGATTTTGGATGACCTAAGGCGGATCTCATTAATTACGTGCCCGTCATCCCAGCGCATGCTGTATCGCCTAAGGCAACGGCGAAGCCAATCCAGGAGAATTAACCACCTGGGTTCAGGTACACGCAAGGATGACAAATTAATTGCGTTGCCGTCATCCCAGCGCATGCTGGATCGCCTAAGGCAACGGCGAAGCCAATCCAGGAGAATTAACCGCCTGTGTTCTGGTATGCTCAAGGATGACAAATTAACTGCATTGCCGTCATCCCAGCGCATGCTGGATCGCCTAAGGCAACGGCGAAGCCAATCCAGGAGAATTAACCACCTGGGTTCAGGTACACGCAAGGATGACAAATTAATTGCGTTGCCGTCATCCCAGCGCAT
>JBNKJS010000019.1:0-44311 GCA_050291365.1 Sedimenticolaceae bacterium | reverse complement strand
TACCACTGCAAACAACTCATATAGATGGTGGTGATCAGGGTTGTGGATCTCCCCTACGAAGAAACCAAAATTCAGGGTCAGGGCCAATACAATAAAAAAACCAAAGACAACCTTTTCTAGGTTCATTATCTACTCCTTGGAGCGGTTATTTGCTTTATCGGTTATTGTTTCTCTAGAACGATAATAGCCCTATTTTGCCTTAACATCATGCGGTCTTATTAATTCCATAGTGTTGTTACAATAGGTAACAATTGATATCCTCACCCCCATGTCTCCAGCCAATGATCCAGACAAACTTAAGGAACGCACGCTGCTGCTGGCCTTGCTGATGCTGTTCCTATTCGCGACGCCATTTACCCTGTGGTGGGCATCATCGGCGTTCACCTGGCTTTTACCCTACCTACTCTGGATGTTGGTGATAATGCTGGGAGCCATAATAAGCTACAGGTTTAGTAGCCATGACCTATGATCTAGAGCTACTGTTTGGGGTTAGCGTAGGTTATCTGCTTGTCCTGTTCTTTATTGCCCATGCCACAGATAGAGGCATAATCCCTGAACGCGTCATAAAACACCCCTTAGTGTATATACTTTCACTCGGAGTCTACGCTACTTCATGGAGCTTTTATGGCAGCGTTGGCTTTGCTGAACGAGAGGGGTTTCAGTTCCTGACTATATACCTTGGGGTCACCTTCGCCTTCCTGCTGGCTCCACTGTTACTGAAACCGATACTGCGTATTACCAGAGAGTATCAGCTAACATCCCTGGCTGATCTATTCGCTTTCCGCTACCGCAGCCAACTGGCTGGAGCCCTAGTAACCATATTTATGCTGGTAGGGTCTCTACCCTACATCGCACTACAAATTCAAGCAGTCAGCCAATCACTCCAGATACTTACCCAGGAGTCCACCCCACAATTGGTAGCCCTTTGGTTCTGTGGAATTCTGATTCTGTTCGCTGTTTTGTTTGGTGCTAGACATATATCTCCCAGAGAGAAACATATGGGATTGGTAGCCGCCATTGCCTTCGAATCAGCAGTAAAACTAATAGCCATCTTGGCAGTCGGCACCTTTGCCGTTTTTGGTGTATTTTCTGGGCCCAGCGATCTGGCTCAATGGCTAAATGAGAACCCAGAGGCAACCGAGGCACTATATAAACCAATGCGTGAAGGCCCCTGGTTTACCTTGATGTTTCTCGCATTCGCTGCAGCCTTTCTACTACCAAGACAGTTTCATATGGCATTTGCTGAAAACATGTCTGCGCGCTCATTAAAATCAGCCAGCTGGGGATTCCCTCTATTTCTATTGCTAATCAATCTGGTGATACCACCAGTGCTATGGGCTGGACAGTATCTCAATCTGGAAATGGATCCAGACTACTATGTGCTAGGCATAGTTCTACACCAAAAAACTTCATGGCTACCGATCATGACATTTATTGGCGGCGTATCTGCAGCCAGTGCTATGGTGATCGTAACCACCCTAGCCCTCTCCTCCATGACTCTTAATCACCTGCTGCTCCCTGCCAGCTACCCCAATCCCAAAGTAAACATCTACCACTGGCTACTCTGGAGTAGACGTCTACTTATCGGCGTCATCATCATGGGTGGTTTTATCTTCTACCGGACGTTGGAGCACAACCAAGGTCTGGTGCAGTTAGGATTAATATCATTCGTAGCAGTTGCACAGTTTCTACCAGGAATAGTTGGAGCGCTTTTCTGGCAACGCGCCAACCGCAACGGCTTCATTATCGGGCTGATGGGCGGCATAACCGTCTGGGCGCTTACCCTGCTGTTCCCACTACTAGAGACTTCAGGTTTTATCAGCAATGCCTTTGATCTACAAACTATACGCAAAAACTCAGGCCTAGGTTACTGGGAATTTGCCAGCTTTTGGTCTCTGGCACTGAATGGAACCCTATTTGTAGCGGTATCTCTCCTCTCCCCCCAATCTAAACAGGAACAGGAAGCTGCACAGGCCTGCCGTAGCGGCTCTCCGAATCATCTTTCCGGTGTAGTTACCGCAAGCTCCCCAGAGCAGTTTAAGGAAGGCCTCGCCGGAATCATTGGTAAAAGCACAGCAAACAGAGAAGTTACGCAGGCTCTGCGTGACCTCAAGATGTCTGATCAAGAGACCAGATCCAGCGAACTGCATCGCCTAAGAGACCGAATTGAACGCAATCTGTCAGGCCTAGTGGGGCCACACATGGCCCACATGATTATCAACCAACGCCTTGAGTTGGATAGCGCTGCTAAAACAGCTCTTGCAGATTCCATGCGTTATGTTGAACGACAACTAGAGCGATCCAGATCACGTCTACGCGGCCTTACCGCAGACCTAGATAATATGCGCCGCTACCATCAGCAAATTCTGCTGGACCTGCCCCTTGGAGTCTGCGCCATAGAGGCGGATCACTCTGTTGTGATATGGAACCTGGCCCTAGAGAACATGAGCGGTGTTCCCAGCGACCAGGCCATAGGGCGAAATCTAAAATCATTACCTACCCCGTGGAATGACCTGTTAGCAGGATTTGCTGTAGCCCAGGACTCGCATATCCACCAGATGGAAGTAACTCTGGATAGCCGTCCCCACTGGTTCAATCTACACAAGGCAACGGTGCTGGACCAGGAGCAACAAAACATAGATAGAGGCAGCCGTACCAGCTTGGTAATGCTGCTAGAAGACCTAACTGATCTGGAGATTCTGGAAGCGGAGCTTGCCCACTCTGATCGCTTGGCATCTATTGGACGTCTTGCAGCAGGAGTAGCCCATGAGATCGGCAACCCGGTAACAGGCATCCACTCTCTAGCGCAGAACTTAAGGGATGAACGTGATAGCACAGAGATAAACCAAAGTATTGATGCCATTTTGCAACAGACTAGACGGATATCCAATATTGTTAAATCCCTTATGAACTTCAGCCGCAGCGGGGAGATTGGTAAAGACCATAAAAAGTTTATCTTGGCTGAGATAATTGAGGAAGCGGTACGCCTGGTTAAGCTAACCCACAAAAGCAAACAGATATCCTGGGAGATAAACTGCCCATCTGACCTCTGCTTGGTTGGTGATAAGCAGCGTCTATCTCAGGTGCTGGTGAATCTACTAGCCAATGCATGTGATGCATCAGAGACAGACAAAACAATTGAGATTATCGCCCAAGATATGGGTGATGAAATCACGGTTGAGATCATAGATCAGGGCACAGGCATTCCATCCGATATACAGGAGTTTATTTTTGAGCCTTTCTTCACCACTAAAGCAGCTGGGGAAGGAACCGGCTTGGGTCTATCCATGGCCCACAAAATCATTCAGGACCACAATGGACAGATAATTATCGATTCCAAACCAGATATAGGAACAAGGGTAGAGATACATCTACCGCAATCAAGTGCAACATAAAGGTATTGATTTAGGAATGGACCGCATACTGATCATTGAAGACGAAGAGGTAATACGCCAGGCCATGAAGCGCCTTCTGGAGAAGAATGGCTATAGCGTTGGGATGGCAGAATCGCTGGAAGATGCCGCATCCAACCATGACCTGAATGGTTACAGACTGATAATCACTGATGTAAGACTGCCTGGAGCTCCAGGTACAGATATCCTCACAATGGTAAAAGATGTACCAGTACTAGTAATGACCAGCTATGCCACTGTGCGCTCAGCAGTAGAAGCGATGAAAATGGGGGCTGTTGACTATATCTCCAAGCCATTCGACCACGATGAACTTATGCTGCTAGTGAAGCGCACTCTAGAGCGAGACAATCAACAACGGCAACAGGCCACTCTTAAATCTGATATGGAGCAGTGTTACCCGGTGCGCGGAATGGTTGGCCAATGTCCGGCCATGAATGAGATACGTAATAAAATCGAGAAGGTTGCTCCTACAGATGCAACCGTGCTCATCCTGGGTGAATCGGGAACTGGCAAAGAGTTGGTTGCGCGCGCACTGCATGAACGGAGCAACCGCAACAATGCCCCCTTCGTTGTATTTAACTGCGCAGCAGTGCCAGAACACATGATAGAAAAGGAGCTATTCGGTCAGTCCCAGGGTACAACACAAAACGAGCCAGGCCTGCTGCACAAAGCTACAGGGGGCACTCTATTTTTAGACGAGGTAGGTGAACTTCCACCTATCGCTCAGGCCAGGCTACTACGTCTGCTCCAGGGAAACACCCATGACTCTCAGCCGCATGACCCATCTGACACCACGAATGTCCGCATTCTCGCAGCCACTCACCGCGATATTCGCAAACTGATTGAAGAGCAACGTTTCCGTAGTGACCTCTATTTCCGTCTACGGGTGATGGAGATGACACTACCTCCACTACGAGAACGAGGCGACGACATTCGAGAGCTCTCCCTGTTTCTGTTGAAAAAGGCATGTAAACAGCTAAATCGTTTTGGCATAGAGTTCAGCCGCACGGCTATGGAGGCTATTCGCCGCTATCATTGGCCAGGAAATGTGCGGGAACTTGGTAACTCTATCGAGCGCGCCGTAATTCTGTGTGAACAGGAACAGATAACTCCAGAGCTACTGGCAATTGATCATTCGATTGGCACAAAAAAAGTAGCCGGCAACAGTGACAATCTCTCTCTGGAGGAGTATTTCCGTCAGTTCGTACTTGAACATCAAAATCACATGACAGAAACAGAGATGGCCAAAAAGCTGGGGATCAGCCGCAAAGCACTCTGGGAGAGACGGCAAAGATTCGGCATACCCAGACCAACCAGGCATAAGCAATAAACCGTGATGTTTATGCGGTATAAGCTCATATTGACGCCCATAAATCAGAAAAAAGCTATTTTCTCCCAGATCACAAATTTTTCTTATAAAAATAATCTGTTTACCCCCGGAAACACCCGTGTGTCTTTTGGTAACACTTTACCCCCGTTTAGCGTTACCTATAGACCCGTTTCTGCTGTTTTCAATACTACCCAGCAACACTATAAACCATTGTTTCTTATTGACATTTTACCCTGCTAGACCCAACAATTAGCTCAGATGTATCGGTCCGCGCCGATTCCACTCTGTAGTAACAAATGCGGGAACGATGAAAACTATACTTCTGAGGGGTAACAGGGATTAACCACCTTGGGTTTCGAAAACAATTAATCCATTGCACGGGAGTGATTTGAAATGAATAACAACGCTCAAGAGTATTGGAAGGCAAACATTCGCTTGGTAACTATATTACTGGTGATCTGGTTTGTCGTTTCATACCTGTTTGGAATTCTGCTGGTTGAACCACTTAACTCCATTAAGATCGGGGGAGCTGGTCTCGGTTTCTGGTTCGCACAACAGGGATCTATCTACAGCTTTCTAGTGCTGATCTACATTTATGCTAAACGCATGAACAAGCTGGATCAGAAATTTGGCGTACAAGAAGACTGAGGAGACCTGATTCATGGATCTACAAACTTTAACTTATTTAGTGGTCGGCGCCACCTTTGCTCTGTACATAGGTATCGCCATCTGGTCCCGGGCATCTACCACCGGGGAATTTTATGTAGCTGGTAAGGGTATTCACCCTGTAGCGAACGGAATGGCAACTGCCGCCGACTGGATGTCAGCCGCATCATTCATCTCTATGGCTGGTCTAATCGCCTTTACCGGCTATGGTGGCTCGGTGTTCCTAATGGGATGGACCGGTGGCTATGTGCTGCTGGCTATGCTTCTGGCACCTTACCTGCGCAAGTTCGGCAAGTTCACAGTGCCGGAGTTCATTGGTGAGCGTTACTACTCGCAAACAGCCCGTATTGTGGCGGTGATCTGCCTTATCGTGGCCTCAATTACTTATGTAATTGGCCAGATGAAGGGTATCGGTGTGGCCTTCTCCCGCTTCCTGGAAGTGGATTACGCTACCGGCCTGTTCACCGGCATGGGCATAGTGTTTATCTACGCCGTACTAGGTGGCATGAAGGGTATCACCTACACCCAGATAGCCCAGTACTGTGTACTAATCCTGGCCTACACTGTACCTGCCGTATTCATCTCTCTTAGCCTCACCGGCAATCCAATCCCGCAGCTGGGACTGATCGGCGATATGACCGACGGCAGCGGTATGTCACTGATGGATAAGCTGGACCTGGTAGTCACGGACCTTGGTTTCAAGGAGTACACGACGGCTAAGATGGGTAACACCCTTAATATGTTCGTCTACACCCTGACCCTGATGATCGGTACCGCAGGCCTGCCTCACGTAATCATCCGTTTCTTCACCGTACCTAAGGTGAAGGATGCTCGCTCCTCCGCTGGTTGGGCATTGGTATTCATCGCTCTTCTCTACACCGTGGCCCCTGCTGTTGGTTCCATGGCTCGTCTGAACCTGATGAACACCATCCAGGCAGGACCAGTAGGTGAAGCAGCATCTAACCTAGTCTATGAAGAGCGTCCCCAGTGGTTCAAGAACTGGGAAAAGACCGGTCTGTTGCAGTTCGAAGACAAGAACGGCGATGGTCGCATCCAGTACTACAACGACAAGAACGAAGAGTTCGCTGCTAAGGCAGAGTCTTATGGCTGGAAAGGCAACGAAATGGTTAAGGTTGACCGCGATATCATGGTACTGGCAAACCCGGAAATTGCTGGGCTGCCTAACTGGGTGATCGCCCTGGTGGCTGCTGGTGGTCTAGCCGCCGCGCTCTCCACCGCTGCAGGTCTGCTGCTGGCCATCGCATCCTCCATCTCTCACGATCTGCTGAAGGGCACCTTCACACCGCATATCACGGAGAAACAGGAGCTAACGGCAAGCCGTGTCGCCATGGCTGGAGCTATCGCAGCAGCAGGTTATCTTGGTCTGAATCCACCAGGATTTGCAGCAGGTACAGTGGCCATCGCATTTGGTCTAGCGGCCTCCTCCATTTTCCCGGCGCTGATGATGGGTATCTTCTCCAAGAAGATAAACAACAAGGCTGCAATCTGGGGCATGCTGTCCGGCCTGGGCATTACCCTGCTGTATGTATTCCAGCATAAGGGCATCATGTTCATTCCTGGCACCGCCTTCCTGGGCGACATGAAACCAGACTGGTTCCTGGGCATCTCCCCGAATGCTTTCGGTGCCGTAGGTGCGCTGGTCAACTTCATTGTAGCGTTTGTCGTATCACGCATAACAGAAGCTCCACCAGAGCACATTCAACATCTGGTCGAAGACATCCGTGTACCAAAGGGTGCAGCTGCAGCAACTGACCACTAGTTGAGTAAATAACTGAAGGTCTTAATTGGTCCCGCCGTCCAGGCGGGACCTTTTTCCTTTCCCTAGGGAGAGTTCTATAGATAGACTCTGATTTGCTGATCGGGACCTATTTATAGAAAATCAATATTTATTATCAGTAAAGCAAGACACAAACAGAACAAACGACGACAGCGGCTATACTTCTCTGAGTACCCTGTATTGTTCTAGACTTTTGACCATCCTCTGTGCCGCCTAGGCAAGTGGGTAAAATAGATTATTCAATATCCATGGAAATTGAACTCATCGAAATCAGGGACTTTCTGGCGCACCGGCACCCATTTGACGCATTGCCGGAAGAGCGGCTGAATCAACTCCCAGAGACACTGCAGATCCGTTATATGCGGCGCGGCAGTGCCTTCCCACCAGTCGACTCCAATGGCGACTATCTCTACATCGTGCGCAGCGGCGCCATCGAACTGCGAGACGGAAAGGGAAAACTCCACGGCAAGCTAGCTGAGGGAGACTACTACACCACTCCCTGTCAGTTGGTGGATTTTGACCTAACCGCCCACAACCTCGCAGTAGAAGACACACTGCTCTATCTGCTTCCCTGTGCTGATCTGAAAGACCTGTGCAAGGAGTCGGAAGAGTTCGACATCCACTTCAAGAACTCCATACGAGAGCGTCTAAGGAGGGCGGCCTCAGGCAATGCCAAAGAGTCTGGCGACGGCATGGCCCATATGACGGTAAAAATATCTGATCTGGTGAATAAGGCCGCCGTCACCTTGGATGCCGACCGAAGCATACGGGAGGCGGCCCAGATCATGACCGAGCAGAACGTATCCTCGGTAATGTTGATGGATTCAGAAAACCTTGCCGGTATCATTACCGACAGAGACCTACGCAAGCGCTGTGTAGCCGAGGGGTTAGATGTAGACCTCCCAGCCCGCACCATCATGACCAGCAACCTGGAGACCATCCAACATGATGATCTTGCCCTGGAGGCGATGATGACTATGACCAGGTTGCATGTGCATCATTTACCGGTAATGAATGGAGATCAAATCTTCGGTATGCTAACGGCCACCGACATAACTCGCCATAACAGCCGTAATCCAGCCTTAATCATCACCGATGTCCGTAAGGCCCGTAAGCAGGAACAGCTCATTGATATCTGCATGCGTCTCCCTGCTCTTCAGTTACAACTAGCCAACTCCAGCGCCACATCGCTGCATATAGGGGAGGCAATTTCTCTTATAACAGATGCCGTGACCACCCGCCTGATCGAGTTAGCACAGAAGGAACTGGGACCTGAGCCAGTGCCATTTATCTGGGTCAGCGGAGGGTCTCAGGCACGCCGCGAGCAAACTTCGCATTCCGACCAGGACAACGCCATGATTATTTCTGACGACTTGTCCCCTGAGCATGAACCATATTTCGAGGCCCTGGCGAACCGCGTCTGCGACGGACTTAACGCCTGCGGTTTTATATACTGCCCCGGCAACGCCATGGCCAGCAATCCTGAGTGGCGGCAACCCCTACGGGTCTGGCGTAAGTACTTCAACAACTGGATCACCAAACCGGAACCCAAGGCGCTGATGCTGGCCAGCATCTTTTTCGATCTGCGTCCCGTATGCGGCGACCAGAAACTCTATAAACGCCTGCGACTGGAGATACTCAACAAGACCCGTGACAACGGCATCTTTACTGCCTATATGGCCTCCAATGCCATGACTCACCGGCCACCACTCGGTTTCTTTCGCACCCTTGTGCTTATCCATGATGGCGAGCACGATGATACCCTAGATATAAAGCACCGGGGTATTGTCCCGATTACAGACATAGCGCGGGTGTTGTCACTCTCCCATGGAATAAGCGCCATCAATACTACTAACCGTCTGCGCATTGCAATAAAGGTGGGAGCTCTCAGCGAGGATATGGGCGAAAACCTGATGGATGCTCTAGAGTTTATAGCCAGCCTACGCATCAGCCATCAAGCGGACCAGATTCGCCGTGGAGAGCAACCGGATAACTACCTGGCTCCAGGTGATCTGTCGGAGCTGGAGCGGAAGCACCTGAAAGATGCGTTTAAGGTAATTCAGAACATGCAGGAGACCATGGAGCACCGCCATCAACTAGCGCGCTTCAGATGAGCATACAGGTCCAGTGAACAATATGTGGAGACGATTTTTCAGCAAAGACACCCAACGCAAGAGCGCCCTATCCCGCGCCGCACCTGGTGTCATGCATGACTATCTCTCCACCCCTTTCGTAGACAACAAAACCGACTGGAGGATGACAGATATTGTTGCGCTCGACCTGGAGACCACTGGCCTGGATCCCAAAAATGACAACATTCTTAGCTTCGGTCTGGTGCACCTTCAACACAACACCATACATCTGGGTAGCGCCTGGCATGAGGTGGTCCAGATTAAAGAGCAGATCCCAGAATCATCGGCCGTCATCCACCAGATAACTGACGACGATTCCGCAGCAGGTACGCCTCTGGAGGAACTGCTACCTAGGCTTTTGCGGCATCTAGCCGGCAAGGTGATCCTGGTTCACTATAAAAACATTGAGCAAAACTTTATCGATGCGGCCTGCCGCCGGCTTTACGGGTCACCGTTCATAATACCCATCATCGATACCCTGCCCATGGCCCTGCAACTGCTGCAGATGCGTAATCACACCATCCAACCGGGGAACCTGCGCCTGTTCAATCTGCGCACCCATTTCGGGCTGCCACAATACAAGGCCCACAACGCCCTGTATGATGCCCTAGCTACCGCCGAGCTTTTTCTCGCCATGGCGGCAGAGATGGCACCCGAAGGCAATTACAAGATCGGAGACTTCATTAACGCATGAAACCAAGAGATAAAAACGCCAAAATCAGAATACCAAAATTCTACAAACGGCTATTACTGACAGCCGTCGTAGTGGGCCCTATGTGGTGGCTTGTCTTCACCGAGGATGGGCAGCGCCGCAGTGATATGTTTCTGCTCCGGCTGTTTGGGGATGCCCCCTTCTATCTCAACTTAAAAGTGTTGGACAGCCGTTTCACCGAGGGGGAGCTGCATCAGCTCTACCCAGATCTACCCTGGCAGTGCAAGAATGAAGAGACCTCTTTTGGCAACCGTCACTGTGTCAGCAAGATCGGCAGCTTTAATGACATACCAGCCGACCATGCCAGCCTGTTTTTCCGCGACACTGGCATCGCAGCGCTGAAGGTGAATTACCGGCACAATTATCACGAACAACTGGGGAAGGATCTGCGTCTCCAGTTGGGATACCCCTTGCCAGAAGCTGTGTCGGCCAAGAATATACCTGACGCTGACAAGGTTGTACGCTGGCGCACCGAAGGCGGCCTTGTGATCACCAAGCAGCTTCTCGACAAGGGGGAAGAACCTGCACTATTGTGGCTCTCCCCAGCTCAGATAGCCCACAGCAGCGAGTCTAAGTGAGAAATACCGGATTATAGTAATGAGATAATATATAGCTAAATCCTAACCAGGTAACAGTGAGTATTGAACACGTATCTAGTAATAATTGATAAATCGAAACGTTAAAGCTTAATTAATATGCTAGGTTGAACAAATTTTGAATTATTAACAACATGTTGGCGGCTAATGCCAACCATGGATAGAAAGTATAAACGGCGTATGCCGTAGAAATAGACGACAGATAATACCGCTTTAGGAGGCACAAAATGTCCGAAAATAAAGTTTATCCAGTACCCGCAGATTTTGCTGCTCAAGCCAATATTACCAGTGACGAGTATCAGGAGATGTACCAGCGCTCGGTTGATGACCCTGAGGGCTTCTGGGGAGAACAGGCAGAAAAATACCTATCCTGGTCTAAACCATGGGATAAGGTTTCGGACTGGAGCTTCATGCAGGATGATCTTCATATAGAGTGGTTCAAGGGCGGCAAGCTCAACGTCTCCTACAACTGTCTGGACCGCCACCTGGATACCCGCGGAGATCAAACCGCCATCCTGTGGGAGGGCGACAATCCGGAAGAGAGCAAGGCGGTTACCTACAGGGAGCTGCACGCTGACGTCAACAAGTTTGCCAATGCACTCAAGGATCGCGGCGTTAAGAAGGGTGATCGTGTCTCTATCTACATGCCCATGATCCCAGAGGCAGTGGTTGCTATGCTGGCCTGTACCCGCATCGGAGCTGTCCACTCCATCGTATTCAGCGCCTTCTCCCCTGATGCCCTGGCCAGCCGCATCCAGGACTCTGACTGCCAGTGCCTGATCACCGCCGACCAGTCTATCCGTACCGGTAAGGCCCTGCCTCTGAAGCAGAATGCCGACAAGGCGCTGGAACAGTGCCCTGACGTACACACCTCCTTCGTTGTAAAACGCGGTGGTGGCGAGGTTGATTGGACCGACGGTCGTGATGTCTGGTATCACGATGCCCTGGCTTCAGCCGACCCAGTGTGCGAACCGGAAGAGATGGATGCCGAAGACCCCATGTTCATCCTCTACACCTCCGGCTCCACCGGCAAGCCCAAGGGTGTGCTGCACACCACTGGCGGATATCTGCTACAGGCTGCCATGACTCACAAACTGGTGTTTGACTACAAGGACGGGGAGGTCTACTGGTGTACTGCTGATATAGGCTGGGTCACCGGTCACAGCTATATCGTCTACGGCCCCCTCACCAACGGCGCCATCAGCCTGATGTTTGAAGGTGTTCCAACCTATCCCGATGCCGGCCGCTTCTGGCAGGTGTGTGATAAGCATAACGTAGCCACCTTCTACACCGCACCCACAGCTATTCGCGCCCTGATGGCCGCTGGTGAAGATCTGGTAAAGGCCACTAGCCGCAAGTCTCTGCGCCTGCTAGGCACAGTGGGTGAACCTATCAACCCTGAGGCGTGGGAGTGGTACAACCGAGTGGTAGGTGATGAGCGCTGCCCCATTGTAGACACCTGGTGGCAGACTGAGACCGGAGCCCATATGCTGACGCCACTACCCGGCGCCACCCCGCTCAAGCCAGGATCTGCCACCAATCCTTTCTTCGGTGTTGAGCCTGTACTGCTGGACGACCAAGGCAATGAAATCGATGGCAACCCGGCCTCCGGCAATCTGGCCATCAAGCGTCCCTGGCCATCCATGATGCGTAGCGTATACGGTGATCACAAACGTTTCTACGAAACCTATTTCCAGATGTATCCCGGCTACTACTTCACCGGTGACGGTGCCAAACGCGATGAGGACGGCTACTACTGGATCACCGGCCGCGTAGACGATGTACTAAATGTCTCTGGTCACCGTCTCGGCACCGCCGAGATCGAATCGGCCCTAGTGCTGCATCCAAAAGTTGCCGAAGCCGCCGTGGTGGGCTATCCCCACGAGATCACTGGCCAGGGCATCTACGCCTACGTCACCCTGATGTCAGGCGAAGAGTATGTTGACGAGCTGAAGGGTGAACTGGTGCAACTGGTACGTAAGGAGATCGGACCAATTGCCAAGGTTAATATCATCCAGTGGGCCCCAGGCCTGCCTAAGACCAGATCCGGTAAAATCATGCGTCGTATTCTGCGCAAGGTTGCTGCCAACGAGCTGGAAAATCTGGGTGACACCTCAACCCTTGCAGATCCTAGCGTTGTGAATGACCTGATTGACAACCGGGAAAACAAATAATAAGAGTTAGAACCCCATAGGCGGATCCTCGGATCCGCCTTTTTTTATGGGGCTAGTAACAAGTTGATTCCTGGTGTTAATGTATACCCTGTAAAATTTTATTTCTGGAGATTTTATTGAATACATCGCTGAAAGTCGGCGTCTATGTTGACGCAGAAAATATTAAATTTAATGGTGGTTACCAGTTACGCTACGATATTCTAAGACGCTTTGCGGCACGAAATAACGGAACACTGCTACGACTAAATACATATATCGCTTATGATCAGGAAAGGGCCAAGGCGGACCCAGATTACGCAAAAAAATCCAATGTCTACCAGCAGATGGTGCGGGATTATGGCTGGAAGATTATCGTAAAACCGGTACGCCGCTTCACTGATGACGAAGGCAACGTAACCACAAAGGCCAACGCCGACCTAGAGCTGGCGGTTGATGCCATGCTGCAGGTGGAAAACCTCGACCTGATACTGCTGGTAACAGGTGATGGTGATTTCCTACAGGTAGTTACCGCCCTGCAAAACCGCGGCTGCCGTGTAGAGTTGCTTGCATTTGAAAACGTATCCAAACAACTGCAACGACAGGTCGATGCCTTTTATCGCGGCTTTTTGATACCGGATCTGCTCCCGTTCGCCCATGAACAGCGCAATGAATGGGGCCAACTAGAATCCTGCGTACGTGGTGTCTGTACCAAGTGGTTCCCGGATAAGGGCTACGGCTTTCTGCGTTACATCCGGGAGATATCTCCCAACCTATGGATTACCGACCCCAGAGATCCTAACTCACCCTACGAGACCGCATTCTGCCACGCAAACGAACTGGCCGAGGATGTAAATATTGAGGCCCTGATGGATCGCGATACTATTGTTGAATTCTATCTGAAAGAGAGCGAACAGAAGGATGACGGATACACGGCAACCAATGTGCGACTGGTTTACACGCCCCACAGAAGAACGCCCTATTAACGCACCAACCAACTATGGGCAATAACCGCCAGTCGATTCTACAAGCCGTAGAGGCCGCCGAACATGGCGGCAGGCAGCCTGAAGGTCTGAGCAGAAAGATCCTGCTCTCTACTGCTGTATTCTGGTCACTGTTTCAGTTGTGGGTAGCATCACCTATCTCCTACGCCATTGGGTTTGGTGTATTCAATAACGCTGAGACCCGTTACCTACATCTGGCCCTGGCCCTATTTCTGGCCTATCTCTCTTTCCCCTGGCACAGAAATAAAATCAGCCACGAGATCCCGGTCTGGGACTGGCTCTTGGGGCTGAGTGCAGCGGCATCTGTCATCTACCTGTTTCTGTTTTATGATGAGCTGGCGGCGCGCTCCGGCTCCCCTACAACAACAGACATTGTTACGGCGGTCATCGGCATCATACTGCTACTGGAGGCCACGCGCCGCAGCCTGGGCTGGCCCCTCACCATCATCGCCTCTATATTTCTTCTCTACACCTTTGCCGGACCCTGGCTGCCGGAGGTTTTGGCCCATAAGGGGGCATCCCTGGATCGGGTTGCCTCTCATCAGTGGTTAACAACCGAAGGGGTCTTCGGCGTACCGGTGGGGGTATCCGCGGGCTTTGTGTTTCTATTCGTGCTGTTTGGCAGCATGCTGGAGCAGGCAGGTGGCGGAGCCTATTTCATCCGCGTCGCCTTCTCCCTGGTGGGACATATGCGCGGTGGTCCGGCCAAAGCAGCGGTCCTGGCCTCTGGCCTGACCGGGATGATATCCGGCTCCTCCATCGCCAATGTGGTAACCACCGGCACCTTTACCATCCCGCTGATGAAGAAGCTAGGGTTCCCGGCCTATCGAGCAGGGGCGATAGAGGTTGCCGCCTCTACCAACGGACAGATCATGCCTCCGGTCATGGGGGCTGCGGCATTCCTGATGGTGGAGTATCTGAACATCTCCTATCTGGAGGTGATAAAGCATGCATTCCTGCCCGCGGTGTTGAGCTATCTCGCCCTGCTGTACCTAGTGCACCTGGAGGCCATAAAAGCGGATATGCAGGGTTTGAAACGACCAGATCTGGCGCCTCTGAAGATACGCCTGCTGCGCTGGGGATTTGGTCTGTCCGGAGTCATCATCTGCATCTTTGTGACCTGGCAGCTGTTGCAGGCAACCACCCAGCTGTTTGGCGAACTGTCACTCTATGTCAATGGCGCCCTACTCGCAGGCATCTATCTGGGGGTTCTGGCATGGGAGGCGCATAGACCGATGACGGATGGATTCGATCCTGAACATATCCCCAATGCCAGCCAGGCCCTGCGCGGAGGAGTGCATTTTCTGTTGCCGATTGTGGTGCTGGTCTGGTGTCTGATGGTGTTGCGACTCTCACCTGCCCTCTCCGTGTTCTACGCCACCTTGCTAATGATTGTGATCCTTCTCACTCAGAAACCACTGCGCAGCCTCTTCTCCAGACAACAAGACAGAAGCGCATGGAAAAAGGGACTGGATGATCTAATCCTTAGCCTGGAAAATGGCGCCCGCAATATGATAGGGATAGGTGTGGCCACGGCCACCGCCGGCATAGTGGTGGGCACGGTCAGCCTAACTGGTATCGGACAGGTCTTGGGAGAGCTAATAGAGATACTCTCGCTTGGGTCGGTGATTATGATGTTCCTGCTCACGGCCCTGGTCTGCATGGTTCTGGGGATGGGTCTACCAACCACAGCTAACTATATTGTGGTCTCCACCCTGATGGCTCCAGTGATTGTACAGTTCTCTGCCGCCCACGGGATCGAGATCCCGTTGGTGGCGGTGCATCTATTTGTATTCTATTTTGGCATCCTGGCCGATGACACTCCCCCCGTTGGTCTGGCTGCCTATGCAGCGTCCGGAATATCGGGCGCTGATCCAATAAAGACCGGCATCCAATCCTTCTACTACGACATCCGCACCGCCATACTGCCATTTATGTTTATCTTCAACACCGAACTGTTGTTGATAGGGGTAGATAGCCTGGGCCACTTTCTGTTAGTTGCCCTAACTGGTTTGGCCGCAATGCTTATGTTCGCCTCTGCTACCCAAGGTTGGTTTATTACCCGCAACCGCTGGTGGGAAAATATTCTGTTACTGCTAGCGGCCTTCTCCCTGTTCCGCCCGGACTTCTGGCGGGATCAGATCTTTCCGCCCTACCAGTCACGCCCCGCCATTGAGTTGCAGCAGGCTATTTCAGACATACGCCCTGGCGATCCGCTACGGCTAAAAGTTGAGGTTGAGGATGCAAGCGGTAAAACAGTTACCCGCAATATTATCCTGCCTATACCTGACGTCGCGCCAGAAAACAGGCTTGAACAGCTGGGGTTTATAACCGCACCCTACGGAGAGACCCTGAAAATAGAAGATATTGGTTTCATGAGCCCAGCTGAAGAGGCTGGACTAGAACCAGGCTTGGCTAAACATATTGTCGGCTATGAGATAAAGCTAGAGCAGCCGGCAAAGGGGTGGTTTGCCCTGCCGCCAATCCTGCTCGCAACGGTGCTTGGACTCTGGCAAAGACGCAGAAGAGAGATTGCTAAACTATAATAGTCACAAATGTAGCTGTAACATATTCCATGAATGAGACATAGACACAACACCTTCAAAGCCTATGCAATAGCAAGCATAATTTTGCTCGCAGGCTGCCTAATCAGCATACATTTTAATGACTGGTCCTGGTTCTCACGTTGCGGTTCGCTTGTTGTGGTGATTGGCATCATACTTACTTCCAGTCAGATTATTGACCACATTCGATTGCTAAAACTACGCGAGTTGAATATATCAGGGGACTTTAACCGAGATTGGGCAAGCAAAGAGCGAAGACAAGCACTATTAGAATCCCGTTTTAACGAAGAGGCCACCTGGACCAATGAACGGTCTGGATTCATGATGTTGATTGCCGGCACCTTAATATGGGGTTTTGGAGACCTTGTTGATAAGTTGTTATAACTTAACCTAAAGAGATCTTTTTATGACACACCTAAGAGTTCTTAATAAAACAATAATTCCAGCAACAGCAGTAGCGTTTATAATTATGCTATACGGCTGTAGCGATACACAGACACATCGCACCGACAGGCCAATCATGGAGTTAAACACCGACCGGCCTGGTTCAGATATCAGCACCATAACTCTGGATAAAGCCAAGCCTGTACTTTGCCATGATGCCTGTAAATCTAATAGCGAATGCGTGGCATGGACCTACGTCAAACCTGGCATAATAAATAAGAAGGCCCACTGTCGCCTCAAGAGCCAAATCCCAGAACCCAAACGCAGTAGCTGCTGTATCTCTGGAAGAAAATAGGAAATCTACCCAAAACATACTATATATTAGAGATCACGCTTTAACATTATCAGGTAGAGATGCATCACGGGAGAACTGTATGTCCAGCACTGACAAGCAAAAAAAGAACAAACAGGGTATCACTGCTGGTTTAGAGCAGAACGAGCCAGAATTAGCCGCCAAAGTAAAAAAAATAAAAAACTCCATATATGAAAAAGAGCTGTTCCGGCTACAGCTGGAGCTGGTTAAACTTCAGGAGTGGATTAAACATAGCGGGCTAAAAGTGGTAGTTATATTCGAAGGCCGTGACGCAGCGGGAAAGGGTGGAGTAATAAAGCGTATCAACCAGCATCTCAATCCTAGAATATGTCGGGTTGTCGCTCTACCAGCACCTACTGAACGAGAAAAGACCCAGTGGTATTTTCAACGCTACGTACCGCATTTGCCGGCAGCGGGAGAGATGGTTCTTTTCGATCGCAGCTGGTACAACCGGGCTGGCGTGGAGCGAGTGATGGGCTTCTGTAACGATGAGGAGTACAACGAATTTCTACGCACCTGCCCAGAATTTGAAAGGATGCTGGTGCGCTCTGGGATAATTCTAATCAAGTACTGGTTTTCCGTATCTGATGAAGAGCAGGAGAAGCGTTTTCAGAGCAGACTGGAAGAGCCCCATAAGCGCTGGAAGCTAAGCCCAATGGATCTCGAATCCAGGTCGCGCTGGATCGAATACTCCAAAGCCAAAGACAGGATGTTCGCCCACACTGATATAAAACAGGCACCTTGGTATGTGGTCAACTCAGATATTAAGAAGCATGCGCGCCTAAACTGCATTGCCCATCTTCTGAGCTTGATTCCTTATGAAGACCTTACCCCGGAACCGATAGAACTACCAAAGCGTGAGGATAGCTCTGGGTATGTGCGCCCTCCACTATCCGATCAGACCTTTGTCCCAGAGATCTATCCGCAAAAAAGCAGGTAAGTATCTGGCTCAAAAGCAACGTCTCAACCATCATAGAACTTTATAAGATATTGCCTAAAAAGTTCCTAGACGCAACATCACCAGAGTGCAGGCCTCAAGCCATGGAATTCCTTTGGCATCCAGTCCTGCCTGTAGCTCCTTGGATTCAGTACCAGGATTGCAGATGACACGCCCTGGTTTCAGCTTCAGGATATCATCGATCATGGAACTTATTCGCTCCGGTCCTACGTAGAGTGAAAGGGTGTCTACCGAATCGGTTATATCATTTACGGTAGCTGCAACCGGCAACCCTTCGATCTGTTCAAACTTTGGGTGAACAGGTGTCACCTTATAGCCATGCTCCAGCAGCAGACGCACCGCCTGATTTGAGTAGCGAGCTGGTTTTGGGCTAGCGCCCAGCACGGCCACATGGTGTTGTTCTGGTTTTTTCTCTATGTTGTCACTCATATCTATATGTCCTACATCTAATCTGGCTAGGCCCTGTCCAGGGGAAAGGCCAGCACATCTCGAATATGACCGGCCCCGGTCAATCGCATCAGGAGCCTGTCTATGCCCAGGGCCACACCAGAACATGCAGGTAGCCCACACTCCAGAGCAGCCAGTAGATTTTCATCCATCGGCACCTGTTTGATCCCGATTTCACGGCGCCGTTCCAGGTCGCACTCAAAACGCCCTCTCTGCTCGTCAGCTGATGTCAACTCATGGAATCCGTTAGCCAACTCAATCCCATCCATATAGAGTTCGAATCTCTCGCCCAGCGGAGGATCGCCCGGTCTAATCCGGGCCAGGGATGCCTGAGTTGCGGGGTAGTCATACACAAAACAGATACTACCTTTTCCTAGATGTGGCTCAATGCAATGGGTCATCAGCAGACCCAGCCAACCATCTGCATCCTGAAGATCCATTGATTCAGCCCCACCAACCCCCAGCCGCACTGCATGGCCACGCAGTTGCTCGACGGAACAGAGATGGGGATCGAATCCCAGATTGCTTTGAAACAGCTCCCCATAGCTTATTCGCTCCACGGAAAGAGGTTTTGGCAGCAATCCGTTGATCAACTCAGCCATCTCACCCATGAGTCTGTGATGATCATATCCAGGCCGGTACCACTCCAACAGAGTGAACTCTGGATTATGCAATCTACCCGATTCCCCATCTCGAAACACCTTGCAGATCTGATAGATAGGACCACTTCCCGCCGCAAGAAGCCGCTTCATGGAAAACTCGGGAGAGGTGTGCAGATAGAGGTTTTTACCCTGAGCCTGATTCGGCCCGGTGAAACTGGTGCTGAAACTCTCCAGCACTGGGTCGGTGGTGGCATGGGCGGAACAGACCGGGGTCTCCACCTCCATCACCCCCTTGCGTTGAAAAAAAGCGCGGATGTCAGCAAGTAGCCGAGCCCGCGCTTCCAGCATTTTGCCGCTTGCCACCGGAGCCCAGGATAGTTGATCAGTCACGCCGGGAGAGAATCACTCTTTGATACGGGAGACATACTCACCAGTACGGGTATCTACCTTGATGGCCTCTCCGATCTGCACAAACAGCGGAATACGTACCACAGCACCAGTCTCCAGAGTAGCAGGCTTGCCGCCACTTCCAGAGGTGTCACCCTTAAGGCCAGGATCAGTATCGGTGATGGTTAGCACCACAAAATTTGGCGGTTCCACGATGATTGGAGCTCCATTCCACAGAGTAACAGTGCAGTTATCCTGTTCTTTGAGCCACTTGGTGCTCTCTCCCAGGGCTTTGGCATCGGCCGTAGTTTGCTCAAAGGTCTCGGGATGCATAAAATGCCAGAATTCACCATCGTTGTAGAGATATTGCAGCTCCACCTCCAGGACATCGGCAGATTCTACCGATTCCCCCGACTTAAAGGTGCGCTCTATCACACGCCCGGTCTTAAGGTTGCGTATCTTAACCCGATTAAATGCCTGGCCCTTGCCAGGTTTTACAAACTCATTTTCAATAATTGAGCAGGGATCCCCATCAAGCATGATCTTAAGACCACCCTTAAACTCATTGGTACTATAACTTGCCATGACATCCTCAAAAAGCAACGAATCGAATCTGGGTATGATAACCCGAACCATGCCGTCTTGGCACCAGTCACTAATAGATGCCTTCAGAAAACCTGAGGAATTGGCCAAATACCTGGAACTTGACCCATCTGACATAGCCTCAGACATAGGAGTAGAGGCGGATTTCCCTATGCTGGTACCACGCGGATTTGCCAACCGCATGGAGAAAAGCAACCCCAAGGACCCACTACTACTCCAGACCATGCCTAACATCAAAGAGTCAGGCACAAATGATAGCTATTGTATTGATCCTGTGGGTGATGCCGCAGCCACCATCATCCCAGGATTGTTACACAAATATGGGGGGAGAGTCCTTCTAGTCACGACCGGGGCCTGTGCCATCCACTGTAGATACTGTTTCCGACGCCACTTCCCCTACTCCGACTCCAGCGCATGCGGCCCAAACCTGGAGACCTCCTTTGAATATATAAGAGACAATAGGGAAATAACTGAGGTAATTCTAAGCGGCGGCGAACCTCTTATGCAGAGCGATTCAGCCCTAAAGTCACTGATCAACCGGCTCGAACAGATCGACCATCTACAACGTCTGCGCATACACAGCCGTATGCCGATAGCCCTGCCCGAAAGAGTCAATCTGGAAATAGCTCAAATATTAGCAGCCAGCAGACTTAAAATCGTCTTTGTAATCCACTGCAACCACGCCAATGAACTTGACCGAAATGTATACCAGGCAATAAACACCCTTGCCAAATCGGGGATAACCATACTTAATCAATCTGTACTGTTACGAGGAATAAACGATAGTTTTGAAACGCTGCATACGCTAAGTGAAAGACTCTTCTCCTTCGGCGTACTACCCTATTACCTACACATGCTAGATCGAGTAACTGGGGCTATGCATTTCGAGGTTGAAGCGGAAAAAGCCATCGCCCTCCAGAATGAACTACAGAATTCACTGCCTGGATATCTTGTACCCAGGCTTGTATATGAAAAGGCTGGAGCTAAATCAAAGCTGCCTCTAGCATGAATTGTGATAGAACCATAAGCAAGACATCTACATCTAACTACCAGATATCTGATTAGTTGGAATATATATGGCAATTAGAAGCATAGAGTTGTATAAATCTACCGATATCATTTTTTTAAGATAGCGCAGATAATCACAAATTATGTATAAGACGTCTCCTATCAAGCTAATTTTACCTGATAGGGCTCCAGCCCCAGAAGACTCATTCTTCCTTGACCTAAAGGAGGTTGAAACCTGGGTATCCAATTTACCTCTGGCTAATACCGGAGAAACCTCTAAGCGAACCTTCAAGACCCTGGTAGAGTTTAACCGCCTTGAGATACCAAATGTAAAACGCACAAAAATAGCCAGCATGCTTCGACCAATTGTCAGGCATATAGTATCTAATCTAAAAAAATACTATTTGGACGCCCCAATTCCCCTATCCGCCAAAAACCAAAAGATTGTAGTTCTATGCCGCGAACTACATATGGAGCTGGCAAACTCTTATAAAATAATCATAGAAACAATGGCCTCGGGCCAAGAAGAAAGATTCGATCAAAAACTTATGATCGTAGCTCTGCATCAAGCGTTACATTATCTCTTCAAGGTACTCTACTACTCGATTATTGTGTACAACCCCTATCCTGGTAATACGTGGAAAGAGATACACCAACTATACCTCTTTGCCGAACAAAATGATGTGGCAGATATACGCATCAAACAGGGCAGTGATAACCCAGGGCCAGCATCAACCATAAGAGAATTATATCTAACTGCCTTATTACTGGCACTTGCTTCACCCTATGGACTACGCCAGAAGGAAATAGTAAACCTAGTTGCGAATATCTCGGAATGGGCTAGACACATTCGTATATTACCCCTGCAATCTGAAGCAGAGAATCAAGGTAATTTTTTCGTCGAGTCTGATAAAGATAATCCCCCCATTCATATATCAATGCTGAGAGATGAACATAGCGCTTTCTGCTACGTAATAGATACCGTCACACTTGTTCAGCACTTGCGAACAGAACTAAAGGCTCTATATTCCAACCAAAAAAATAATTCATTTTTTACACAGGAGATGCAGATAACCGCACCCCTGTTACGCAAGTCCATCAAATCTTTAACCTACGAACCCAAACGTGGATTCATAAGAACAAATCTTAATTTTGAACTTGATACCTCGGTTGGTATTTCTGAAATACACACACAAATAGTTACCAACAAAATAAAACATGAAGCCAACCAATCAGATGAGTCAGAGGCTGAGTTAGATAAAAAAGACGAACTTAGTGACTCTTCATTCCTTGACAGTTATTTTTCTGCCGACGATACCAGCATCCAGATAGTTCCTTTAGACCATCCCGTGGATGAGGCAATATCTTATCAGCAGCAACTGGGCTCATACATAGAAGATGACGGCGCACCAGCGTGGACCAAGCGGAACCAAGAGGGCAAGAGCAACACTTACTCATGTAAAACTCAAAATGAGAGCGCAGGAGGATACTGCATTAACTGGAAAGGAGATAACGCACCAAAAATTATAGTTGGAGAGCTAATTGGAATCCAGTCAGCTAGTGATCACTCACAGTTTAGCGTTGGCATTGTCCGCTGGCTCAAGCATATGCCAGAGGTTGGGTTACAACTTGGTTTTGAAATAATATCTCCCACAACTGAGGCAGTTACCATCCACATAACCGCAAATGGCAAACAGCTCAGTAGTAATCACAAGTGCATTTTGTTGCCAAAAAACTCCGGAGCAAATAGGCCTGCCACTCTTCTCCTTCCTGTTTTGAATGTCCACGCTGGAGAGGAGATTGAAATAGAACAGGATGGCAATAAAAGGATCGCAAAATTGACCAGACTACTTGAATCGACCGGCACATTCAGCCAATATGAGTTTAGATATCAGGATGAAGATAGTTCATAATCGCACTTGAAACAGGCCAACGCCACCACATCACCAGGCAACATTGCGCCCGGCTTACAACACATAGTAAAATATTGATTTAGCTAAGAAAGAATACAGAACATAATTTGAGCATGAAATAAATGGACAACACGTTGCGCCCTGAAAAGAGTATAAACCTACTTATAGTGGACGAATCCCCCAACGATGCTGAAGAGTATGCAAACACCCTACGCAATACGGGAATAGCAGTACACTCAAAACGTGTAGAAAGGGAGGATAAGCTTATCGAAGCCATAGATCATGGCGCAGTCGACATTATTCTATATACAAGCGGCACAGCAAATATCTCTCCTGCTCATGCCATGTCAATATGCAGCACCAGACTACCAAATACTCCTTTAATTATTATTTATCCCGAGGACCAAGACCCTGAACCGTTACTAGAAGCAATGCGTAAAGGGGCGCGTGATGTTGTTTCCAAAGAAGATAGGGAGCACTTGCAGATTGTGGTTTCCCGCGAGCTTTCAGATCTGCAAATTAGAAGAGAGCTAGAACAGACAAAAAGAAGACTGGATGAATCAGAACAGCGTTGCAGCACACTGGTTGAGAGTTCAAGAGATGCAATAGCCTATGTGCATGAAGGAATGTATGTACATGCCAACAAAGCATATTTAGATATGTTCGGCTATGTAGAGATGGATGATATTGAAGGACTTCCGATTCTAGACATGATTGCCCCCAATGAACTTAAGAAGTTCAAAGAATTTCTACGCTCTGTAGATGAGAATTCCGGCACCACAACACTGGACACCAGCTGCCAAAGCAGCGACGAAAAAATATTCAAAGCCCAATTAGAGTTCTCACCTGCAAGCGTAGACGGAGAGCCTTGCACTCAGATAATTATACGCGATCAATCACTAGACAACGAGCTTGAGGAAAAGATTCAATTACTCGCAAACCAGGACACGCAAACAGGTTTATATAACCGGCGTTATCTCATGGATCAGTTAAGCGAAATAACATCCGGTGAAGATAAGAACAGGCACGACCACTCCTTGCTCTACATTCAAATTGACGGATTTCAAAAACTGAGATCTGAAGCTGGAATTATTAACAGCGACAAACTGCTTAAAAAATTCGCTTCCACGCTTAGCGAAACCATTAGTGAGGCAGACCTTCTCTCCAGGTTTGGGGATCACACCTTTGTTATTCTAAGTCCAAAATCTGAGCTTCTAGAGGCAGAGCCATTTGCCGAAATAATCCGCTCTACTATGGAAAAGCATGAATTCCAGCTTGATGGCCAAAATTACAGTCTAACTTGCAGCATTGGCATCAGCTACCAGACACCAGAGAACCGATCCAACCAGGAGCTAATCAATCAGGCATACAACGCCTGTGAAGCAGCCCGTGAGGAAGGAGGCAATCTATTCCTCTCATACAATGAACAAGAGATGCAGCAACATTATGGCAATGAAGAATCAGATTCAGAAGCCCCAGATTCCGTCATAGATAAAAAACAAAAAACAACCGAAGGTGACCACAGCAAAATTGACCACCTTATAAAGAATGCCCTGGAAAATGATAAATTCAGAGTTGTCTACCAACCAATAGTGAGCCTTCAGGGGGACACAAGAGAACATTATGCGGTACTGACCAGGATAATAGATGAAAACAATAATGACATTCTTCCTGCAGAATTTATTGGTCGTGCTAGTCAACTTAATCTGATGTCCAAAATAGACAGATGGGTTATAAAACACGCCATCCACGAACTGTCTCATCATCGCAACCAAGGACATAAGACCAAGTTTTTTATCAACATTTCTGAAAACGGCATACAGGATGAATCCCTGCTTTTGTGGATATGTGACTGCTTACGCGAGTTAAACGCTAAAGGCGCCTGGATTATCTTTCAATTCCACGAGGAAGATATCAGGGCTCATACTCAAGATGCCAAAAAGCTTATTGAGGGTCTAAAAAAGATCCGATGCCAAATTGCAGTTGATAGATTCGGTCTCAAGCCCAAGAACGAACTAATGCTGAAACACATGCCAATAGATTACGTAAAATTAGATCCGTCACTTACCAGCGGACTATGCCAAAGTGAGGAGAAGCAGAACCAACTAGGGGAGTTAAATCAATCAGTACATAATTTCAACATTAAAACTATCGCCATGGGTGTAGAGGATGCCAACAGCCTAGCTGTCCTATGGACTGTTGGAGTCAATTACATTCAGGGTTATTTCATGCAGAAACCCACAGAGACCATCACCTACGACTCTAATACAGTCTAGCTATTCGCAATACCGTGCGGAACATGTCCAGTCGGCACATGTTGCCTGGCAGACTCACAGTGCCCAGCCTGATCATCAAAGAAGATATCGGCATTGAAGGATCGCAGAAATTCGCTTTTATTCATACCTCCCAGAAAAAATGCCTCATCAATACGAATATCCCAGGCCCTGAGTGTTCGAATCACGCGCTCATGCGCAGGCGCCGCTCTGGCAGTAACCAAAGCAGTCCTAATTGGAGAAGACTCCGGCGGTACAGCTATCTGTATCTTATGTAATGCTGACAAAAACACCTTAAACGGGCCTCCAGACAAAGGCTTACGGGCAGCAGCCTTTTCACTTGCGGTGAAAGCATCTAACCCCTGAGTCTTATAAATCTGCTCGGCTTCGTCTGAAAAGATAACCGCATCTCCATCAAAGGCTATTCTAAGTTGATCTGAAATATTGTTAGTACCACTCGTATTGGATGGCAATATAGTTGCGGCCGCTATCCCTGACTCTAATGCCTTGCGTACATCATGGTGATCAGAAGACAGAAACAAGTGGGCTCCTAAAGGAGATATATACTCATATGGATTGGCGCCTCCGCTGAATGCTGCTCTTGATATAGCAAGTCCGTGATAGTCGATTGAATTAAATATGCGTAAACCGGTATCAGCACTGTTTCTAGATAAAAGAATGACCTCAACTGCGGCATCTCCTGATAACAGATTATTCATCGCCAGCAGCTTTTTCACCAAAGGAAAGGCCACTCCGGGACGCAATACCTCATCTTCATGCTCTATCTGATATTTGCAATAGGCATCAATCCCATCTGACTCAAACACCTTGTGAGAGTCGTCTAGGTCAAATAGTGCACGCGACGAAATCGCAACTACCAGCCTGAATGAACTAGATTTATCAACCATTCTCTTTCAACAACACTATATGCGCCTAATCTATATCAAATAGAGGACAGAAAAGCTCTAACCAATCTAGAGTATAAACGAACATAAATATTCTTGGATATAGCGCATCAACTTAACAGGGTAATTAAGTGGGATTTCTATCTTTACTGATAGGTGAAAAAATGATTACAGCTGGGAAGCCAGAGAGTGAAGCTCCTCACATTGATCTAAAAATTTATTTTCAATTAGGTCAAGCGCATCGGGGCTAAGACCGGGGGTTTGTATAAGTACCTTATCCTGTTTCAACCTTAATTCATCCGGCATTGCGGTCGCGAGGCCATTCAACCACTGAATTGAACTACGCACCATATTTACATCATAAGCTTCATCTGATGCGAAACCGGCATCAACTACAGACTCAATAGTTCGCCCAATAAAATCAGGCAAGTGCCATCGCCCCACTAACCATTCGCCTGCAGATATCCAATCTACCCCAAGATACTCCCGCTGCAAGGAGACAAGATCGGCTTCTGGATCTTTCTCCTTGAGAGCAATCACCTGCGAAAGCTTAGAAGGAAATACGTGAGCAAGAACCAGATAGCCAATATTGTGCAATAAACCACTCAGATATACCTGATCTGGATCAGGTCGAATCTCAATTGGCATTCTAAGCGTCATCATCCTTGACAAGGTGGCGCAGCCAATAGCATTAAACCAGTAGTCCTTTGTGTTAAAACCAGGACAACTATCGGCCTGAAACACCCCACTAACAGAGATACTTAGAGCAAGGCTCTTGACCATATTTATTCCGAGAACACGGATTATGGCCTCCTGTACAGTGGTTATGGGATTTCTCTGTCCAAAATAGGCTGCATTTGCCAATCCAACTATACGCCCCATCAACCCGGGGTCATGATTAATAATATCAGCCAGATCCTCTACCTCTACATCTGGGTTCCCAATCGCTTCCAACAGACGAGCAGCGGTGATTGATAGAGGTGGAAGATGCTTTATTTCAAGGATCTCTTGTCTTGCACCGTCTGAAGTTGTTTTAGACATAGATACCCTCTCGCAGAAGGCGATATACCGCACCCTGATCTAAAGAGACAGTTAAATCTTCACTTATCATCCAAATCCCCTATAAACAGCTACTGCACGTCCACACCATGTCACAGTTTCAAACTGGTGCTTCCAGCTAGATACCACCGTTCCCCAACATCACCAACTGGTCATCCCTATTATCGACAAAACAGCTGGAATCTTTAGCGGCACTGCTAAATTTCATATGAATTCCAGGTTATTTATAGCAACTATCGGTCAAAGTGTGATATATATTTGTACTTTAGTAAGTGTTAATAATACACGTAGCAAATAGCATGGTTGACGATATTGTAAATTCATACTGTTATAGGTACCCGCATCCAGCGGTAACCACAGATGCAGTAATATTTACCATTACTGAAGGGCAACTCAAGATATTACTGATAAAACGCGCACTGGATCCCTATAAATACTCATGGGCTATCCCCGGAGGCTTTCTAGAGTTGGGTGAGGATCTGGAAGAGTGCGCAAGGCGGGAACTTAAGGAAGAGACGGGATTAGACAATATATTCTTAGAACAACTATATACATTTGGAAAACCGGGGCGAGACCCGAGAGAGAGGGTGATTACTGTAGCCTATTACGCCATAGCTCCGGATGTAAATATGGAGCCCACAGCGGCAAGTGACGCGGCAGAAGCTGCGTGGTTCCCCATAGACCAATTGCCGCAACTGGCATTTGATCATGACGAAATTATTGCCATGGCCCATAATCGCCTAATATACAATCTGGACTGCTCCACCATTGCATTTCAATTTTTACCAGAAACCTTTACCTTAAGTGAAGTACAAAGCGTCTATGAGATAATCCAAAATAGGGGACTGGACAAAAGGAATTTTAGAAAATCAATAACCGCCTCGGGACTGATTGAAGAGACTGGAGAAGTGCGTCGAGAAGGAAATCATCGCCCTGCTTGCCTCTATCGAGTCACAGACCCTAACGGTCTACAATCCATTTAACCGAATGATACTTTCAATTAGAGAAACTGTATGAGCCAAGCACAAATCGCCAAAGAGATTACTCTCGACAAGATTGATGTACCCCCCCACCCCGAGTGGCCAAGCCTATCTGCGGAAGAGAAGCATGCACTGAAAAAGCGCATCAAGCAGATGCTCAAGGAACAGAATGCGGTACTTGTGGCGCACTACTATACCGACGGTGATCTGCAAGAACTGGCCGAGGAGACCGGCGGCTGCGTCGCTGACTCGTTGGAGATGGCCCGTTTTGGTGCAGAACAGGATGCAACAACACTGGTTGTTTGTGGCGTGCGTTTCATGGGTGAAACTGCCAAGATTCTTAATCCTGAAAAACGCGTACTCATGCCAGATCTTAAGGCCTCATGCTCACTGGACGACGGTTGTCCGGCTGACAAGTTCTCTGGGTTTTGCGACGCTCATCCTGACCATACTGTGGTGGTCTACGCCAACACCAGCGCAGAAGTTAAGGCCAGATCAGACTGGGTAGTAACCTCCGGTATCGCCCTGCCGATTATTCAACATCTTGCAGAAAAAGGGGAAAAGGTACTCTGGGGTCCAGATCAACATCTTGGCCGTTATGTACAGAAGATTACCGGGGTAGAGATGCTGCTATGGCCAGGATCCTGTGTGGTACACGAAGAGTTCAAATCTGTCGCCCTGGAACGACTACACAGACTGCATCCAGAAGCCGCAGTTCTGGTGCACCCGGAATCACCTGAGGGTGTTATAGAGTTGGCGGATGTGGTTGGCTCCACCACAGCATTGATTAAAGCAGTGACCTCAATGGATAACCGGGAATTTATTGTGGCCACCGATGGCGGCATCTTCCATAAGATGAAGCAGTTGGCACCTGATAAGGAACTGATCGAGGCCCCTACAGCTGGCGAAGGGGCAACCTGCGTCAGTTGCGCCCACTGCCCCTGGATGGGCATGAACTCACTGCAAAATCTGGCTGAAGTACTGGAAACAGGGGGGCAGGAGATTCTGATTGACCGGGAGCTGTGTCAGCAGGCGGTAAAACCTATCAAACGCATGCTGGAGTTTGCCAAAGGACACGCAATCGCCATGAAGGGAAAGGGTAACGCCTGAATAACAACCTAGTAATTTTCCCGTTTCTGCTGTTAGCTCCAAGTTAACCTAGTGGTTAGCTGGAGCGCTTTGATTTTTATCTTCTGCCAACTCTTCCTGCTGCAGACTCTCCTTCATTTTTGCGATCCTAGACTCGAGCTCTTTCATCCTGGAATTAAGCTCCTCATTCCTTTTGTTGATCACCCAGTTCTTGATCTTGGTCGTCTTAATATTTCTCTCTAGCCGCTTAACCTCCTGGCTCGGGGCAGCTTTGGTGGCAGTTTCAGACTCTTCTGCCCCAAGTTCCTGACCATGCCCGCTCTCTGCAGGCAAGTAGCCAGGCAAAATCGTGCTAAGAACTAGTATCGCTGTTTTACTATCCATTTGTAGTCTCATCATTATTTCATTATAACAATAGCGAAACACTTGACCTAAACCAGGATAAGCCAGTAGATTGGTATCGCATCACAAATTGATCTATCCGTTTACCCACCCAGCAAGTTTATCCAGATTATGACGATATTCCGAACAACCTCAATTTTGCTGATCTGCCTGTTGCTAAGCGCATGTCTCAGCAATATCCCGCGTCAGCCAGCTAGTGTAATCCATGAAAATGCCCACTCAGGTGGTAGCACCCTAGCCTTTTCCAATGACTCAAAAATTGCCGCAAGCGGTGGCTGGAGCGGATTCATTCGTCTATGGCGTATGCCTGACGGCTCTCATATCCACAAATGGCAGGCATACAAGGGGTCGGTTAACGGAATAGTTTTCCTTGAGGGCGACTCCAGGCTGATCTCAGGTGGTTATGATGGAAGAATTGTAGAGTGGGATATTAAAGGCAAAGAGATAAGATCAATAACCACAGAATCCCCCATCAGGCATCTTATAGCCAATGAACAAAAGGACATCATCCTCACCGGACATCAGGACGGCGTAGCACGGCAGTGGCGCCTATCCGACTTCAAAGCCCTGGCCAAAACTGCCAAGCACAGCGATGCAATACGCGCTGTAGCAGCCCACTACGAAAGCAATTGGATGGCATCAAGCGGGGAAGATGGCGCTGTATGGATTTGGAACAGAGACCAAACCCCAAAACGTCTCCCTGACCCGGGATCTGATGCCCGCACCCTGGTCTTCTCGCCTGATGGCAAACAACTCTTCGGTGGAGGCTGGTTTAATATCTACCGCTGGGATATCCCCGATGGCAAGATGCAGACATTAAAGACAGAGCACACCGGAATAATTAATGAGATCAGGTTCGGACCTGATGGAGACTATCTGGCGACCATAAGCAGGCAGACAGATAGCGCCGTGCTATTTTTGAACCCAGCCAACGGTGAAGCAGTACGTCGCTTTCAAAAACACGACCTATGTGGAGTCGCCATAGCTGTATCCCCTGACGGACGCTACATCTCCACCACCAGTGACGACGCAAGCGTGCGTTTTTATGATCTAAACGACAAGCCGAGCAGCAACTAACGGACAAAATGCCTAACTCCCAGATCTATGCAGAAAAGTTCGCAAAGATATCTCAGCAGACATCTTTTCACCAGCTCCCGGAGAAGCAGCAATCATTTACCAGAGATACTGCTTTTAGACATAGGTTTACTATGCAGGAGTTGCGGCAGTTCATCGAGATAGCCCTGGATCTGAACAGCTGGGATGAATCCGATATCGAAGAGACCTGGTCGATACTGGATAGCGGAGATAAATGCGGAAGAGATGGTAAAAAAGCCCTACTGGGCCAACTGACCGATAGATGGTTAGAGTTAAAGGCAGAGCCAAACCGATATCAACGGAGCCTAGAACCAACAACCGAAAAACCGGCTATTCTAACTACCTCGAAGGATCAAATTGCACTGGGATACTGCCCGGTTGCATCTGAGAGGACGCGTTGCTGTAATCTCCTCACCCTGGACGCAGTAGAAAATTGCGGCTTTGATTGTAGCTATTGCAGCATTCAATCATTTTACCATGGCAATAAGGTGATCTTTGACACCAGCTTTGCCGATAAACTATCCAGGCTGGAACTGGATCCGGACAAAACCTACCACATAGGCACCGGGCAATCTTCTGACTCACTTATGTGGGGTAATAAGCATAATCTGCTGGATGGACTCATCCGGTTCGCCGACTCAAATCCAAATGTAATATTGGAACTAAAAACCAAGTCGTCAAATATCAACTATCTTTCTAAGGTAGAGATACCGGCTAATATCATATGCACTTGGTCCTTAAATACCCAGACCATCATAGATAACGAAGAACATCAAGCCGCATCGCTACAAAAACGTCTGGAGGCTGCGAGAAAAATAGCAGACAAGGGGACAATAGTTGGCTTTCACTTCCACCCCATAATCCACTATGCGGGATCGCGTGATGACTACCGCCTGCTCTATAAACAGGTGCAGGATATGTTTAATACCTCAGAGGTTGCAACTGTATCCCTTGGCACCTTGACCTTTATCAAGCCGGTTATAAAAAAGATACGAGAACGTAACTTTTACACCAAGATACTGAAAATGCCAATGGTTGAGGCCGCAGGCAAGCTATCTTATCCGCTGGAGACAAAACTAAAACTCTTCACCCACGCATATCAAAGCTTCTCTCAGCACTGGCATGATAATGTGTTTTTCTACCTCTGCATGGAAGACCATTCTATGTGGAAACCGGTCTTCAATTATGAATATAAATCGAACGAAGAGTTTGAGCAGGCTATGAAATCGAGTTATCTTCAGAAGATAGGAGAGCAGACACATCATGGCTAATATCCTTCGTAGCCTATACTTTCTGCTGGCACTGATAATTATCGGCGGAGTAAACTCTGCTGTCGGCTCTGAAAACAGCTCTAAAAAGATCACAAAGACCACTGATCTAGCGTTAGAGGGGGAAAGGTCAGCCCAGACCAAGAGACCAATCCTATTATTGATTTCGAGACCAGGCTGCCCATACTGCGCCCAGATCAAAAGTGATGTGCTGGAACCAATGATTGTTAGTGGTGACTATAAAAACAAAATAATCATGCGTGAGCTGACGCTAAATACCTCGGATAATATACGCAACTTCGACAGAACTATAATCAATACCTCAGATGTGGCCATCAAATACAATATTAAAGTAACGCCCACACTACTTTTTCTAAACTCCAAGGGTAGGGAACTCACCAAAAGGATTGTTGGTATCAATACAGTTGAGCTATTCTCTTATTATGTAGACCAGGCAATAGACCAGGCCGTACTCAAACTTCATTCTAGGTGAGGAGAATATTATGTTCAGTAAAACCTATGACATCATTTTCTCAGGCCAGCTCATGGAAGGCCGCAATTTGGATGAAACAAGACAACAGATAGGACAGATATTCAAAGCAAATGAGAACCAGCTCGACCTGCTCTTCTCCGGCAAACCGGTAACAATAAAGTCAGGGGTCGACGATGAGACCGCCACAAAATACCGCTTAGCCTTTAGAAAGGCAGGGGCCATAATTGATATTAAGCCATCAACCATACCTGCAGATAACTCCGGTGAAACCGCCGATACCGCCGCATCGTCTCATGCAACGTCAGAAGAACTGACCCTGCTCCCCCCTAACACTGGAAGCCTCATTGACTGTGCAAAACAGGTAACACCACAACCCATTCCAGATACAGATCATATCTCTTTAGCATCTGCTGGAGCTGTCATTGATGAGTCACCAGATCCTGAACCAGCAGAAATTGACACCAGCAGCCTTAGTGTAAACCCACCAAATAGCGGTTCCTTGGAAGATTGCAAAAAAGAGGTCGAACCCTACTCAATCCCAGATATCAGTCATCTGGATATGGATAAGCCATAACAGCTTGATCAATATTCCAACCCTACACCCATAGCCAGCAAACAAAACAGCTAATCACACAATGGGGCATATTCCCTTGACATCCCTTCGCATCCGATAAACCATAGCAGGCAAGCTGTTTATTTTTGGCTTTCAGGCTCTAAATCAAACAGCATATCAGGCCAACAATAATAGACTCTATATTGCCAGCTAACACATATGCTGGAGATGATGTAATAACAAACTCATACAAAAAGAAGACTATTACTAGACCATGATTACCAATCCTATTGTATATATTGTCCATGCATGGACCTATATCAGTGAACGACTAAACAATCGTCCAGATAGCGAGCATGAGCAGGCGGGAGTTAGGATTCTGATTTTGGTTATATCTAACGCCTACATGCATGTTATAGCAAACAGTTACCAGACAATTCAAGACACCCTCTCATCTGCCCTATATCTGAATTACTTTGTCCTCCTGTCCTCAATACTGTTTTTTATTGCGATTATTATCTACCCGCATAAATCCATATCCCGGAGAGTTATCGGCATTATTCACGACCCAATAGTTATCAGCTTAGCCTTGTATATGGGCAGCGAGGCGCTTGCACCATGGTTTGGAGTTTATTTATGGGTGATATTTGGTAACGGCTTTCGGTATGGGGAAAAATACCTATATATGTCTGCATGTGTCTCAATAATCGGCTTCTCCCTTGTAATACAATTTACACCCTTCTGGCAACAGCAACATAGTATGGGGATTGGACTACTTATTAGTCTATTTGTGTTGCCAGGTTATGTAGTGACATTAATTAAACGCTTACAAGAAGAGAAAGACAAGGCTGAACAAGCCAATCAAGCCAAAAGTGAATTTCTGGCACGCATGAGCCATGAAATCCGCACTCCATTGAATGGAATCATTGGAACTGGAGAACTACTTGAAACACGCAATCTAGATCCAGAAGATAGAGGGTATGTAACTACAATCAAACACTCCGGCGAAACTCTTCTCAGATTAATTGAGGATGTATTGGATATATCTAAAATAGAGGCAGGAAAAATGGATTCAGAGTCTGTCGACTTTGATATCTATGAGTTAATCTCCACCACCTTTAATATTTTTTCTCCTCAGGCCAAAAGCAAAGGTTTAGTTTTCACCAAACATATAGATATTAATATACCTGTAATTCTAGAAGGCGACCCTACACATATCCGCCAGGTATTAATCAACCTTCTGAGCAATGCAATCAAGTTCACTGACAGAGGAAGCATTTCGCTTAATTGCAAACTGATTGCAACAGATAGCTCAACATCAACCGTAAAATTCGAAGTAACAGACACAGGCATAGGCATTAGCCAGGAAATGCAACAAGAAATATTTAACAAGTTTATCCAGGCAGACGAAAGCACAACAAGACGCTATGGTGGCAGCGGCCTTGGAACGGCCATCGCCAAACAACTGGTGGAACTAATGGGAGGAGAGATTGGCGTAACCAGCATTCCTGGACAGGGCTCCACATTCCGGATTGAACTTCCCATCAATAACAGGAAGACAACAAACCAGCATATGAGCGAACAGGATTTCAGCACCATTAATGTACTTAGAATATCCGACAACCTGGTTAATCAGACCAATGCCACTAATCTGCTCAATAAATGGGGCGTCAAACTACATGACGCCAGCTCCATTTCCCAGGCCAAGAAGATCATGAACGAGGCAGCTGAGTGTATTGACGTCATCATACTGGACGGACTAAGCGTATCATCCGACCTGATCAAACAGTTGGACACCTTACCAGGCAAGAATAATCATGAAATGATTTTTCTTTTCATCCAAACCAAGAATGAAGATATCAGACAAAAAATAACCTGCATTCATCAAAAGTATGTTCTGACAGAACCCCTAAGCAAGAGGCAGTTACACAACGCCCTGTATCTATCTCAAATCCTCAACCAAAAGGAAGCGTACACACCAAGGCAACCCATTGCGCATACAAACATAAAACAATTAAATATTTTAGTCGTTGAAGACAACCCTATTAACCAGATTGTCATAGGACGAATAATTGCAAACAACGGCCACAAAACAGAAATCGTTGAGAACGGAAAACTCGCCCTAGATGCTCTTGCTACAGAAAAGTTTGATCTGGTAATCATTGACATGCATATGCCTATACTGGGCGGCATTGACACCTATAAAACATACATGTCAAACAACACTGACGACAACATCCCTTTCATTATGCTAACTGCCAATGCAACAGTAGAGGCACGTAAACAATGTGAAGAAGCAGGAATCAAACACTTTCTTACTAAACCCATATCCTCTACTAAATTAATACAGACGATTAATTCAGCAACAGATATTTGCGATACAGATAAACTTCCCGACACTGAAGCCAAAGAAGATGTTTCAAGCAGCGGCAATGGACCCGTCGATACTGAGATGCTCAATAATGTAATCAGCATGGCCCCGGATAGTGATTTTCTAAAACGACTTCACCAAAGCATGGATGACTTCGGGAAATCCATATTGGACAACATGCATCAGGCCAGAAAAGATGAGGACCTGCAAAAATTTAAGGACCTAGCCCATAAACTAAGGGGCGCAACATTAAGTCTTGGAATGTCTGAACTAAGTCAATTACTTCAACAGGCAGAATTGGTTACTAGCGGTAAATTCAACACCCAGGGATCGGACTACATCACTAAAATCAAAGAGTCATTCAATCATGGAATGCTATTAACCGGGAAAGAGTTTGAGAATAACGAAACAATAGCTGACCGCAAACATTAGGATCAGACAAGATAATTAATAACTAAAGGCATGCTAACCATAGCCAGCAGAGTCTGCCCGGTAATTATTGTCGCCATTGCTTTAGAGTCTCCACCTAGCTCCCTCGAAAGAATATATGCCGAGGATGCAGTAGGCAGTCCGGCTATAATCACAACAACTATAGTTACGAAAGACTCTTGCGCGAAAACCTGACAAAGAAAATAACCCAGAGAAGGCAAAATAAGTAGTTTAAAAACAGAAGAAACCACCAACTGCTTAGTCGCACTTCTGAGCGACCTTAAATGCACTCCAGCCCCCACAGCTAGAAGACCCAACGGCAGCGCAGCAGCACCTAATAATTCCAGAACAGGAATAGATAAAACAGGTAACGCCCACCCTGATTTATTCCATAAAACCCCAAACACACATGCCAGTATAAGCGGATTTGTAATGATATTTCTAATTATAGAAGTCATACTTTTTTCAGCGACATCACTAGAATATGCAAACACAGAAATACACAATAGATTAACCACAGGAATCATTATTCCCACAACAATCGCCGCTATAGCCATCCCACTATCACCTAACAATCCATTCACAACCGCCAGACCGACATAGGTATTAAAACGGACGCCCCCCTGATAGAGCGAGGTAAAGGCTGCGCCATGTATATCGAACACATATCCAGAAATAACAAGCATTGCACTAACAACAACCAGCATGCTACACAGCAACATTGCCAGCTGCAGTAGATCAAGGTCATCAGACACGCTTATCGTACTTAGCTTAAGGAAAAGCAACGCTGGAAATAACAGATAATAGGTTAGTCGTTCCGCGCCGCGCCAAAACTCTACACCAGGGAATGCCAAGTATTTAAGAACACCACCAAGCAATATTAGCGAGAAGACAGGTAAAAGTGCATTCAGCATTTAAAGCCGCTACTCCTCCTTACGCTTATGAACCACAGTCTTGGCCATACGCTTTGAGAAATAGTAAACACGCTTTAATTTTTCAATAATATCCATTTCTATGGTATAGGCCGGGATACGGTTCGGCTCATCTGCTACCAAACGCTGCGCCTGATGCAATGAAGCAGAGTCTACAAGTTCTGCTATCTCATCCTTCATGCCAATAACATTTTGCGCCACCTCTTTATTATTCTGCGAAACAGCCTGCACCGCATCTCTTACCGAACGGATAACCACTTCATGAAACCCGGTAATCACCTCTTTGGTAGCCTCACTTATTGATATGCCGGAACTAATACGCTGATTACCCAGCACAACAAGGTTGGTCTCAACGATATCACCCACATTCTCCAGATCAGAAATTGCCTCCATCAGCTTTAGGAACTCCACCGTCTGAGCATCTGTTAAACTGTGCTTACTGATCTTACCCATATACTCCACTATCTGTTCATAGAGGTAATCAACTTCATCATCGAGTTTATGAATAGATGCGAGCGTATTCCTATCTCCGGTAAGAATGGCAGGCAATATTCGTTGCAACATCACATCGACTCGCTCCCCCATGTGCAGCGCTTCTAACCGTACCCTATCCAGAGCAAGAGATGGGGTTGATAGAAGCTCATCATCCAGATACTTTGAGTGCGTAATAATACCCTCTTCTTCCAACGCCCTATCTGGTGCCAACCACTCTACCAACTGCCCGATCTGCGCAGTGAACCAAATAAAGATAAGTGTATTGGAGATATTAAATATCGTATGGGCATTCGCAATCTGGCGCGGCGTTTCAGCCCCCAACCTATCAATACCGGTAAGTTCTGGATGAGCAGGTGAAAACCAGGTTACAAATTCAGCTAGATAGGGAATAAACATCACCCAAACCAAGACGCCGCTAATGTTAAATATCACGTGAACTAACGCTGCCCTTAATGCCTCTTTTGGCTTTCCAATCGAAGCAAGCATAGCCGTAATACAGGTCCCGATATTTGCCCCAAAAGCCAATGCTATCCCTGCTGGCAACGATATAAGACCCTGACTAGCCATAACGATCACAATACCGGTAGTTGCTGATGAGGACTGAATTAAACCGGTAAACGCTGCCGCCACTAAAATACCTATCAGTGGACTTTCCATATGAATCATAAAATCAAGGAATGGTTGAAATGTGCGAAGCGGCTTCATGGCATCACTCATTACACTCATACCAAAAAAGACCATTCCAAGCCCCATAATCATGGAGCCATAATGTCTAATTTTTTCATCTTTAGACATAAACAGCATACTAAAGCCAACCCCTATCATCAGCATGGCTGCCTTGGTTACCTTAAACGCAACAATCTGCGCCGTAATTGTAGTACCAATATTGGCGCCCATTATTATGCCAATGGACTGAGACATAGACATGAGTCCGGCAGTGATAAAACCTACTACCAAAACCGTAGTAACTGAAGACGACTGAATAATAGCTGTAACAAATGCACCAGTTGCAGCCCCCGCGAATCGATTTGCTGTGAGTTTTGCCAAAATCGATTTCATGCGTTCACCGGCTACAGCCTTCAACGCCTCAGCCATCTGCTCCATACCAAAAAGAAATAGGGCAAGGCCTCCGAACATCTGCATGGCCATCACACCCCACTCCATCTGCTTAGATCCACTATCTGCCGCATATATTGGGGTGACAATTAATACGGATAGAACACAAAATAGAATAAGAAAAAGAACTCTAGAGTCGAGCTTATTGAGACGTGTAATAATGGTCTTATGCATACTATTCACTCAGATTCCTTACCCTCTGATTTAACAATCATAACTGTCACAGGGCATTGACGTACAACCTGTTCGGCCTTGGAACCTAGAAATACATGTTTGAGTCCGGTCCTGCCAAGGCTGCCCATAACAACCATTGAGGCATCTATCTTCTCTACCACCTGCAATATTCGCGTGACAGGAATCCCCTTCACCATCATCACTTTTATCTTCTTTAGAGTTTTATTATCTGAGTTCTTTTTCTTAATTGACTTTATGAATTCCGAATACATCTCAGACGCAATATCCTCAACTCGCACCAACTGTTTCTTTTTGGCAATGCGCGAATAATAACTGGGCATATCCCCTGGATCATGCACCACATGAAGCGCTACTATTTCCTGTCTGCTACATTCTGCAAACTCACACGCCTTAAGCAGCGCAGCCTCTGAATGCGCAGAAAAATCTACCGGCACAAGGATTGGTTGTTTTTTTGATTTTGCTGTCATAACTATCCCTCCGCACGAAGGAACCTCTAAATAAACCCATAATGACCAAGACGCGGTCATTGCGTTCTTAGGGGGTTAGACGACTTATGCGCCAATATCCCGAGCCCTTAACTATTTAGCCTACGCAGAACATCTGACACAGATACACGCCGAAAGTAATTGCAGCGGAAGGTGCGCTCGCTAGATTGTAGAGCTTGCCATTTAGCTACAGCAAGCAGACCAACGCCAGGGGATTATCTCCATTTGGACACAATCCCAGCTTGTCAGCGACTGAATCAGAGGCCCCCTACTAAAGATAGCTCAAAAAAGATAATTTACTAACAGGCAAAGACGATTGCTTTATTAAAGGGAATTCGTAAGGCACTATATATTTAGTTTTAACCTAGGGCGGCCAAATATAAAACTAGCAACGCTCTACTCTCACTTTAATCACAGATCTAGAGTCTGCCTCAAGCACAGTCAATCTATGGCCCTGCTCCTCAATGGCGTCACCCTCCACTGGTATATTGCGAATTCTACTGACTATCAACCCACCAATTGTGTGAGCCTCTTCCACCGGAAAGTGCACATGCAGAATGTCGTTCACCTCAGAAATGGGGGTGCGCCCACTCATTAGGTGTGAATTCTCACTTTCATGCTCAATGTAGATCTTACGTTTGGGATGATACTCATCAAAATCATATCCAACATCGATCTCACCAACCACTTCTTCAAATACATCTTCCATGGTGAGAATGCCTACTGCGGAGCCAAACTCATCCACCACTATGGCCATATGATCTTTCCTGGCCTGAAGTCGTGGCAGAGCTCGATCCAGAGTCTGCTTGGGCGACAGATACAAAGCGGGACTTACATAGTCAGATACCGGATGTTCTAGAACATCAGGCTGCATCAGGTCCCAGGTGTTTAGGGTAAGCACACCTTTCACATTGGTTATGTTCCCACTATATACCGGCAGCCGATTGTAGCCATGCTTCATCACCCTACGCACCGCCTCTTCCATGTCGCGAATTTCGTTAAAACCAACCACATCGGCCAGGGGTATCATCGCCTCCCCCACCGTGGTGTCGGCAAACCTGATAATGCGCCGAATGCGCTTGCGGTCAATAGTTGATGGAGAAGCCGCAGTCTCAGTCACATCGAGTAGAACACGCAACTCTTCACGGGTAATAAACATGTTTTGCGGCTCTGCACCGCCACCTACAATTCGTGTGGCAAAACGGGCCACACGGCTAAAGATAAAGATCAGTGGATAGAATAGATACGAGAAAAAACGCAGGGTGTATATAATCCTGCCAACCAAAGTGTCAGCGTTCTGCTGAAATACGCTTTTTGGCACCACCTCGCCAATTATGAGCAGTATGGGAGTAAGGGCCAGAACGGATATCAAATCACCAGTCGCACCAAACAGATCTATGCAGATCAAGGCCCCAAGGGTTGAAATGGTTACTGTTGCCAGATTGGTTCCAACCAGGGTGGTGCCCAAAATCACATCAGGCTTTTTAAATAGCTTCAAGACCAACCTGGCACCGCGGTCACCAATCTTCGCCTTATGGCGCAACTTAAGCTTGTCGGAGTTCACCATCGCGATCTCCGAACCTGAGAAAAAACCCTTAAGCAGCAGGAAGAAAAGAATCAAGAGCAGTTCAAGTATCCATTCCATCTCTACTCTCCTCTTGTTCCACATCAACTGATCTATCTTCTGGTTTATTTTCGGTCAGTTCCTCAACCTCCTCATCACTCTCGGCCTTAGGTTTTCCTTCAGACAGCTTGCACACCCGCACCTTGCTTATCCTGAGACCCCTTATCTCCTTGGCGGTGAACTCATACCCCTCATATAGCACCTTGTCGCCCTCAGCCGGCATTCGATCGAACAGTCTGAACGCCACACCGCCAATAGTAGCCATAACTGGGTCTTCAATATCGAAATTGGTCAGATTATAGAAATCCGCCAGGCGCATCTCGCCAGGGACCGTGTAACTGTTCTCATCCTGCTCCTGATAGTACTCCTGACCCTCCATGCGTCCCGATATCTCACCAAAGATAAAGGTAAGCACGTCCTTCATGGTAACTATACCCAGCACCTCGCCGTATTCGCCCAGAATAATGGCCGCCCTGGTGTTGTGCTCCTGGAAATAATCAAACATCTCGTCCACCTTTTTGGTGGGAGGCACAAAATGGGCTGGCTTGATGATCATATCAAGAGTTATATCCTGCACTTCACCACCGGCACGGGTCAGCTTGAGTATGGTCTCTGAGTGCACAAACCCGATGACGTTATCCCAGTTACCCTGATACACCGGTACTCTGGGATGACGCAGATTGCGGAACTTATCTATAAGCTCCGGCACTGGCAGACTGGCATCAAGAAACCTGATTCTTGGGCTCGGGGTCATGATGCGATAGATATCCGTTTCGGACGCCTCCAGCAGATTATCAATCAGAACACGCTCGGTGGCGTCAATAATGCCGGTCTCTTCCCCCTCTTCCAGCAGGGTACGCAGTTCATCCGGTTGCAGGATATTCTCACGGTTAACCTCGTCCCCTACGATCAAGGTAGTTATTCTGTCTGAAACCGACCTGACCACCTCCCGTAGCGGCGTTATTAAGGTAATCCAGCGTGGAAGAATGCGTGCAGTAATCCGTGTGGCGAACTTAATCGGGAAGCTGACCGCAATGGTCTTCGGGGTTACCTCACCGACCAGAAGCAACATTGGAACCATAATAAGGATGTTTATCCAGCCAACATCACCGCTATCAAAGAGTAGTAGAAGAATGGCGGTCATATTTACTGCGGACGCTATGTTGACCAGCTCATTTCCACAGAGAATGGAGATAATCAGGCGACGCGGCTCATCCAGCATGGCATGGATATTCTCAGAGCGCTGGTCACGTTCGTGCCTCAATTTCTGCAAATCAATACGGCTTAGGGAAAAAAGTGCGGTTTCTGAACCCGAAAATACGGCAGACATGACGAGCAACCCCAACTGAAATATACAGCGCAGGGTCAACTCCCAGTCGATTGAACTGAGTTGGAGTGATTCGTAGATGGCTTTTAGTTCATCCATTTGACGTATCCAAATCAGGTTTAGTTGTTATTTTGGGGCCTCTGATTGACCCCATGGAAGAACTATAGCTACATACCAGGATATGCTGCGGGTTCCTGAGGCGTGACTTTACACCTTTTTTACCTGCAATCACACAATATTACATCACATATCTAATCTAATACAGCAACTATAGACTAAAATTAGTTATCATCCCTAGAAATTGAGAAATTTTGGCCTATGATTTGCACAATAGATATATACTGGCCAGAAACAGGCAATAAGCGTCAATTTACCGGCTTAACAGGAGATACAATAGTGGTAGCGCCAATTTCCAACGACAAAGTCCAAGGGGCAAACAGTACCAGCAGTTCTGTTTCAGAAAAAAAGAGAGCCGATCAAGGAACGGTAGGCCAGGGTACGGCTAACAGTGAATCTAACTCTCAGAATGAACAAAATATTGAGACAGGCTCGGTAGAGGTTGAACGTGCAAATCAGATCTACAACCAATCGATACCTAAGCCGTCATCTGGTAAAGAGTTAATCACCAACTACGAACAGGCCATAGCAGTTACCGCTGAGATTCGCATGCAGATTGAGGAAAACAGCCTACATGCGCTACAAGCCCAAACCGAGGGCGCTTCAGCTAGCCTATCGGCCCTGCTGGAAACAGCGCCTGTATAACTATCATAAGCAACTACATCAACCCAATATCTGATCGCGCGCAGATTTTGCCCGCATGTCCCATGCAGGGCTCAAGCTAGATGGCAAGATTGATTAGGGAGCATCTTCTTTCGTATTAGCACTAAAAATGTACCACAATGTGTGCTTAACAATTTTTCACATAAACCCATCTCCACATTTTAGCAACATGTGCAATACCCCTTGTGCTACAACCTAAGCAACCCTATATTTAGGGGATATGCTGTTTTATGATAGAACAATCATGCCTCGTCTTATTCCCTGCCTATTGATGGCACTTGTTTCTATTTCTGGATGCTCAGATCCTGACCGCCCAACCATCGGCTTCCATCTAGCTCTACAGCGTGGAGACATAGACCAGATTGAGAGACACCTCTTCTGGAAAGTAGATATCAACAAGGCGGGGCCTAACGGGCAGATGCCGCTGCACGTTGCGGCGGAAAAGGGCCGCCCCATAGTCACCGAGCTATTGCTAAAACACGGGGCTGAGATCAACAGCAAGGACCGCGAAGGAAACACTCCCCTCCATACCGCCGTTATGTCTGGCCGCACCCAGGTTGCGGAATTCCTGATCAAGCGCGGCGCCGAATTCAACCCGGATAGACTACTGGAGGACATGGTAGGCAACAGTGTGACTGACCGAGATGTAATACGTTTGCTGCTAAAAAATGGAGCTGACATCAACCATGTCGCAGCTAAAGGCAACACCCCTCTGCTAGAGGCGATCAAACAAAACAACAGAGCGCTGGTGAAACTCCTCATAGTCAACGGCTCTGACGTCAATAAACCCGGAGGCACAGGCCAGACACCGCTGCAACTGGCAAAGCAGGTCAAAGATGACTCCATCATCCGTTTGCTGGTAAAAAATGGGGCTATAGAAACCTCTGATTGATTCTTTAATTAAACCGTGACCTTCCCACAATGTTCTGGTAAGTTCCAACCCAAGAAATAGTGAGGCACACGCCTTGAAACACACAGATAGAAAGGAAAAGTAACTATGGCATCCAGTGTTGACGAACTAAGTATCAGCTACACTGAAGACGGTATCGAAGTGGTAAAAGAGCTTGATAAGGAGATCCTGTCAAAGGGGGCATGGTCCACCGTCATCTTCCGTTATCAGGATTGGAACCGCAGCAAAGGAGAGTACGGACCGGATAAGTACACCATTCGCCGCTATCAGAAACGTAATGGTGAATATATGCCAAAGTCTAAATTCAATATCTCTAGCAAAGATCAGGCGAAGAGCGTCATAGCTGCCCTGGAGAAGTGGACTAAGGATTAGTAGGGCAGCCAAGGGCCAAGGGCCAAGGGCCAAGGGCCAAGGGCCAAGGGCCAAGGGCCAAGGGCCAAGGGCCAAGGGCCAAGGGCCAAGGGCCGAGGGCCAAGGGCCAAGGGCCAAG
>JBNKJS010000018.1:0-39240 GCA_050291365.1 Sedimenticolaceae bacterium | reverse complement strand
CCGATATACGATACCCGCGCCTTGAAGGTCTGATTCTATTCCTCATCCTATGGTTAAAGCAACTTGGAGAGTTTGCTCGGCGTCGGCTAGAATAGACAGTTATTCAGCACCTCTATTACAAAGGGCCCACATGCAAATCTATCTAAACGGTGAGGAGCAACAGTTCCCCGAAACAGTAACCATGAGCGAGTTGGTGCAGCAGCTTGACCTGGGAGATCAACGCTTTGCGATTGAGGTCAATGAAGAGCTGGTACCACGCAGTAGCTTTGATGATTACCACCTCCAAGCCGGCGACCGGATAGAGATTGTCCAGGCTATCGGTGGGGGATAGCAATCGTCACACTTCAAACCACCGCCCAACAAGGATATCCTTGAACTAAGCGGTGAAGGCCGCATATATAACTCTCAATCACTGAAATCGACGGAAGCAGACATACCATGCCCGAACAAAAAAGCGATACATTCACCCTAGCCGGCCGCGAATACAGCTCCCGCCTGCTGGTAGGAACCGGCAAATACAAGGATATGGAAGAGACAGAAGCTGCCATCACAGCCAGCGGCGCCGAGATCGTCACCATAGCCGTACGCCGCACCAACATCGGACAAAACAAGGATGAACCAAATATTCTGGATGTGTTGCCGCCGGATAAATACACCATACTGCCCAACACCGCAGGATGCTATGACGCCAAGACGGCGGTGCGCACCTGTAGGCTGGCCCGGGAGCTGCTGGATGGACACAATCTGGTGAAACTGGAAGTGCTGGGAGACGAGAAGACCCTGTTTCCAGATGTTATGCAGACCATCACCGCCGCCGAGGAGCTGATCAAGGACGGCTTTGATGTCATGGTCTACACCAACGACGACCCGATCGTGGCACGTGAGCTGGAAAACCTCGGCTGCATCGCGGTCATGCCCCTGGCTGCCCCCATCGGTTCTGGACTGGGCATCCGCAACAAGCTCAACATCCTGACCATCGTTGAGAATGCCAACGTCCCGATCCTGGTGGATGCGGGCGTAGGCACCGCCTCTGATGCAGCCGAGGCCATGGAGCTGGGCTGTGATGGTGTACTGATGAATACCGCAATCGCTGCTGCCAAAAACCCGATCCTCATGGCGTCGGCTATGAAAAAGGCGATTGAGGCGGGGCGCGAGGCCTTTCTGGCGGGGCGTATGCCAGCTAAACGTTTTGCCTCAGCCTCATCTCCAATTGATGGCATGTTCTTCTAGGGCCTGCTACTCCATACAGATGAGCCAAGGCGATAAACCGCATCGCAAGATCCGCAGCTATGTGTTGCGGGAGGGCCGCCTGACCCCGGGACAGGAGCGCGCCTTTGAGACGCTATGGCCTGAATTCGGCATCGACTTCACCCCTGGTCAGCCCCTGGATCTAGCGACAATATTTGGCAACAGCAATCCGATTATTCTGGAGATCGGCTTTGGCAACGGGGCCTCACTGGCGGAAATGGCCAGTAACAACCCTGGGCAAAACTATCTGGGCATAGAGGTGCACAGCCCTGGCGTTGGAAGACTACTGCTTGATATCGAAGAGCGTGGCCTAAAAAATCTGCGGGTAATGCGCCATGACGCGGTAGAGGTATTGGAGCGCGGAATAGCCCCCGGATCCCTGGAAGGGGTATATCTGTTCTTTCCCGATCCCTGGCACAAAAAGAAGCACCACAAACGGCGCATCCTAAAACCATCTTTGGTGAAACTTCTGGCTCAGCGCATAAAACCGGGGGGCGTGTTTCATGCCGCCACCGACTGGGAACACTATGCGGAGCAGATGATGGAGGTATTGAGCGCTGAGGCGGACCTGTTTGCAAACACAGCTGGAGCAGATAGCTTCAGTCCGCGCCCAGACTATCGCCCCGTTACCAAGTTTGAACAGCGGGGAGAGCGGCTAGGCCATGGTGTCTGGGATCTAATATTCAGGCGTAAATGATTACGGACCCAGCATGTCTTCACTCGCCCTCATCCAGTTTCAAAGCCACCAGCTTGATCCTATCGATCTGACCCTGGATGCCGGAGAGTGCGTCACCCTCACCGGCCCCTCCGGCTCCGGCAAGACCCTGCTGCTACGAGCACTGGCCGATCTAGACCCACATGCTGGCGAAGTAAAACTTGGCGACAAATCTCAGAACAGCCTATCTCCATCCACATGGCGCAAACGGGTTGGGCTCCTGCCCACCGAGAGTCACTGGTGGTATCCACTGGTGAACCAGCACCTTCCTGCTATCGACAAGGCCCTGCTGTTCGATCTGGGATTCGAACGGGAATGTCTGGAGTGGGAGATAAGCCGGCTCTCCAGCGGCGAACGCCAGCGGCTGGCCCTGGCGCGGCTGCTCTCTAATCGGCCTGAGGTGCTGCTGCTGGATGAACCCAGCGCCAACCTGGATGCTGAGAACTGCCAACGGGTCGAGGAGATGATCAACCACTACCGCACAGAACATGACTGCGCAGTGCTCTGGGTGAGCCACAGCCTGGAGCAGCGCCAACGCGTGAGTGACAGAAGCTATATCATTAACGGCAGCCGACTGGAGCCAGAGCAGTGGAGCTGATAACCCTCAGCCCACTGGATCTCTCCATAGCCGCCACCCTGGTGTTGCTCCTGGCACTCATCTCCTGGCGTCTACACCTAGGTGTGGAGGGACGGCTGCTGCTGGCAACTGTGCGTAGTGTGGTGCAACTGGGGCTGCTGGGGCTGGTACTAAAGACCCTGTTTGACCAGACCCATCCCGTTCTGATCGGGCTGCTCTGCCTATTCATGTTGACCGTGGCCGGGTATGAGGTCATGGCCCGCCAGAAGAGGCGCTTCGCTGGCCCCTGGGGCATGGGCATAGGCACCATCTCCATGTTCACCTCATCCTTCAGCATCACCATTCTGGCCCTGCATCTAGTGGTCCGGGTAGAGCCCTGGTATATGCCGCAATATCTAATTCCCCTACTGGGCATGCTGCTGGGTAACACCATGTCCGGTATCGCCATCGCCATGGACAGTCTGACCCAAAACGCCTGGATACAAAAAGGGAACATTGAGGCAAGACTGATCCTGGGCGAAGGGTGGAGCAGCGCCATAGCAGATATCCGCCGAGACGCCCTGCGTTCAGGGTTGATACCGATCATCAACGCCATGGCGGCGGCTGGCGTGGTGAGTCTTCCCGGCATGATGACCGGTCAGATACTGGCGGGAAGCCCGCCACTGGAGGCGGCCAAGTACCAGATCATGATCTTGCTGTTGATTGCTGCCGGCACCGGCCTGGGGGCAATCACTGCGGTCTGGATCAGTTCCAAGCATCTGTTTGATGAACGCCAGCGATTGAGGTTGGAGCGGTTGACCCAGTCAAAAAGATTTAGTTAATTTAGGCTATGCTCTCGCTGTTTTTTTATCCCCACCCGAATCAACCTGATGGAAAGTAGCAACGCAGGTGTTCCGTGCATGAGCAGATCAAAGATATCCAACGGACGCACCAGCTCACCTGCCGCCAGCATCTTCAGCTTCTGCCACAGGTGAGGCTCAGGGAAAAATGGGGCTAAACCCAACAGTATGGCGATTAATAGCAACGTCAGGATGGGGATCTCATCTAACCGTTGCAGCAGGGTTGGATTCCTGTTCTCTGTCATTGCAGCTCCTCAAGTAGTTCTCGATACAGTTCGGCGTCCTGTTCAGAAAAGCAGCAGGCGATGATCTGATCAACCCCTTCGGCTGCGAGCATCGTCTGCAGAGCAATCCTGGCCGCCTTGGGCTTGGGATAACCATATACGCCGGTGCTGATACCAGGAAAAGCGATGGTTTTAGCACCCTGCTCCTGCGCCAGGGCCAGAGAGTTTTCATAGCAGGCCCGCAATTGTTCTGGCTCCCCACTGTTTCCATCTCTCCAGACTGGCCCTACAGTGTGGATAACCCAGTTGGATGGCAGATTAAACCCAGGGGTAATGCGCGCCTCTCCTGTGGGGCAACCTCCCAGTTGACGGCAGGCCTCCAGCAGTTCTGGACCCGCAGCCCTATGGATGGCCCCATCCACTCCGCCGCCTCCAAGCAGGGAACTATTGGCGGCATTTACTATGGCATCCACCTCAAGCCGTGTAATATCACCCTGCACAATCTCTATATTGCACATTGAAATCATACCCTCTGAAATGACCCGAATAGCATAACATCTATGAGCGCCCTCACAGGTATACTGATTATCGGCATTGTCGTCTGGTTCTGGCTAGACAGCGCCCGCGCCCGGGAGATGGCCACGGCCATCTGCAGCAAGGCCTGTGAGCTACGGGGGGTACAGTTTCTGGATCAGACAGTAGCCTTAAGCCGCATGGGAATAGGTCGCACCAACAGCGGCTTGCGCCTGCGCCGCACCTTTCGTTTCGATTTTAGCGAAGAGGGGGCGACCCGCCACAGCGGCCATATTGTGATGATCGGCATCCAGTTGCAGGAGTTTAGCCTGGGCCTGCCCACTCTAGAACAATAAGCCGTTGCATCCTCAACCACACATACGGACAATAAGAGAAGTTTTCCAGGAGCCAGTTATGCAAGATTATCAACGCGAATTTATCGACTTCGCACTAGAAACCGGGGTGTTACGCTTTGGCGAATTCACCCTTAAGTCGGGCCGCGTCAGCCCCTATTTCTTTAATGCCGGCCTGTTCAACAGCGGCTCCAGCCTGGCCCGTCTTGGCCGCTTTTACGCCCAGGCCATCGTCGACTCCGGCATTGAGTTTGATCTGCTATACGGTCCCGCCTACAAGGGCATACCCCTGGCTGCGGTGACTGCCGCCGCCCTGTTTGACCACCACGCAATCGATATCCCCTACGCCTTTAACCGCAAAGAGGCCAAGGAACACGGCGAGGGCGGAAGCATTGTGGGACACCCCCTTGAGGGCAGGGTTGCCATCATCGACGATGTAATAACGGCGGGCACTGCCATTCGAGAATCTATGGAGGTCATCACAAATCAGGGCGCTGTACCTACAGCGGTGTTTATTGCCCTTGATCGTCAGGAACGAGGCAAAGGAGAGCTCTCCGCCATTCAGGAGATTGAGTGTGAATATGGCATGCCGGTTGCGGCCATCACCCGACTGGAAAATCTGATTGATTATCTTGCGAAGAGCAAAGACTCTGAGGATGACCTGGAACGCATAACAGAATATCGTGATGTGTACGGAATCTAGAAACCTCAAACAGCCGACACCTGGATAATAATAATCTGATCGGGAAACAAGAATATGGTTGAAACCACAAGCCTACCTAGCCTTGATCTGCTTATCGTATTTATCTATCTGCTTGGCACAGCAATCTTCGGCGCCTGGTTCATAAAACGCAACAACACCATGGAGGCCTATGTACTGGGCAGCCGCAAACTTCCCGGTTGGGCTATCGGCATCTCCATCCTCGGCACCTATCTCAGCAGCATCAGTTTCCTGGCCAATCCGGGGAAATCCTTTGCCAGCAACTGGAATCCTTTTGTCTTCTCCCTGAGCCTACCCATTGCCTGCATCATCGCCGGCTCATTCTTCATCCCCTTCTATCGCAAACGGGTTGCGACCACTGCCTACCAACACCTGGAGGAGCGCTTCGGATACTGGGCCAGGGCCTACGCCGGGATCAGTCTGATTATGCTGCAGATTGGGCGTATTGCGGTGGTGCTATATCTGGTGGCGCTGGCGGTGAGCCAGCTAGTGGGGTGGGATTTGATAACGGTTATCCTGGCTCTGGGCCTTCTGACCATCGCCTACACCGCCGCCGGTGGTTTTGAGGCGGTAATATGGACCGATGTGGTGCAGTCTGTAGTATTGCTGGGTGGAGCTCTGCTTTGCCTGCTGCTTTTGCTCATAAATATACCTGGAGGTATGGGAGCGGCGATAGATAGCGCCATGGAACAGGGTAAGTTCTCGCTGGGAAGCATGGACTGGGATCTGGCGGTGCAGGGTTTTTGGGTGATCATGCTGTTTGGTATTGTGGAGAACCTGAAAAACTTCGGTGTGGACCAGAACTATGTACAGCGCTTCCTGTCAGCAAGGTCTGATAAAGAGGCAGTGCGCTCCATGTGGATAGGCGGCCTCACCTATATACCGGTCTCCGCCCTGTTCTTTCTTATCGGCACTATGCTGTTTGTCTACTATCAGGCCGTGCCTACCCCGGACCTGCCATCCAAGCCGGATCAGGTATTCCCATTTTTCATTGTCACTCAACTGCCAACAGGGGTGGTGGGTATTGTGATCGCTGCGGTACTGGCCGCTGGCATGAGTACGCTGGACTCCAGCCTCAATACATCAGCCACGGTCTGGGCCATCGACTTCTATAGCAGATGGAAAAAAAAGGGTGCGGATGATCATAAGCTCCTGGCAGTAACCCGTTGGACCACTGTCATCATTGGAATAATCGGCACCGGCGCTGCTCTGCTTATGATTGAGGTAAAAACAGCCCTGGATGTGTGGTGGCAGATCTCCGCCGTATTTGGTGGCGGCATGCTGGGGCTATTTCTGCTCGGGCTCATAGTGCCTGGCGCAACTACCAGAGCTGCGCAGATCGCCACTATTATCGGCATCCTGGTGGTTGCGTGGAATAACCTGCTACCAAAATTAGAGATTATCCCACAGTGGGCGGTGCTACCACTCCATCCACTACTAGTTGGCCTAGCAGGAACCGCCTCCATACTGTTTTTTGGCTGGCTGCTGTCACAAAGAAAGAACTCCACTATTCACTCATAGAGAACGATCGTCTATGCTATGAACACCTAATTCTGGAACCAGAAATACCATGCAATCAAGATTCAACCTATTTTTTTGCGCCGCATTAGCCATCCTTCTAGCACAACCAGTTGCCGCCAAGTTATATAAATGGGTGGACGAGAAGGGGAAAATCCACTACACAGACAAGCTCCCCCCAGAACAGGCACAAAAATCCCGCTCTGAGCTAAATACGAGAGGAATTGAGGTTAAAAAGGTCGACCGAGCCAAATCCGCTGAAGAGGTCGCCCAAGAAAAAGAGCTAGAAAGGCTCAGAAAGGAGCGGGAGAAGTTAATTGAAAAACAGAAAGCAGAGGACAGGGTACTACTCAGAACCTTCCGTAGCGAAGATGACATAATCATGGCCATGGAGGGTAAGCTTACCGCCATTGATGTCATGATCGAGATAACCAAGAGCAACACGAACCAATCGAAGGCCCAGCTAGCCGACATGCAAAACAGGGCGGCCAGCTTGGAACGCATGGGGAAAAAACCATCAAAAAAACTACTACAGGACATCGCGAATACTCGACAACAACTGAAAAACAACTATGCCGCAATTATAAATCGGGAAAAAGATAAGGAGACAATTAAAGAGAAGGCGGATACCGATCTAAAAAGGTTTCGTGAACTAAAGAAAATGGAAGCGTCGCGCGCTCCAGAAATAAAAAGAAAGGCTAGAACTTCTCAGCTTGACTATGTCGCTCCCTGCCTAGACAACAAGACCTGTGATGCTTACTGGGAAAAAGCTAAGGCATACACCCTAAGACATGCCACTACAAAGTTAGAATTAGTAAGCGAGTCGGTATTCATGACTGCACCACCGAACAAGGACGACGGCATTAGCATTACAGTTTCACGCATCCCAAAGGAAGACGGCCCAGGGGAAAACATCTTCTTTGATCTACAATGCAAACCTTCCAAGGAGGGCAAAAAGTTCTGCGGAAGCACAAAAATTAAGGAGATCAATAACGGATTTAAGGAATATGTACTAAGTAATGTAACGAGCGCCGATACCAAACAATAGCATTATTGTTCAAATATAGCGGACGCAATAATGCCCCACTGCTTGTCCCATCTATCTAGCGGACTCCTGTTAAACTGAGAACGGAGAAAACGGTGCATACGCCCTTCGACAAAAGACAACATTATGTCTACGCTATCCTCAACCGCCACAGACCCCAAAGCAGCATCTCGCAACCTGGACTCGCGAACAACCTGTTTGAGCTGTGTTTCCAATCTACTAAAAAACTTCTCTACTCTAGATAGCAATCTCTCCTCTTCACCCACCAATGCTTCACCCAGAAGCACACGTGTAATCCCTGGATTGCGTTCAGCAAAGCCTAATAATAAATAGATTATCTGTGCGCAACGACCCGCAGTATCCTTCTCTTCATCAAGAATCTGGTTGATACGGGAGAACACAGTCTCTTCTGCAAAGTCGATCAAGGCATCAAACATCTGCGCCTTACTTGCGAAATGACGGTAGAGTGCGGCTTCTGTTATGCCAACAGACCGCGCTAGAACTGCAATGGTAATCCGAGAGCCGGGGCTATTCTCAAGCTCTGTAGCAAGGGCCTCTAGTATTAGCTGCTTACGCGGGATCTTTGCGCTCATCTACTCAACTGGCGCGAATTAGGGTTCCCACACCCTCGTCGGTAAACAGCTCAAGCAGCACCGCATGTTGCACCCGCCCATCAATGATGTGGGAAGAGTTAACCCCGGCATTTACCGCATCCAGGGCGCAGCGAATCTTAGGCAGCATCCCACCATGGATAGTACCGTCAGCCTCCAGTTCTGCCACACTCGCTGCTGACAACCCGGTCAACAAGGCTCCACCTTTATCCAATAAACCCTCTGTGTTGGTCAACAAAATGAGTTTTTCCGCCTGCAACACCTCGGCTATCTTTCCGGCAACCAGATCCGCATTAATGTTGTATGAGTTCCCCTCACTTCCGATTCCAATAGGGGCGATAACCGGGATAAATCCGCCACTGACCAGCATATCCACCACACTGGCATCTATACTCTCTACCTCACCCACATGGCCTATATCTATGATCTCAGACGCCTCCAGTTCAGGTGCGTCTTTCTTGATCTTTAATTTACGTGCGTGAATAAGTCCACCATCTTTCCCAGTCAGCCCTACGGCGCCTCCGCCATGTTGATTTATCAGATTAACAATATCCTTATTCACCAGGCCGCCCAGGACCATCTCAACCACATCCATGGTCTCACTGTCGGTCACCCTCATACCCTGAACAAACTCGGTACTCTTTCCCAGACGCTCTAACAGCTTACCTATCTGTGGTCCTCCACCATGCACAACTACAGGGTAGATGCCCACCAGCTTCATCAACACTATGTCACGGGCGAAGCTGTTTTTCAGCTCTTCATCCACCATGGCATTGCCGCCGTATTTAATTACAACGGTCTTGCCTTTGAACCGCTTTATGTACGGCAACGCCTCTGTCAACACATGGGCAACATTGCTTGCCTGCTCTGGGGTAAGACTCATAATTTTCCGCTTTCTTAAGTTTCTAACCGTTAATGGCTGCAATTATATTCAGAATGGCAGCTTTAGTTCCGAATCAATCTTCAACAACTCTTGCCTAAACATATCCTGCACATGCTTCAGACCATTAATGTCATCGGCCTCAAATCTGAAGATTACCGCTGGCATGGTGTTTGACGCCCGCATCAGGCCCCAACCATGCTGAAACTCGGCACGAACACCATCTATCTTTATCAACTTCGCACCTGGTATATCCCCATTAGCAATCAGCTTCTGGACCAATTCAACATTTTTACCCTCAGGCACTGACATAGACAGCTCTGGAGTGCTTATACTATCAGGAAGTTCGGCAAACACCTCAGCAGAGCTGCGAGAATCATTCGAGAGTATCTCAAGCAGTCTGGCGCAGGCGTAGATAGCATCATCAAAACCATACCAACGCTCTTTAAAGAAAATATGCCCGCTCATTTCTCCAGCCAGTAAGGCGCCAGTTTCACGCATCTTGGCCTTGATTAAAGAGTGCCCGGTCTTCCACATCAGCGGCCTACCGCCGTGAGTGAGTATCTGACTTGCCAGATGCCGGCTGCACTTAACATCGTAAATAATATCAGCGCCTGGCTGTCGTTCGAGGAGGTCTCTGGCAAACAGCATCAAGAAACGATCCGGCCAGATGACATTTCCCTCTGAATCAACCACTCCTATACGATCACCATCTCCATCCAAAGCAAGTCCGATATCAGCCTTGCTAGCCTTAACAGTCTCAATCAATGCTGCAAGATTTTCCGGTTTAGACGGGTCAGGATGATGGTTAGGAAAATCACCGTCAACATCACAATAGAGCTCTGCAACCTTGCACCCCAACTGTTTGAGCAAGACTGGAGCAACCACGCCACCTACTCCATTCCCGCAGTCAAGAACTACCTTAAGCGGTCGTGCAACATGCAAATCTTCAGTCACGCGGCCAAGATAATCTCCCACCAAATCCTGCTCTGTCCGTGATCCTTCTCCTTGCAGTAGATCGCCTTTAGCAACGCGACGCCCCAGTTCCTGAATCTTATCACCTGAGAGAGTATCTCCAGCAATTACCATCTTAAGTCCGTTGTAGTCAGGAGGGTTGTGGCTACCGGTTAACATAACGCCTGAATTACTACCCAAATAGTTGGTAGCAAAGTAAAGCAGGGGGGTTGGAACCATGCCAATATCGATCACATCCCTTCCGCTATCCATCAATCCTCGACAGAGGGCGGAAGAGAGCTCGGGGCCTGACTTGCGGCCATCCCGCGCCACAATAACCGTCTGCTCCCCCTTGTCATATGCCATGCTGCCAATAGCCCGGCCCAACTGATAGACCACATCAGCAGTAAGATCCTTGCCCACAATCCCCCGAATATCATAATTGCGCAAAATCACCTGTGGCAAGGCGCTGTTAACTGCAGGCACTGAAGCGGCCACAACCTCCTCTTTTACCTCCATTCTGGGCAGTCCGGTAGTTTTATCAATAACTTTTTTCATGGTCTTTTGGGGCAACCCCTGCCCTAGAGTGTCTAGCTTCATTTGGGCCAGCAGATCCATCGTATCCTGCATCTCAGGCACCTCGGCTCTTTGCATGGTCGCGGACTTTCCAAGCAGTTTCTTCTCCACTAACCTTAATATCTGTTGCTGGTCACTAGCCAATGCAAGCTTAAAGCGACGAGTAAAAATTGAAGTAACCAAAACAATCAACCCAAGTCCAATTGTCATGACTCCAAACAGAAGTAGGCCATCACTCCAACCTATACTTACCCCTTTAGCTTCACATGCGACATTCCAGATTGAGCCAGGTACCTCTATATTTTCAGCCTCAGAGCGCATACTATTTCCTGCACCCCCATTCGACGCAAGCAACAGCGACCGGCCATCCACTACCTGTTGAACAGATATGTACCCCGCATCTCCAGTTGCTGCTGAAATGGCTTTAGTTATTATGTCCATAGACAGAACCAGATGGATCACGCCAATAACCTGGCTGTCTTCACCCCTAACCACAGGAGCGGCTATGGCTATATGCTGTTGTTCAGTCCCAAATTGATGCACCTCGGCCTTAGACATAATGCCACTCTTCTCAACGCCCCTCAGCATAGCCAAAGAGGCGAAACTAAGCTTGGGACCAACCCCAGTTTCCTCCTCATCCCACTCTGCTGGAAGTAACCGTACATATTTGGCACCAGGTAATTGTTGCCGCAACTCTTCTCCTTTATTGCGCAATAGAGATCCATCCTTGGCTTCATAAAGAGCAATTAGTCGCTTATCTTGAGATATGGAATTTAGTATCTGCCGATAGATGTGAACCTGGCTGGAGATATTGTTACTCACCCCTTCTGCGCTGACTCTTATTTCGCGCGATACGCTGTGGCCCCTGACGACAACTTCAACCACTTGAAAAGTCAACCAGCTGGCCAGCAAAGTAGCTGCAGCAATGGCTAAAATAGTTGCGAAGAACATTGAGGTACTACTACCTCTCTTCTGCCTCGAAGATGCTTTTGGTTTAACAAGATCTGCTAACTTTGTAGCTCTAAACATATTCTCTGTTCCTAAATCCGGCATATCTCTATACCTAATACAATCCCAGATAATAAAAACTTACAACATCAGTGCTATTCAGGTCCTGCCAGAATGTCCAAAGCCACCTGAGCCACGCTCGCTGGCATTAAACTCCTCAACAACCTCAAACTTAGCCCTTATTACCGGCACTACCACAAGCTGCGCGATCCTCTCACCTACCTCTATACGAAACGGCTCGCTACCACGATTCCAGCAGGATACAAACAGTTGGCCCTGGTAATCCGCATCAATCAAGCCCACCAGATTACCCAATACTATGCCATGTTTATGCCCAAGCCCCGAGCGAGGCAGAATAATGGCCGCCTGGTGCGGGTCCTCCACATGGATAGCCATGCCGGTAGGTATCAACTCAGTCTGGCCTGGATGTAACTCCAAAGGAGTATCCAGCATAGCCCTAAGGTCCATGCCGGCGGAACCTTCTGTTGCATATTCAGGCAGAGGAAACTCAACACCCAAACGCCCATCAAGTATCTTTAGTTCAATTTTTCTCATGGTATTTTTTCACTATTAGTGCAACTAGCTCCTGGGCCAGTTCATTCTTATTCATCATAGGCAGATCTGCAGCACCCCCGTCCCATAGTACTGTAAGAGCATTGTCATTACTCTCAAATCCACCTTGATCACTTCCAACTAGATTGGCCGCGATCATATCCACCCCCTTTGTCCGACGCTTCTCCTCGGCCAACTGGGCGAGACGTTCAGTCTCGGCGGCAAATCCAACAGTGAATGGAGGATTTACCCTGGATGCTACCTGCAGCAGGATATCAGGATTTTTCACCAAGCTCAGTTCCAATCGATCTTGTGACTTCTTGATCTTCTGGTCGGCAATACTATCGCAACGATAATCTGCAACCGCCGCACAGGCAACAAAGATGTCACACCCATCCAATCTGGAGCTAACCTCATGCTCCATCTCAAGAGCAGTCTCCACATCAACCCTATCCACTTTTAGTGGAGTATCTAGGGAGACAGGACCGCTTACCATCGTGACTCTAGCCCCCTCATCTGCAAGGGCAGCGGCCATAGCGTAACCCATACGACCAGAACTGCGGTTCCCCACATAGCGCACCGGATCAATCGGCTCCCTGGTGGGGCCAGCCGTCAATAGAACATTGACCCCGCACAGGGCACCAGCTGGAAAACTGGATGCTAGCTGCTCCAGCAATTGACTCGGCTCCAACAGGCGCCCGGGGCCCACCTCGCCACAGGCCTGCTCGCCATCCGCCGGCCCCCAGATCTTTATGTTTCTTTCATTGAGCAGTCTCACACTATCCTGAGTGGCCTGATTCAGCCACATCTCCCGATTCATAGCTGGCGCCAATGCAATAGGCGCAGTGCTAGCCAGACACAGGGTTGTGAGTAGATCATTTGCCACGCCTGCAGCCAGACGCGAGACAAAATCTGCCGTAGCTGGTGCCACCAAGACCAGATCGGCCCAACGCGCTAATTCGATGTGGCCCATGGCTGCCTCTTGTTCAGAGTCAAACATCTCCAGGCGCACAGTTCGTCCCGAGAGAGCCTGAAGTGTTAGCGGAGTAATAAAATTGGTTGCTGCCGGGGTCATGACCACCTGCACCTCAGCACCTGCTTGCACCAACAGACGCACCAGCTCCGCCGACTTATAGGCAGCTATTCCACCTGTAACCCCCAAAAGGATCTTCTTTTTATATAGCTCCGACATAATCTTCCTGCGCTAGCACACTTTCTATAGATAGAGATTAACTCAATGCAGGTATCTCTGAAAGGTTCACAACAGCTGCTTTAGGCTATCTTGCCACAAGAGGGCAAGCGTCATACTATTCGCCAACAGGATAACTGAGATAATACATGGAGGTAGTTATGGCTATAACGGACTGGCCAGCGGATGAACGGCCCAGAGAAAAACTTCTAAAGCGAGGATCTAGCGCACTATCAGATGCCGAACTTCTGGCGATCTTCCTACGTACCGGAGTCAAGGGGACTACCGCCGTTGACCTAGCCCGAAACCTGCTGGATGAGCATGGCTCACTGCGTAGCCTGCTTGCCGCCAACGAGAGAGAGTTTTGTTCAAGCCATGGCCTTGGCAGTGCAAAGTATGCTCAGTTGCAGGCAGTGCTGGAAATGGGCAGACGTCATCTGTGGGAGACCATCACCCGCAGCGACTGCCTGACCAACCCAGACGACACCAGAAATTATCTGACTACCAGATTGCGCGGGCACCGCAATGAAGTATTCGCCTGCCTGTTTCTAGACAACAAAAATCGCATTATCCAATATGAGGAGCTATTCTACGGCACCATCAATGGAGCCAGCGTGCATCCCCGCCAAATCGTTCAGCGCGCCCTTAGCCATAACGCTGCGGGGGTCATCCTGGCCCATAATCACCCATCCGGGGTTGCCGAACCCAGCCAGGCCGACCGTCAGATCACCCAGCGCACCAAAGATGCCCTGGCCCTTATGGATATCCGGGTTCTGGACCATCTGGTCATAGGTGACGGCGAAATCACCTCTCTGGCGGAGTTGGGGTGGGTGTAAAGACCAGCTTTAAGAGATTTTGACGAGAAAAACTTGTGTCCATGCCCCCTATCTGATATAAATCCGCCTCTTTCACCCCTTGCGGGAAAGAATACAGTATATTTTTGAGGATTTAACGATGTCCAGAGTGTGTCAGGTCACGGGTAAAAGACCGATTACAGGCAACAATGTATCGCACGCCCACAACAAGACCAAACGCCGTTTTCTGCCAAATCTGCACCACAAACGCTTTTGGGTGGAAGATGAAAAGCGTTGGGTTCGTCTGCGTGTATCATCCAACGGCATGCGCATTATCGATAAAAAGGGCATAGTTAGCGTACTGGCTGACCTACGTGCTCGTGGCGAAAAGGTCTAAGGGAGAAAATCATGCGCGATAAGATCAGACTAGTGTCTAGTGCCGGAACCGGTCACTTCTACACCACAACCAAGAACAAACGCACCATGACCGGCAAGATGGAGATCAAGAAGTTTGACCCCAAAGTCCGCAAGCACGTCATGTATAAGGAAGCGAAGATTAAATAACAGTCTTCCCTGACTCATACAAAACACCCGCCAATGGCGGGTGTTTTTGTTTGTGGTTTAACACCCTAAATCGTCCGGCTATACAACCACACGGGCAAATCTAGTGCCACGACAACCAGCACAAGGCGGGATGTGTCCGGTCTTGTGAAAATGCAACTCCTTGCCGCACTCTGAACAAACTAGAGTGCCAGGGCCAGTAATCTCTCCGGTGTGATAGAGCGAAGCATCCCTGGCCTGCTCAGCAAATCTCCCCAGTTCCAAGCTGGTTTTATCCGCAACCTTGGCAAACATACCCAAAAGTCGATTCTCAATCAGCTCTAAATCAAACTTGAGCCAGTCCCGGAACTCATCCCCGGTCTTTCGCAGAAAACCGGCGGCATCGTGCAAATCACGCTCAACATAAGAGGCAATCTTCTCCGCCTCTTCTCGGGTCAACTCATCCAACTCAACCGCCTTCTCCCTAGCATGTTCCAGACCCTTCTTTAGGGTTGGCAAGGCACTCTCTTCCGCCTTTTCCAGCAGCTCATCCACCCGTTCCAACATATTTTCGTAGGCAACCACCATGCGATCCAAAGGATCCTGATTATTATCTGGAGTCATGTATACACCCTCTTCTATAATTTTACCTGTTTATATCTCCTACTTAAGAGTGTGAACCAAAGTGCGCAGATAGCAAGATCAAATTCGCGCAACACTGCCAGCTACGGTATCCTTACACAGTTTTAGATTCAGCTATGCGGACCAGTGACAATGCAGAACACATTCAACCCAGAAAAGATCGAGGCCGAGGCCCAATCTTACTGGGAAAATCATCAGAGCTTTAAGGCCGTAGAAGACCCGGAGCGGGAGAAATTTTACTGCCTCTCTATGTTCCCATACCCCAGCGGCAAACTACATATGGGACATGTGCGCAACTACACTATTGGCGATGTAATCTCCCGCTATCAGCGCATGCAGGGAAAGAACGTCCTGCAGCCCATGGGTTGGGACGCATTTGGTCTGCCAGCAGAAGGCGCAGCCATTAAAAATAAGATGCCACCAGCAAAATGGACCTACTCCAATATCGAGTACATGAAGGGGCAGCTGAAACAGCTGGGCTTCGGTTACGACTGGGGGCGTGAGCTGGCAACCTGTCAGCCCGAATATTATAAATGGGAGCAGTGGCTGTTTACCGAGCTGTATCGCAAAGGGCTAGTTTATAAAAAGAATTCCGTAGTTAACTGGGACCCAGTGGACCAGACCGTACTGGCCAACGAACAGGTGATCGATGGCCGCGGCTGGCGCTCTGGCGCCCTGGTGGAGAGGCGCGAGATCCCGCAGTGGTTCATCAAGATCACCGACTACGCCGAGGAACTGCTTAACGAACTGGACAACATGGAGGAGTGGCCGGAGAAGGTGCGCACCATGCAGCGCAACTGGATTGGCAAGAGCCATGGAGTAAATTTCGCTTTCCCCTATGAACTGGATGGCCGGTCGGGACAACTTTGGGTTTACACCACCCGCGCCGATACCATCATGGGTGTCACCTTCTGCGCAGTGGCTGCCGAGCACCCACTAGCCAAGCATGCGGCCCATGATAACCCGGAGCTGGCAGCTTTCATTGACGAATGCGTCCGGGGCGGCGTGGCCGAGGCTGATATGGCCACCATGGAAAAGAAGGGTATGCCCACCGGCATCACCGTGACCCACCCTCTCACCGGAGAGCAGATCCCGGTGTGGGTAGGCAACTATGTGCTCTGGGGCTACGGCGGTGGCGCCGTAATGGCAGTGCCGGCCCACGACGAGCGCGACTTCCATTTCGCCAAAGAGTATGGCCTGCCTATCACCCAGGTTATCGACATTGATGGAGAGACCTTCTCCAGCGACGCATGGCAGGAGTGGTACGCAGATAAAGAGCGCGGGGTCTGCATCAATTCAGACAGATATGATGGACTGAACTACCTTGATGCGGTAGACGCTATCGCCGCCGATCTCGCCGCCAAAGAGCTAGGAGAGAAGCAGATACAGTACCGACTACGCGACTGGGGAGTATCCCGTCAGCGTTATTGGGGTGCGCCCATCCCCATGATCAACTGCCCCAAGTGCGGCACAGTGCCGGTCCCCAAAGAGGATCTGCCGGTAGTGCTACCAGAGAATGTGGAGTTTGACGCCAGCGGCGGCTCTCCCATCAAAAAGATGCCGGAGTGGTATCAAGCCAAATGCCCTGAGTGCGGCGGTGATGCTGAGCGCGAGACAGACACCTTTGACACTTTTATGGAGTCCTCCTGGTACTACGCCCGTTACACCTGTCAGGATAACAGTGAAGCCATGCTGGATGAACGGGCCAACTACTGGCTGCCAGTGGATCATTATATCGGCGGTATTGAGCACGCCATCCTGCATCTGCTCTATGCCCGCTTTTATCACAAGCTACTAAGAGATGCCGGCCTGGTAGATTCAAGTGAACCATTCCAGCGTCTACTTACCCAGGGCATGGTGATTGCAGAGACCTTCTGCCGTACCGATGAATCTGGTCAGAAACATTGGTTTAACCCGGCAGATGTTGATACAAAACATGATGAAAGGGGACGGGTGACCGAGGCTGTATTGCGTGAGGATGGCAACACGGTCGAGATCGGCGGCGTAGAGAAGATGTCTAAGTCCAAGAACAACGGCGTTGATCCACAGGAGATGGTGCAGAAGTATGGCGCCGACACGGTGCGGCTCTACACCATGTTTACCTCGCCGCCGGACCAGTCCCTGGAGTGGTCGGATGAAGGGGTGGATGGGGCCTTCCGTTTTCTAAAACGGCTCTGGGCCCTGGCGGTGAATATGGATGAAATTGAAGGTGATCCCACGCCTCTGACCGAAGCCATATCCAATCTTGACTCAAACCAGCAGGATGCCAGGCGTGAGATCCATGCAGCCTTGAAGCAGGCATCCTTCGACTATAGTCGGCAACAGTTCAACACGGTAGTTTCCGCCTGCATGAAGATCATCAACACCCTGTACAAACTTGGCGGCAGCCCGGTTGATCATGCGTTGCTGAGAGAAGGGATGGGCATAACCCTGTGTCTTTTAGGCCCAATCGCCCCACACACCACCCATTATCTCTGGCAAAAACTTGGATATGGTGACAATATTCTGCAAGGAGATTGGCCTCAGGCTGATGAAACCGCACTAAAACAGGATACAATCCAGTATGTGGTGCAGGTGAACGGCAAGGTCAGGGCCAAGATCCAGATAGCTGCAGATGCAGATAAAAACAGTGTTGAAGAGACCGCACTAGCAGATAACAATATACAAAAGCATATCGATGGCAAACCGGTCAAAAAGGTAATCGTGGTGCCTAACAAGCTGGTAAGCATAGTCGTCTAGACATAGCTGATAGCAAACAGAACAATTTTCAGGAGACAAAAATGCAAAAATCGATCCCAGGCATAAAATGGATCACCCTCCTTTTCACCCTGCTGCTCATCAACGGGTGCGGTTATCATCTGCGCCAGGCTGCTCAACTACCAGCATCTATCAGCCCCGTCATCATTAATGGCATAGGACCATATTCTGACTTGAGCAAAGAGCTTGCGCACAGACTGAAAAGCGACACGGTACAGGTGACCAGAGAGCGCAGCGAAGCCAAAACCATGCTGAATATCTCGCGCTATAAACAACAAAATCGCACCATGTCTGTAGACAGATCAGGCAAGGTTGCTCAGACTGAGTTAAAGCACACCCTTGAATTTACCCTGATCGATGCCTCAGGCAAGATCCTAGTACCAACACAAACAGTAGTGGTAACAAGAGACTACATAAATACCGAAGAGCAGAAATTGGGCAAGGTTACAGAGGCAGATCAGCTTTCTGAAGGAATGCTTGGGGAACTGGCCAGACAGATAATCATACGCATGCAGGCTCAGCTTAAAAAAAATACCAAATAGAAGATGCGGCTACGTCCCCACGAACTTGGGTCAAAACTACAACAAAGCTTACTACCAGTATATCTCTTGACCGGGGATGAGCCGCTGCAGATGAATGATGCCTCTGATCTGATCAGATCAGAGGCCAGGAAAAAAGGCTTTACTGATCGCACCATCCTAGATGTAGATCGCAAGTTTGACTGGAACGAGCTGGGCCAGCAGGCAGACAGTCTCTCCCTGTTTGCGGAACAGCGCATACTGGATCTACGTCTCCCTTCGGGCAAACCTGGAACCACCGGCTCCAAGGCCCTGGTTGAATATGCCGAGCGCCCACCACAAGACACCATCCTGCTCCTGACCATGCCCAAGCTGGAGCGAAGCCAAAGCAACAGCAAATGGTTCAAGGCTCTGGATAGGATCGGAGCCGTTGTCCAGATTTGGCCCATCGAGGGACAACGCCTTCCTCCTTGGATAGAACAGCGCATGCGCAACAACGGGCTAATACCTGAACCCGGCGTAGTAACCATGCTATCGCAACGCATAGAGGGAAACCTCCTGGCCGCATCCCAGGAGATTGAGAAACTGCTGCTCCTACACGGACCTGGAATAATCACTGTAGAGCAGTTGGAAGCGGCAGTATCGGACAGCGCCCGTTATGATGTATTCAATCTGGTTGATAGCGCCCTGCAGGGCAAGACCGCATACTGCTCCAAGGTCCTGAAGGGACTAAAGGGCGAAGGCACTCCAGCCCCGGTGGTGCTCTGGGCCCTGACCAGGGAGATCCGCATGCTGGCGGAACTGGCCTATGCCATCAGCAAGGGCAGTTCACCGCAACAGGCGATTGCGGCAAGACGCGAGATCTGGGATAAGCGCAAACAGCTAGTTAGCTCTGGATTACAGAGGCTTCATATCAAGACCCTGCGTGGCCTGCTAGTGCTATGCGGCCGGGCTGACCGGGCCATCAAAGGAAGAGAGAAGAGCGATCCCTGGCAACTTATGCAGGAGATAACCATCCGCCTGGCTGGCAAGGCCATTATATCCAGGCCTTAGCCCGGATATTTATGAGGCGCGCTACATTCATGAAAGACCCTGGCTAGTTACAACTTTTCTCATCTGCAACAGTTATTTGTTAGAATCACCCAATTAGACACAACAACAGGCCACATATAGATATGTCGAACCAAATTCAGGACATGGCTGCTTACATGCAACAGCTAGGAAGCCACGCTAGGGCTGCATCCAGGATTCTGGCAGCAGCCAGCACCGCAGACAAAAACAGCGCCCTGCTAGCCATAGCTGATGATATAGACCAGAGCAGAGACGCTCTAATTGCAGAGAACAAAAAGGATATGCAGTCTGGTGCCGACAAAGGGCTGGACGCTGCCCTTCTGGACCGTTTGGAGCTAACCCCTGCCCGTATCGGTTCCATGGTGGAGGGGCTGCGCCAGATCGCCGCTCTGCCTGACCCCATCGGTGAAATCTTCGATATGAACTACCGTCCCACCGGCATTCAGGTGGGACGCATGCGGGTGCCCCTGGGCGTGGTAGGTATCATCTATGAGTCCAGGCCTAACGTCACAGCCGATGCCGCCGCCCTCTGTCTAAAGTCTGGCAACGCCACGGTGCTGCGCGGCGGTTCCGAGGCATTCCACTCCAATCAGGCCATTGCTGGAATCATCCAGAAAGGGCTGGAGAAGGCCGGCCTACCTGCTAATGCAGTGCAAGTTGTAGCCACCACAGACCGCGCGGCGGTTGGGCAGATGATAGCAATGCCGGAGTATATAGATGTAATTATACCCCGTGGCGGAAAAGGGCTGATCGAACGCATCAGCAACGATGCACGGGTGCCGGTAATAAAGCATCTTGACGGCATCTGTCATATCTACATCGATGCTGAAGCGGATCTTGAAAAGGCTATCCAGGTCTCTTTCAATGCCAAGACTCAACGCTACGGCACCTGCAACACTCTAGAGACCCTGTTGGTATCTGAAGAGATCGCTGAGGCCGTATTACCTGAGTTGGGCAGAATGTATCAGGAAAAAGGTGTGGAGCTACGCGGCTGTAAGACCAGCCAACGCATCGTCAACGGAGTACTCGCCGCCTCAGAAGAGGACTGGGATACCGAATACCTGGCCCCGATTTTAGCTATAAAGGTAGTAAAGGGATTGGATGAGGCCATAGACCACATCAACACCCATAGCTCCCAGCATACAGACTCTATCATCACCGAGAACTACACCCGCGCCCGCCGTTTTCTGCGCGAGGTTGATTCCAGTTCAGTGATGATCAACGCCTCCACTCGCTTCGCTGACGGCTTTGAGTACGGCCTGGGTGCGGAAATCGGAATCTCCACTGACAAGTTCCATGCCCGCGGACCGGTGGGACTAGAAGGACTCACCTCGGTGAAGTTCATCGTCTTTGGTGACGGACATATAAGGGAATAGACCCAAGCCATGATTGGCATCCTCGGCGGCACATTCGATCCCATCCACAACGGCCACCTGCGTACCGCCCTGGACGTACAGCAGGAACTGCAACTGGACGAGCTGCGACTAATACCACTTCGAGATCCACCCCATAGAGAGCGGCCAGTAAGCACCTCCGAACAACGCCTGGAAATGTTGCTGGCTGCTGTCGACCATGACCCGATACTTACTGTGGATGATAGAGAGCTCAACCGTAGCGGAAAATCCTACAGCCTGCTTACCCTGCAATCCCTACGCGCAGAGCTGGGAGAGACACCTATTTGCCTGATCCTTGGACTGGATGCCTTCCTGGAATTCCCAACCTGGCACAAACCGGATGAGATATTGCAGCTAGCACATCTAGTGGTGATGCAGCGACCGGGAGAGAATAGTATCAACCTCTATCCTGAGCTTATCACTGATAATCCAGAACAGCTCCGCACCACAGCTGCGGGCAAAATCTATCCTCATCCAGTCACCCAGCTGGATATTTCAAGCACCAAGATCAGAGATATGGTAGGTAAGGGCAAATCCCCCAGATATCTACTGCCGGATTCTGTACTTGAGATCATAGAAAGAGATGATTTATACAAGACTTAACTGTATATCCAACAGATTTCGTATAGAATTGCCCCTTTTTTCGGGATTGGGCCTATGCTTAATATAAAGCCGTTAGGCCAGCCTCTCAAACAGATTAGTTGGACATTATGCAAGTAGAAGAACTGCGTGACTTAGTAGTAAAGACCCTGGAAGACCTCAAAGCCCGAGACATAAAGGTGCTGGATGTAAGAGAGAAAACCAGCATCACAGATATCATGATCATCGCCAGCGGCACTTCGGGACGTCATGTAAAATCAACCGCTGAGGCTGTAGCCTTTCAGTCCAAACTGGCGGGAGAACCCCCCATTGGCAGTGAGGGGTTGCAGGATGGAGAATGGGCACTGGTGGATCTTAATGGCGTGGTAGTGCATGTAATGCAGCCAAAAGTCAGGGACTTTTATCAGTTAGAGAGGCTATGGTCCATGGATACCAAACCGGAAGAGGCAAAGATATCCGAGCAATAGCTCATGCTCCAGCCCCTACTCTCTGCCATATCTCTATCCACAATTAGCTGAAAAAACCGGTTACACTCTCCGCATGAATATCCATCTGATCTCTGTTGGTAACCGCATGCCAAAATGGGTTGACTCAGGATTCTACGAATACGCCAAACGCATGCCATCTGAGTGCAGTTTAAGGCTGGTGGAGATAGCCCCGGGACATCGCGGCAAGGGGGCAGACATTGCCCGGGCAATACGCGATGAGGGTGAGCGCATGCTCAAGGCTATTCCTAAAGGGTGCCTGGTCATAGCACTGGAAGTAAAGGGCAGAGAGTGGAGTACCGAGCAGCTTAGTGACAAGCTCAAGGGTTGGATGGAGAACGGAAGCGATCTGGCCATGTTAGTTGGAGGCCCAGAGGGACTGGCAGACTCATGTCGCGACCGGTCCGACCTGCTCTGGTCACTATCCCCTCTGACCATGCCCCATCCCTTGGTGAGAGTGGTGCTGGCGGAACAGCTCTATAGAGCCTGGAGCCTGATGCGCAATCTCCCCTACCATCGAGCCTAATTCTGATAGTATTAGGTAACGAGTAGCAGAGGAAAACAGTAAACAAACCCAATGCAACCTTTACTCTATCTGGCTTCCATGTCGCCGCGCCGCAGTGAACTATTACGACAAATCGGTGTCGTTCATAGCATAATTAAAACAGATGTAGACGAAACACCGCATAGGGGAGAACAACCCGAAAAGTATGTAATCCGACTGGCGCAGGAGAAGGCGCTGGCTGGCCTAGCCAAGCTTGAGGACAACAGGCGAGGATTGGTCCTTGCCGCAGATACATCTGTGGTGGTTGACGGTCGAATCTTAGGAAAACCGAGGAACAGGGACGAGGCTTTAGAGATGATGCAGCTACTCTCCAACCGCAGCCACTTAGTTTATAGCGGAGTGGCCCTGGCCGGAAATGAAATAGATAGCAGGTTGAGCGAAAGCAAAGTTATATTCCGCCATGTCGCCAGGGATGAGGCCATAGCCTACTGGGAAAGTGGAGAACCTGCAGATAAGGCTGGAGGTTATGGGATACAGGGGCTGGGATCCATATTTATTTCCAGAATTGAAGGTAGCTTTTCCGGGGTAATGGGACTACCGCTATTTGAGACCACACAACTGCTGATAAAGGCAGGGATAGATCCTTTAACAAAGACGAGCAGATAACCTGATGAGCGAAGAGATTCTAATTAACATAACCCCGCCTGAGACCCGGGTGGCCCTGATCGAGAACGGAGTGGTTCAGGAGGTCATCATTGAACGCACCAGCAGTCGGGGAATTGTCGGCAATATATACAATGGTAGAGTATGTCGAGTACTGCCAGGCATGCAGGCTGCATTTGTGGAGATCGGGCTAGACCGGGCGGCTTTTCTCCATGCATCTGACATCGTTCACCATGAGGAAAACAACAGCAGCAACATCACGGATCTGCTGCGAGAGGGGGAAGATGTAATCGTACAGGTAACCAAGGATCCTCTGGGCACCAAAGGAGCAAGGCTTACCACCGGCATCTCTATCCCATCCCGCTACCTAGTATTCATGCCATCACTACATGTGGTTGGCATCTCCCAAAGGATAGACGACGAAGATGAGCGACAACGTCTGCGCGAAGCCATAGATGCCGCCAACAAAGGCGAAGACGGCAAACCAGGAAGATTCATAGCCCGCACAGTTGCAGAAGGAGTTGCAGAAGAGACCTTATTAAAGGATATGCGATTTCTTACTCGTCTCTGGAAATCCATAAAAGAGCGCCTGGAAACAGCAAAACCCAGAGAGTTACTACACGAAGATCTGCCGCTGGCTACGCGAGCACTGCGCGACCTAATAAATCCAGAGGTGGAAAAAGTGCGTATAGACTCTCAAGAGACCTGGGTGAAGGCTAAACAGTTTACCGAGAAGCTAATGCCGGATATGGCCACAAAGATAGAATACTATCCGGGAGAGCGTCCGATATTCGATCTTTATGGGGTGGAGGATGAGATCCAGAAGGCCCTTAATCGCAAGGTAGAACTCAAGTCCGGAGGATATCTTATAATCGACCAGACCGAAGCCATGACCACAATAGATGTCAATACCGGCGCCTTTGTTGGCCATCGCAATCTGGAAGAGACCATCTACAAAACCAATCTGGAGGCGACACAATCCATATGCCGTCAGCTGAGACTGCGCAACCTGGGTGGAATTATCATTATCGATTTTATTGATATGCAGGATGAGGAACATAAAAGACATGTGCTGCGCGCCTTTGAGAAGTGTCTGTCCCATGACCATGCAAAGACCAAGATCACCGAGGTTTCCAGTCTGGGCTTGGTAGAGATGACCAGGAAAAGGACTCGCGAATCTCTGGAGCATGTCCTGTGTGAACCATGCCCCCGCTGCGAAGGCAAAGGCACCCTAAAGACGGCGGAGACCACCTGCTACGAGATCTTCCGGGAGATATTGCGAGAGTCGCGCCAATTTGACGTGGAGTCCATGCTTATACTGGCATCACCGGCTGTAATCGACCTGCTGCTGGACGAAGAGTCCACCAACCTGGCCAACCTGGAACAGTTTGTGGAGAAAACAATCAAACTCCAGGCAGAAACACTATATAGTCAGGAACACTACGACATAGTATTACTATAAAGACAAGACATAACATTCCAGATGTACAACAGAACTATTTTACAAGCAGACCAGATTAAACCGGCGAAGTTGGTTAGCGAATGATTCGGATATTAAAATCATTCGCCGCTAAGATGTGGCTGACCTTTATCCTACTCATAATTCTGCTTGGGATTTTTTTAGGCGGCGCTCGACTGCTACTGCCCATTGCAACCGAATATAAGGAAGAGGTCCAGGAACTGGCCAGCCGGGAGCTAGGGCATAAGGTCATAATTGGAGAGATTAAAACCGGATGGCGCGGATATGGACCTGAGCTTCAACTTCACAATGTCCAGCTGATAAATCATGAAACCGGCCAGACAACACTACGCTTATCTGAAGTTCGAATCGGCATAGGCATCCTGGACACGCTATTCCATGGCGCCATAACCCCTCGTCAAATCACCTTCTACCGCACCCAGCTTATGATAAAACGTCGCTCTGATGGCTCTGTGGTATTGGCTGGCCTAGAGAACATTGATGAGGGCAGCGGCGATAGCAGCGCAGTTTTCCTGCTACCGTTTCGTATTGGCCTGAAAAAGAGCGAGATCTACTGGGAGAACCAAAGCATAGGTGCGGCCCCAGTCAAATTCACTGATGTAGACTTTACTGTAAGTAATGGTGAGAACAGACATCAGGTTGAGGCCAGCATGCGCCTTCCTGGCAAGGATGGAGGCAACATGCGCCTTGTCGCCGATATCAAGGGCGCAATCCAACAATCAAACGCTTGGTCAGGTGAGATCTATCTATCCGGAGACCATCTAGCTCTTTCTTCCATCCTCAAAGATCGCATACCGGAAGGCTCATCCTTTGAATCAGGCAAAGCGAAAATAGAGCTTTGGAGCAAATGGATAAACGGACGCCTTTCCACTTTGGAAGGCAATGCAAACTTCGATCTAATAAAGCTGACATCTGATCGCAAAGTCAATGACAAACCGTTGGAACCTTTGGCGATAGATCGTATTGGCGGCAAATTCAAATGGCAACGCAATCGTAACAGCTGGCAGGTTAACGTAGAGGATTTTGAACTACAGCGTAATGGCAGGATATGGCCGAAATCTAATTTAACCTTGCTAACTGGATATAGCCAGGAAGGCAGAATTCAGTTGGCAGCAGGCATGGGTTTTTTGCGCATACAGGACATTCTCTCTATGGCGCGGATGTTCCCCTTGCCATCGAAGGAGATAGACGCAATCGTCCATTCACTGAAGCCACAGGCTGACATCAGCTCCTTGCAACTTCGCTTTCTGGAGACAGCTGATGGACCTCTGTGGTCAGCACGGGGACAACTAGAAAACGTATCTGTGGAGCCATGGGAACAACTGCCAGAAGTAAATAATCTTAGCGCCAATTTCTGGCTAAGCCAGAATAAAGGAACCCTTGATCTCCATAGCAAAGATTTAACCGCCTATTTTCCCGGCCTGTTCAGAGAAGCAATAAATGCTCAAGAGTTAGGCGGCCGGGTACGCTGGGCTAGAACGGACAAGGATGGCTGGCTTGTACAATCGAAAAAGATTGTCGCAAACAACAGAGATATCAGCACCCAGACCCGACTCCGTCTAAAGATCCCATCTAATCCAGAACAGTCGCCTATTCTGGATATACAGACCAACTTCCAAGAAGGCAATGCAAGTGCAACCCCACACTACCTGCCAACCGGGATTATGGATAAAGAGGTCGTAGCATGGCTAGACAAAAGTATAATCAAAGGAAAGGTCCCAGGGGGAAGCGCCATCTTTCGTGGTCCCATAGATGACTTTCCATTCTACAAAAACACCGGCCATTTCGAAGTACTATTCAGGGTTGAAGACTTGGTACTGGACTATGAACCAGAATGGCCCCGTCTAGAAAACCTTACCGCAGAAGTACGCTTTCACAACAATAGTCTCTATATCCGGGAAGGCAGCGGAACCATACTGAATAGCAAGTTAAACAATCTGTATGCCAGAGTAGACAATCTGGAAAAGGCATCTCCACTTAATGTTGCAAGTAGCGCATCCGGTCCGCTAAGCGACAGCCTAAAAATATTGACCGAAACCCCGTTATCCAAAAAATTTGGAGGAGTAGTATCCAGGCTAACAGCCAAGGGAGATACAAAACTTGATGCCAAACTAACTATCCCTCTGGATAAGGGTGACTACAATGCAAACGGAAAGCTAACGCTCGATAATGCCACAATAAATCTGGATAAATCCAAATATCCTCTCAGCGACATTCAAGGCACCCTATCATTCAATATGGAAGGAGTCAGGGCCAAGGGTATAAAAGCCAAAATCATAGGGGAAGAGATAAAGCTGGATATAACCCCTTCAAAGAAGAGCGGCGCAACACAGATCAAGGCCCAGGCTGCTATTGATGTCTCCAAGCTGGATAAACAGTTCCCCGATCTAGGGCTCGACTTGCTCCAGGGAAACAGTAAGTGGGCAGTACAGCTAGAAATACCATCAATAAATAATAATCGAGAAAAGCTAACAATAAACAAAATCACGGCATCTTCAGATCTAGTAGGCACCACTATCGATATGCCCGCCCCAATCGGAAAGACCAAGAAACAGAAGCGAGCCATACAGATAACAACCACCGCATCAAGCAGTGAAACACAACAATTTTCAATAGATTATGCCGACGCGGCAAGTACAAAACTACACTTTACTAAAAACGAAAAAGGACAAATGCAACTTGACCGCGGCAGCCTGGTCTTGGGAGGGGGCAAGACACAGATACCAAAAACAAAACAGCTATTACTTACCGGCAGACTGAGTCAGTTCGATCTGAATCCATGGTTAAGCTATCTGCAAGCAGATAATAAGCAAACGCTCCCAGAGATAAGAGGGGATAACCTAAAATTCGGAATATTAAATATCGGTGACACAGAGCTGGACAATGTAACAATTAGTTTCACCGAAAGCAGTAAGGTCATAAATGCAGACATTAAAAGCAGCGTTATGGATGGCAAGATAAGAGCCCAACTGCCCATTAAGTCCAAGCCAATAGTGATTAATCTGGATAAGCTGGCATTAAAGCTGAATCCAAAAGAGATCTCTGATACATCTCAAACGAAATCGCCAGATTCTAAATGGATAGATCCGCGCACCCTCCCAGGAATGAAGCTTGCCAGCAAAAAAACCCTCATTAATGGCAGAAACCTTGGGGCGTTGAACTTTTCCTCAATCAGCATTCCAGAAGGACTGCGGTTGAACAGCATTAAGCTCTCATCCAAAAGACTGAACCTGGATGCTCGCGGCAGTTGGGTGATGAAAAACAACAAACCCCAGACAAACCTGAAACTGAAGATGAAAACTGACTCCCTGGGCAAGCTGCTTACAACTCTAGGTTTTGACCCGGACCTGAAAGATGCTCCAGCAAATATCGAGGCCAATCTGGTCTGGAGTGGAAACCCACGCCAGTTCAATAAAACAGATGTTACTGGAGAGCTTGAAATGCGTATCAGTGAAGGCCGTTTTCTAGAGGTAAACCCCGGCCTGGGCAGGATATTTGGCCTACTCAACGTCAGCGCACTCACCCGCCGATTAACCATGGACTTTTCTGATACCTTTAAAAAAGGATTCAGCTTTGATAAGGCTGAGGGAACATTCAACCTTGAAAAAGGTGACGCCTACACCAATGACTTTTTAATTGATGGCCCAGCAGGCTCAATCGAGATAACCGGTCGAACCGGGCTGGTTAGTCAGGACTTCGATCAACTTGTAACCATAAACCCAGCTATTTCGACTACTATTCCTGTCGCAGGCGCCCTGGCTGGCGGGCCGGCGGTTGGAGTTGCCCTGATAGTGGCACAAAAGATATTCGGTAAAACGGTAGACAAGGTGTCCACCTCAAAATACACCGTTACCGGGTCCTGGGATAATCCTAACATTGAAAAACTTAACACTAACAGCCAAGAAACCGCCCCATCTGCCAAACCTCCTGGATACCTACCAAGCCAGCCCTAAATAAATTTCTTTTAAAACGCCAAAGGATGCTATTCTGGAACGATATTTTCCTGCAAAGCTAACAGAGTTAACAGTTGTGACCAAGAAACATAAAGTAGCCGCCATTCAGATGGCATCGGGACCCAACGTAAGCGCCAATCTGCTTGAAGTCAAAAAAATTGTCACTGAGGCAGTTGGCGCAGGGGCAGAGCTTATAGTCTTACCCGAAAACTTCTCTTTTATGGGTGAATCGGATAAGGACAACCTTAAATTTAAGGAAGAACCGGGTGACGGGCCACTACAGACATTTTTAAGCCAGCTTGCAGCAAACAATGGCATCTGGGTTGTAGGCGGAACAATACCACTCAAGGCCGATGACCCTAACAGGATCAGATCTGCCTGTTTGGTATTCAATGAGAAGGGAGAACAGGTCGCGCGTTACGATAAGATACACCTATTTGATGTGCATCTGCTGGAAACGGATGAAAAATACAGCGAGTCCAGCACCATAGAATCAGGCAATGAAACTGTGGTGTTTGATTCCCCCTTTGGACGCATAGGTCTGGCTATCTGCTATGACCTCCGCTTCCCAGAGCAGTTCCGTAACCTACTGGATGACGGCATGGAGATCGCAATTATACCTGCTGCCTTCACCGCCCACACTGGCAAAGCCCATTGGCAACCATTAATCCAGACTAGGGCGATCGAAAATCTGAGCTATGTGATTACCTCAGCCCAGGGTGGCTACCATGTCAGCGGCCGTGAGACCTATGGTCACAGCATGGTGGTTGATCCATGGGGCTCAATCAAGGATGTGATCGCACGTGGCAACGGCTACGCTATGGGTGTGATAGACCTGGATCTATTGAACAAAACCAGGCGTGCCTTCCCAGCACTGGAACATAGACAAATTACCTGCAGAATAGATGCCTGACCTGATTAAAACAGCCTGTAATGCCATTCTGAAGCCATCGGGACTGGCCGAGTCAGACCTGGATCAACTGCTCGGACAACTGCATGGTGGTAAGATTGATGCGGCGGATGCCTACTTCCAGGCCAGCCGTCTGGAGTCATGGTTGCTGGAGGACGGCATCATCAAGGATGGCAACTTCAATATCGAGCAGGGGGTCGGGGTGCGCGCCATCTCAGGCGAGAAGACCGGATTTGCCTACACCGACGAGATCCGATTAGATACCCTGCTGGAGGCCGGACAGACAGCCCGCGCCATAGCGGGCGGCGGTGGTGAAAAGAGCATAAAGGTCTGCGCCGCACCCACCGCACACAATCTCTACCAACCCATCAACCCATTGGACAGCATTAGCGATCAGTCCAAGATAGAACTGTTACACCAGCTTGAGGCCGAAGCGCGCAAACAGGACCCCAGAGTGAAGCGGGTTAACGCCAGTCTGGTGGCTGTCCATGATGTGGTGCTGGTGGTATCCAGCGATGGCACTCTGAGTGGAGACGTGCGTCCCCTTGTGCGCTGCAACGTCCATGTCATCGCAGAACAGGGCGGCCGTAGGGAACAGGGAACAGGTGGTGGCGGAGCGCGGACTGGATTCCAGTTCTTGCTGGAACAAGAGAAGGCCCTGGAATATGCCAGGGAGGCAGCCCGTCAGGCCATACTCAATCTAGAAGCGGAAGATGCACCGGCCGGCGCCATGACCGTAGTGCTAGGATCGGGCTGGCCTGGAGTGCTACTGCATGAGGCAGTGGGGCACGGCCTTGAGGGTGACTTCAATCGCAAGGGCACATCCGCTTTTAGCGGACGCATTGGCGAACAGGTTGCGGCAAAAGGCTGCACCGTAGTGGATGACGGCACCCTGCCGAACAGGCGCGGCTCCCTCAATATCGATGATGAGGGTACTACATCCCAATACAACGTCCTGATAGAAGACGGCATCCTCAAGGGCTATATGCAGGACAAGCTCAACGCCCGCCTGATGGGGGTAGCCTCCACTGGCAATGGTCGCCGCGAATCCTACGCCCATCTACCCATGCCACGCATGACCAACACCTACATGCTGCCGGGAGCACATCAGCCCGATGAGATTATCGCCTCCGTGGATAAGGGTCTCTACGCTGTTAACTTTGGTGGCGGCCAGGTTGATATTACCTCAGGTAAATTCGTGTTCTCCACCAGCGAGGCCTATTTGATAGAGAATGGCAAAATTACCCGACCCGTGAAAGGGGCAACCCTAATTGGAAATGGCCCGGAAGTAATGAATCAAATCAGCATGATAGGTAATGATCTGGAGCTGGATGCCGGCGTAGGCACCTGTGGCAAAGAGGGCCAGAGTCTGCCGGTCGGAGTGGGACAACCGACCCTGAAGATAGACAACCTGACCGTTGGCGGCACCAACACCTAGGATGTAGGACCAAGAGGAGAGGGTCGAGGAAAAACAACTTGATACAATGTATTACCAACCCATCATTATCTTGGCCCCCGGCCTGATTCCCTGGCCCTTTACAACTAATTACTGAAAGCAAGGACAAATGGAAAAGATCAGAGACATCACCGAGCGTCAAAACCATCTTCAACAACTGGTCGAAGATCTGCTGGCCGAGGCCAGGAAGCAGGGGGCAAGCTCTGCTGAGGCAGTTGTTAGCAGTGATTCAGGTCTTTCCACCACAGTGCGCATGGGAGATGTAGAGACCATAGAACACACCCGGGACAACGGACTGGGCATCAGCGTCTACTTTGGACAGCGCAAGGGCTCAGCCAGTACCTCGGACCTCAGCCCTCAGGCCATCATCGATACAGTGAAGGCCGCCTGCAGCATTGCAACCCACACCTCAGAAGATGAGTGTACTGGACTAGCCGACCCAGAGCTGATGGCCAAAGAAATTCCAGATCTGGATCTGTACCACCCCTGGCCTATCGAGGTGGATGCCGCTATTGAGCTAGGACTAAAATGTGAAGCAGCTGCTTTGAACTACGCACCACAGATCAACAACTCAGAAGGCGCCACCCTTAACACCCACAGCGGTCTCCATGTCTACGGTAATAGCCACGGTTTTATCGGCGGCTACCCCAGTAGTCGTCACAGTCTGAGCTGCTCAGTCCTGGGTCAGGACGAAAAGGGCATGCAGCGTGACTACTGGTACAGCTCTGGGCGCTCAGCGGATGACCTGGAGGATGCTGAAGTGGTGGGGCGTAAGGCGGGAGAACGCACCCTGGCCCGCCTGGGAGCGCGTAAGATCAGCACCAGAGAGACCCCGGTTATTTTTCAGGCTGAGATGGCGGTGGGACTGCTGCGTAATCTGGTGAGGGCAATCAGCGGCTCAGCCATTTATCGTCAATCATCCTTTCTACTGGATCACCTGGATAAGCAGATATTCCCCGATTTCATCCGCATTCATGAAAACCCCCTGCTGCCACGTGGACTTGCCAGCGCCCCATTCGATTCTGAGGGTGTGGCCACCAAGGCACGGGACATCGTATCCCAGGGCATTCTCCAGGGCTACGCCCTGAGTAGTTACTCCGCCCGTAAGCTGGGGATGCAAACCACTGGCAACGCCGGCGGCGTGCGCAACCTTACCATCGAACAAGGAGAACTCGACCTATCTGGTCTGCTCAAAAAGATGGACCAAGGTCTTCTGGTTACCGAACTCATGGGCCACGGCATCAATATGGTAACCGGCGACTACTCTCGTGGGGCTGCCGGTTTTTGGGTAGAGAATGGAGAAATTCAATATCCGGTGGAGGAGATTACTATTGCAAGCAATCTGAAGCAGATGTTTATGCAGCTACTTGCTGTCGGCAATGACGTTGATCTGAGAACCAGCGTACGAACTGGTTCCTGGCTGATTGAATCCATGACTATTGCTGGCGAATAAGAGCTGGACCAGAAGCACATCCATTAGCTAACCCAACAAGAACACACTGAGAGAACTGACATGGGAAAGTATGTAAACGGAATAGCGGTCTATGAATATGGAGATAAAAAACAGACTCCACTCATATTCATCCACGGCTTCCCCTATAACTCCACCATGTGGTCACAGCAAATAAAGAAACTCAAGGAGAGCTACTATTGCGTTGCCTACGATGTTCGAGGATTGGGGGACACTCCACCAGGAGACGGTCAATTCACTATGGAGATGTTCGTTGACGACCTGTTCTCGGTAATCGACGGACTGGACCTAGAGAAACCAGTCATTGCCGGGTTCTCCATGGGCGGATACATCGCCTTAAGAGCGATAGAGAGAGAACCAGATAAATTTCTCGCCCTCATCCTATCCGACACCAAGTCCGAGGCGGATGATGATGCCGGAAGATTAAAGAGGGCTAATGCCATCAACACCATTGATAAAGAGGGAATGGACAAATTCGCATCTGACTTTGTTCCAATGACCTTTGGTCAAAATGCGCCACAACAGATCCAAGAAACCTATAACGCCATCCTGGAGCAGGCGAAAAAGGAGTCCCCAATTGGGGTAAAAGGGTGTCTGCTGGCGATGGCTGCACGCACTGATACCTCATTGGTTCTTGGAAACATCCAAGTACCAACTCTACTACTTGTTGGTGAGCAGGACACTTTAACCCCGCCCACAGTGATGCAGCAGATGCATGAGAGGATCAGCAACTCAGAGATGATTACAATTCCTGGTGCCGGGCATATGACCCCAATTGAAAACCCAGAGGTTGTCACTCAAAGCATCCAGGATTTTTTAGCTAAATCTGTATAGGCTGATGGCGACTCAGCCACCAGATGAATTTTGGTTTAAACAGCAAATAAGGTGGATTTTATGCAACAACATTTCAAGCGAATTGCGCTAGCTGGCCTTCTGGCAGGTGGATTGAGTGGGTGTAGCGGCGAACCGGAATGGGTCGAGGTATACGAAGACTGCAAACAGCAGATGACAGATGCTTCGAAAGAGATGAAGGCAAATAGTGAGGACAATCCGCAAGCCAAGGCCATGGCCGATGCCATGGGCAACATGGCGATGGCGATGGGTATGGCCGCCTGCGAATCTATCAAGCAGATGTGTGAGCCAGATCCGGACAGTGGTGCATGTCAGGCGATGGTGCAGGAGTATAAAAAGGGTAAGGAGTAACGGCGTGATTTAGGTATCAGGGCCGAGGGCCGAGGTATCCAAGAGGGTTGTTATGCTGGACTCGATCGCTGAATCCATCCCCCTCTCCCCATGCGTGGAGAGGGGGATGACAAAGCTATGAACTACTCCCACCCTGTCCCAGCAACCTATCCACCAACTCCACCATCTGCTGATAATGCGCTCCCTTCCAAAAAACCTGCCCGCAATCCCCACACAGCCAAAACTCCTTAATATATTTCCGTGTCAGCAGCGGCAACCTATCTTCAATGACGCTCTTCCCTACCGGCTGCAACATGCCGTTACACCGAACACAACGTCGGAACGGAGTAGCTGAATTCACCAGATCTAAGCGAGCAATAACCTCTTCTACCTGACGTAGCGGCTCTGTGCTATGAATAAAACAGCCGTGAGTTATGGCTGCATGCTTAAGCAGATTTCTATCCCGAGACAACACAATACGCCCCTGCTCTAAGCTGATCTCCACCAGATCCCGGTCCAGATAGTCGTTACGGTAGAGGGTATCGAATCCAAGCAGGCGCAGATAACGGGATAAACGGCCCAGGTTAACATCCACCACAAACCTGGGATCACGCAGAGGCTTGGGGCGCAGGCGGGTAACTTCGGTGATATCCAGCAGTTCAAATACGGGATAGACGCTTACTCGGTCACGGTCGGACAGAATATAGGAGAAATCCACCGAGGCGCCGTTAACCAATATCAGATCCACCTCAGTGTGGGGCACGCCCATGGATTCTATGCAGTCTTTTATCGATGCCTTGCGATCAAAGCTGTATATAAAGTCGACCTTGCGTCGCTCTTCCGGCAGAAAATTGTTTAGCTCTTCATAGAAACGGAATGTGGCGGTTAACACGTCGCTGCCATCCCTAGCTCCTCGCTCTATTTTTTCTTGCTCTTCTTCTTGACCGGTGCCTTCTTCTTGACCGGTGCCTTCTTCTTGGCCGGCGCCTTCTTCTTGACCGGTGCCTTCTTCTTGACCGGTGCCTTCTTCTTGGCCGGAGCCTTCTTCTTGGCCGGAGCCTTCTTCTTGGCCGGAGCCTTCTTCTTGGCCGGGGCCTTCTTCTTGACCGGGGCCTTCTTCTTGACCGGAGCCTTCTTCTTGACCGGAGCCTTCTTCTTGACCGGAGCCTTCTTCTTGACCGGAGCCTTCTTCTTGGCCGGAGCCTTCTTCTTGGCCGGAGCCTTCTTCTTGGCCGGAGCCTTCTTCTTGGCCGGGGCCTTCTTCTTGGCCGGGGCCTTCTTCTTGGCCGGTGCCTTCTTCTCAACCTGCACCAACTCTGCCTCTGGCCCTGCCCCACTCCCTTCAGCTTCATCCTCCTGCAATTCCTGCTCAGCGGCACCTGCAACCTCCACCACCTTATCCATAAGGGCCTGAGTCTTTACTGCCTGCGTTGTTCTCCAGTCATCCACAGCCAGAAACAGATGATTTGTAACCTCTCTGGGAGACCCACCTGCATCCACTTCCCGCAGTTTGTCATGTAAAAGATAGTAGGAGACGAGGGAGTGAATCTGCTGTTCATATGCCCGCAGGCGATTGCTGATGACAACCTCGTTGTTGTCGGCGCCCCGCCCAACCCTTCCGCCACACATGTCGCATACCCCATGCACCATGGGAGGATTAGTGAAGACGTTATATCTTATTCCGCAGGATATGCAGGTACGACGCCCTTCAAGTCGTTCCAAAAGGGTCTCATCTTCCACATTCAAATGGACTGCGAGATCGAGAGACATGGCGCATGCACCCAGCATTTCGTCCAGACTATCGGCCTGGGCAGTAGTGCGTGGAAAACCTACTAGAATAAAACCAGACTTTACGTCGGCTTGAGACATACGATCGCGAATCACCTCAAGCAGCAGCTCATCTGGCACATACTGCCCATGTTCCAGATATGCCTGGGCCTGAACTCCCACATCTAGTCGCTTTTCCGCGGCATCAGACAACATGTCAGCCACAGTGAGCAGAACAAGACCATATTTTTCAGCCAACTTGACGGCAAACTCGCCTTTATCAGATCCAGGCGGGCCAAGGAGCACCATTCTCATTGTATTTTCCAACCTATTTCCACAATTAGTGTTATTCCTGTCGACTCATTGGCTTATTCCGGCTTGATTGCAGTGGCCACGGACGTGAGAAATATCATTTTTATCTTTTTAATCCAGTTAACTTGCTGTTTTTAGGGCACAATTACTAAAACTCATAGGGTTATCTAAGTTTTACATTTGTCGCACCAACAAACCTCAGATAGAGTTATCCGATAATTCCATCAAAGTCAATGCGGCAGTGTGGCGAACTGTGAATTTGAAAAGGCCTTAAGCAGATAAAGAATATAAAAATATGTCGAAAATCTCATACATCACAGACAACGAAATAGGGATCGTAATTGGCTCTCTGCAGAAGCGTAATGATTTTGAGAGGGAGATATTTAGCTGGGCGTACTACAATCTCCTCTATCAATAATCATGTATAAAAGGGAGCACAAATGAGTATCAAGAACGCATTTTACGCCCAGTCCGGAGGAGTGACCGCCGTTATAAACGCGTCTGCCTGTGGTGTTATTGAGACCGCACGTAAAAACAGCGGTCTGCTTGGAAAGGTGTTTGCAGGGAAAAACGGCATCATTGGCGCCCTAACTGAAGAGTTAATAGATACCAGCGAAGAGAGCGATGCAACTATTGCCGCCCTACGCCACACCCCCTCCGGCGCCTTCGGCTCCTGCCGCTTTAAGCTAAAGGGCCTGGAAGAAAACAGACGCGAATATGAGCGCCTAATAGAGGTGTTCAAAGCCCACAACATCGGCTACTTTTTTTACAACGGCGGCGGCGACTCGGCCGATACCTGTCACAAGGTATCCCAGCTTTCTGAAACAATGGGCTATCCGATCCAGGCCATTCACGTACCCAAGACCGTAGACAACGATCTGCCCATAACCGACAACTGCCCAGGTTTCGGCTCGGTGGCAAAATATATCGCCGTATCCACCCGTGAGGCTAGCTATGACGTGCGCTCCATGGCCAAGACATCCACCAAGGTGTTCGTATTGGAGGTGATGGGTCGTCACGCTGGATGGATTGCTGCTGCGGGCGGTCTAGCTGCAGATGCCGACAACGACATACCCATACTAATCCTGTTCCCTGAGGTGGAGTTCAACCAGGAGGCCTTCCTCGCCAACTGCAAAGAGAAGGTGGAGAGCCACGGCTATGTGATAGTAGTTGTATCAGAGGGGGCTCACTGGCCCGATGGGCGCTTCCTGGCGGAGCAGGGCACCAGAGACGCCTTTGGCCATGCCCAGCTTGGAGGAGCCGCGCCGGTGGTGGCCAACATGATCAAAGAGAATCTAGGCTACAAATTCCATTGGAGTGTGGCCGATTATCTCCAACGTGCAGCCCGGCACCTGGCCTCCAAGACCGATGTGGAGCAGGCCTACGCCCTGGGTAAGGCGGCAGTAGAACTGGCTCTGGAGGGTAAAAACGCCATCATGCCAGCCATTATCCGCACCTCCGACAATCCATATCAATGGGAGATACAGGAGGCAGACCTATCCAAGGTAGCAAATGTGGAGAAGATGATGCCGGCGGAATATATAACCGAGGACGGCTTTGGCATAACCCAGGCCGGACGAGACTATCTGCTACCGTTGATCCAGGGTGAAGATTACCCGCCATACAAGAATGGGTTACCTGATTACGTGACCCTGAAAAATGTTGTGGTACCTAGGAAATTAGCAGATAATTTTGAGCCGTAGCGATCAGGGGAGAGAAAATACGGGGGGTTATCCAACCGTTTCTATGTAGCGAATTAACCCTTTAATTCAAAGAGTTACAAGGAAAAAACAACTACATAGCTGAACATTGAGATGGGAGTTTACATAAATATTCAAACGGGAATCCACGAGTGATTCCTGGCTAAATTTATATAAAAGATAAATTATCGAAAACACACTAAATCAATAGCAATAACTCTTATAATACAAACACTTAGGAGAAGAAATAATGTTACCCGAACTAATATTTGCCTTGGCCTGCGCCTTGGCAGCCGTGCTATACGGAATTGTTTCCGTAAAATGGATCCTGGCCCAGCCGGAAGGCAACGACCGGATGAAAGAGATTGCCGGCGCAATCCAGGAAGGTGCCAGCGCCTATCTGAACCGACAATACACCGCCATCGGCGTCGTCGGAGCTATCCTGCTCGTTGTCATATTTTTTACCCTGGGTGCTACCACCGCAATTGGCTTTGCCTTAGGCGCCATCCTTTCCGGTGCCGCCGGTTACATCGGCATGAACATCTCTGTTCGCTCCAACCTACGCACCGCAGAGGCCGCTAATAACGGCATCAACGCCGCTCTACAGGTTGCATTCCGCGGCGGTGCCATCACTGGCATGCTGGTGGTAGGACTGGGTCTGCTCGGCGTTGCTGGCTACTATGTCGCACTTAATATGGCAGGCGTTAGCGACCAGGAGGCATTGCATGCCCTGGTTGGGCTGGCATTTGGTGGCTCTCTGATCTCTATCTTCGCCCGACTGGGTGGCGGCATCTTCACCAAAGGTGCGGATGTAGGCGCTGACATCGTAGGCAAGGTTGAGGCTGGAATCCCCGAGGATGACCCCCGTAACCCGGCCGTTATTGCTGACAACGTTGGTGATAACGTGGGTGACTGCGCCGGTATGGCCGCTGACCTTTTTGAGACCTACGCCGTTACCGTAGTTGCCACCATGCTACTGGGCGGTCTACTACTCACCAGCGCTGGCGCAACCGCTATTACCTATCCCCTGGTTCTGGGTGGTGTTTCAATCATCGCCTCTATCATCGGCACTTTCTTTGTAAAGACCCATGACGGCGCAACCAATGTAATGCCTGCCCTGTACAAGGGTCTGGCCGTAGCTGGCGCAATCTCTGCCGTGGCTTACTACTTCGTCACCGACATGATGATGGGCGCTGTAACCATCGACGGGGTTGCTAATCCTGCTATGGCCCTGTTCCTCTGCGCCCTAATTGGTCTGGGCCTGACAGCAGCCATGGTGGTTATCACCGAGTACTACACCTCAACCGAGTTCAAGCCTGTACGCTACATCGCTGAGGCCTCCACCACCGGTGACGGCACTAACGTAATCGCCGGCCTGGGCATCTCCATGAAGTCCACCGCCGCACCAGTACTGGTTATCTGTGCTGCTATCTGGGGCACTTACGAACTGGCTGGTCTCTATGGTATAGCCATTGCTGCCACCTCTATGCTCTCCATGTCCGGCATCATCGTTGCCC
>JBNKJS010000017.1:0-89352 GCA_050291365.1 Sedimenticolaceae bacterium | reverse complement strand
GAGTGGCACGGCACTACTGAGACTGAGGTGAATGGTGTTGCAGAGGTTGATGCGGCAGCTATGACCGTTACCACGGGTTCACTCAATACCGTTAAGGGTGACGTTATCAACGTCATACCCGCTCAGAAGGCAGGTAAGGTTGCCTTCATGGCCGGTGTTACCGAAGGTGACTGGTGTCCGGTTAACAAGAAGACCTTTGAGTCTACCAAGCAGAAGAATATTCACGTCATCGGTGACGCCAGTGTAGCCAGCAAGATGCCTAAGTCTGGGTATTCTGCAAACTCACAGGCTAAGGTCTGTGCAGCTGCGGTTGTTGGAATGCTAGCTGGTAAGGCGGACGGTGGGACTCCATCCTATGTCAACACCTGCTACAGCATCGTTGGTAAGGATTACGGTATCTCTGTAGCGGCAGTCTATCGTCTGAATGAAGCTGAGGACCTGATCGCTCCGGTTAAGGGTGCGGGTGGCTTGACCCCAATGGATGCATCAGCCGAAGCAAGACGTCGTGAAGTGGAGTATGCCTATAGCTGGTACAACAATATTACTGCCGATATTTTCGGTTAAGGCTTCCCCATGCCCCCTAGATTGGGGGGATTTGCAGCACAAGGAAGTGCCGCTATTTTTAACAGGGTTTGTTATTTGGAGTAGCTGAGTAAAACGAATTAGTCACGTCCATTTGCCCGTACCATGTACGGGCTTTTTTTTGTGTTGGATTAGTGCTTGCTGAGAATGTCTACGATCTTTTGCTGTTTTTTCTTTTGTGCATAATCGATGGCTGTTTTGCCTCTGTTATCCTTGATGGAGATGTCCGCTCCATGTTTTAACAGCAGCGACAGTGTATCAGCATGCCCGCCTGTTGCCGCTTCCATAAGAGCAGTGATACCGTCTTTATCCTGAGTATTTGGTTTTGCGCCTTTTTTTAGCAGGATCTCTACGATTTCACTAGCACCTTTTTCCGCGGCCCATATAAGGGCGGTGCCACCCTCGGAGGTCTTTGCCCCGATATCGGCGCCATTATTCAGCATCAGCTCTACGATTTCAGCATGCCCCTGGTTCACGGCATGAATCAGGGCCGTGATACCTTCGCTGTTTTTCTGATTAGGGTCAATGCCATGTTTTAACAGGGTTTTTACCACTTCAGTATGTCCCTTCATGGCGGCTGATGTCAGGGCGGTATCGCCATGTCGGTCACTGGTGTCTGCGCTGGCCTTAAATGAAAGAAGCTGCTTCACTATAAGGTCATTGCCCAGGCGGGATGCTATCAGCAGCGCGTCCCAACCTGATCTCGTTTTGTTGGTTACATCCGCGCCCATCTCCACCAACATGGCGGATATGGGTGCGTGGTTATTTTCTGCGGCTATGGTGAGGGCTGTGCAGCCAGCAGTGGTTCTGGCGTTTACATCTGCTCCGTTAGATAGGAGCAGGGCTGCAGTCTCCCAGCCACCACCTTGTACTGCGCGCATTAAAGGTGTGACGCCAAATTTATTGCCACCGTTCACATCTGCCCCTTTTTTCAGGAGCCTCTGTACCTCTTCTGTGTCATCAACGGTTGAGGCTTCACGTAGTTGCAAGTTTAACTGTTCAACCGACTCTGAAGAGAAGCTGTAGCTGGGTAGGAGAAAAAATAGGGACAGAAAAAGCACTGTCCAAGAAATCATGTAGGACCGCTTATCTCTGCTATCCATAACTATTTCCCTCCAGTAGTTTCTGCCGATGCGCTATCGTCCACGGGATGATCTGGTTCATCCGGTTCCTCGTGCGCTATACCCTTGTGGCAATCTATGCAGGTATCACCATCATCCGTGGCGCTATCGTGTTTTTTTCTGGCGGAACGGCTCTGTTCGCTGAGATCCATGTGATCAAAAGAGTGGCAGTTTCTGCACTCTCTGGAATCGGTCTCTTTCATCTGTTTCCAGACTCTGCTGGCCATCTCCCAGCGGCGTGCCTCGTATTTCTCTGGGGTGTCGATGGTGCCTATAATCTCATGCCATACATCCTTGGCGGCGATGATCTTGGCCCTCATCTTGGGCCAGAACTCCTTGGGTACGTGACAATCAGCACAGCCTGCATGTACTCCTGAGCCGCTCTGCCAATGTACGGTTTCCCTAAGTTGTTCGTAGTTCCATTGCATGCTGTGGCAGCTGATGCAAAACTCAGTGCTGTTAGTACTTTCCATCACGATGCCGAACAGGCTTGAGAAGCCCAAGCCAAGCAGAAATATAGCTACGGCAATCAACGACATCTTTTTGGTGGAAGTGCCGTCTGTTTTTATTTTGTTGCCAACCATATCTTCTCCTCACGTAGCTTGGTAAAAATATCACAGGTCTTTTAGATTATTGTTATTGTTGATAAAGACCGAGACAAGATTACCTTGTTGCCTATGGAAGATTCAAGCTTGTTTGGGTCAGCGTTTCCCAGGCATATCTAATAGGGCTATACGTCTATTTGCTGACGCAATATTTATCAACTCTTAATCTTATTCCTTCATTTGGGACTTTTCTTGATATCTAGGTGAAAATACAAAATCGTCAGGGAAATCAGGGTTTTTCCATCCGGGTTTGGCCAGTTTGGATCGGTCCGGAGTCAGTCTGGAGGAGTAGTCAATTACTGCGCGTAATTCCTGATCGGAAAATCTCTGCAGCTGTTTTACCATGTTTCTATTTGCATTCCTTCGCTTACCACTCTTTATCCAGAGTAACTGTCTAAGGAGATAGTTATAGTTTTGAGCATGGATACTGGGATAGAACTCTTTTGCGTCACCTTCTCCATTTTTGCCATGGCATTCGGCGCACTCTTTGGCATATATCTTTGCGCCCAGTTCTAGATCATCTCCAGGCCCTGTGAGGTTTTCTGGCGACATCTTCAACTGTGCTACGTAGGCAGCAACGTCGGCAATATCCTGTTTGTCTATTACGTCAGGGTTGGTAAAAGGGAGCATGGTCGGATTATCCCTGTTTCCCTGTCTAATATCGGTGAGTTGTTTGATTATTACGCTGCTGTGCTGTCCTGCAATCTCAGGAGTATGCCCGTCTTTGGTGCCCCAGCCTTCAGGGCTGTGGCACAGGGCGCATGTCTTAAATACCTTTCTGCCGTTGTCTAGATTAGGGGCTAGTTTTAGTGCTTCTGTAACATCGTCATCTATCTTAAACACAGTCTGTTCTGCAGCGTTAGCAGCGCTAAAATTAAGCAGAGTAATAAGACAAAACAGGAATTTAAAATTGGTCATCATAAACAGCTCTCTATTAAGCATCTGAAAATAGGGACAAAGCACATAAGCATGTAATACAGCTGCTTATTATGCATAAAATGTTATGTGACTATAAGGGGTTGTGCCAAAGAAACGGTGGAGCAGCAAATTATACTAGTTCGGTTTTTCTTGGTTTTGCATCTCCTGTAACCCTCTTTTTACTGCCGCTACAAGCTCTTCAGGGACAAATTTTTCCAAAATGTCATTCGCGCCGCTTCTTTTAGCTTTTTCAACGTTTATGCTTCCATTCAGGGAGGTATGGAGCAGTATATAGATATCCTTCATTTCTGGAGTATTTCTGATCTTTGAGACCAAGGTATACCCATCCATCTCGGGCATTTCAATATCGGATATTACCATCGGAATGGTGTCAGTGATTTTAGTGTTGGGCTTGGATATGTATTTGTTCAGCAGGTCCATGGCCTCACGGCCGTCTTTTGCAGTGATGTGCGGGATGTTTATTTTGTCGAGTGTGCGGGATGTCTGCTTCAAGGCTACATTCGAGTCATCTACGATAAGTACTGCTTGGTCGCTTGAAATGTACTTACTGAAGTCAAACTCTTTGATAGAGTCAAGATTAGGGTCTATATGTAGAACTTCCACAATTATACGTTCGATATCCAATATCTCTACAAGATCACCATCTATATCTATTACGCCAGACAGATAACTATTGGTGGTGGTTCCCCTCGGTGGTGGGTACACATCACTCCACTCTTTAACTACTATCTTGTCTATGCTGCTAACAAGGAATCCCTGAATCCGGCGGTTAAATTCGGCGATTATGGTGAGGTTATGTTCATCATGAGGCAGAGGCCTGTTTCCAATAGCAGCCGATAGGTCAATAATTGACAGGGTGGTGCCTCGCAAATGGGCAATACCTATGACTGTTGAATGAGCTTGCGGGACCTGCGTAAGCGCAGGGCATGGAATGACCTCCTGCATCTTTAGTACGTTTATACCAAATCGCTGTTTGCCACCTAGGTGGAACAGCAGCAACTCTAGTCTGTTGCTGGTATCTGTTTCTGCCCTTGATAAATGTTCACTTGTGTAAGCCAATTGTGGTTACTCCTTGCAGCCGCGCTGGCTAATGACATTACATCTGTATACAACCAATTGCATCGATTACTGTTGTTTGTTGACCATCTTTTCCAGGGTAGCGGAGAGTTCTAAGGGCTTGAATTTTGGCACATAGGCATCTGCGCCAACGCCTTTACCGAGAGCCTGGTTTGCCTCTGCTGTGAGAGAAGAGTGCATGATAACCGGAAGATCTTTGAAACGCTGATCTGCTTTGACTTTACGAGTGAGTACATATCCATCCATCTCTGGCATCTCAACATCGGTGAGTATTATGTTGAGATACTCAGTTATGTTGCGTCCGGTGGTTTCGGCTTTATCAGCAATCTCTTTCAACGCCTTCCAGGCCTCTGCTCCATTTTTTGTCACTATATAGTTGAAGCCCATATGTTCTAGAGTTTTTGTAATCTGATCTCTTGCAACTATAGAGTCATCAGCAAACAGGACGGTGAGTCCCTCGCTTTTTTCATGTTTCTTTATGCCGTCGTAAAGGGTCTCTTCATCATAGAGGGCTGCGGTATCAGCTAGCACCTTCTCAACGTCCATGATCATCACAAGTTTTTTGTTCTCCAGTTCTGCAACTGCAGTAACCAGTCCACCCAGACGGCTAGCCAGCATTGGGGGAGGTGCCTTTACCTCATCCCAATCAAGTCTTTCTATGTTGTCTACAGAGTGTACAAGAAAGCCTTGAACATTTTTGTTGTACTCAGTGATCATAAGAATCTTGGGTTTATCATCTGCTTCTACACCGCAGAACTTCTGCAGGTTTATCACAGGTACCATAGAGCCACGCAGGCTAACCATGCCCTCTACGCTATCTGGCATATCCGGGGCATGAGTTATCTCGGGAACATGCATGACCTCCCTCACCTTGAACACGTTTATGCCAAAGACTTCATCACGAGCCGTAGTTTTGTCTTTTCCCAGACTGAAGAGAAGAACCTCAAGTCTATTGGTCCCAGCTAGCTGTGTTCTGTCATCAACTGACTGAATAAAATTTGCCATCTTTAGCTCTCCAGTAATCAGGTTCGGTTTTTTTTGTATCAATCCATGTAAGATAGGTCATTAATCCAAAGATAGTTCAAATAACAGGTATAACCACTATTTTCCCCCTATCAAGCGATCTATCGGCAGTTTATAGGATAACTTTAGTTCGCCTTGCTGGGGTGTGTTATATAAATTAATGCATGGTTGCCTATGAAGATTTACACCATTAATCCTTAATTATCATGGGAATAATATTCCTCGTATAAGCGTATGCAGTCTGCCAAGAACCTGTTTTCCTACCGTAAATATTGGGCCGAACGTTTTGGTGTGGCGCCAGTTCTGCCCATGTCGCGGGAGGAGATGGATGACCTTGGGTGGGATAGCTGCGATATCATCATCGTTACCGGCGACGCCTATGTAGATCATCCCAGTTTCGGTATGGCCCTGATAGGGCGGCTGCTGGAGGCCCAGGGGTTCAGGGTCGGGATTATCGCCCAGCCGGACTGGAAATCGGCCGAACCGTTCCGGGCTCTGGGCAGGCCAAATCTGTTATTTGGTATCACCTCCGGCAATATGGATTCTATGGTGAATCGCTACACCTCTGACCGACGCATACGCTCTAACGATGCCTACACCCCTGGCGGGGAGGGCGGTAAGCGCCCGGATCGATCTGTGGTGGTCTATGCCCAGAGGGCGCGCGAGGCCTACAAGGGTGTGCCGATAATCGTCGGAGGTATCGAGGCCAGCCTGCGGCGTATCGCGCACTATGACTACTGGTCGGATAAGGTGCGTCGCTCCATCCTACCCGATTCTAAGGCGGATATGCTGATATATGGCAATGCCGAACGGGCCTTGGTTGAGGTTGCCCATAGATTGGCCGCTGGTGAGAACATTTCTGAAATCAGAGACGTACGTGGTACCGGGTTTATGTGTACCGATCTGCCAGAGGAGTTTTTGGAGATAGACGCCACCAGCCCGAATGAGCAGAGGGTTTCTCAGCTAGTTGGCTTTGAGCATAGCCCCAAGGATATTGCCCGCTCCAGCTTTGTGGTGCGGCTGCCCTCCTATGACCAGGTGGTGAGTGACGATCTGGTTTATGCCCATGCATCCCGGGTGTTTCACCTGGAGACCAACCCGGGCAATGCCCGCCACCTGGTGCAGCGTCATGGTAAACGGGATGTCTGGCTCAATCCGCCACCTATTCCACTGGAGACCAAAGAGCTGGATCGAATCTATGAACTGCCATACACCCGCCAGCCGCACCCAGCCTACGGTGATGCCAAGAACCCGGCCTGGGAGATGATCCGTTTTTCTATCAACATCATGCGTGGCTGCTTTGGCGGCTGCAGCTTCTGCTCCATTACCGAGCATGAGGGGCGTATTGTGCAGAACCGCTCGGAGGAGTCGGTGATAAGGGAGGTTGAGGCCATCCGTGACACGGTTCCCGGCTTCACCGGCACTATCTCCGATCTGGGTGGCCCTACCGCCAATATGTATAACCTGCGCTGCCGCGATCCAAAGGTGGAGTCCTCCTGTCGCAGGCTCTCATGTGTTTATCCAGATATCTGCAAATATATGAGTACTGATCACAAATCCCTGATCAGGTTATACCGGCGCGCCCGCAAATTGCCTGGAATCAAGCGGGTACTGATTGCATCTGGTCTACGTTATGACCTGGCTCTGCGCGATCCTGAATATATCAAGGAGCTGGTGACCAACCATGTTGGGGGTTATCTCAAGATTGCGCCTGAGCATACCGAGAGTGGTCCATTGGATTTGATGATGAAACCAGGGATCGGTGTCTATGACAAGTTCAAGATGCTTTTTGATAAGTACTCTAAAGAGGCAGGGAAAGAGCAGTACCTGATACCCTATTTCATAGCTGCCCACCCTGGCACCAGGGATGAGGATATGCTGAATCTTGCCCTCTGGTTAAAGCGCAACGATTTTCGCCCGGACCAGGTGCAGGCGTTTCTGCCTACCCCCCTTGCCCTGGCTTCGGCCATGTACCACACCGGACGCAGCCCACTCAAAAAGATAAGACGGGGATCAGAGGGAGTTACTGTAGTGCGCGGTATACGCCAGCGCCGGCTGCACAAGGCCTTCCTACGCTACCATGATCCGGAGAATTGGCCACTGTTGCGGGAGGCCCTGAAAAGCATGGGGCGGGCCGATCTGATCGGTAATGGTAAGAAACACCTGGTTCCTTCGTTTCAACCGGGCGGCAGCAGCGGCAAAGAGAGATATAAGCCGGGGATGAAACAAAATAGAACCGTAAAACGCACGGCACCGAAAAAGAGCCAGAGACCGACCTCCCGCAGACAAAAACCGCGCAAGAGGCAGTGACTGATTGGTTGATGCATCAACCTTCCCGCAATAACTGATATACTCCAAAACTTATTAAGAACATAAGGGTGAGGACCTGAATCAGATGCGTTACATCAGTACCAGAGGCGGTGTAGAACCGATCAGTTTTTCCCAGGCCGTAATGATGGGTCTGGCCACAGATGGTGGCCTGCTGCTGCCTGAGAATATTCCCACCGTTGATGCTGAGACCCTAAAGCAGTGGGGGCAACTTTCGTTCCAGGAACTTGCCGTTGAGGTGATGTTGCCCTTTGTGGGTGACGACATGAGCCGCGAGGAGTTGGCCGGACTGGTAGAGAAGTCATATGCCAGCTTTAGCCACAAAGAGATCACCCCCATTGTTCCTATAGGGGATATGCACATCCTGGAGCTGTTCCACGGTCCCACCGCCGCATTTAAGGATGTGGCCCTACAGTTCCTTGGCAACCTGTTTGAGTTTCTACTGGAGCGCAGCGGAGGGCGTCTGAATATCCTGGGCGCAACATCTGGTGATACAGGTTCGGCTGCTATATCAGGGGTGCGTGGTCAGAAACGTATCGATATCTTTATCCTGCATCCACACCAGCGGGTCTCCCCCATTCAAGAGCGGCAGATGACCACTGTGCTGGATGAGAATGTACACAATATCGCTATCAAAGGTACCTTTGATGATGGTCAGAGTATTGTTAAACAGCTGTTTAACGACCTGGAGTTTAAAGAGGAGTACAGCCTGGGTGCGGTTAACTCCATCAATTGGGCGCGTATCCTGGCCCAGGTTGTATACTACTTTTACGCCTGGGGCAGGGTGACAGAGGCCAACCCGAATAGGCGTCTCACCTTTTCGGTACCAACTGGAAACTTCGGTGACATATTCGCCGGTTATATCGCTATGCGTATGGGACTGCCGGTGGAGAAGCTGATATTGGCCACCAACCGCAACGATATTCTCACCCGTTTTGTAAACAGTGGCATCTATGCGGCACAACAGGTGCATCACACCAGAAGCCCGTCCATGGATATTCAGATATCGTCCAACTTTGAGCGTTATCTCTATTATCTGATGGATGAGGATCCTGCCAAGGTACGTGAGCTCATGGATAACATGGCCCAGGAGGGCAGGCTGGAGGTGTCAGAGGATAAGCAGGAGCGGGTGCGTAAGCTGTTTCAGGCTAAGGCGGTGGGTGAGACCGAGACCCTGGATCAGATTCGTATCACTTATAGATACAGCAAATACATTCTGGACCCGCACACCGCAGTGGGGGTTAAGGCAGCCGATGGTATCCCCGGGACTGTTTGTTTGGCTACAGCCCACCCAGCAAAGTTTGGTGATGCGGTAAAAGAGGCGATTGGTATAGAGGCAGAACCTCCATTATCGCTTCGTGGTCTGATGGACAAAGAGACCAGATGCACACTGCTGGAAGCTGATGGCGCTGTAGTGAAGAGATTTATGCAAAATACATTGGTAGATAAACAATGAGTACAGAGCAGAGAACAGTGAAAATAGTCGATACCACCCTGCGGGATGGTGAGCAGACCCAGGGGGTCTCATTTTCGCCTGCCGAGAAGTTGAATATCGCTAAGGCCCTGTTGGAACAGCTCAAGGTTGACCGTATTGAGGTAGCCTCCGCCCGTATCTCCGAGGGAGAAAAAGAGGCGGTTGCGGCCATTCTGGATTGGGCTAAAACCAAGGGGGTGGAAGATAGAGTTGAGGTACTGGGTTTTGTTGATCACAAGGTGAGCGTCGACTGGATTTCAGATGCCGGCGGCAAGGTGATTAACCTGCTTACCAAGGGCAGCAAAAAACATTGTGAAGATCAGTTGCGCAAGACCCTGGATCAGCACCTGGTGGATATCAAACAGACAATCGCCTATGCCAAGGAGCAGGGGCTGGCGGTAAATGTGTATCTGGAAGACTGGTCTAACGGTTACGCCGATAGTCCTGAGTATGTCTATGCCATGATGGAAGGGTTGTCCGATCAGGATATCTGTCACTATATGTTGCCAGATACTCTGGGGGTGCTAACACCAGAGAAGGTGTACGCAAGCCTAACCGATATGCAGACCAGGTTTCCCCAGGCCACCTTTGATTTCCACCCGCATAATGATTACGGATTGGCTACAGCCAACTCACTGATGGCGGTAAAGGCCGGGGTTAGCTCTATCCACTGCACCGTCAACTGCCTGGGGGAGCGGGCGGGGAACGCATCCCTGCCTGAGGTGGCGGTCGCCCTACGAGATGTTATGGGCATAGAACTCTCCATTGATGAGACCCATATAGTCCGGCTTAGCCAACTAGTAGAAAACTTCTCCGGAAAACGTATTGCCGATAATGCGCCCATCGTCGGTGCCGATGTGTTTACCCAGACCAGCGGCATTCATGCCGATGGAGACAAAAAAGGTGGTCTCTACGAAACCCGTCTCTCGCCGGAGCGTTTTGCCCGCCGTCGCAGTTATGCCCTGGGCAAGATGAGCGGCAAGGCCTCTCTGCAGAAGAACCTGGAGAGCATGGATATCTCCCTGTCAGATGAAAACTTGAAAAAGGTGTTAAATCGGGTTGTAGAGCTGGGTGATTCTAAAAAGAGTATCACCTCTGAGGACCTGCCATTCATCATCGCAGAGGTGCTGGAGAGCCGGGACTATGACCATATCAAGCTCTTGAACTGCTCTGTGACCAGTGGTCTGCAGCTTGAATCAACCTGCAGTATCAAGGTGCAGATCAATGATAAGATCCGCCTATCTGCAGGTATAGGCAATGGTGGCTTTGATGCCTTTATGGATGCCATAAAAAAGGTTCTAAAAGAACAGGATGTGCAGGTACCACACCTGTTAGATTACGAGGTGCGTATTCCCAAAGGTGGAAAGACCGACGCACTAACGGAGTGTACCATCACCTGGTGGGATGAATCCGGCACTTTAAAGACCAGGGGCGTCCACTCCAATCAGGTATTTGCCGCCATGAGTGCAACAATCAGGATGTTGAATATTCGTCTGCACCGGGAAAATCGCACCGCGTAAATCACTACTACTGCTGTTAAAGGAATATTGCTATCTGCCGCTAACTAACTGGCTAGGTATATTTATTGGCGATATTCTGGGGTGGTGGATGAGCGAGATTGAAAAAAATAATAATCTTATTGAGGCGTTAGAGGAGTGTGCTGATCAATTGGAATATCTCAATATGAGGTATCCAAAGCTTGCCTGTGAAGAATCAAAAGAAGGAGTTCAAGAGTGGCGTAAGCGCAAGGGAGAGATCCACCTGGTAATGCAGAAGATAGTGAAACGCCAGGGTGTCGAGATGGTAGTTGATACCGGCAAGCTGGCCAGGGATCTGTTGGTATCTCACAGCATTGAAGAGGTGTTGGATCTACTGTTGAAGGACCACGGCATAGAGATGAATGTGAAGACCCTGGTCAAGATGGTTGGCAAGGAGTCATATCTCGGTTCCCTCAAGAAAGAGACTGGTTTTCTCCATAACAATGGAATATCCAATGAACAGATCGCAGAGCTCTGGAATGAATTAGAGCGTCCTGGTCCAAGTGGAGCAGAATGGACCGAAGAAACGGTCACCCTGGTAGGTGGCAGGTAGGGCGACAGCAATAACCAATTCATAAGATTTCCTGCTATTCCCCAGGAACCACTCACCATAACAGAAGTCCATTGGTATACTGTTTTGCATAATATCAATGTGTGTGTTAATCATTCAACCTATACTAAATTCAGACAGATCCATGGGTGTGTGAAATAACACAATTAAATATGAACCTTGCACAATTACAATTAGATTATCGAAAATACCTTCCTCTATATTTACTACTGCTTTTTGCGTTCATCGCACTGCTAGTCTGGTTGTTTAAGCCATCTGCAAACAAGAGCCATATGCCACCAACCCCGGTTATTGCCGTGAATACAATAACGGTTGGACCAAAAGAGTATCAGGTGATTGTTAGTTCTTTCGGGCGCATAGAACCGCGTACTCAGGGGAATCTTGTTGCACAGGTATCTGGTCAGATCATTGAGGTAAGCCCCAACTTTCGTGATGGCGGTTTTTTTGAGAAGGGAGAGGTGCTGGTCAAGATAGACCCACGCGACTATGAGATTCAGGTAGCTATAGCAGCAGCAGAGCTGGCAAACGCCGAGGTTAACTATGCCGAGCAGCAGGTGCTGGCTGATCAGGCAGTCAACGACAGAAAAACACTGCGCAAAAAGAGTGCTGCTTCTGATTTTGCCATGAATATACCGCAACTGGCCGCAGCTAAATCTCAGATTGGAGCAGCCCAGGCAAAACTCAATAAAGCCAAACTGGATGTGGAACGCACCCAGATACGTGCACCTTACTCTGGGCGTATCCTTACCAAGAGTGTTGATATTGGAGAGGTGGTATCGGCCAACACCAGCCTGGCCAGTTTATACGCAACCGATCTGGTTGAGGTCCATCTGCCGATCAAAAATAGTGAACTACCGTTCGTTAATATACCTGAACATTTTAGTAACAGCAGTGATAGCGCTAAGGGGCCACCTAAGGCGAAGATAATAAATAGCCTGGGTGAAACGCCGCAGTCCTGGCAGGCGGTTCTGGTGCGCACGGCGGGAGCGATTGATGAACAGAGCCAGCAGCTTTATATGACCGCCCAGATAAATGCCCCCTACTCACAGCACAATAAGGACCGCCGTCCCTTAAAGATTGGCCAGTACGTGACCGCAGAGATTGAGGGTAAGACCGTCAAGGACGCAATAGTCATTCCTAACTCAGCTATCTATCAAGGCAGTTATGTCTATCTGTTCAAAAATGGGGTGCTAGAACGCAGAGATATAGAGATTGCCTGGCAAAATAGCAAAGAGGCCTTGATCAAGCAGGGGATAACAGCAGGCGAGCAGCTGGTACTAACGCCGCTTGGGCGGGTTAGTAGTGGTACCCCGGTAAAAAAGGTGTCTGGTAACAAGGCGAGCGAACAGCGCGGGCCAAGGCCGGGGATGGATAGTACACCTGAAGCCAGACCAGGCAAACAGGGCATGCAGAAATGATAGCTTGGTTTGCGCGTAACCATGTAGCGGCGAACCTGTTGATGGTGAGTCTGCTGGTGGTAGGTCTGTTTTCCCTCTCTGAACGCATCCCACTGGAGGTGTTCCCAACTGTAGATGCGGAGCAGGTGAATGTCAGTATCTCCTTGCGTGGCGCGACCCCGGAGGATGCAGAACAGAGTGTTGCCATCCTGGTGGAGGAGGCGGTACAAGACCTGGAAGGTATTGAGGAGATAACGAGTAGTTCCACCGAGGGATCAGCGCTGATAAGTATAGAGGTTGACTCTGGCTACGATCCCAGAGAGCTGCTGTCCGATATTAAGAGCCGCGTTGATGCCATCAACACTTTTCCGGTCGAAGCGGAAAAGCCGATCATAACCCTGGTAACCAGACGCCGCGAAGTTATCTCCGTAGCCATAGCCGGGCCTTATCTAGAGAAAGAGATACGCACCATGGCCGAGCAGGTGCGCGATGATCTGCTGCGTATCCCTGGAGTAACCCAGGTTGAGCTGGATTCGGTGCGTAACTATGAGATTGCCATTGAGGTGTCGGAGAACAGCCTGCGTCAGTATGGCATCTCACTTAAGCAATTGGCAGACACTATGGCCAAGAGCGCCCAGGATATATCCGCTGGTAGTATCAAGGCCGAGGGTGGAGAGATCCTTATTCGATCCAAGGGTAAGGCCTATCATCGAGAGCAGTTTGAAAATATTGTAGTCCTGACACGACCGAATGGAAGCCAGGTGCAGGTCAAGGATCTGGCCCGTGTGGTTGATGGGTTTGAGGATTCTGATCTGCTTAGCCGTTTTAACGGTCAGATGGCCGCATTTGTAGATGTCTATCGAGTAGGTGATCAGAGTGCGATAGATGTTGCAGACAAGGTTAAGGCCTATGTTAATTCGCGCCAGTCAGAGCTACCTGTAGGGATGGAGATGACAATCTGGCGCGATCGTTCCTTGATTGTAAAAAAGCGTCTCCAGACCCTCACCAATAATGCAATTCAAGGTGGCATTCTGGTTCTGCTGCTGCTCACGCTGTTCCTGCGTCCATACATCGCCTTCTGGGTATTCATTGGTATCCCGGTGAGTTTTATGGGGGCGTTCGTCTCCATGTCCTATTTTGGCATAACTCTGAATCTGGTAAGCCTGTTCGCCTTTCTACTGGTTTTGGGTATCGTAGTGGATGACGCCATTGTTACTGGTGAGAACGTATACACCCACTTGCGCCACTCTGAAAATGGTCTGGATGCCGCAATCAACGGAACCAAAGAGGTCGCCGTTCCAGTCACCTTTGGTATCCTAACCACTATCGCCGCATTTCTTCCCCTGGCCTTTGTCGAGGGTGCCCGCGGACAACTATTCGCCCAGATCCCGATTGTGGTTATCCCTATCCTTGTCTTTTCATTGATCGAGTCTAAGTTTGTACTGCCGGCGCACCTGAAAAATATAAAGCTGCGCTCAGAGAAAAATAGCAAGGGCAGACTAGAGCGCTTTCAGCTCATGTTTGCGGACGGCTTTGAGCGAGCAGTATTAAAGTACTATCAACCGCTTTTGCGGATAGTGCTGGCCAATAAATGGAGCACCCTGGTTGCGTTTACCGGCATCCTGTTCCTCATGATAATGCTGGTAATTACCGGTTATACCAGGTTTACCTTCTTTCCGCGGGTACAGAGCGAACTGGCCAGGGCCAACATGACTATGCCTGCTGGCACTGTTTTCGAGGTGACTGATAATTACGTTCAAAAAATCACCAATGCAGCCTTTGTTCTGAAAAAGAAATATCGGAACGACCAAGATGGCGATCTTATTCTGAATATTCAGTCGACCACCGGTGCCTCAGGCTCCAATACCGGACGGGTGATGTTTGAGATTGTATCGCCGGAAGATCGCAAATCGCAGATAACCAGTTCCCAGCTGGTACGAGAGTGGAGAAAGATGATCGGCGTCTTGCCTGGGGTTGAATCTCTTACCTTTAGGGCAGAGATAGGACATGGCAGGAACCCGATAGATATACAGTTCTCGGGTAACGACTTTTCCGCGCTCTCAGAGATAGCGGATAAGGTGAAGGAGCGGCTGCATCAATATCCAGATATATTTGATATCGAAGACAGCTTTTCGGATGGTAAAGAGGAGCTGCAGCTTGAGCTAAAGCCTGAAGCTCACGCCATGGGTTTTACCCGTGCAGATGTGCTGAATCAGATACGCTACGGCTTTTTTGGTTATCAGGTGCAGCGGATACAGCGTGGGCGTGATGATATCAGGGTGATGGTGCGGTATCCGGAATCAGAAAGGAAATCCGTGTTCAATCTTGCGGATCAGCGCATCACCAGCAGTAGTGGGCAGAGCGTTCCTCTGGGGCAAATAGTAGAGATGAGTCCCGGGACAAGCCCGGCATCAATCATTCATATAAACAGGTACCGTACGGTTAAGGTCACAGCGGATATAAACAAGGATAAGGCCAACATGACTCTTATCCAGAAAGATCTGGGCGAGTATCTGCGTGATATCATGGCGCAATATCCTGGGGTCAATTATAAATTTGCTGGCGAGGCGGAGGAGCAGCAGCAGTCATTAAAGTCGATGATGTTTGGCCTGTTGATTGTGCTGTTTGTGATCTATGCGTTGCTGGCTATACCATTCAAATCATATGCACAGCCATTTATTGTCATGTCCGTTATCCCCTTCGGCGCTATCGGTGCCCTGGGTGGACACTGGATCATGGGTATAAACCTCACCATGCCAAGTTTGCTTGGCATGATGGCGCTGGTTGGAATCGTAGTAAATGACAGCCTGGTGCTGGTGGATTACATCAACAAGAAAAAACAGGAGTTTGGTATTAAAGAGGCTGTACTCAGGGCAGGAGCAGCGCGTTTTCGACCAGTAATGCTCACATCGCTTACCACTTTTATAGGCCTGATGCCGCTATTGTTTGAGCAGTCAACCCAGGCCCAGTTCCTCATCCCTATGGCTGTATCTCTGGGTTTCGGGGTTCTGTTTGCCACCTTTATCACCCTGTTGCTGGTGCCGGTCAATTATATGCTATTGGAAAACGGCAGAGTGAAACTTAAACTTCTTACGGGGAAACTGGCACACAACTTTATTGCGTGGAAGAACAATGCAAAAGAGTGATATTCATCTCTCCAACGGCCTGTATGAATACATGCTCTCTGTATCCCTGCGTGAACACGAGGTATTAAAGGCGCTGCGGGAAGAGACAGCCAAAGACCCCAACGCCATAATGCAGATACCTCCCGAGCAGGGCCAGTTCATGGCGCTGTTGGTAAAGATGCTGGACGCGCGCAAGATCCTGGAGATTGGGACCTATACTGGCTACAGCGCACTCTCTGTTGCGCTGGCTATGCCGAATGACGGGGTAGTGGTGGCCTGTGACTCCCATGTGCAGTGGACCAATGTCGCAAGACGTTTCTGGAAAATGGCAGAAGTGAATCACAAGATTGATCTACGTATAGCCCCGGCCTTAGATACGCTAGATGATCTGTTGAATGAAAATCAGGCAGGTAGCTTTGATTTCGCTTTTATAGATGCAGATAAGGTCAACTACGATGGCTATTATGAAAAGTCACTGCAACTGATTCGTCAGGGCGGATTGATAGTGTTGGATAATGTTTTTCTCTTCGGCTCGGTAGCCGACCCGGATGGGCTGGATGAGAAGATGCGGGAGAGAATATCACCTACCAACATCTCAGCCATGCAGGAACTGAACAGAAAAATTCTGGAAGACACACGCGTAGATATAAGTATGCTGCCGGTTGCCGATGGTCTGACGTTGGTGCGGAAGATTTGAGTTCTGAAGCCGGAAACTGTTGATGGCTTATATTACTTGGCTTTCGGTAGTCCATACAGCAGCTTGTTATAGGCCATGCTACCCCAAAGTGGATAAGCAGTAGCCTCTCTAGCCAGATCCCTGTTTAGATCTTCTCTGCTCTGTTTATCCGTTGCCATGTCGTAGTGGAACTGAACAGGCTCCTTGTTCGGTTGCAGGACGACCACTTTATCGCCCTTCATGAAGGCCTGATTACGATCGAACTGCATAATGGCGCGACCGGTAAAATCCATGGGGAGACGGGTAAGATCATAGCCGATCATGGGGTGTTCAGACTCTATCCCCATCAATGACAGCAGCGTTGGTGCCATATCTATCTGACTTACGATGCGTTGGTCACTCATCGGTTCAACTCCATCCCCCAGGATCAAACCAGTTATCCGAAAGTTACCGATCGGCACCAGGTCAGAGCCACCAACCCGGTCATCATGATCAGATACAATCAAAAACAGGGTGTCTTTCCAATAGCCTGAACCCTTCGCCATATCGAAGAACTTACCGATGGCATAGTCTGCATATTTTATTGCGTTGTGTACCGTGCCGGACGGTTGGTCATAGGGCTCGATCCGTCCCGAGGGATATTCGAAAGGGTCGTGATTAGATGAGCTAAAGACCAGGCTGAAAAAAGGCTTACCCTGCTTATGTAATTTCACATAGGTCTCATGCGCCTTGTTAAGCAGGTCCTCATCAGATACCCCCCAGCTTGAGGTGAACACAGGGGATTCATAATCGCGCTCATCAATAACCCGATTAAATCCGTTGCCAAGAAAAAAGCTGCTCATATTGTCAAAATGGGACTCTCCACCGTAGATAAAACTGGTGTCATACCCTTTGTCTTTAAGTAGCCCTGCTATGGTAAAAAAGTTACGCTGCGACTTTGGCAGCTTGACGACACTACGTGCCGGGGTGGGGACATAACCGGAGACAACCGCCTCAATCCCCCTGACGGAACGGGTACCGGTTGAATAGATGCGTTGAAATAACCATCCCTGCTGCGCTAGCTTGTCTATTTCCGGCGTAAGTGGCAATCCCCCGAGAGAGCCAACATAGCGGGCACCCAGACTCTCTTCCAGGATGATAACCAGATTTTTGGGTCTATCCAGTTTCTGGATCGGCATCTGACGATGGAGTGTCGGAAGGGTGTTGGAGGTAAATGCTTCTGGTGGAATACCCATAGCCTTGCGGATCTCTGCTACCACCACATCATCATCCAGCACCGGATAGACACTGGCCGAACCAACCTCATCCTTCATGCTGTATACAGAATAAAGCATGGAGTAGGTTGAATTTAGCGTAAGCCCATTTACCAATGGATCATTGGAAAATGCAGTATAACTAGGGTTTATCGGTCGATGCTGCAGGGTGGAGCGAGAAACCAATATCACCAGAGCAAACAGAACAGTTGCCATAATAGGCCGCTCATACCAACGAGGTTGAGAACCTTTGGTGCTGCTGTAACGCCCGAAGATACGCCACCCACTATACAGGGTGATAATGGTAACAGCCGCAGCCAATACCAGTTCTGCCCTATGATTACTCCAGAGCATAGAAAAGACTTCACGCGGATAGATTAAGTACTCAGCAAATATGTAATTGGGACGCAGATCGTACTGTAGTATGAATGAAGCGGTGGATGCCTCCATGAATACAATCAACCAGAGCCCAAGGGTTAGCCAGATACGGCACAGGGTATTCCACATGGAATTTAATAGGGGAATACCTGACAGCAAGATGGTTAATACTGCAGGAATACCAGCCAATACACTTATCAGCACCAGATCAATGCGAATGCCGTAACCCAAGATAGGCCACCAACCATCAACCGCGCCTACGCGCTCAGCCTGCCACAATGTCAGGCCAGTACGGCTTAACAGCAACAGAGTCATACAGATAACGGCAAAAAGTACAAACTGCCTCAGTGGTTGTATAAATCGTTGCAGAAAAGAGGTGATTGGGTGCTGGTTTGTGCGGATAACACTCTGATCTGAAGAGGGAGTAACAGGTAGTTCTTGCATATAATCTTAAGTACCTTGGGGGGAATAACAACTCGCAGAAATACAACTGCGTATAATATAAACGTTTAATCATAGAATTACGAGTGTGAAAGCCGTATGAAGAGGGTGTTGTGAATAGGAATAAAAGGCGTAGATCTGCAGAGTGCTGCTGATATCAATGCAGGATAAGAGTAGGGCGGGAATATAACCCTCCATCCCGTAATGCTTTACTGTTATGCACTTAATGGGAATCACAATGTACCCAAAAGTTAAAGATCCTTCGACGGCAGGTGATTCTCCGGTCCTTGAAAAGCCGGAGGCGGTCTTGTTTGGGATGAAGTTCTTTAATACAGGGTATGGTGCCATACAGATGGCAATGATTATTGCTATGCATTTGAGGATGCCGAAACAGCATTTGAATGTTCTCGTGAAGAAAGGGGTGTCGAAGAACCATTAGCTCTAATTTTACATGAGGAATATATAAGCGAGCCCGAACCAAAAAACCACATTCATATTAAATAAGAGTGAATTGCGGAATGGCCACTAGATTTTTGAGTCGTCCTAGAATAGATGAAAATACTATTCCGGATTTCATGTCACCTTTTGTGCAAAAAATACCCACAAAATATGACATTAAACAATTGTTCTGTTAGCCATGCGTTAGAAAGCCAAACACGGGCATCCGATGATAGAGTGCACATTCCCCGAATTGATATATTAGTAAATAGCTGGCAAAAACAATGGGCAAATTAAAAAAAACTAAGGTTTTAATAATTAGCAAAATATTAACGAAACAGGGAGGTTGCGTGTTATATACCCCCACCTCCCTTACTGCAGATAGCAGGCAAACAGCAGGTTTAATTTTGGGCAGCTTGCCTTCTATTCAAACATAAGCACTTAGATAGCAGGCAATATGCCTGTTGAACTGAGGAAATAGTCGGACTAGAGGGCAAACTGCTTTCTACTTAAATGTTATGCGGCTTGACTGTGTTGCGCAACGTGCTACACTCACCAAATGATCAAGTCCTTCAAGCACAAGGGCCTAGAAAATTTCTATCTTTCTGGCAACACCAAAGGCATCCAGGCTAAACACGCAAAAAAGCTTAGGATGCAATTAATTGCTTTGGAAACGGCTTATCACATTGAAGACCTTGACATCCCCGGCTATCGCTTACACCAACTTAAAGGTAGCTTAAAGGGATTATGGTCAATTACTGTAAACGCTAACTGGCGTATCACATTCGAGTTCTCCGATGGTAACGCCTATATAGTCAATTATGAGGATTACCACTAATGGCCATGTACAATCCACCACATCCTGGCGAATTTATACAAGCTACCTATATGGAGCCTTTTAATTTAAGTTGTCGCTTTTTAGCTGCAAAACTTGATGTTGCTGCCTCCACCCTTAGCAGGGTTTTGAAGAAGCAGAGTGGCGTTAGTCCAGAAATGGCTCTTCGTCTTTCAAAATCTCTCGGCCGCAGCCCTGAGAGTTGGTTAGCTATGCAAGATGCCTATGATCTCTGGCAGGCAAAAAAACATATAAAACTTAGCAGCGTCCATAAGGTCAAAATTCATGCCGCATAACAATGCGGCCCAGAGCGATCAAACGTTAGCCCTAAAATAGGAGGAAGAAATGTTTGGAAGTTTATTCGGAAAAAAGAAAGAGCCTGTAACGTTTGATCTTACTCCGGAACAAGACGAGTATTTGGCTGATGCTATTCAAATTTATAATAACTCTCTGAAGGAATACGAAAAAAAGTATGGGTTTGCTAATTACGATGAGTGGGGGTTTGACCAAGAAACAGGTAAGTTTCTTTTAAAGGATAATGGGAAGGTGGTGATTTCAGCTGATGGTCAAATTATTGGAAGCTTTAGCTCCTCTGATCTTTCGTGGGAGTGGGCGTGGAATAATCCAAACGTTGAGCCTGCCATGGTGCAATCATCCTTAAAGGTAAAAGAATACGGCGAAAAGGAGGGCCTAAATTATTTTTGTGAAGGCGTTCTGCAGGTCCCAGATGTTAGCTATGCCGCTTATCTCGCTGCTGTTGGCCAAAAAATAACTAATTCTGAGGTTGTTTATCGGGGTATTATGGGTGATTTGTCAATATTCCTGTTGCTTAATAACTTTGAAACTTCTCACAGCTAACAAGTGTGTTAAATTGCACTCTTCGGTTGTTGGGAACCAGATAATGCTCGGCCCCTTACACTATCGTTAGATTGTAGAAGGTAAAACATGACAAGGATTTTGAGTCTATTACAAATACAAACACTCCGATCTGCTTGGGTTTTTCTTGCTGGTTCCGGTCTGCTATTTTTCTTCGGTGTTTACCAAGCTCTAGACATATATCAGTATCCCCACTTTGAAATTACGTTTTTTGCATTTTGGTTTTTAGTGACTGGAATCTATATGGTAGTAACGAGCTGGGTTCTATTTAGCGAGAAAGGGCGTATGTATCTAAAAGCTCAAGAGCAGATTCAAATCAAGGGTAATAGAGGCTTGCTGTGGTTAATTAAGTTCATATTCGCCTGCTATGCTGCGGCTATCGCAACAATCATGTTATTGGGTATTATGGCCTTACCAATTGCTGGTTATGCCGGGTTCGACATTATGCTCAGCCCAAACCGTGGTATGTATCTGTTATTTGCCGGACTTATATGGTCACCTCTATTTTTCAGGTATCTAAAATAAGCAAACAGCAATCTAACAACGGTGTTATTTGAAATGTTGTTGCGTTGTTCTAATAAAGACAACCTTTTAATTAACTTCTGTCGGAAAGTCAAAAAACACGGTTAAATAAAAGCCTTCACTTTTTCATTTCTCAGAGCTAGGAGTTATGTGGATATATAATATACAAAAATGAAAATTATATATAAAGCTGGTGATATTACTGAAGCCCATATTATTAAAGGCTTACTTGAATCTAATAACATAGCTGCCCATGTCGGTGGTTTTTATCTACAAGGGGCTGTTGGCGATCTTGCAGCCAGGGATTTTGCTCATGTACATGTTGCCGATGAAGATCAGCATCGTGCTAATGAAATAATATCTGAGTATGAAAGCATAGAGTATTCAACAACCAATAAAACATCGCCTAAAGAAGCAATTGTGTTCAATAAAATAGTGCTAATGGTGATAATTGCAGTCTCAATTATTGCTATTTATAGCCTGGTATCATAATGAATAATGGTCTAAAACAGATAACAAGGCGGCCCAGTGCAACGCAGTAAAGCTGAATTGATCAAATCAATAGGGTCGACTCATTTGAAAATACAATTCACCAAATGCGAGTACCAATAATGAATAAACAAATAATCACCATCATTTCAGCCTGCAGCCTTCTTTTTTTATCAGGTTGCTCAAACGTAGTATCTAAACATCCAGTTGGCGCAGAAAACTACAATACCTCATCTAAGTCTTGGGATGGAACATGGTTAAGCGAAGGTGAGTTTGTAAAGATAAAGGTAATGGATGAACCAAATGGCATTGTGAAATTGGCTTGGATTGAAGAGAAGGATAATGATATTAAATTCGAGTCTATTACTTGCCAGATCAAGAAAGGTAGCAATGGACTTTATTTAAATGTTCAGGCAAAACCAGATGATGAATTAACTGGCTTCTATTATTGGGGCAAGGTAAAAAAAGAGAAGCATAAAATACTTTTTTGGCTTCCTTCTGTCGAGGCTTTTAAACAAGCATCTGAGGCCAAGAAAATTCAAGCAACTATGGAAAAAACGGACCCAGATAAACAAGGGAAACAGCGAATAAAAAATATAAAGCTTTTGGATGATCCTAAGGTTATCTTGGCTCTGGTTGAAGGTGATGGCGGTAAGTATTTTGATTTAGAAAACCCAATTGTTCTAGTTAGGGCAATGAAATAAGAATGAAACAATATGGGGTAGACCAGGATTAAAAAGAAGAAGGGTGGAAAACCCTGGTCTGCCCCAAATTATTTAAACTCAGACCACCTCTGCAAGGTTCTCCGCTGCTGGTTGGATGGCGTCCTTCTCACTCAGAATGTTTGGGCATTTGGGAGCCATTCTAAACTTGGCCATATGTAGGGCATCTGATTCCATCATGATCAAGACAAACATAGTAACCATCACTGGAAGCAGGCCGCCGCCGATCACCAGAGCTATGGCTGCTTCTTGCATCATTCCCATGTAGAAGTGGGCAATGGTGGCGAAGGTGGTAGCTATCGCAAGAACGCCGAGCATCATGAGGAATATCCGGGTGCGCTTGGCCGCTATGCTCCAGTGGCACTGTACGAATGGGGTGTCCCATTCGGGGGATTTGCCAGCGCGCCACAGTATGTACCAGATCAGTATGAAGGAGATCGCTGGCGGTACGAGCATTAGAAGCGGGTAGACATTGGCCAGGCCGCCCACTACTACCTGGGTCAGGATATGGTTACCAATTAGGTTGAATAGCAGGATGTCGTGGGGGATGGCGGCCATTTTCATCTGGGTAGGGCCGACATCGTATTCTGTTTTATTAGTGATCATGAACTCTCCTCGAATTTCTTGGTGTCTTTCGGCTCTAGGTGGCCGCTGTGCACTTGAGGGTCATTATAATCAAATTTTTAATCAAATTGACAATTGTCAATCAGATGGGGGTGGTCACGCTCCTGTAATTGAGCATCCAGAGTTCATCGCCAGGGGAGGATAATTAAGCTTTTCATACCCTGTGGGGAGAATAGATCTTAGTTCTCAGAATTAGACAAAGGCCACCCGTAGTGAGTGGCCTAGGCTTAGGGAAGGGGCTTAATCAGCTCAGTTGAAGCGTGGGTTATAGGTTGCCCAGGTGCCAGTTACAGTCTCTTCCTTGCCATGGGGATTAAGGGTACTAACGTGGCCATCTGGATGGATTGTTACCGACACGATAGCTGGATCATCGTTGGTCACCATACGACCATCGTCCATCTGCGCACCCCACACTTTAATTGCTCTACGTATCTTGGCCATTTGGCACCTCCATATCAAATAAATGATAAATGTCATAAACACAATACCAAGTAAAATAGTAGGAATAAAGCGTTATTTCAAATTTTTTTTTCAAAAAGAGTGAGGAATATGAACTGAAGTATCTTTGTGACACAAGTAACTTATTGATTATACGCTAGAAAAACCCTTTACATTATGCTGTATTTAGCGCCGTTGGGCGCAATAATCAATGGGCATTGCGCCGGGGAAAATTGCTGTTTTTGAGTTAATCTGCGCTGATTCGCGTTTATTTGCCTACAGGGATGTAGGCAAGGAGCGATAGCACGACGCGGTAGCCTTTGCCTACAGGGATGTAGGCAAGGAGCGATAGCACGACTGCATGGACGCAGGAGGTAGAGCAACGCATGGAGTAGTTGCCGAGGACGCGGTAGCCTTTGCGGCTTGCTGTTATTGAAGTAGAAATGGGTTTGTTAGCCGCTCTTTTCCAAAAGTCGAATTGGGACCATGGCCGGGGACGAAGGTGACATCATTCCCCAGGGGTAGTAACTGCTCTCGAATAGATCTGATCAGAGCATCCTGGTCGCCCCTTTCAAAATCGGTTCGCCCTACCGATCCCTGGAATATCACATCACCTACAAACGCGATCTTAGCTTCTAGGTTGGAGAAGGCGATATGGCCCGGGGTATGACCTGGACAGTGGTGTACATTCAACTCAACCTCACCGATCTGGATCTTGTCGTCCTGCTTAAGATATCGGTTAGGAGTGTAGGGGCGGATATCTCGATAACCAAACATGGCCCCCTGATGAGGCATGGCCTCTACCAGGAATTCGTCATCCTGGTGTGAGCCCTCAATTGGTATGTTGAACTGCTCGGCCAGATCAGCTGCTGCACCTACATGATCGAAATGGGTATGGGTGATCAGGACACGCTCCAGCTCCACTCCCTTCTGTTCAATCAGGGCAAGGATCTTTTCTGTTTCGCCGCCTGGGTCTATTACTGCGGCCTTATTGGTTTTATCGCACCAGACTAGTGAACAGTTCTCTTGTAGTGGAGTGACTACGACTACAGCGTGTTTCAACATCTTAGTTATTTTCCTCGGTAAAAAGGTTAGAACGATACTGCCGTATGCTACAGATGCAAAGGGAACGAAGCAAAGTGTTGCCGTACAGCAGGAGCCGGCTTCCGCAAGGAGTCGTAAGGGATTTGGTGGTAAGGTAGAATCCTGAAGGACAGAGTTCTTGGAATTCCAGGCCCAAATCGTAAGAATGAAATTTGAATTTGAACCAATCGGTTTTATCCATTCCCCCTTTAAACAGAAGTTCGGGATTCCGCGTCAGCCTGGCCTGGTTCCTGAGGTAAAGGCCAGATTGGAACTGGTTCCACCTTACAACAATCCAGAGGCGGTGGTAGAGCTTGAAGGCTATTCTCACATCTGGCTGCAGTTTGTGTTTCATCAGGCCATGCGCGAGCAGTGGCAGCCTCGGGTACGACCGCCCAGGCTAGGCGGTAATCGCAGCGTTGGGGTTTTCGCCAGCCGCGCCCCGTTTCGTCCAAATCCAATCGGTCTGTCTGTGGTCAGATTAGAGCAGGTGATAACTGAAGGGGAGAGTGTGGCATTGGAACTATCTGGCGCAGATCTTATGGATGGAACACCTGTGTTGGACATTAAGCCCTATCTTCCATATGTGGAGAGCATTCCCGATGCCATAGCAGGCTTTGCGCCCACACCGCCAGATGCGCAGGTTGCAGTGCGCTTTTCCGAGCTGGCTGAATCTCAGCTTGCAGAGAGGGTGGATGGTGACGCACTGCGTCTGTTGATAACCAGGATCCTGGAGTTGGACCCTCGTCCCGCCTATGCGCAGGAGGATGGGCGTATCTACGGTTTTCGTATGTATGACTTTGATCTGCGCTGGCAGATGGATGGGGATGGGATAGTGGTAATAGAGCTGGCTGGTTAGGAGCCACGACTTACGACTTATACCTAGGCCTTCTCTTTTTTAAACTCTATCACTCTCTTTTGGGGAGATAGATTGATCTCATCAATGGCGGCCCCATTTCTGGCCGACAGCATTAGCCACACCGCCTCTGCCACATCTTCTGCAATCAGATGCATATCCGGTTCCGGTCCGGGATTGAACCAGGTCTGGGAGAAGAACTCCGTATCCACCATTCCGGGATTGATGATTCCTACCCTAACTCCGCTGGTTGCACACTCATCCCGCAGGGCTTGAGCGGCTCCACGTAGAGCAAATTTGGTGGCGCAGTAGACCACACCCTTCTTACCGCCGGCTAGGGCCGCCTCTGAACCCATTAGGATGATGTCGCCATGACCCTTGGCCTTGAGGTGAGGAAGAAATTCCCGGATGAGCAGGATCTGGCTGGTAAGATTCAGGTTGATCATCTGCTGGATCTGCTGGGGAGAGAACTCTTCCAGAGAACCAAAGCTGCCATATCCGGCATTGCAGATGATGGCATCTATCTCCGGGTTGTTCTTACGAACCTTGCTGATCTGCTCAGGAAGTATGTCGATCTGCGACAGATCAATCGAAACTGGTTTCAAGCCATTGGTTTCGGTGTTTTCTGGGTTGCGGCTGACGCCGATTACCTGGCAGGACTCACTCAACAGCCTGTGGGTTATGGCCTTGCCAATCCCGCGACTTGCACCGGTTACCAGGATGGTCCTGTTGCTTGTTGTCATGGTTTACTCTCCATCCTTATCAGTTCGTCCAGCAGATACAGGTGTTCTCTTATTAACTGTGAAACATACTTACCATTTATTTTGTCGGTAGGGTTGTCCCTGTTGTCAGAGACCACCTTGAGACAGTAGATTCTATCAGGAGTGGTGCATTCCAGGGCAGAGCGGTAAAAGCCGGCTGCCTCCATCTCCACCAGTCCATCCAGGTTGTAGTCGCCGTCAGGTTCAGCCAGCGAGTAAATCTTTGCACCAGGGCAGGGGAGTCCGGCTCCCGTCTCCAGGGTCCAGCTCTCTCCAGTGGTAACATCTTCAATCATATTGGCCAGAAAGAGCGCCCCCACATCATGGCTATGGTGCCCAGCAATACCTATGTTGATCCAGATGTCATCAGCTCTACGGTTATTGGTCTGGTGTAGCCAGGTGGCGGCGGCGGCCGAGTTTTGCACTCCATAACCGGAAATAACCAGGTTGATATGGCCATTTCGATACAGGGGAAACTGGTCATAACGGTTGTCCCGGACCAGACTTAAATGCTGGTTAATCGGTTTGGCCTCGGGCGGCAGTGCAACTATAAGGTTTATGGCTTTTTCAGTCATTCGCTGGCTGTGAAAGTTACCATGGATACTGTTTCTGGGACAGTTCAATCTATTATCCAAAAAAAGTAATAGATTGTATAAATAAACGTATCGATAGGCTTAGCTGGTCTAGATGTTGGGCATATGGCAGACTCGATAGATCACAACTATAAATACACAGTAAATAACCAAGAGGAATCGCCATTATGAGAGTAATACTGCTAGGTGGTCCTGGAGCAGGCAAAGGTACCCAGGCTAACTACATTAAAGACAAGTACAACATCCCTCAGATTTCTACCGGCGATATGCTGCGCGCCCATGTGAAGTCAGGGAGTGAGCTAGGTGTTGCTGCCAAGAAAATTATGGATGAGGGTGGCCTGGTATCAGATGATATCATCATGGGTATGGTGAAAGAGCGCATTACCGAAGATGATTGCGCTAACGGCTTCCTGTTTGATGGCTTTCCACGCACCATACCCCAGGCTGAGGCGCTGCAACAGGCTGGAGTAGAAGTTGACGCAGTGGTTGAGATTAACGTGCCTGATGAGGAGATCATCAAGCGTATGTCAGGTCGTCGGGTCCATCTGGCTTCAGGCCGCACCTATCACGTAACCTTTAATCCGCCTAAGGTTGAGGGTAAGGATGATGAGACCGGTGAAGATCTTATTCAGCGTGACGATGACCAGGAAGAGACGGTGAAGGCGCGTCTTAAGGTGTATCACGACCAAACCGCTCCTCTTATCAACTTCTATTCTAAATGGGCAGAAAGCGGTGAAGAGAATTCGCCAAAATACCATAAGATTGAGGGTGTTGGCGGAGTCCAAGATATTCGCGACGCCATATTTGCCGCACTGGGTTAACCTAGCCAGGCGATAAGATATTGGGGAAGGGGAAACTCCTTCCCCTTTTTTTTGCTAAAATCACGGCGTTGTGGCTGAAATTTGCTGAGAAGTATCAATTTCTGCACTTTTTCTGCTAGAATTGCCCACTTTATTTTGTCCAACATGGAGCATCCAGTGGCAGTAGTAGAACTCACAGAAGAGAATTTTGAAGATACAGTAACCAAGAATGATTTTGTTATCGTGGATTACTGGGCACCTTGGTGTGGGCCATGTCGTTCATTTGCGCCGACCTATGAAAAGGTCGCAGGGGAGCATGAGGATATAGTGTTTGCCAAGGTAAACACTGAGGAACAACAGGGTATAGCTGCTCATTTTCAGATCAGATCTATTCCTACCCTCATGATTTTTAGGGAAAAAGTGATTATATTCAGCCAGCCAGGAGCCTTGCCTGAATCCGGATTGAAGGATCTGATCCAGCGCGCATCTGAGCTTGATATGGCCGAAGTGCACAAGCAGATTGCTGAAGGGCAGGATTCTGAGGATGCTTAGTCTGTATTAGGCAAGATAATCAATAGATTCAATTAATTATAAGCATTTGCCACCAATGGCTTAGTGGTGTATGTTTATGAGTAATGTCAAAAAACACGGCTGTTGTAGGGAATAACAATTGGAAGTTTCATGTGTGAAATGCTAGGTTGTAATACTATAGCAAATAGGTAGGAAATTCTTCCACATTAAATGTTAGCAGGTATTTTAGTATGAGACTTTCAACAAAAGGTCGGTATGCAGTCACAGCAATGCTTGATCTAGCTCTGCACGGTGGCGACAAAGCGGTAACCTTGGCAGAGATTTCTGAGACACAGGGTATCTCCCTCTCTTATCTTGAGCAGTTATTTGCAGGTTTACGTTCCAAAGGATTGGTAAAGGGTGTGCGTGGCCCTGGCGGAGGCTATTATCTGGGTATGCACGCGGGTGAAATCACCATAGCTGATATTGTTTGCGCAGTTGACGAGTGGGTTGAATTCACCAGATGCAGTGGCAATAGGGATTGCCAAGAAGGTGAGGCTTGTTTGACCCACAATCTGTGGGACGAACTGAGTAAAGAGATCCATGATTTTCTCGGCGGTATCTCTCTAGAGAATCTGGTTCACCGTGGTGGCATGGAAGTTGGTGGTTGTAATAAGTCCGAGGGAGGCTGTTTTGCCGCCCGGGCCGCTAAACCAGCACTTGCCTGAGGTAGTCAATAAGACCCGGACAGCAGTTATCCTGGTTCACGTTAATGCTTAATCGAAGGTTGAGTCAATGAACTGGGACACCGAGTCGCTGGAGACCATGCTGGATTTCATCCGCTGGGGCGCCAGCAGCTTCTCTGCTGAGGGTCTTTTTTTTGGACACGGCACGGACAATGCCCTGGATGAGTCCGCCGCTCTGGTGCTCCATGCGCTCAATCTACAGCACGATCTGCCACAGGCTTATCTTCAGAGCAGACTCACTGCTGGAGAAAAGGCAGCGATACTGGAGATGTTTCATCGGCGCGTCAATGAACGGCTGCCAGCTGCCTATCTAACCAACAATGCCACCTTTGCCGGTCTCTCGTTCTATGTAGATGAGAGTGTGCTGGTGCCGCGGTCACCCATTGCCGAGTTGATCGATAACGGGTTTGAACCCTGGATTGATCCTGGGCGGGTGTTCAGGGTGCTGGATATGTGCACCGGCAGCGGCTGTATCGGTATTGCCTGCGCCTATGGCTTCCCACAAGCGGAGGTGGATCTGGTGGATGTTTCGCCAGAGGCCATTCAAGTCGCAGAGAGAAACATCCAACAGCATGGTCTGCAGGGGCGGGTAACCGCTATACAGTCAGATCTTTTTGCTGCCCTGGAAGAGAAGCAATACGATATCATCGTCAGCAATCCACCATACGTAAGTCATAGCCAGATGCAGACCCTTCCACAGGAGTATCATAAGGAACCGGCATTGGGGCTTGAGGCTGGCGATGCCGGCCTGGATATTGTCATTCCGTTGCTACAACAGGCCTCCAGCTATCTTAAGCCTGGTGGTATTATGGTGGCTGAAGTTGGCCTGAGTGACGAGGCATTGCAGGAGCGTTATCCTCAGGTACCCTTCCTATGGCTGGAGTTTGAGCGTGGTGGGGATGGGGTATTCATGCTGACAGCTGAGCAACTGGTGCAATACAGATCAATTTTTTGTGCGGGCGATGCCGGTTGAGTCAGTCCTGATAAAAACCGTCCATGGCTTTATCAAGGCACGGAAATAGAAAGGGCCTCTGAGTTAATCAGATGTTCTTTACAAAATATAAATAGACATGAAGGTTTGAGGAATTTTGAATGGACCAGACACTGGTTTTCGATCAGGAGCTTATTGAAAAGTACGACTACGCGGGCCCGCGTTATACCTCCTATCCAACCGCACCCCAGTTCCATGAGGAATTTGGCGAGCAACAGTATCGTGAGATGGCTGCAAAGACCAATGCCGATGGCGGTCCACTCTCTCTCTATTTCCATATCCCGTTTTGCGACACCGTATGCTTCTACTGCGCCTGCAACAAGGTAGTGACCAAGGATCGCGACCAGGCCCATCCCTACCTGCAGCGCCTGTATAAAGAGATCGCTATGCAGGGTGAGCTGTTTGATCGCAGCAGGAAGGTAGAGCAGTTGCACTGGGGTGGTGGCACCCCGACCTTTATCAGTCATGATGAGATGCGTGAGTTGATGCGGGTAACAGGGGAACACTTCAATCTGGCGGATGATGACAGCGGGGAGTACTCAATCGAAATCGATCCGCGCGAGGCCAGGGCAGATACTATTGCCCTGTTGCGCGAGATTGGCTTCAACCGCATGAGTTTGGGGGTACAGGACTTTGATCCCAAGGTGCAGCGTGCGGTCAACCGTATCCAGTCTGAAGAGCAGACCATGGCGGTACTCCAGGCAGCGCGGGATGAAGGTTTTCGCTCCATCAGTATCGATCTGATCTATGGGCTCTCTTTTCAGACGGTAGATAGCTTTGCCAAGACCCTGGACCGGATCATAGAGGTAGGGCCGGATCGGCTCTCGGTCTTCAACTATGCCCATCTGCCAAAGATGTTTATGCCCCAGCGCAGGATTAATGAAGAGGATCTCCCGTCTCCCCAGGAGAAGCTGGATATCCTCAATATGACCATTGAACATCTGACAGCTGCAGGTTATGTATTTATCGGCATGGATCACTTTGCCCGTCCAGACGATGAGCTGGCCAAGGCTCAGCGTGACGGCACCCTATATCGCAACTTCCAGGGTTACTCCACCCATTCAGAATGTGATCTGGTGGCTATGGGCATAACCTCCATCGGCATGGTGGGACCCACCTATAGCCAGAATATCCGCACCATGGATGAGTATTCCCAGGAGATAGATGCTGGCAGGCTACCCATCTTCCGGGGTATCGAACTGAATAGTGATGATGAACTCAGGCGTGATGTTATCACCCGTCTTATCTGCCATTTCAAACTGGACTACGCAAGGGTGGAGCAGGCCTGGGGGATCAACTTCAAGGACTATTTCGCGGATGAGTTAAAGCGACTGGAATCCATGCAGCAGGATGGACTGCTGGAGATGGACGCTTCAGGCATCAGGGTTATGCCGCGGGGACGACTGCTGATTAGAAATATCTGTATGGAGTTTGATAAGTATCTGCCGCCAGCGACGCAGCAGAAGAACTTTTCGCGGGTTATCTAGTGAAGATCGGTGTTTAACCAGTAGCTCGGCGCAGATTAGGAAACTCTATAATCTCGCTATCTTTATGAGGCTGCAAGACGGCACTGCTTTCCTTATGAGCAGGATATATCTCAATAATCTTAAAACCGCCGTCTGATGGCTGGAATCCTGACTCCAGAGAGTATTCGCACATAGAGTCGATAACATCCCGCATAACCATCTCAAGCGCTGTATCGGTCAATACAGTAGGTTTTTTCCTGTCAGTCATGAGACTAATTGCCTTTTGTTGTGATCTTCATTACTGCTAGCGGCATCCGTTAGCCAATCTTTAACCCCATGTATGATATAGGAAATAAACTACTGAGGTTTTGTACTGGGTCGCGATTTTGAATCTTAATAATAAGACCAAGGACCTTCGAATAACTGTAGGAGCCCGCTCCTGCGGGCGATTTTCGTTGGTGTTGTTTTAATACCTGATGTGTTCGTTCAGATGGGGCTTGATCAACTTCAACATGGCGGCATGGGTCTTGAGACCGCCAGCAATCACATTTCCTGATTCCAGATAGCGATCACCACCACCAATATCGGTGACTGTGCCCCCCGCCTCTTTAACCAGCAGGGCGCCGGCGGCGAAGTCCCATTCAGAGAGTCCCAGTTCCCAGAATCCATCCAGGCGGCCTGCGGCCACATAGGCAAAATCCAGGGCGGCGGAGCCGGGGCGGCGTATGCCGGCGGTATCGGTAATCATATCTCGCAACATGCCCAGGTAGGCATCCAACTGGCTGTGGTCCCGATAGGGAAAGCCGGTTCCGATCAACGCCCCATCCAGTCCCTTGCGTTGGGTAACACGCATACGCCGGTCGTTGAGAAAGGCGCCTGCACCACGAGTGGCGCTGAACATCTCTTCCCGTAGAGGATCGTAGATGACGCCGTGCTCAAGCTGGCCCTGAAACTTGAGGGCGATTGAGATAGAGAAATGTGGCTGTCCACGCAGGTAGTTTGTGGTTCCATCCAGTGGGTCTATCACCCATTGGTAGTCGTTGCCTTTATGGCTGCCGCTCTCTTCGCCCAGTATGGAGTGGTCTGGGTAGGATTTGCGCAGGACCTCGATAATGGCCTCTTCAGCCGCCTTATCCACCTCAGAGACAAACTCATTCTTGTTCTTCTCTGTTACGGTCAGGGTGTCGGTGTGCTCGAAATAGCGTGTCAGGATATTACCTGCGCTACGGGCCGCGCGTACTGCGATGTTGATCATTGGGTGCATGGGCGGCAAAGATACATCAACTACAGGTTAGTTAAAAGGTTTTTTCGTCAGAGTTTGTGATGCTATGACTTCATTGGATTTATGATGTAATCTTCGACCCCATGCTCAGCAATATCAGAATAGTCCTGATCGGTACTACCCACCCCGGAAACATCGGCGCTGTGGCGCGTGCCATGAAAAACATGTGTCTTGAACGGTTGTACCTGGTTCAGCCTAAACGCTATCCCAGCGCTGAGGCCACAGACCGGGCCTCTGGGGCAGATGATCTGCTACAGCGAGCCCGGGTCTGCGCCACCCTGGACGAGGCCCTGCAGGGCTGTCGCATGGTGGTGGGGGCAAGCGCCAGATTGCGTAGTGTCAACTGGCCCCAGGTCAATCCCAGAGAGTGTGCCCAGCAGCTTCTGGGCGAGGCGCAACACGGGGAGGTGGCGATCATATTCGGCAGGGAGAGCTCAGGCCTGTCCAATAGCGAGCTGGACCGTTGTCATCTACTGGCCCATATCCCGGCAAATGAGGAGTACAGCTCGCTGAATCTCTCCCAGGCGGTTCAGGTGCTGACCTATGAGCTGCATATGGCCTCTTTAAATCAGAGTGGAGAGCAACCAGAGCGACTGGATGTGGCAAGCGCAGAGGAGCTGGAGGGCCTATACCAACATCTGGAGCAGGCGATGCAGGATATCGGCTTCTCCGACCCGCGTCAGTCAGATAAGTTACAGCGACGCTTAAGGCGCATGTTCTTCCGGGCCAGACCGGATCAGGATGAGATCAATATTGTACGCGGAATCCTGAGCGCAGCTCAAGGGCGCAAGTCAAAGAGATGTTCTGGGAAAAATGAATAATAATCTAGTAGACTAATTAGTCTTTACTAGATGGACAAAAAAAGGCCGGAGCCAGCAATATGTTTTCCAGAATCAAAGAGGATATCGCATGCGTTTTTGAGCGAGATCCAGCAGCCCGAAACACCTTCGAGGTTTTGACCACATATCCTGGGCTGCATGCAACCCTTATGCATCGACTGACCCATCTTCTATGGGAGAAGGGGTTCTGTTTGCTGGCCCGCATTCTTTCAAATGTTGCCCGTTTGGTTACCGGTATAGAGATACATCCAGGTGCAAAGATCGGTCGCCGTTTCTTCATCGATCATGGTATGGGTGTAGTGATCGGTGAGACCGCAATCATCGGTGATGACTGCACCCTTTATCATGGCGTCACCCTTGGAGGCACCAGTTGGGATAAAGGAAAGCGTCACCCAACCCTGGGAAATAACGTGGTTGTGGGTGCTGGTGCCAAGGTGCTGGGGCCAATTTCGATTGGGGATGACGCCAGGGTTGGTTCCAATGCGGTGGTTTTAAAACCGGTGCCAGACGGGGCCACAGTGATAGGTGTGCCTGGGCGTTTGGTGGAAGCAAACAAACCGCTAGATGAGCAAAGGCGAAAGGATATGGCCGACAAGATGGGGTTTGACGCCTACGGCGCAACTCAGGATGCCCCCGACCCGGTGGCCCACGCAATCAACTGCATGTTGGATCATATCCATGTGCTGGATGAGCGCATGCAGACCATGTGCGATGCAATAAAGACAGTGAGTGGTGAGCAGATGAATGTAGAGCTTCCCAGTCTGGATTCCTGCGAGATTGCCTCAACTGCTGAAGAGCTTAGTAAATTAGAGTCCAGGGAGGGGGATAACGGAGATGATTCAGGCCACAAGTAGTACTATTATAATAGTTGACTAATTTACTCGGTAATTATATATTAGAGTTATTAGATATATAGTATGTACTGGCCATAAGGAGTAGTCAACGTGAAGCTTACTACCAAGGGACGCTATGCCGTAACGGCAATTCTGGATCTGGCTATTCATGCAGAATCAGGTCCGATTACCCTGGCGGATGTGGCCAGCAGACAGCATATTTCGCTCTCCTATCTGGAGCAACTATTCGCCCGCCTGCGTAGAGAATCTCTGGTGTCCAGTGTGCGGGGACCTGGAGGCGGATATATGCTGGGTCGTGATGCACGAGAGATATCTGTTGCTGAGGTGATAGCAGCGGTGGATGAGAATATCGACACCACAAGCTGTCGTGGTTCTCACGATTGTCATGAGAATCAGCCCTGTCTTACCCACGATCTCTGGGAGGATCTCAGTTCCCGTATCTATCAACATCTAAGCGGTATATCGCTGCATGATTTGGTCAAGAAATGTTGCGTGCAGAAGGCATCAGCGTCTCATGGTCTGAGCGCAGAGACACCGCAACAAGATTCAGCAGAAAAGATGCTATCTGGCACACAATCTGCTTCGTAATATATTTTACAGAATATTTTCTGGAGTAAGTATTAATGAAGTTACCGATCTATATGGATTATTCGGCCACCACACCGGTTGATCCCAGGGTTGCTAAGAGCATGATGGAGTGCCTAACCCCGGATGGGGTATTTGGCAACCCAGCATCCCGTTCTCACCAGTATGGATGGGATGCAGAGAAACTGGTGGAAGAGGCGCGAGCTAATGTTGCTGATTTAGTAAACGCAGACCCCAAAGAGATCGTCTGGACCTCAGGTGCCACCGAGTCAGACAACCTTGCTATCAAAGGCGCTGCCCACTTCTATCAGAAGAAGGGCAAACACATTATCACCTGCAAGACTGAGCATAAAGCGGTGCTGGATAGCTGTCGCCAACTGGAGCGTGAAGGCTTTGAAGTAACCTACATGGATCCGGAACCCAATGGTTTGATTGACCTGGCTAAGCTAGAAGCGGCGATACGGGATGACACCATCCTGGTATCGATTATGCATGTAAACAATGAGATTGGCGTAGTGCAAGATATCGCTGCTATAGGTGAGTTGACACGCTCCAAAAAGGTGCTTTTTCATGTGGATGCTGCCCAGAGTGCGGGCAAGGTGCCAATCGATCTCAATGAGATGAAGGTCGATTTGATGTCTTTTTCCGCCCATAAGATATATGGGCCTAAGGGTATTGGCGCCCTATATGTACAGCGTAAGCCCAGAGTGCGCATTGAGGCCCAGATGCATGGTGGTGGACACGAACGCGGAATGCGTTCCGGTACTCTGCCTACTCATCAGATAGTAGGGATGGGCGAGGCATTTCGTATTGCCAAAGAGGAGATGCAGTCTGAGAATGAAAAGCTGCTGTCACTGCGTAACCGCCTTTGGGACGGTATTAAGGACATGGAAGAGGTGTACCTGAATGGCGATCTGGAACAGAGGGTGGCCGGGAACCTCAATGTTAGTTTTAATTTTGTAGAGGGTGAGTCATTGATCCTGGCCTTGCGCGACATTGCGGTCTCTTCCGGTTCCGCCTGCACCTCGGCCAGCCTGGAGCCGAGCTATGTGCTAAGGGCCCTGGGTCGTGATGACGAGCTGGCCCACAGCTCTATTCGTTTCACCTTCGGCCGGTTTTCCACCGAAGAAGAGGTGGATATGGTGGTAGACAAGCTTAGGCATGAGGTAACACGTCTGCGTGATCTCTCTCCACTATGGGAGATGTTCCAGGACGGTATAGATCTTAAGTCGATTAATTGGTCGGGACACTAAAACTAATAATAAAGGCTCGAAACTATTTTATTGGTGTCTACAGATTATGGTGTGACACCACAGCAGGAGAGAGATGATGGCATATAGTGATAAGGTTTTAGATCATTATGAGAACCCACGGAATGTGGGTACTCTGGATAAAGAGGATAAGGGCGTTGGTACGGGCATGGTTGGTGCTCCGGCCTGTGGCGATGTCATGCGTCTGCAGATCAAGGTTAGTGACGAAGGCGTGATTGAAGATGCCAAGTTCAAGACCTACGGCTGCGGATCAGCAATCGCCTCCAGCAGCCTGTTGACCGAATGGGTAAAGGGTAAGACCCTGGAAGAGGCTCAGCAGATAAAGAACTCGGAGATCGCAGAAGAGCTGGCTCTGCCGCCGGTTAAGGTTCATTGTTCAGTGTTGGCTGAGGATGCTATCAAGGCTGCAGTCAACGACTATACCCAGAAACAGACTAAGTCTTAAGGTAAGAGAGAGATCTATGGCAATAACTATGACTGAAGCGGCTGCTAACCATGTGCAGCGTTTTTTAGATAATCGCGGCAGCGGCCTGGGGATTCGTCTTGGGGTGCGCACATCGGGCTGTTCCGGTATGGCCTATGTGCTTGAATTCGCCGATGAGAAGAATGAAGAGGATCTGATTTTTGAAGATCGCGGCGTCAAGGTAATAGTGGATCCAAAGAGCCTTGCCTACCTGGATGGTACAGAGCTGGACTACGGCAAGGAGGGGCTGAACGAAGGTTTTAAGTTCAACAATCCCAACACCAAGGATAAGTGTGGTTGTGGTGAGAGTTTTACCGTCTAGGATATTAAACCAGATTACCCATATCCCTTCTCCTAAATGGGAGAGGGGATATCATTTTACGGCATCTGATAAGCGCTACTAATACAGACAAATCGTCACATGCTAGATTTTTCTAAAAATTACTATGAACTGTTTGGGCTGCCGGTGAGTTATTCCGTTGATGCCAGCGAGCTGGCGGAGAGTTATCGTAACCTGCAGCGGGTAGTACACCCAGACAGATTCGCCTCTGCCTCGGAGCAGGAGCGCCGCCTCTCAATGCAGGGCGCCACCCTGATCAACGAGGCATTCCAGACCCTGAAAGATCCGATGCTGCGTGCCAAATATCTACTATCGCTGCATGGAAAAGAGATGGGGGATGGCAGAGAGTCAACCCAGGATATGGAGTTCCTGATGGAACAGATGGAGCTGCGCGAACAGTTGGCCGAGGTTAAAGAGCAGGCAGATCCACTAGACGTGGTGGCCAATATTATCGGCGGTATTGATAACAGAATCCTGGTGCTGATCGAAAAGCTGACACAACAGTTTGCATCTGCTGAGCCAGAGCATCTGGAGCAGGCACGAGAGACCGTATTGAAGATGCAATTTCTACAAAAGCTACACCAGGATGCCGAATCCCTGGAAGCTGAACTTGAGGACGCCTTGTAATGGCACTGTTGCAACTATCAGAGCCGGGCCAGTCGGCCGCTCCCCATCAACATAAACTAGCGGCGGGCATAGACCTGGGCACTACCAACTCCCTGGTAGCCAGCGTGCGCTCGGCCAAACCGGAGACGTTACCAGATGCAGAAGGCCATCACCGGCTGCCGTCGGTGGTGCGTTATCTGCAAGATGAGGTAGTGGTGGGCTATGGGGCCAAAGCTGAGGCTGCAACCGATCCATTGAATACTGTTGTCTCCGCCAAGCGTCTGCTGGGGCGGGGGATTGAGGACATCAAGAGCCTGGGTGAACGCCTGCCTTACGAGTTCAGGCAGGATGACACCGCAGTGCCGCGCATTCATACCGTTGCCGGCGATGTCAGCCCGGTAGAGGTATCGGCTGAGATCCTGAAGACCCTGGCGCAAAGAGCGGAGCAGACCCTGGGTGGTGAGTTGACCGGTGTGGTCATAACCGTTCCGGCCTATTTCGATGATGCTCAGCGTCAGGCCACCAAGGATGCAGCCAAACTGGCAGGGCTGAATGTATTGCGTCTGCTGAACGAACCCACCGCGGCGGCCGTGGCCTACGGGTTGGATAGTGGTTCCGACGGGATTCATGCTATCTATGACCTGGGGGGCGGCACCTTCGATATCTCTATTCTGCGTCTCAATCGTGGCGTGTTTGAGGTGCTCTCCACTGGTGGAGACTCTGCCCTGGGCGGGGATGATCTTGACCAGTTGGTAGCGGAGTGGATTATGCAGCAGGCCGGCGTTAAGGACGACGCGGGACACGCCATGCTGCGGCGTCTCATGCGTGATGCCTGCGCCGCCAAAGAGACCCTGACAGAAGCTAAGATAGCAGAGATCAAGCTGGAACTGGAAGACGGCACCTACTGGAAAGGCACCCTCAGCCGCGACACATTCAATGAACTCATTCAGCCCCTGATCCGCAAGACCCTGGGTCCCTGTCGACGTGCCCTGCGTGATGCCGGCATCAAGGCGGATGATGTAGAAGATGTAGTGATGGTGGGAGGCTCCACCCGTGTGCTACTGGTGCGGGAGATGGTGGGAGATTTCTTTAACACCGAAGTTCTTACCAGCATAGACCCGGATCGCGTAGTAGCTGTAGGTGCGGCTATCCAGGCCGATGTGCTGGCCGGAAACAAACCAGACGGCGAGATGCTGCTGCTGGATGTAAATCCCCTCTCCCTGGGCATCGAGACTATGGGTGGACTGGTGGAGAAGATCATCCCGCGCAACACCACCATCCCGGTGGCCCGAGCCCAGGAGTTCACCACCTTCAAGGATGGCCAAACCGCCCTGGCGGTACATGTACTGCAGGGTGAACGCGAGTTGGTCAGCGATTGCCGCTCCCTGGCAAGATTTGAACTGCGGGGTATACCTCCAATGGTGGCGGGTGCTGCCCGTATCCAGGTAACCTTTTCTGTGGATGCAGATGGCCTGTTACATGTGGAGGCGGAAGAGAAGTCCAGCGGGGTGAAGACAGGAATCGAAGTGAAACCGTCTTATGGTCTTACTGATAGCGAGATTGAAGGGATGCTGCGGGACTCCATCGACTATGCCCAAAAAGATCTGGAGGCAAGACGTCTGCGCGAGCAGCAGGTGGAGGCGGAGAGGGTGATAGAGGCCCTGCGTTCCGCCCTGGACACGGATGGCGATGCGCTTTTGAACCCGGAAGAGCGGGAGAAGGTTGAGGTCCAATTGGCACGCCTGGTTGAAATAACCACTTCCGGTGACCATATCCAGATACAGAAGGAGATAGAGGCGCTGGAAAAGGCGTGTGAGTTCTATGTGGAGCGGCGCATGAACGCTAGTGTCACCAAGGCCATGTCTGGTCATAGTGTGGACGAATTTGAATAGGCCCTAATATGCCAAAGATAACATTTTTACCCCATGCAGAGATCTGCCCGGAAGGGGAGACCATCGAGGTGGAGTCAGGCGTGACCATCTGTGATGCAGCTCTGGAACACGGTATTGAGATAGAGCACGCCTGTGAAATGTCCTGTGCCTGCACCACCTGCCATGTCATCATACGCAAAGGCTTTGATTCCCTGGAGGAGTCAGATGAGCTGGAGGACGACATGCTGGATAAGGCCTGGGGCCTGGAGCCGGAATCCCGGCTTAGCTGTCAGGCCAAGGTGGAGGATGAGGATTTAGTGGTAGAGATACCCAAATACACCATAAACATGGTTTCGGAAAATCACTGAGGGGGGATCTGGCATGAGCCTGAAATGGACAGATGTTTTGGATATTGCCATTGAACTGGATGAGATCCATCCGGAGGTAGATCCCACCAGCGTAAACTTTGTGGATCTGCGTAACTGGGTTATGGAGCTGCCAGAGTTTGAAGATGATCCCGAACGCTGCGGAGAAAAGATTCTGGAAGCGATCCAGGCGGCGTGGATTGAAGAGAAGGATTGAGCCTGCATTAGTGGTTAACCTATTTCTTTAAGAGGCTAGAAAGATGAAAAGAGTCGGCCTGTTTCTACTTACCAATATTGCCATCATTTTTGTACTCAATATCTCCATGCGCCTGCTGGGCTTTGAGGGCTATCTGGATGCCCAAGGGGTCGATCTAAACCTCAACTCACTGCTTATCTTCGCCTTTGTCTTCGGCATGGGTGGATCATTTATCTCTCTATTGATCTCCAAGTGGTCGGCCAAACGCATGACCGGGGCCAGGGTGATAGAGCAGCCAGCAAACAGCACTGAGAGCTGGTTGGTAAATACGGTGCAGAGCCAAGCGCAACGGGCTGGCATTGGCATGCCTGAGGTAGCCATCTTCGATTCTCCCCAACCCAACGCCTTTGCCACCGGAGCCAATCGCAACAGTGCCCTGGTGGCGGTAAGCACCGGTCTGATGCAGCAGATGAACCAGGATGAGGTGGAGGCTGTTTTGGCCCATGAGATCACCCATGTAGCCAACGGCGATATGGTTACCCTGACGTTGATTCAGGGGGTGGTGAACACCTTTGTGATCTTCCTCTCCCGGGTGATCGGCCACACCGTGGACCGGGTTGTATTCAAAAACGAGAGGGGACACGGGATCGCCTTTTGGATTACCACCATTGTGGCCGAACTGGTGTTGGGTATACTGGCCGGCATCATAGTGATGTGGTTCTCCCGGCAGAGAGAGTATCGGGCCGATGCTGGTGGGGCTGGTCTGGCGGGGCGTGGTAGTATGATCGCTGCGCTGGAGAGGTTGAAGGCGGCACATGAGCAGCCGGAGCTTCCGGACAAGCTGGCGGCCTTTGGTGTTTCAGGCAAGACCAGTGGTGGTTTCTCCAGCCTGTTTCTCTCTCATCCGCCGTTGGATCAACGTATTCAGGCCTTGCGGGAAAGCCGCTGAATAATATTCATAAAACACCAGTTTCAGTGGTGAGAAACTGAATGTATCTAGCGTATAATGTGCGAATTATTATTCTGTAGGAGCCCGCTCCTGCGGGCGATGGCCAATACGAGCAATCGCCCAGGGGACTGGGCTCCTACATGTGGTTTCTAGCAAAAATAGTAAAAAAATATAATTCTCAGGAAAAATTAAGATATGTCCTTAGTAAAAGCTTTTCGTGGGCTCTGCCCAACCACTGGTCGTGAATCAGATGTCGCTGCACCGCCGTATGATGTTATGAGTGCCGCTGAGGCCAGAGAGATGGTGGTCGGTCGCCCCTGGAGCTTTTTGCATATCTCCCGTCCTGAGGTGGATCTTCCGGTGGATACCGATCCTTATGCCCCAGAGGTGTACGCCAAGGCGGCGGAGAATCTGGCCAAGATGCGGGAAGAGGGGGTTCTGGCCCAGGACGAAGAGCCGAGTTATTATGTCTACCGCCTGACCATGGGAGATCATCAGCAGACCGGTCTGGTTGCTGCGGCCTCGGTGGATGCCTATGACCAGGACCGAATCAAAAAGCATGAATTCACCCGTCCGAAAAAAGAGGATGACCGGGTGCGCCAGATTGAAGCACTGAACGCCCAGACCGGACCGGTGTTTCTGGTCTATCGCAGTAATAATGAGGTGGACTCAACCTTGGCTAAGATCTCCAGCAATACACCAGATATGGATGTGACTGCTGCAGACGGTGTACGCCATGAGATCTGGGTGGTCTCAGACCAAGACAGCGTGGCAAAACTGACTCACGCCTTCGATGCTATGGATGCCCTCTATGTCGCCGATGGCCATCACCGTTCGGCGGCAGCATCCAGGGTGGCGGCCAGCAGCAAGGCTGCCAATCCCAATCACACCGGAGAGGAGGACTATAACTATTTTCTCAGTGTGATCTTTCCCCACAATCAGATGCAGATCCTGGATTACAACCGGGTGGTGCGTGATCTGAACGGCATGGACAAAGAAACCTTCCTTGCAAAGGTTGCCGAGCGCTTTACCTTAAGAGAGAGTGACGCACCTTTTAAACCAACCACCACCGCCGAGTTCGGCATGTATCTGGATGGTAAGTGGTACAGCCTGCAACTGGATGAGTCACGTATTCCAACAGACGATCCGGTGGCAAGCCTGGATGTGAGTCTGTTGGCCAATGAGCTGATCGAACCGCTGCTGGGTATCTCCGATCCGCGCCGGGATGAACGCATAGACTTTGTTGGCGGCATACGAGGACTGGAAGGTCTAGAGAAGCGGGTGGACAGCGGCGAGATGACCCTGGCATTTGCCCTTTTCCCCACCTCAATGGAGGCCCTGATGGCCGTGGCCGATGCCGGTGAGGTGATGCCGCCCAAGTCAACATGGTTTGAACCCAAGCTAGCGGATGGGTTGGTAAGTCACATGTTAGGTTATTAGCTCTAGCTTCGTTAGGTGGTGTTTAGGCCGTTACCAGCAATCTTTTTGTACAGGGCAACCGTTTCTCTAGCAGTGGTTTCCCAGGAAAAATTTCGCGCACGCTCTTGAGCTATTTTTGCAGTGTTGTCCCGGATTTCGTTGTTCCACGCCATGATTTGATATTTTTCTTTAATATCTTCAATGTCGCTTGGGTCTGCTGGTAAACCGCCGTTACCAACCACTTCTATCATGGAGCTGTTATTACCGTAAATAACAGGAACTCCACAACTCATAGCCTCCAGAGGTGGCAAGCCAAATCCCTCATAGAAACTAACGTAACTAAACGCAGTGGCCGCAGAGTAGAGGGGAGGTAGGTCAGTATCATCGACAAACCCAGTAAAAATCAGTCTGTCCTTGTGATTCTGTGTCATATTTAGAAGTTCGTCCTGCATCCATCCAGATCTACCAGCGATAACAAAATTAATTTCAGATTCTGGTTGCTCCTCAATCATAAGAAGAAACGCTTTAATGGAATTAAGTAAATTTTTACGTGGTTCGAGAGTTGATAGTGATAATAAATATTTGCCCTCGGGAATTCCGTATTTTGTTTTAACCTGAGAGATAATGTTAGGGTCTACACATGGCATGAATATTTGTGTATCACAAGCCTCGTGTATTACATGGATATGTTCAGGACTGATCATAGGGAGAAGGGACAAAATATCTTGCTGAGTAGCAGTAGACACCGCAATAAACTCTGACTCTTTTTCGATTGCTAACTGTACCCCGCATTGAGCGTTGGTGATATTTTCTTCTAAATGAAACTGTGGGAACAGCAAATGGGTAAGATCATGGATAGTGGTTACCATTCGTGTTGAACAGTTTCTGAAAAATAGATAAGACTGAGGTTGTGTTAAATGCACAACATCATACTGATTAAACTTTAGTGTTGGAATGTAATAGAGTACTTTGTGATAAACAGCCCTTTTTATTTTCCTAATAATACTAATAGTATTATTGCTGCAATAATCCTTAATGCTTTTTTTAACTGATCCTTTTATTTTCGATAGAGTGTTTTCTGATTTATTTGTTGCTGTAGAGGTATGTAATTCTTCCAAGGTTTTATTGAAATCCCCTAACTCCATAATCTTGAAGTACATTCCTTGATCCCAAAAAATATCAATGCGCAAATTAGTATTTTCACGATCAATTATTTCTTGGATCGCGTAAAGCAATTCACGTACATAGCGGGTTGTTCCATCCTGGTTTAGAGATAGTGCTTTGCTCGCCTCAATAAGGACTTTGATATTATTTTTCATACTGTTTTGAGCGAGGTAGCTTAATTCTGGCTAGGTAAGATTCTAGATTATAAAGGACTTAGTATACAGTAAGTTTATTGTGTTAGTATTTGAGCGTGACATAGAATATTAATATCTCAATAACAGAAGAGAGCAAATAAAGCCTAATTGTAGCATGGTTGTTATGTTGGAACCTCTGGCATTATCTTGAGTTATTATTAAAGAGAGTCATTAATGGGACAGTTTCACGAAGCTCAAGAGACACTGATATTCCAGCACATCCCTAAGACTGCAGGAACTACACTGTCGTTTATAATTGCCCAGCATTTTGCAGAAAAGGATATCTATCATATTAGAAATCTGAACCAAATGCGTGGGCCTGCATATAGTAAACATTTTGGCTCAATTGAGAATTTCAAAAATCTTGATTCGGATGAAAGAAACAGTTTTAGTTGCATTATAGGGCATGCTCCATTTGGTTTGCATGCGCATCTCAATCATCAAGCCAAATACGTCACTTTTGTTCGAGATCCTGTAAGAAGAGCAATATCCCAATATTATCAGCATCGGCGCATGGTGAAAACTAATGAACTGGTTGGTGATGAGCTTTCTCTAGAAGAGTTTATAGAGGAAAAGAGAGATGGTATTGATAATTATCAGACCAGGTATATTAGTGGACTAGATCATAAATCATATTCCCTAGAAGAAAACTATGCCAAGGCATTAGCAAATATAGATAAACATTTCTCACTTGTAGGTGTGGTTGAACGGTTTGACGAATCTTTACTATTGTTGTCTCAAATATTTGGTTGGAACCAAATTACTTACATAAAAAGGAATACAACGGCACCAGAAGATTCTTTATCTGATATTGACTCTACTGTTATTAGTAGGATACGTGAAATTAATCACTATGATACTAGTCTTTACGATCACGCTGTTTCATTACTTGATGATATGATTTGGCGCCAAGGAGAGAGATTCAGTGATGCATTAAAAGGTTTCAAGAGAAGACAAATAGCTAAAGAAACAAAATATAAAATTTCTCTGATGCTACATGGCTTTACCAGGCGCTTAATTCAAACAATCAGACATAGCAATTCATGAAGAACGCAGATATCACTGGGCTTTTACTTAATTCACGCTGGTCATTGCAAACCACTTATAGCGCTTCTCCTAAGTTGTGCATTGGATTAATCGCGTCATCACTGATTGCTTCAGTGGTTCCAGCAAGCCTGGCTGTTATTTTTGGTATATTGGTTGGAGTATTCAAGAGTGCTGTAGATGCAGAGCAACCAGACTTTATTTTGATAGCGCAATGGTTTGGTGCGGCTTTACTATTAATTCTTATTGGTGCCATCTGTGAGATTATTAAACACTACTGTTCACAGCGTTTAAATGACGAACTGTTACTGTCTGTATCAAATAAAATACTGACACATTCAGCAGAGTTGGATCTTGCTTTTTTCGAAGATGCACAGTCACAAGATGTTTTATTCCGGGCCACTCAGAATTCCGGAAGAGATTTGTTGAAATTCGTGTTGGATACAACAAATCTAATATCAATGCTAATACAGTTCTGCTCTCTAGTTGCTGTTATGCTTTGGATAGAGCCGTTATATACTCCACTGCTGATTATATTTAGTTTTCCTTGGATGTTTTATCAGTGGAGAGTAGCAAATCTAAATTATAAAATATCTCAATCTAATACCACTAGGCGTCGGTGGACCAGGTATTACTCAAGTCTCCTACAAGATCGACTTAATATTGCAACAACGAAATTATTGAACATGGCGCCACTCCTGTTGCGGCGTTTTCAGGAGACTATGCGTGAAATAGTAACAGCAAATAAAAAGTTCTATTCCAAGCAGGCAGCTGGTAGTTTTGTTGCGGCAACAGCCTTATCTATTATATTGATCGTATTAACTGGATTGATAGGTTATAAGACACTGGTTGGACAAAATTCCATTGAGAATTTTGTAACTTTTTGGGCAGCTGTTTTTCGTTTTCGCGATACCCTTTCCCGTATGGTTGCATCCCTGGCTGGAAGTCTTGGTAGTATGTTGTTTGTATCAAATATGCTTGAATTTCTAAGCACAAAACCACTTATAAATAAAACCGATGGTGAGAATCTGGCTTCAATAAGTGGCGCTATTACATTTGAGGATGTAGGTTTTAGTTATGCAGGATGTGATAAGCAATCACTAAAGCAGTTATCATTCTCTATCAAGCAAGGAGAGACCGTGGCATTTGTGGGAGCAAATGGCGCAGGTAAGACAACTGCGGCCAAATTGATCATGCGTATTTATGATGCTTCTAAAGGATCAATAAAAATTGATCAAACAGATATTTGCACTATACCGCCTGAGTTTCTACATAAACATATAGCGTATGTTGGCCAGAGCCCTGCAGTATTTGAAGCTAGTGCACATGAGAACATAGCTTTTGGGGATTGGGAGAAATTGCTGGAGGATAAAGAAGCTGTAAAGGATATCGCGCAAAAAGCCGGTATTGATGAAATGATATCAAAAATGCCTGAGGGTTATGATACTAGGCTGGGTAGGATGTTTGGAGGATATGATCTTTCTGGCGGCCAATGGCAGCAGATGGCTATCGCGCGCGCCTTGGCTAAAGATGCAGAGATTTATATTCTAGACGAGCCAACCTCTAGTTTAGATGTAAAAACTGAACACGACATATTTGAGCGGTTTAAAGATCTTGCGACAGGTAAAACAACTATCCTTATTTCTCATAGATTCTCATCGGTAAATATGGTTGATAGGATCTTTGTTTTTGACGATGGTGGCGTTGTAGAAACGGGGACTCATGCAGAGCTTCTATCTCTAAACGGCGTTTATTCAAGTCTATTTAAAATTCACTCTAGAGAATTAGTTAGCTAATATGTTAGGTAATGCGCGGGGCTAGATTATGAGAGATATTAAAATATGTATTCATGTAGGCCTGCCCAAGACTGCGACAACTACACTCCAGGATCTGTTTTTTCCACACCATTCTGAAATAGAATATCTTGGAAAATATAATAATCAGCACATTGGATGTTATAAAAGTTACAGAGACAGAGACACTTCATATATTTTTAAAAATATTCAGCAAAAGCACATTGATGAGAATCAGGCGAATAAACTGATACAACTACTCAACGATAATATATTGCCAAGATTGGACCTTAATAAAACGCTGGTTTTTTCTTTAGAAGGAATTTCTTCTGGTGACTTGGCTAATCGTATGCGGCGGGCAATAAACTACAGATCTGTTTTCGGTGATTGTAAGATCATGATTATGCTTAGGGAGCCTCTTGATCTAATAGAGGCGCTCTATTTTGAAAAACTTAAATGGCATAATCTGAAGAGGCGAGGAATGCTAGCTCGCATTCCCGACTGTTTTTCGGTTGAACAGTGGCTTGGTAAATATTGGGCTAAATCGATAAGTGGTCCTTTGTGGAATCTGGATTATTACCAAACAATAAAGGCTTACTCAGATGTATTTGGCAAAGATAATGTCGGTGTGTTTTTATTTGAACACCTGAAAGAGGATGCTTCTAGTTTTATAAAAGATTTATGTTTATTTCTTGGCGTAGATGCAGAAGTAAATTTAGATGTCCTCTCCAATAAAAGAAAAAATATTCGATGGGACGAGAAACGAATTAATCAGCTGCTAAATATACAATCTTCGTTTATGCAATCTGTGAAATATCGTTTTTCTTCGCATGAGCAGAGAGTTGAAGCATTAAATTTAGCAGAGATAGAATATAATTCTAGCAACAACAAAGCTAGAGCAGAGATACCAGACTTATGGAAGAAACGTATCCAGGAATATACCAGTCCAGGTAATAGAATTTTAGCGTCAAATTGGGGCTTGCCCCTTGAACGGTATAACTATCCGTTATAGTAATGCGAAATCATTACAGGTTAACTAATGATAATTAGTCATAAACATAAATACCTTTATATACAGACCCCAAGAACAGCTAGTTCATCTATGGGTAAAGAGCTTTGCGAACAATACGATGGTGAAAGAATTTTGTGGAAGCACGCGCGATACAGTGATTATTTAGCTAGCGCTAGCGAAGATGCGAGGGAGTACTTCGTTTTTACCGGTCAGAGAAATCCATTAGATGCATTGGCAACGCTGTATTTCAGAGAGAAATATCAAAAACTTAACAGAGTAAAAGCAGATCAGAATAATAGACAATCAGAAATCGATAAGAATCTGATTGCAAAGTGGAAATATATTTCTGATCGCGATCTAAGTTTTGATCAGTATTTTAATCGCTATCATAGTTTCATGATTGACAGATCTTACATGAACATTCAGCGTGACAATATGGACTTTGTGTATAGATATGAGGATCTACAAAAGGATTTCAGTGCTGTCTTGGAAGCTATAGGTATTGAACAAAAGCGTGAATTACCATGGCATAGTAAAAAAACTCAGCGTAAGAGTGATGATTTTTATCAATACTATACGCCTGAAATACAACCTCGAGTTCAGATTGTATTTGCCGATAGTTTCAAAGAAATGGGATACACGTTTCCAAGTGAGTGGAAACCACCTGTCCTAGGTGATAGGTTGTTATTTTATAAAGACCAGGCAATAAAATTACCACTAGCAAAAGTTGCCAGTATCTTTCAGTGAGTGTCATATTGATCATATGGTAAGGGCATTAGTAAACTTGTTAATATCAAAGCGCTTGTAATACTGTCCATGCTAGGCAGATTAAATAACAACTTCATTCAGAAATGATTCTACTGATTGTGGTGCTTCAACTTTAATGTAATCAGGGAGAGGGCGAAGTGGTATTTGATGAATAATTGTAGGCATATGCTTGGTACGAAAGAAGCACCCCTTACATGAACTTGTTCCTCCTGCTTGCTGAAAGTTAATGCGTAAGGTGCGGCTATTATGGCATTTCCATACGGCATCAAAACTTGTCTCTGATAGGTTTCCAAAAAACTCGGTTTCACTCTGCGCATAACTGCAAAAGGCTAGGGTGCCGTCAGAGTTCAAAGTAGGGGCATAGAATGGTTTGGCGCAATTTAGTTGTCCATGAGTCGTAGACTCTTTACGGTTAGCAGCATCGCGTTTACCATCCAAATAACTGTACCGTGAAAGGCTGTCTTGCTCAGGAACTAAAAGATTATCAGTGTTAGTCCCCCTGTAGTCGAAAGGACGAAAAGTTTTTACTGTAAAAAGATCAGCGCCACTGTTTTGAGCTAGTTTTAGCAGTTCAGGTAATTGAAATTCAGAATGTTTTGTTGCCAAGGACCTGAATTCTATCAGTGGATTGGAAACGCCTAATTTCTTTTTTGCTTCTGCTAGACGCTGAATTGTCAGTAGAACACGCTCTAATTTTCCTCCTCTACGATAGGTCTGATATGTTTCCTGATTAGCCCCGTCAACACATACTATAATTGTACTAGGGCCTGCGGAAACAAGACGCTCAATACGTTTTATGGAATTTGCAGCATTACCGTTGGTGCTGATTACTGTTCTGATATTATTGTTCCCGGCGTATGCAATCATTTCCGGAAGGAGAGGATGCAATAGAGGTTCGCCCCAATCCCAAAACAACATAAGCATCAGCGAATTGCGTAGTTCATCTACGATACGGCAATAAATATTAAAATCCAGATGCTCTGCAGGTCTTCCTAGTGAGTTAGATCCGGTTGGGCAGGCAGGGCAGTGCAGATTGCAGTGAGTTGTTACTCCTACATGCAGGATGTGAGGATATGCAATTTCGCGGTACTTGAGTATGGAACGATTGACTTCCTGCCGGGCTATATTCTGGCTTTTTTTCTTATCCAAAGGACAGCGGTAAATTAAGCGCTCTTGGTTGAGAGGGAGGCTTTCCATCTGCTCCAACTCACTCAGGCGTTGTCTATATCGCAAATATGTACCAACAGCTTTTTTTATAAGGTTCATTAAAATTTATTTCCAAAAGGCTAAGCGGTTAATACGTTTTGGATTGGGGTGTTCCGGACGATCCGCAACCATATTCCAAAACTCTTCATTTGATTTTTTGCTTGCTTCAATTGGATTTGACCAGGAAGTAGCTCCTACTCGGTTGTTGGTAATAACCTCACATCCACATAATTGTGCCTCAACTACCATGCGACAAAATGCGTGTATCATTATTGGAGCAATTACCACCGCCTTGTATTGATTATATAGCTCGGCCATATCATCGTATTTAACGGAGAGATACTCCACCTGTTCTACTGGATAGCCTGCAGCTTCTGCCAAGCTGTATGCCTCTGGCGCTATACGTAAAGCATCTCCTGTAATAATGGCGGCATGCTTACGCAGGTGAAATGGCCTGACATTCTTAAATTGTTCAGGATTAATCGGGCTGGCGATATCACATTGGAGAGGGTTTTTGATATTGATGATTTTGTTGATGGCGTGGCGATGCAGTGGTGATAGGAAACGAACTGTATCACATAAATTATAGAGTTTCTCAAATGCGTTAGGTATGCTTCGCCTGCAATTACAATCTATCCTCTCCAGTGGATCCGTCCGAATGCATCTTACATCTCTAGTCGCACAAGGGTGGGCATCGTGTTCGCTCCTTATCACATAGCCACGATAACCCTTGATTTTGTTAGCCCAAAGCTTGGCCCAGCGATACTCACTCTTCTCTCCTAGTCCTCCACTAGGCCTAAGATTGCACAGAATCACTGTATCATAATTAATTAGATCTACGGGGTCGTCTGGTAGTATCACGTTAATTTCTACATGACTAGGTGCAGAAGCCAAGTGGTTACGAATGCTTAATTCGGCACCTCCTTGGTGTTCTAATGAGCATGAATGAACTAGTAAAAGTCGCATTTATGGATACAATTGAATTTCGTTAGAGAAATTATGAAATAACCTTTTCCTATTATGAATTCCAGCCGAAATTAAGAAAGAAACGCCTAACTCTTCTATTGTTCGGTTTGTCTGGTATATCTTTAACTATTGCCCAAAACTCCTCATTAGATACTTGGCTAGCTTTGATTGGGTCAGGCCAGGAGTTAGCTCCCACTCGGCCCGTATAACATAGCCACGATAGCCTCTAATTCTTTGTGCCCAGAGACTGGCCCATCGACACTCTTCATTTTCTCCTAGGCCGCCTTCTGGGCGTAGATTTGATAGTATCACACAGGCGTAATTACTCAGGTCTGCAGGATCATCAGGCAGAATAACATCAATTTCAACATCATCTGGGGCATTGGTAATGTATTCACGTAGGCTTATTTCCGCCCCTCCTAACCTATCCAGAGAGATTGCGTGGACTAATAAAAATACGCATATGGCTCCGTTTTGTTATTTTGTGGGTCTGTAGGTCATAAAGAGATAGCAGTTGTAGTGTAAGCAATAGATAAGATGTATGACATCTGCCCTCATGAACGATGCAGTATCGCATCGCAGTTACTTAACCTATTACCATAACTATCAGCTATGTCTCAACCGTAGCTGGCACCTATTGCGCGAGCGGCTTTATTAATAAATGGCAAAGTATTTAAAGTTGCTGAAGTATAGCTTAATTATCATTTTCCTTTGAATAAACTAACCAGCAAAATATAACACAATTAAAGGTTGCCAAGTTGTTCCGCCAAATAATAACCATGAATGTGATTCTGGCCTGTCAAGTTGGCCGCCAGGAGGCAACAGTTTTAACGCCAAATCCAATCACAAGGAGTGGTCTGATGGCCGTGGCCGATGCTGGTGAGGTGATGCCGCCTGAACCCACCTGGTTCGAACCCAAGCTGGCGAATGTGTTGGTAATCCACATGTTGGGGTAAATCTCCCTTTACCTGATGGTGGCAGTGACAAATTTGGCAGCAGTTCCAGATAATAAATCCAGGAAACAATCAGTTTGTTGCGTTAATGTTACATGTTAAGGATTTGTGGTTTATTACTATAAAAACAGTAGCAATAATGTATAATCTGATGTATGGTTATTGTCGATAAGCAGTAAAGATTAATGGTATTTGATTGGTTTTATAATAGACTGGATTGCAAAAAAATGAAAAAACAACTACTTGCAGCTGCGATTACATCTTCAATTATGGCGCCAATAGCCGTGAACGCTGACGCTACAATTTACGGTCAATTGCACTATAGTATCGATAGCATTGATTATGGTTCTGGGTATGGTATTGCTATCCAAGGTACCGGCATGGATGCTCTTAACAATGGTTTTGACGGTTTAGGCGTCAACAGCCATAACTCAAGATTCGGTATCAAAGGTTCTGAAGACCTGGGAGAAGGACTTAGCCTTGTGTATCAGATGGAGTTTACTATCAGCGGTGATGATCTAACCACAGTTAGCAACAACCGTAACACCTATCTTGCCTTGGCTGGTAGCTGGGGTGTGGCGGGTATTGGTCAGGTAGACACTCCATACAAGAGTTCCACCGCTAGCTTGGAACTTTTTTCGGAACAGGTAGGTGATTACAATCAGCTATGGTTCGATGATATACGCACAACTGATGCCGTATTCTATATGAGTCCTAACTGGAATGGCTTCTCATTTGTGGCTGCGGTTGTTTTACCTTCTGGAGACAACAACGCTGATGGTATAGAGGCAACCTCTATCTCTGCTACATACGAGAACGGCCCGTTCTTCGCAACTATGGCCTATGAAGATATTAGCGATGATTACGTCAATGTCTTACACAGTGCAGTAATAGATTATGACAAATGGCGTATTGGACTGGGTTATACCGCCAATGGTTTCCACGTGGGCTACATCTATGAAGATCGTGACTTCGAAACTTTAGGGGATGGAGAGTCCTGGCAACTTTCCGGTAGCTATACCATGGGTAACAACACCTTTAAGGCTGCATATGGCCAAACTGATGATTGGGCACGTCGCACAGGTGCCGTAGGAGTGATCGATGATGGAGAGCAGTGGAGTATCGGTTTGGATCATAAGTTGAGCAACCGCACAACGCTCTATGTCACATATGCTGATTTTGAATCAGATAATACTGGCGGAGATGCCAAGTATGATGCTCTTTCATTTGGCGTAATACATAACTTCTAGGTTATTGCTTAGATTTGGCAACAGAAACGGGACCTGAGGGTCCCGTTTTTCGTCCTATCTTAATTGACCTATTACGATATTCATGGAGCTTATACCTTATAAAATTACTTCTCCAGAGATAAGGGTTGCTCGGCACCCTGAGGGTGTAATGCACTCCATTCAAAGTTGTGCTTAAGCTCAGTTATGGGGAATGGCTTGCAGATGTGGTAGCCCTGGACATAGTCAATCCCCAGTCGCTGTACCTCCTCCAGTATCGATTGGTTTTCCACAAACTCCGCGATAGTTTTGAGTTGCATGGAGTGTGCAATGTTGTTGCTGGAAGTTACCATGGCGCGATCTACCTGGTCGTTAACAATGCCACGGATGAAGGAGCCATCTATCTTCAGGGAGTCAACAGGTAGTGTTTTCAGATAAGAGAAGGAACACATACCTTTACCGAAGTCATCCAGTGAGAAGTTGCAGCCAAGCAGTTTGAGAGTAGCTATAAAATGGCGTGCTGCAGCAAGGGAGGTAACAGCTGCTGACTCGGTAATCTCGAAACATATTTCGTGTCCGCCCACATCGCCACTCCTTATCCTACTCTCTATGTGTTGGAGTAAGCCAATATCATTTATTGACTTACCGGAGATGTTGATAGAGAAACGTAGTTCACCGGGTAGGTCACGTGTCTCAAGATAGTTGAATGTATGGTCGATTACCCAGCGGTCCAACTGGGCGATCATGTCGTAGCGTTCGGCTGCAGGAATAAAGGCGCCCGGCGGTGTGAGATTGCCGTTAGGTCCTCTTAGTCGAACCAGGATTTCATAATGATTTTGCTCAGATTCGGAGGAGGATGCTGGCACAATCGGTTGGCAGAAAAGCTCAAATTTGTTATTGGTTAGCCCATCGGTGATACGGGTAGCCCAGAGCATCTCTCCGTGCTGACGGCTAAGGTCCTCATCTGTCTTCTGGTATAACTGCACCCGGTTACGCCCCATCTCTTTCGCCATGTAGCAGGCGGAGTCGGCGGCGCTGAGCAGGTTGCTTATGCCGCCACTATGCTTGTCTACCTCAACAGCACCGATGCTGACACCAACGGAAAAGCTTTTTCCATCCCAGACGAAAAGGAAATCCTGGATGGTCTGTCGTAGATTCTCGGCAACTCTCAATGCGTCGTTCAAGGTGCAGTGCCTGAGAAGCACGCCAAACTCATCGCCGCCAAGACGGGCCATGGTGTCATTTAGACGGATATGATCCTGGAGATGGATGCGGAGCTGCTGCAGTAGGGCATCACCGGCGGTATGGCCGCAAGTGTCATTGACTATCTTGAACTGATCTAAATCAAGATAGAGTAGGGCGTGGCGGCTATTATCCATGTCAGCCTCGTGCAGCACCTCGGTAAGACGGCGCTCAAACTCAGAGCGATTAATCAGGCCGGTAAGGGGGTCGTGGGTGGCTTGGTAGGATACTCGCTCCTTCTCCTCTTCCAGGGCTTCTGCGGTGCGTCGATGGTTACTGATCTCTCCTTTCAGTTGACGATGGTATACCGCAAGCTCTTGCCGCATGCTGCGAAATGAGTCGGTTAGTTCGCCGATTTCATCGCCGCTGTGATTTGGAAGTTGCGCCTGGTAATCGCCGGTACTTAGACGGTTGGCTGCCTGAGTAAGTTTGGTTAGACGCCGTCGTACCTGCAAATCCAGCATGCTGCCGTTGAGCATCACGAAGACGCCTAGTAACATTATGAGCACAAAATTTAGATGTTCTTCCAGACGATTAATCTCCAGTAGCAGGGGGGCGATGTTTCTGGTGACTTCGAGCATGGCCAGGGCCTGGTTGGCAAAGCCCACCGAGATAATATGTGTCTGTATATGCTTCTGGTTACCATTAGGACTAGGGATGTTACTAAGAGGGTAGAGACGTTTTCCTGCGTGGTCGGTAAGCTGGATAGAAATCCAGTCTTTGTTATGTTCCAGCAGGGTATCCAGATTTTCATAAACATTAGCCAGTTGGTCTTCCAGTAGTAGAGGGACTAGCCCTTCGGCCACACTGATCAGATGTGCATGCCAGTTCCTTTCTGACTGTCGGAGCATGGATTCGGTGGCTTCAGGAAGCCAGGAAAAACGGAAATAGAGGCCAAACAGAAGACTGAATAAAAGCAGGGGAAGAAATAACTTGGCTCTCAGTTTCATTGGTTGTGTTCCGTTGTATTACCTAAACCGGGCTAGTGTTTAGTGACGTAAAACTCATTCAGTCCCCAGGAGGACATCGGCGTGTAGTCTTCCAGGATGGCCTTCACCGCCTTGTGCATGGGAATCTTGGCAAGTAAGGCCGCCCCCTTTTCTGTTTGGGCCATATCCAGCAGGGCCCGGCGCACCTTCTCCCGATCGGCTTCGGGAACCCGTGGGTGTGCGCTTATGGGGTGGGGAGTCATGGGTCTGGTCTCATAGAGTATGCGCAGTCTCTGTCGCACCTCAGGCTTCTGAGAGCGCATGGTGGCAGCTACGCCACCCCCTGCCAGGGTCTGGCCCAGCGCAACGTGCAGATAGACCGAGCTATGGGTCTTTACATAGTGGGGGAGAACCTTAACGCCGTGGAGTTTTGCCAGCTCAGCCCTCATAAGCAGTGAGGCCCCCAGGGCATTCGGTGACGGAAAGGCGACACGCTTGCCGGCAAGTTCCTGTACGCTCTTAATCGAACTCTCTTTGGCAACAACCAGAATGCCTTTGAGTGTGCGTCCACCATCCCTTACCAGCGGTAGATACCCCTGGCAGTCGTGGGCAATGAGCAGGTGGTAGGGATTCATATAGGCAAAGTCATAATCGCCTTGCTCAAATTTCTGTTCAAACACTGGGATCTTTGGGCTACCCACCAGTTTAAAACTGAGTCCGGTGCGCTGTTCCAACTCGTTCAGGATTGGTCTCCATATGCGGAAAAGCTTGCGCTGTTCAAACTGGGGGACTACACCAAATCTGTAAATAGCCTTTTCTGCTGACCACACCAGGTTAGTGGATGCAGTGAGGATGAGAAGTGTAAGCAGGCTAACGATGGATGAGAGTCCGTTCAAGAAAAATCCTTCTATGGTGAAGCCCCATTGCTAATGTAAGAGTATAGGAAAAAATCCCAGGTTCTGTATGCATCTCTTATCTTATGATTTCTTCTGGGGTGAATTCGTTTATTAATAGCCTCACCCCCTCAAAACCATTGATTTTAAAGGCGCTGGCGGGTAACATGCGCGCTTGATTTTTCTGGTAGGGAGATCGCCATGCGTCAGCCTCTGGTAGCAGGAAATTGGAAGATGAACGGTTCCCGTGAGAGCGTTTTTGAGCTACTTAAGGGGATTAGGGAAGGGATGCAACAGGTAACGGATGCAGAGGTCGCAGTATGTCCTCCCTATCTGTACATACCTGAGGTGCAGGGTCAGCTCCATGGTACTCAGATAAGCTGGGGCGGGCAGGATCTCTCGATACAGGAGAATGGCGCCTATACCGGCGAGATCTCCGGCCAGATGTTGGCTGACTTCGGCTGTAAATACGTGATAGTCGGCCACTCGGAGCGGCGCAGCTATCATGCCGAGAGCGATCAGCAGGTTGCCAAGAAATATCAGGCCGCTCTGGATGCTGGGCTGAAACCTATACTTTGTGTTGGCGAGACCCTGGAAGAGCGGGAGAGCAGTGCCACTGAGGGTGTGGTGGAGAGACAGCTCAAGACAGTGATAGATCACTGCGGGGTTGCCGCACTGGGAGATGGGGTTATCGCCTATGAGCCGGTCTGGGCCATAGGAACCGGCATGACCGCCACACCGGAGCAGGCGCAGGAAGTACACGGGTTTATTCGTGCTATGATCGCACAGCAAGACTCTGGGATAGCGGAGAAAGTACAGATTTTATATGGCGGCAGTATGAAGCCGTCTAATGCAGCGGAACTGATCTCCAAGCCGGATATTGATGGTGGCCTGATCGGTGGAGCCGCGCTAAAGGCAGCAGATTTTCTTGAGATCTGCAAGGCAGCAAATAGATAGGTCACGGCAACTAACAGCTGGTGACCATTTGATATAAATAGGATAGGACATGCAAACAATCCTGATAGTAGTACACCTGTTCATAGCCCTTGGGCTTATTGGTCTGGTGCTTATCCAGCACGGAAAGGGTGCTGATGCAGGCGCAGCCTTCGGCAGTGGCGCCTCAGCCACCGTGTTCGGTGCTGCTGGTTCTGGTAATTTTCTTAGTCGTACCACAGCGATTCTGGCGGCGGTCTTTTTTGTCACCAGTCTTGGTATGGCCTGGTACTCTATGCAGGAGCCTGACAAGAAGAACCTGATGGATGGCGTAGCAACAGAGACAGTCGTGGAGAAAAAGGTCGAACAGGTAGAGACTCCGGTAGCGCCTGCCGAGACTCCCGTGGTGATTCCAGGGGCTAATGACAAGTTTGAAGAATCTGGTGGAGATGTACCGAAGATTCCTGAATAGAGTTTTTCAAATTGCCGATGTGGTGGAATTGGTAGACACGCTGTCTTGAGGGGGCAGTGGCGCAAGCCGTGACGGTTCAAATCCGTCCATCGGCACCATACAACAAAAAAGCGTTATCCATTGGGTAGCGCTTTTTTTTTGGTCAGGGACAGGGTGAGACCGGGGGGGCAAATGAGTGGTCAATGCTGCTTCGACCCTGGCGCTTGGGGCTATATTTCGAAGACCATCGTTATTATTGAGAATAATCAATTATCCTATAGTTTTTTTGATTAAAATAGGGTAGATCAATAATTAAAATAAGTTTTCGCAAACATTATCTATACAGTTATTAAAAATATGTAACTTATTGAATGAAAAGTATATTTGTGTTTTTACGCTAACTTGACACCACCGGTGTAGCGCAATAGACTCCTGGGATATTTTTCCCAGAATAAATAAATACAAAATAAACAATTAGCGCGGAGCAGAAGACAAAGAATATGTTAGGGAATTACCTACCAGTAGTTGTATTCCTAGCGGTTGGTTTGGCCGTAGGCGGTTTTATGATCGCCCTGGGGTTTGCCCTGGGAACGCGTCGTCCCGATAGTGAAAAAAACTCACCTTACGAGTGTGGGTTTGAGGCGTTTGAAGATGCCCGCATGAAGTTCGATGTTCGCTATTACCTAGTTGCTATCCTTTTTATTATCTTCGATCTAGAGATCGCATTCCTTTTCCCCTGGGCAGTAGCCCTGGATCAGATCGGTCTGGTTGGTCTTATCGCCATGGTGGTGTTTCTTGGCATCCTGGTGGTTGGGTTTATCTATGAGTGGAAGAAAGGGGCTCTAGAGTGGGAATAACCAATAATTCATTTTTGTTTGGGGAGGCTCATAGTGGGCGTTGAAGGCATTCTCAAAGAGGGTTTTATAACCACCACTGCAGATAAGGTGATCAACTGGGCTCGTACCGGTTCGCTCTGGCCCATGTCCTTCGGACTGGCCTGCTGCGCGGTTGAGATGATGCAGTCCGCCACCCCGCGCTATGATACTGACCGCTTTGGCATTATTTATCGCCCCAGTCCGCGTCAGTCCGATGTGATGATTGTTGCTGGCACCCTTACTAATAAAATGGGTCCGGCCCTGCGTAAGGTGTATGACCAGATGCCTGAGCCGCGTTGGGTTATCTCCATGGGATCCTGCGCCAATGGCGGTGGTTATTACCACTACTCCTACTCTGTGGTGCGTGGTTGTGACCGGGTAGTTCCGGTGGATGTCTATGTTCCGGGTTGTCCGCCTACGGCTGAGGCCCTGATATTCGGCATTATCCAGCTGCAGGAAAAGATTAAACGCACCAACACCATTGCCCGGCAGGCGTAGATTTTATGAACGATTCCGTCCAGACAACACCAGAAGAGAGATTAGACGCCTTAGGGGACAGTCTGCGGGAAGAGTTCGGGGCCAAGGGCTGCGAACTGAAGACCGCCCTGGGTGAGATAACCATGCAGGTACCAAGAGAGCAGCTTCTGGATATCGCTACCCAGTTGCGTGATGACGAGAGATTCCAATTTAGCGAAATTATCGATATCTGCGGCGTTGACTATGCCGGCTATGGTGAATCCCAGTGGGTGACAACAGGTGCCTCATCTACAGGTTTTGGTCGCGGCGTAGATAATAGTGGCTTTGAGCCAAGTGAGTCAGGGGCTGATCGTTTTGCCGTTGTGTACCATCTCTTATCAATAAGTATGAATCACCGTCTCCGTCTCAGGGTTTTTGTTGAGACTGAGCATCCAATTGTGGATTCGGTTATAGATATATGGAACTCCTCAGATTGGTTTGAGCGGGAGGCCTTTGATATGTATGGCATTCTGTTTAAGGGCCATTCTGATCTGCGCCGCATCCTTACAGACTACGGTTTCGTCGGACATCCGCTACGGAAAGATTTCCCACTGAGCGGGCATGTGGAGATGCGCTATGATCCGGAGCAGAGACGAGTCGTTTACCAGCCAGTTTCCATTCCACCGCGTACCCAACAGCCGCGTGTGGTGCGGGATGAAGTTCTCCCATTGGCTAAAGAGTCGGAAGAGTAGGATCGCCAATGCCTGAAATTCAAAATTACACTATTAACTTTGGTCCACAACATCCGGCAGCCCACGGTGTGCTGCGACTGATACTGGAGATGGATGGCGAGGTAATTGAACGCGCCGATCCCCATATTGGTCTGTTGCACCGCGGTACCGAAAAGCTGGCTGAGAATAAAACCTTCAACCAGTCCATACCCTATATGGATCGTCTGGACTATATGTCCATGATGGTAAATGAGCACGGCTATGTGGCTTCTATTGAGAAGCTGCTGGGAATAGAAGCGCCTATTCGAGCCCAATATATCCGCTGTATGTTCGACGAGATTACCCGCATTTTGAACCATCTGCTCTGGTTGGGAGCCCATGGGCTGGATGTGGGGGCAATGACTGTGCTGCTCTACACCTTCCGCGAGCGGGAAGACCTGATCGATGTTTACGAGGCTGTATCTGGTGCGCGTATGCATGCTGCCTACTATCGCGTTGGTGGGGTGTCGCGTGACCTGCCGGACGAGATGCCTAAGTATGAGCCCAGCAAATTCCGCAGCGCCAAGGATCTGGAACGCCTGAATTCTAACCGTGAAGGTTCACTATTGGATTTCATTGAAGATTTTGCTGACCGTTTCCCCGGCTTGGTGGATGAGTATGAGACTCTGTTAACCGATAACCGCATCTGGAAACAGCGTCTGGTTGATGTGGGTATAGTTTCTCCGGAGCGCGCCCTGCAGAGAGGCTTCAGTGGCCCTATGCTGCGTGGTTCCGGAATCGAGTGGGATCTGCGTAAGAAACAGCCATATGCTGTTTATGACAAACTGGATTTCGATATCCCGGTTGGAACTAATGGTGACTCTTATGACCGTTACCTGGTACGCATAGAAGAGTTTCGCCAGTCCGCACGCATCATTAAACAGTGTGTGCAGTGGCTGCGTGAGAACCCAGGTCCGGTGATGATTGAGGATGCCAAGATCGCGGCTCCCAAACGGGCTGATATGAAACAGAACATGGAGAGTCTGATTCACCACTTTAAACTGTTCACAGAGGGCTACTCTGTTCCAGAAGGTGAGGCCTATGCCGCAGTTGAGGCGCCAAAGGGAGAGTTTGGTTGCTACATCATTTCCGATGGAGGCAACAAGCCCTTCCGTCTCAAGATCAGGGCTCCTGGCTATGTGCATTTATCCGCCATGGACGAGATGACCAGGGGGCATATGTTGGCCGACGTGGTTACCATCATTGGTACCATGGATGTTGTATTTGGGGAGATTGACCGCTAATGGGCTTTAAGAGCGAACCAATGACCACCGTGACCCCACTGGAGGATAAGAGTAATCTGTTCACTCCAGAGATTCGGGCGCAGATAGATAAGTGGATTGCCAAATATCCTGAGGGCTGGCAGCAGTCTGCTGTGATGGCCGCCCTGAGCATCATGCAGGATGAGAACGGAGGCTGGCTAACCGAAGAGATAATGAACGATGTGGCCGCCTACCTGGATATGCCGCCCATCGCCGTGTATGAGGTTGCCACCTTCTACTCTATGTATGAACTCAAGCCGGTAGGTAAGCACAAGGTGTGCGTATGCACAAACATCTCCTGCATGATCAATGGCTCGGATAAAATCGTTGACCACCTGGAAGGGAAACTGGGGGTAAAGCTGGGTGAAACCACCCCGGACAACAAGTTCACCCTGAAAGAGGTGGAGTGTCTGGGTGCCTGTGGCGGCGGTCCCATGGTGCAGATCGGCAAAGAGTATCACGAGAATCTCAATCCAGAGAAGGTGGATGAGATTTTGGACGGGCTGGAGTAGACGTTATGGCGAATGAAGTCTGTTTCAGAAATCTGGATCAAGATCAGCCATGGCTGCTCAAAAGCTACCAGGAGCGCGGCGGTTACGAGATGCTGACCAAGATCCTCAAGGAGAATATTACTCCGGACGAGGTGATTGAGCAGGTTAAAGAGTCCGGTCTGCGTGGTCGTGGTGGTGCTGGTTTCCCAGCCGGTCTGAAATGGAGCTTCATCAACCGCAACTCAGAGGCCAACAGATATGTGGTCTGCAACTCAGACGAGGGCGAGCCGGGCACATTCAAAGATCGCGACATACTGCGTTACAACCCACACCAGTTGATCGAAGGTATGATCATCTGCGGTTATGCCATCGATGCAACTGCCGGTTACAACTATATCCGAGGCGAATTCTGGGAACCCTATGAGCGTTTCGAGGCTGCCCTGGAAGAGGCCCGTGCCGCCGGTTTCCTGGGAGAGAATATCCTCGGTTCCGGTTTCAGTTATGACGTGCATTCACACCTGGGCGCTGGCGCCTACATCTGTGGTGAGGAGAGCGCCCTGCTGGAGTCTATTGAAGGCAAGAAGGGTCAGCCCCGTTTCAAGCCGCCGTTTCCGGCCCACTATGGTCTATATGGCGGACCTACCGTAATCAACAACACTGAGACCCTGAGCTCTGTGCCCATGGTCATGAAAAATGGCGCTGAGTGGTTTAAGAATCTTGGTGTGGAAAACAGCGCCGGCACCAAACTTTTTGCCGTATCCGGTGCGGTTAAGAACCCGGGTGTGTTTGAAGTATCAATGGGTATTCCTTTCGCCGAGCTGCTGGAACTGGCTGGCGGCATGAAGGATGGATGCAAACTCAAAGCAGTCATACCTGGAGGCTGTTCCGCCCCGGTAATCCCCGGCGATGAGATGATGGGCCTTAATATGGATTATGACAGTATCGCCAAGGCAGGTTCCATGCTGGGTTCAGGTGCTGTGATAGTGATCGACGACAGTGTCTGTATGGTGAAGCTGCTGGAGCGCATGTCCTACTTCTATCATGAAGAGTCCTGTGGTCAATGCACCCCATGTCGTGAAGGCACCGGCTGGATGTACCGGGTGATAAAAAGAATCGAGAGAGGCGAGGGCAGACAGGAAGATCTGGATCTCCTGGCCAGCGTCGGTGGCAATATTGCTGGACGCACCATCTGTGCTCTGGGTGATGCGGCGGTTATGCCGGTGAACGGTATGTTGAAACACTTCCGAGAAGAGTTTCAATACCATATCGATCACAAGAAGTGCATGGTTTAAAAGTTAAGAATTCTAAAAGTAAGCAGAGATTGAGCTGAGATGACAGAAGATTCAATGGTTACCATCGAAGTTAACGGCCAGGAGCTGAAGGCTAAGGCTGGCGCTATGCTTATCGATGTTACTGATGCGGCAGGCATCGAGATTCCTCGTTTCTGTTATCACAAAAAGCTGTCGGTATCGGCCAATTGCCGTATGTGCCTGGTGGAAGTGGAGAAGGTGCCAAAGCCTATCCCTGCCTGTGCCACCACGGTAATGGATGGAATGAAGGTGTTTACCAGGTCTCCCCTGGCCCTGGCTGCGCAGAAGGGAACCATGGAGTTTCTGCTGATCAACCATCCACTGGACTGCCCCATCTGTGATCAGGGCGGCGAGTGTGAGCTGCAGGATATATCTCTGAGTTATGGCAGCGATGTAACCCGTTTTGTAGAGAAGAAACGGGTGGTACCGAAGAGATATATCGGTCCCCTGATCGAGACCAACTTCACCCGCTGTATCCACTGCACCCGCTGTGTGCGCTTTAGCGCTGAGGTAGCAGGTATCCGGGAGATGGGCGCTACCGGCCGCGGTGAGTATATGAAGATCGGTACCTACGTGGAGAAGAGCATAGACTCTGAACTCTCCGGCAACATGATCGATATCTGCCCGGTTGGATCTCTCACCTCCAAGCCGTTCCGCTATCAGGGCCGCGCCTGGGAGTTGATTCAGACCGATAGCGTTGCTCCCCATGACTGCGTGGGATCAAACATCCATATCCATGTGCGCGACAACAAGGTAATGCGCGTACATCCCAAGGCCAATGAGAACATTAACGAGTGCTGGATCTCTGATCGTGATCGTTTCAGTTACGAAGGGCTCTATAGCGAGGACCGCCTCACCGTTCCTGTGATTAAAGAGAACGGCAAGTGGAGTGAGACCGATTGGGAAACCGCGCTACATGAGGTTGCAACCGGGTTGCAGGCCGCTGGTAAGGATTTGGGTGCCCTAGCTTCACCCAACGCTACTGTAGAAGAGCTGTTTCTAACCCAAAAACTGGTTCGTGGTCTTGGTAGCGACAATATAGATTTTCGTCTGCGTCAGTCCGACTTCAGGGATGGCGGTCCAAACATGCCCTGGTTGGGTCTGGCCATTGATGAGATAGAGAGTGTAGATGCAGCATTAGTGATAGGTGGTAATCCGCGTAAGGATCAGCCCATACTGGGTCACCGTCTGCGCAAGGCTGCACTAAATGGAGCCAAGATCAGTTATCTGAACCCAATTGAGTATGATCTCAACTATCGTGCTCAGCAGCTGATCAGCTCGCCGGCCACCATGGTGGATGATCTGGCAGCAGTGGCCAAGGCCCTGGGTGCAACTGTAACCGCAGAGGTTAACGCCGAGCAGCAGACCATTGCGGACCAGCTACAGCAGGCCGACTCCGCTGTTGTGCTGCTGGGTAATCTGGCCGCTTCCCATCCTGACTACACAACTCTATGTGCACTGGCTGCGGAGATCGCTAAAGCCAGTGGCGCAAAGATCGGTTTTATTTCTGAAGGGGCCAACAGCCTGGGCGCCCGCATGGCAGGGGCCGTGCCTGAGAACGGTCTCAATGCCCAGTCCATGCTGGAGCAGCAGCAGAAGGCCTACCTCCTAATTGGACTGGAACCGGATCGTGATCTGTATAACCCTGCCCAGGCCAAGATCGCCTTTGAACAGGCGAATTTCGTGGTGGCACTTTCCGCTTATAACACTGAGGCTTTGGAGAGCGCAGCAGATGTAATCCTGCCCATGGCTGGATTTGCTGAGACATCCGGCACCTATGTAAATGGTTCTGGCTCCTGGCAGTCATTCGCCGGCGCGGTAACACCCGTTGGTGAGGCCCGTCCAGCGTGGAAGATTTTGAGGGTTTTAGGCAATCTGCTGGATGTGGATGGATTTGAACAGGCGAGCTCCAGCGATGTTCTGGAAGAGGCCAGGCAGGCAGCAGAAGGTAAACAGTTAGATAATGGCGTCAGTGCAGACATGAGTGCCGAGCGCAAACTGAACGGTTCAGGTTTTACCCGTATTGGTGATGTGCCTATCTATGCAACAGATGCCATGGTGCGTCGTGCCCCGGCTCTGCAGCAGACCGCAGACGCCATTGCCGCAGCCATCCGTATCAATCCTGCTGAGGCCGCTAAGGCTGGTCTTGCTGAAGGTGATATGGCAGCGGTAATTCAGGATAGTAGTAGGGCGGTGTTGCCCGTGGAGATAGATCCAGGTGTAGCTGATGGCAGTGTGCGTGTTTGCGCCGGTTTGTCCGGCAGCGAATCCCTGGGTGGACAGTTTGGCGAAGTGACCCTGGAGAAGGCATAAGCGATGGATTTAATCATTAACTTCTGGGGCTGGATTGTAGAGTGGATCTTATGGTTCTGGTCTTTCGAGATCGTTCGGATCCTGGTGTATATCGTGGCAATCGTGTTGCCGCTGATGCTGTGCGTGGCCTATTTTACTTACGCCGAACGTAAGCTGATCGGTTACATGCAGGTGCGTAAGGGTCCAAATCGTGTTGGCCCCAAGGGCTGGCTTCAGCCCATAGCAGATGCGGTAAAGCTGATGTTCAAAGAGATCATCATCCCATCTGAGGCCAACAAGTTGCTGTTCCTGCTTGCTCCAATGCTGACTCTTGGTCCGGCCTTGGCCGCATGGGCGGTATTTCCATTTAGTCCTGGTGTGGTGCTGGCGGATATTAATGCCGGACTGCTCTATATATTGGCTTTGACCTCTGTGGGCGTGTATGGCGTGTTGATCTCCGGTTGGGCATCCAACTCCAAATACGCCTTTCTTGGTGCAATGCGTTCCGCTGCTCAGATAGTCTCCTATGAGATTGCAATGGGCTTTGCCCTGGTCGGTGTGCTAGTGGCGGCAGGCAGTTTGAATCTGGGTGAGATTGTAGAGGCACAGCAGGGAGAGGGCGGTCTATTCAACTGGTTCTTTATCCCACTTGCGCCGCTATTTTTAATCTATTTTATCTCTGGCGTGGCTGAGACCAACCGTGCCCCATTTGATGTGGCGGAGGGTGAATCTGAGATCGTGGCAGGTTTCCATGTGGAGTACTCCGGGATGCCGTTTGCGGTGTTCTTCCTGGGCGAGTACGCCAATATGATTCTGATCTCTGCCCTGACCACAATCATGTTCCTGGGTGGTTGGTTGTCACCGTTCCATGGCTGGCCTCTGCTGGGTCCGTTGTTTGACTGGGTGCCCGGATTTATCTGGCTGTTTGCCAAGACTGCATTTGTTGGCTTTTTCTTCCTCTGGTTGCGCGCAACCTTCCCCCGCTACCGCTATGACCAGATCATGCGTTTGGGCTGGAAGGTGTTTATCCCTATAACCATTGTCTGGATTCTGGTTGTGGGGTTTGCCGTAGTCTATGAGTTGCCTTGGTGGTTTGATTGAGGACTTGATGAGATGAAGAGTGTAATTAGCAATCAAGTTCTGAAGCGGAGTAACGGATGAAGGGTCTGATCGACTATATCAAGAGTCTTTTCCTACTTGAGATGTTCAAGGGTTTGCGCCTGACCGGAAGTTATATGTGGCGCAAGAAATTTACCATTGAGTATCCGGAAGAGCGTGCCCCCATGTCTCCACGTTTCCGTGGCCTGCATGCCCTGCGCAGGGATGAGAACGGTGAAGAGTGTTGTGTCGGTTGTAAACTGTGCGAGGCGGTATGTCCTGCGCTGGCCATCACCATTGAATCAGGCCCGAGGGAGGACGATGGTTCCCGTCGTACCACCAGGTATGACATTGACCTGTTCAAATGTATCTTCTGTGGTTATTGCGAAGAGGCCTGTCCGGTGGATGCAATTGTAGAGACCAGAGTTTATGAGTACCACTTCGAGGAGCGAGGTGACAATGTAATGACCAAGGAGAGGTTATTGAAAGTTTTTGAACAAAACAAAGACCAGATCAATGCTGATCTGGAAGCTCGGGACAGATATCGGTAATTGCCGATTGGAATAACTGATGACGTTTGAGAAATTCTTATTCTACGTTTTCGCAGCCGTGCTGGTGTTTGCTGCCACCATGGTTATTACTCGCCGTAATCCAGTGCACTCTGCGCTGTTTCTGGTGCTGGCGTTTTTCTCCAGCGCCGGTATCTGGCTTCTGGCGGAGGCGGAATTTCTGGCAATCGTGCTGGTGCTGGTCTACGTTGGGGCCGTGATGGTGCTGTTCCTCTTCGTAGTGATGATGTTGGATATCGACGTGGCCACCATGCGTGCAGGTTTTATGCGCTATATGCCAATCGGACTCCTATTGCTGGCGGTGATGGTGCTTGAGATTATCTATGTGGTGGGTCCGGACACATTCGGTCTGGATATGATGCCGGCTCCTCTCCCTGCCTCGGCCGATTACAACAACACCGAATCCCTGGGTAGCGTGCTCTATACCGTGTATATGTATCCTTTCGAGCTCGCCGCTGTGATCCTGCTGGTTGCCATCATTGCTGCTATCGGCCTGACCATGCGTAAGCGTCCTGAGACCAAGTTTCAGAATCAGTCTGAGCAGGTCAAGGTTAAGAAGAAGGACAGGCTGCGTGTGGTTAAGATGCCGTCGGAACAGAAGATGGAGGTTAAACGATGATTGCACTCTCCGACTATCTGGTTCTGAGCGCCATTCTGTTTTCTCTGAGCATTGCCGGCATATTCATTAACCGCAAGAACCTGATCATTCTATTGATGTGTGTAGAGCTGATGCTGTTGGCGGTCAATATAAACTTCATCGCCTTCTCCCATTTTCTGGGGGATAGCGCAGGACAGGTGTTCGTATTCTTTATTCTGACTGTGGCCGCGGCTGAGGCCGCCATCGGTCTCGCCATACTTATGGTGCTGTTCCGTAACAGACGCACCATCAACGTGGCAGATCTTGATAGTTTGAAGGGGTAACTGTTTTTATCCGCAAATGAACGCGAATTAACGCAAATATGATTGTTGGTTTGACGAGTACGTAAATTTGAAACGAGGCGATAGGGTCTAGGATTGAGCGGTAAATGTAGCAGGTAACGTTATAAGGAGATTAGCGTTTATTTGCGTTCATTTGCGGACTCTCTAAAAAAATGTTTTTCACTAATTCGTGAAAATATAATTGACCTTGAATTGTGTGCTTGGCAAAAACGTAAACTAGAGACAAGGGGATAAGGTATAAATTTGATCGGTAAATGACATAGCAACTTCCTGGAAGATGACGGAAAGTAAGAGTAAACCGTCATTCCCGCGTAGGCGGGAATCTATGTGTTTAGATTTCCTGGATCCCGGCCTTCGCCGGGATGACAAAAGAGGAGTTAGGTAGGTTTTTGTTAGCGTTCATTTACGGACACTTTATAAAGAAAACGATTATGGAAAATATCTATCTCATAATAGTTCTATCACCTCTGGTCGGCGCCATTATCGCCGGGTTCTGGGGTGGACAGATCGGTCGTGTCGGAGCCCACTGGGTTACCAGTACCGGCGTTGGAATCTCTGCCCTGTTGTCGCTGTATGTGCTGTACGGTTTTATCACCGGCAGTAACCAGGCGTTCAACGGTTCGGTCTATACCTGGATGGTGAGCGACGGCCTGAAGATGGAGGTTGGTTTTCTGGTAGATAACCTCACCGCGGTGATGATCTCCGTTGTCTCCTTTGTCTCATTCTGTATCCATATCTATACCATCGGCTACATGTCTCACGACGAAGAGAACTGGCCTGAAGGCAGTGGCGCTGGCACCAATAGCTATCAGCGCTTCTTCAGCTATATCTCGCTGTTCACCTTCTCTATGTTGATGCTGGTGATGTCCAACAACTTCCTACAGCTATTTTTTGGCTGGGAGGCTGTGGGTCTGGTCTCATACCTGTTGATCGGTTTCTGGTCGGTACGTCCTACCGCCATCTTCGCCAACCTGAAGGCGTTTTTGGTGAACAGGGTAGGTGACTTCGGTTTTATCCTCGGTATTGCCGCCGTGGCCATGTACACCAACAGCCTGGATTATGCCGAGGTGTTCGCTGCTGTTCCGGCCCTGGCTGATACCCAGATTCAGATCTTTGGCGACACCAGCTGGTCCCTGATGAGCGTGATCGGCATCTTACTATTCGTAGGCGCTATGGGTAAATCGGCCCAGGTTCCGCTGCATGTGTGGTTGCCTGATTCCATGGAAGGCCCGACCCCCATCTCAGCACTGATCCATGCCGCAACCATGGTGACCGCCGGTGTATTTATGGTGGCACGTATGTCGCCTATCTATGAGCTGACCGAGACCGCCCTGAGCTTTATCTTGGTAATCGGTGCAACCACGGCCATGTTCACCGGGCTTATAGGTATAGTACAGAACGACATCAAGCGTGTAGTTGCCTACTCCACCCTGTCTCAGTTGGGTTATATGATGGTGGCCCTGGGGGCTTCTGCCTACGCCGCCGGTATCTTTCATCTGATGACCCACGCCTTCTTTAAGGCGCTGCTGTTCCTGGCGGCCGGTTCCGTAATCATCGGTATGCACCATGATCAGGATATTCGCAACATGGGTGGTGTTAGGAAATACATGCCCATAACCTGGATTACGTCGTTACTTGGCTCTCTGGCCCTGATCGGTTTCCCCGGGTTCGCTGGCTTCTTCTCCAAGGATGCCATCATCGAGGCGGTGCATCACTCAACCATAGCCGGTTCCAGTTATGCCTATGCCATGGTAGTTGGCGGTGTATTTGTAACTGCACTCTACAGCTTCCGTATGTTCTTCCTGGTATTCCACGGCGAAGGCCCAAGGGATGATCATGCCAAAAAGCATCTGCATGAGTCACCCAAGGTAGTTACCATACCGCTGATCCTGCTGGCCATCCCTTCAGTGTTTATCGGTTACTTCACCGTAGATGCCATGCTGTTCGGTGACTGGTTTGCCACTGCCATTCATGTACTACCGCAGCACGATACCCTGGGTGAACTGGGTAAGGCGGTGCATGGGGCCAACTCTATGATTGCCCATGGTTTCGTCGGTCTGCCACTCTATCTGGCCCTGGGCGGTCTGTTCGTGGCCTGGTTTATCTATATGAAACGTCCAGATATTGCGGAGAAGATAAAGGGTCTGTTTGCCCCGATCTACACCCTGCTGGATAAGAAGTACTTTATTGATGAGCTGTATCAGCTTGTCTTTGCCGGCGGTAGCCGTGGCATCGGCAAGTTCTTCTGGAACAAGGGAGACCAAAAGCTTATCGATGAGATTATTATCAACGGCTCGGCCAACAATGTTGGACGGTTTGCAGGTATGGTTCGCCACATCCAGACCGGTTATCTGTTTCATTACGCCATTGCCATGATTCTAGGTCTGCTGTTTATGTTGACCTGGTTTGTTATTTTCTAAAGGAAGCGCTGCATGTTAGATCTGCCTATCCTCAGTTTGGTTATCTGGTTACCGATCATCGGTGGCGCGCTGGTACTTGCCAGTGGCAACAGAAACCCTAATGCAACTCGTTGGACAGCGCTGGTAGTTGCGATACTGACCTTTATTGTCAGCCTGCCGCTCTGGTCTGGCTTTGATACCACCACGGCACAGATGCAGTTTGTTGAGAGATCCATGTGGATCTCCCAGTTCAACATCGAGTACTACCTGGGTGTTGATGGCATCTCCATGCCGCTGATTGTCCTGACTACTTTCATTACAGTGTTTGTGGTGATCGCCGGTTGGGAAGTGATCCAGTACAAACCATCAGAGTACATGGCTGCCTTCCTGATCATGGAAGGGGTGATGGTTGGTGTGTTCAGCGCCCTAGACGCCATGCTGTTCTATGTGTTCTGGGAAGCGATGCTGATCCCCATGTTCCTTATTATCGGTGTCTGGGGTGGACCTAACCGGGTTTACGCCACCATCAAGTTTTTCCTCTACACCTTTTTCGGATCAGTGTTCATGTTGGTAGCCCTGATCTATATGTATTTCCAGTCCGGCAGTTTCGACATCCTCGCCTTTCATAGCTTGCAGTTGACCCTGACCGAACAGGTCCTGATCTTTATCGCGTTCCTCATGGCCTTTGCCGTGAAGGTTCCGATGTGGCCGGTACACACCTGGTTGCCCGATGCCCACGTTGAAGCGCCTACCGGTGGTTCTGTGATCCTGGCCGCCATTATGTTGAAGATCGGTGGCTACGGCTTCTTGCGTTTTAGCCTGCCCATCACACCAGACGCCAGTGGTCATCTGGATTGGCTGATGATCTCCCTGTCACTGATCGCTGTGGTTTACATCGGCTTTGTGGCTCTGGTGCAGAAGGATATGAAGAAGTTGATTGCCTACTCTTCTATCGCCCATATGGGCTTTGTGACCCTTGGCTTCTTTATCATATTTATGATCGCCCAAAACCCAAATGCCGGCACCGGCGCAATCCTGGGTATGGAGGGAGGCATGGTACAGATGGTCTCCCACGGTTTTATCTCTGCCGCTATGTTCCTCTGCGTGGGTGTGCTGTATGACCGCATGCATAGCCGCGAGATTGGTGATTACGGTGGTGTGGTACATACCATGCCTATCTTCGCTGGTCTCATGGTGTTCTTTGCCATGTCCAATGCCGGCCTACCTGGAACATCCGGGTTCGTAGGTGAGTTCATGGTGATCCTGGCCAGCTTCCGGGCCGATTTCTGGTTTGCCTTCCTGGCGGCTACTACCCTAATCCTGGGCGCGGCCTATACCCTGTGGATGATCAAGCGGGTGGTATTCGGTCCTGTTGCAAACGACAATGTTGCAGCCCTGGAAGATATCAACCGACGTGAACTTTTTGTCCTGGGTTCTCTGGCGGTAGCAGTACTGATTTTGGGTCTCTGGCCAGCACCTCTGATTGAGGTTATGGATGCATCTATTGAGAACCTGTTAAGACACATACTCGTGTCGAAACTCTGACCCTATAAAATATGGAATTGGTGAGTATCAATGCAATTTGAAATGTCCAGTCTGATGCCGGTCCTGCCAGAGGTGTTTCTCCTCTCCATGGCTTGTGTGGTCCTAGTGGTGGATCTTTTTCTGAAAGATGAACAGCGCATCATTAGCTATGGCATGGCACAGATAACACTGCTTATAGCAGCTGGTTTGGCCGTCGCCGTCGGTGGGGAAGGGACACAAATCATCTTCAACGGCAGCGTAATCCGTGATCCCATGAGTGATCTGCTCAAGACCGTTATATGTCTGGTCAGTGCCGGTGCATTCCTCTATGCCAAGGATTATCTACGTGAGCGTGACCTGTTTAAGGGTGAGTACTATACCCTGGGTCTGTTCGCCGTGTTGGGCATGATGGTCATGGTATCTGCCAATAGCTTTCTTACCATCTACCTGGGTCTAGAGCTGTTGTCACTATCACTCTACGCCATGGTAGCCTTCGATCGCGAATCCAAGACCGGCTCTGAAGCGGCAATGAAATACTTTGTGCTGGGCGCTATCGCATCCGGTATGTTGCTCTACGGTATCTCCATGATCTATGGTGCCACCGGCTCAATCATATTCACAGATGTGGCCCAGGCCATGGCCACCACCGGCATGAACGATATGGTTCTAGTGTTCGGATTGGTGTTTGTGGTCATAGGGCTCTCATTCAAACTGGGCGCCGTACCTTTTCATATGTGGGTGCCAGATGTGTATCACGGCGCGCCAACCTCTGTGACCATGCTTATCGGTAGCGCACCCAAGCTAGCGGCATTCGCCTTGGCCATGCGTATGCTGGTAGATGGTCTCGGGGCACTGCAGGCGGATTGGCAGCAGATGCTGGTGATTATGTCGGTACTCTCCCTGACCGTAGGTAATGTGATCGCCATTGCCCAGACCAACATCAAACGCATGTTGGCCTACTCGACCATCTCCCATGTCGGTTTTATCCTGTTGGGCATCCTGGCCGGTAGCACTGAAGGCTATGTGGCCGCCATGTTCTATACCATCGTCTATGCCATCATGGCCCTGGGTGGTTTCGGTATCGTCATCATGCTCAGCCGCAGAGGCTTTGAGGCCGACCAGCTGGAAGACTACAAAGGCCTGAATGAGCGCAGCCCCTGGTATGCCGCCATGATGATGCTTCTCATGTTCTCCATGGCAGGTGTGCCACCAACCGTTGGCTTCTTCGCCAAACTGTTTGTTCTGGATGCAGTAGTGAGCATAGATATGGTATGGCTTGCCCTCTACGCAGTGTTCTTCTCCATCATCGGTGCCTTCTTCTACATCCGTATCGTCAAGATCATGTACTTTGATAAACCGGTAGACGATGAGCCCCTGGCACCCGTAGGTATAGATACCCAAGTGCTACTAACCGTAAACGGTCTCTCCATGCTGGCATTGGGTATGTTCCCAGCAGGGCTGTTGGCGCTCTGTACCGCAGCATTGAGCTAAAATGTAGGAGCCCGCTCCCGCGGGCGATTTTTCAGGGACAACTTTTCGCCCAGAGGAGTGGGCACCTACAAATAATCGCAGAAAAGCAAGCCGCAAATTAACGCAAATCACCGCAAAAGTACGCGAATGGATATTGCATTACGTCATCCTGGCGAAGGCCGGATCTCCTAAGGCAACGGCGAAGCCAATCCAGTAATCACCACCACCCCCGTCATCCCGGCGAAGGCAGGATCGCCTAAGGCAACGGCGAAGCCAATCCAGGAATAGTCCACCAACACCCCTCCGTCACACCGTATTTGATCCGGTATCCAGTAATAACCCCCAACTCTCAACCCGTCATCCCGGCGAATGCCGGGACCCAGGAACAGTCCACCAACACCCCTCCGTCACATCAGACCTGATCCTGTATCCAGTAATATCCACAACTCCACCCACCGTCATCCCGGCGAATGCCGGGATCCAGGAATAGTCCACCAATACCATTCCTTCATACCGAACTTAATCAGGTAACCAGTAATAAACAAGCACCAACACCCTCCAGTCACACCTAACCTGATCCTGTGTCTAGTAATTATCCCACCCCCGTCATCCCGGCGAAGGCAGGATCGCCTAAGGCAACGGCGAAGCCAATCCAGGAATAGTCCACCAACACACCTCCGTCACACCGGACCTGATCCGGTGTCCAGTAATTATCCCACCCCCGTCATCCCGGCGAAGGCCGGGATCCAGGAATAGTCCACCAACACCATTCCGTCACACCGGACCTGATCCGGTATCCAGTAATATACAAGCACCAACAACCTTGCGTTTTATACCCAAATAATTTAAAAAGAATACAGTCTTTCGATTAATACAAATAAAATGACTCAAAATAAATATAAGGAAGCCTTTCTGGATGAAAGATCTGGGATGGAATAACCCACTCAAAAACCTACCCATCCGCATTGTTAGAATTGTGCTGCCATGCCGTATGGGTCGATCTACTCGTTCTTTCCTGAATTTGCGACGTGTTATAACACGTCACACATATAAAAATCAGTATGTTACGCTAGAAGATGAATTTTATACGTCAATATTGACGTGTTTTAACACGTCGATTTTGACGTCGAATTATAGTTATACGCAATGGTAACTGAGGCAGAACAAACGAGATTTAATTTTGCGGTTATACGTGAAGGCTTAAATGCAATTGCATCACCAAGCGTTGAACAGCTTTTACTTAACAAGAAAGGACTGGAGTACTTGGATGACGTCTTTGATCCTATGCCATTGGATTGCCTCCCTTGGTTAATAGAAAAAAATGTAATTAGTCAGTCATTTGCAATGCAGTTTAGAGATTTATATCAACATATAGAGAAATCTGTCGGTCATCTTGAATGGCAAGAAGAAGATGCTTTTATTGAAAAACGCGAAAGAGAACTTGAACATTGGCGTGAAGTTGCCAAATACTTATTGGGCGAATTAGATGGCGTATAACCATTGGCTTCAGTGGATGCTCGCTATCGCTCGCCCCACTGAGCCAGGTCGTTAGAAATTCAAAATCATGACTCAGATAAAAATAGCGAATTGGGGGGCTTTTTATAAATACGGTACTTTTGAGAAGTTGGAATGGCTTAAGCCAATGATTTGTGAGAGTCGATTTTATTTCCCAACTCCAAGCCAGCTAAATGATCCTTCGGATTGTAGAAATATCGTTCAGAATCATTCTGAGGAAGAGATTGAAGATTTTCTAATAAAAGCTAATCGACAATTTTACGGTAATAGTAGAAATGACGATTATATTAAGAAAGGAATCAAACAATTCGGTGCAGAAATATTGCTAGAGGAAATGACAAAATCATTTAACAAAATTATGGATACAAGTAGTAAAAGGGGACGCATTTATTTTTTATGAGAAAAAGGCGATTAATAGGTGGAAAATAAATGCGTCCCCATTTTCTCTTGGATGATACTTCATATGGCGTAGTTGTTCTTGGTCTATGGTATGCCAATCTTTCTGAGTCGAAGGAGAGAGTTTACGCCATGCTTGAAGAGCGCCCAACCCTTAAAGAGCAATTTAATTTACTTTATCAAGGCTCACCGATGGGTATTACTGATATACCTCTTGAGCAGGGCGCATGGGTGTTAGACGCGCTGTGGGGTAATTTTATGGCAACAGGTGGCAAGGAGCCGGTTGTAAGGATAATGCAGGCTCTTCCATGGATGGATGTCAGAGGTGACGTTAATCGATTGCTTGTAGGTGGTGCCGCGCAGTGGTCTCTTATATCAAATTCCATACAACACAAGAAAGTAATGGCCATATGTGAAGATGAGGTGTCTAAGCAAGGGCCTAAAGTACAAGAGAAGCTCAAAGTAGTTGTGACTGAGGCTAAGAAGGGTCCTGAACAGACGCCCTAGTCGTCGCCAGAGTAAAACTGAGTCTGTTCCCTATTTTTCGCCTATTTTCCGGATATTGAGGTCGAATTATAGTTAGTTAAAAAAGATGATTTGAATAGAGTCGTAATAATTAAGGAGGAAATTATGAAATATTCAATTTTAGCAATGAGTGCTTTTATTATAATCTTTCAGAGTGGTTGCATGGCTAAAGATAAAACGAAAAGCATTGTGTCAGAAAGATGGGATTCTGTAACCTCACCACTATCATTTCCAGAAACGGATGACGACAAATATAAAGTTCCTTGGTTGTTAAACCGGAAGTCATTTGGAATAGCTTTCTCTGGAGGAGGGGCAAGATCAGCCTCGGCAACTTTAGGTCAATTGCGGGCGTTAGACGAGATGGGATGGTTAAGCGAAGCAAAATATATTTCTGCCATTTCTGGTGGGGCGTGGGCTTCAGTGCCATATACATATTACCAAGGTTCTAAAGATAACGACTTTTTAGGTAGCTACATCCCCCCAGCAAATCTGCAAGCTAGAGACTTTAGCTCAGTCAATAAAGGTTCGCTTGCTAAGTCAATTGCTAAGTCAGCAGTTTTAACAAAAGCAATGGGTGGATGGTTTAGTTTTAAGAAAGATGAAACATTTTCTGCAACGATTGGGGGTGTTTTCCTTAAAAGAACTGGACTTAATGATAAAAGAAAATTCTTTTCATTTCATACGGAAGCTCTTAATCAGACACTCTTGAATAATTCAACTAATGGTTTTGGGGCTGAGGACTTTTATACAGTAAAAAAAGGCCGTCCATACTTGTTAGTAGGAGGGACGCTTATTTCAAAAGATGTAAATAATTCATCTTCATATTATCCATTAGAGATAACCGGTATCTATACAGGCGTCAGAGGCAAGCATGAAGTAGATACAAATACTGGTAATAAGAGAACTATAGGGGGAGGGTACATTCAGTCATTTGCATATGATACAGATACTCCTACACCTATAAGTTCGGACGATAATAAAGTTGTTGCTCCTTTAAGTAGTAAACGACGTAGATTTACCTTAAATGATGTTGTAGGTATCTCAGGATCTGCCCCTCAGCATACTCTTAGGACGCTAAAAATACGGAACCTTGGGTTTCCTGAGTTAAATCATTGGCCTGTAGATTTAAGCTCAGGGTCAAAAGAGTATGCTCATGGAGATGGCGGGCATTTGGATAACCTGGGATTGATGCCTCTTCTGGTAAGGCAAGTAAAAAATATTCTGGTCTTTGCAAATAGTTATAAGCCATTAGATAAGTCTGAAACATTAGATATAAAAAGTTATTTCATGCCGGTTGATGAAAAGGGTCTTTTCCCGGGATATCAGAAAAATGTGGTATTCAAAAAAAGCGAATACGAACAGCTTAGAAATGGACTTAAACCAAAAGATGGCAAATATCCATTTCTATACTGTAATAAATACAGTGTAAAAAAGAATGAGCATTATGGCATTTATCCATATGAAGCAAATATATGCTGGGCCTATCTTGATAGAAATGAAAATTGGATAGATATGGTGGAAAAAAGCAAGGTGGGTAAAAGAATATCTAATAGATTAAGAAATAAAGGTGCCTCATTCGAGCGCTTTCCAAACTATAAAACATTTTTAGAGAATCCCCCATATCTCATTAACTTATCTAACAACCAAGTTAATGCGCTATCACATTACACATCGTGGCAATTGTGCATGAATCAGAAAGCTATTGCAGAAGCGCTTAATGGAGATGGGTTGAAGTTAAAAACAAATATACTTAATTGTAACTAAATATTGCTACCAGCCGTTCCATGATAATAGAGGGCAGGCCACATTTTTCATTATTCACGTATGGATAATTGTGGTCTGCCTATGTTGCCATTCCCTCTGACCTACTGATTGGATTAATTCAGGATAATCTTCTCATATGCTGCCACTCAGGTTCTGGGTGTCAGTCTATAGACCTTGTGCTCTACCGCAATGGCGGCATTTTCCGGCTCTGCTAAATCAGACTCCCAGGCTGGTTCAGTATGGGTGATGTCTATGGTGAAGTGGTGTTCGTATAGTCCGGTGATCTCGTCGTCGATAACTCCTTCCATCGTGGGGCGTGTCGCTGCATCATTAACAGGCATGGCGTCCTCGGTGGTTAGGAGGAATATGCTGCAGGTGATGGGTATGATTGACCTTAGGTGTGCTACATAGCCTGCACGTAACTCTTCCGGCAGTGCTGTGAGGGCCGCACGGTCGTATACCACATCTATTGCACCAAGGTCGGTGAGGGTGAGTTTGAAGAAATCACCGCTCAATATTTTTATGCGGCCACACTCCCAGACGATGAATTCACCGCTTCTGCTTTTGTGTGGCGCTAGGTTGTTTTCCTCGAAAAATGCCTTTGCTGCAACTGGGCTAAGTTCTACTCCCACGACCTCATATCCCTGTTGTGCCAGCCAGATAAGATCCAGACTCTTGCCGCATAAGGGCACCAAAATACGGCTAGGAATTTTGAGATTTAGGGAGGGCCAGAAACGGGCAAGTAGTGGGTTGACATGTTGTTGGTGAAAATCGGTTTGGTCATTGCACCACATTTGCAACCAGCACTGGTTGTCACTGTCGGTCACGATTTCATCAACTGCTGTGCAGCGATGATTCTAATTGTGTAGAGCAGATGCATCGTATGTCTCTTTATGGTTCATTCAAGGAACTGGGTCAGAACAGTTGTTTTCAAAATTGTTCTCTCACTGCGTTTTCTCTTCTGCAGAGCTATCCTCGGCAAGGGCACTACGGAAGGTCTCAAGCTGACTGTGGAAACCGTCGGCCTCGCCATACTCTAGGAAACGGGCGTAGCGTGCATGTGGGCTGAGTATCTTTGCCGCATGCTTTATCGGGCAGAAGTACTGTTCTGTACGTGAGACCACTTCGGTCGAGTAAGCCAGTAGGCCGACTGCGTACGAGCAGTACAAGCAGTGTGCTTTTTCGATGATATTTAGATAGGCCAGATGCTGGTGATCCATTACGAAATAGTCGGAGCGCTTTACTCTGGTGATGCCGTAGATCGGGAAGCAGATCCATTGATACAGGCTTACGCAAAGATCGAACAGTAGCATAGGGGCTGCCATGCCGTAGATTACAGGCATGGTGATGTAGTTTTGTGGGCGCACGGTGAGGAACCAGCGGAACAGACCCAATTTAACGCGTTGGTGCGCCTCCTTTATCGTCTGCTCGAATACGACGTGCTTGCCCTCTAGTTGGTAGCGCAGGCGTTCGCTGTGTTCTTTTACCGCTGCATTCAGTTCTGTTTCAAGGGCAGAGATCTGATCTAGAATTTGGTGGATCTTGTTGCTCATGTTATCCACCCCGGCTCGGCCAGTTGGAATGCGAATTTGCGTGATTCAGTATAAACAGATTCTGTGTTAAAAGCCCTGATCAGAGAGCAATATTCACTAATATTAGAAACAGTTGCCCTCTGATCCTGGTTTTGTGAGTCATATGGACGAAGCTAGAATAATGCAGCTGCAATTATCTAGAGCGGTACAGGATGTCAAAGCCGGGGGTTAGGGTTAGGTGAAAAATTCTGACATACCACAAAACAGTCATCTCTCCCCCTCATCCCCGACCCTTCTCCCCCAGGGGAGAAGGGAGATCATCCTCTCCAATTTGGGGGGAGGGCTCCAGGGGCAAGATCGGGGGGTCACCTCGATTGAAAGATATATATAATCACTTAACAGGAAAAAAATGAGGTCAATCGAGTCTGACCCACTGCTGTCCCATTAACTTTAAGTAGATATTGTTTAAAGCCTTATTAATAAAAGCCAGAAGGATATATAGGAGTTCGGGAGACATGAAAATAAAAAAAGACTACGTCATTCCGGACAGCGTTTTTTGCTGATCTGGACAAAAGCGCGTAGCGCGTTGAACGCCCTTAAGGGCGGCCCGAAGGGTGAACAGAGTGAATCATCCAGGGTTTTTAAGGGTTTACTGGATACCGGTCAAGCCCGGTATGACGGAGTTTAGTTTATGGGACAGCAGTGAGTCTGACCCTATTGGACGTTAGGAGGAGATGCACATGAAGTTTTGGGTTGCATGGGCCATAGATGCGTTGGCTAGCGCCATTGCCATTATCTTCTTTTTTATTGGCTTGGCCGACGGTTCGGTATCTTCGTTCAATATCGATATTTGGATCGCAATTTTCGCTGCATTGACAGTCGTGTTGGCAGGGAGTCTCTGGCTGAAATCGATCGGGCGTCAAGGTCTCGGTACTTTGCTTCTTCTGATACTTGCTGTCCCATCCGCACTTAGTGCGTTGTTGTTGCTTCTGTTCGCTGTTTCGGGGGAGAAGTGGATCTGAATATTGGAGATCAGGACCGTAGGGCGGATTCCACTAAAAGGGGACGCATTTATTTTTATGAGAAAAAAGGCGATTATTAGGTGAAAAATAAATGCGTCCCCTTTTATATTCTTTTATTCGAATGCGTCCCCTTTTATTCACTTATTTTTATAATCTTTGAGCAGACTTTTAGCCGTAGACTGTATTTTCTCATTGGTGTCATTTCTCAAAGTTTTAACAATATCAAGTCGTTTTGGCATGTCATAATGAAAAAGCAGCCCTAGCCGCACTTTAGGGTCAGGGTCATTCATTAATTGTTCTAGCACATACATAGGTGTATTTAGGTTCTGTGCCACGAGGCGACGTTGATTAGAATTATCACTTTTTGCTAGCTGAGCAAGAGCTTCTCCTGGGGTAGAATGATTTGACGCAACGCTTAATCGTACGGATTTAGAATTATCTTTACTAAGACTCAAAAGCACGTCTGGTGGAGTGTTTGAATGTCTAGCCACGTAACGACGAATACGGTCATCATTATCTACTGCTACTTGACGCAGAAATTCAACCGGGGCATTGTTAGTTGCCAATAAACATATTTTGTGTTTGGACCATGAACTCTTAATGGTTTTTTGTAGTAGCTCTGGGGTCGCATTGTCATTCTGGTAAGCTGCACACCTTACCATTTTATTCGAGTCATTAAATAATTTGAGTAAAATATCCAGCGGGACTGAGCGATTCCACGCTATACGAGCACGAAGATCAGGGTAAATATGTACTACAGGGTTGTAATACATTTGCCTGAGTTCAGCTTCTGTTGTTTTACTGCTATCTATCTGTGATTCCAGATGTCTTATGTAAAAATAACCTGCAGATATAAACAGAAATATTGTGATAAATACTATGGATAGTACACTTTTAGTAACATGGGGTAATGTCTGTTTAATATTGGGATCTTTTTGTTTTCTGAGACTAGGTTGTGCCTGATCCTTAGTTGGTTCTTTTTTCTCTTTATGTTGCCACAAGGACCAGGAACGAGATATGGTAAAAACGGAAATAACAAGAAGGTAGGTAACTGCTGCCACTGGTATCCAATAGATTTTCCATCCGAAGAATGCAATCCTACTAAGCATCCCAGTTTCACCTAGACTATTCATAGTCCACAGTGCGTAAGTTGCGATAACGCATAGTGTGATGGCAAATCCAAAATGGGTAGAAGTCTGTAACGGTGCTTTCCGTAAAACGGCTAGACCTATCCAAAAAAATATCAATAATATGAGAGGGAAAATCAAGATCAATAAATCGTCCATAATTCTATTTACCTGAGATCAATGGAGCCAGGACAGTAGGGCGCATTAGCGAAGTGTAATCCGCCGAATGTATTGAATAATGCGACGCAATGGCCGTCAGTCATTGCGCCCTATAAACATACTGTATGTGCAGGATATCACCCCAATCATTCCCAATAAAGTCCTTCCAAAATAGTCAGTTCTGCACAGATTAACAATCATATCTGTTTTTGAATGTGTAGAGTGGGTTAGCTTAGTTTTGCGGTTATTTGCGTTCTTTATAGCTAGCGCTCATGCTTTAAATACTGCACCAACAAAAAGGCCAGAGTAATAAACTCTGGCCTTTTGTTTGCGTTACTAATGCTACTTAGCTTACAACCCCATCTTAATATAACCAGTAGGGCAAACATCCTTACAGATATGGCAGCCGATACAGCGGCTGTAATCGGTATAGACATAGCGGCCGATAGCCCGCTCATCTTTCTTGGTGCGTTGCACTGCGTCCTGCGGACAGAAGATTACACAGTTGTCGCACTCGAAGCAGAGGCCACAACTCATGCAGCGAGCACCCTCGGTCTTGGCCTCTTCCTCGGTAAGGCCCTTCAGCCTCTCCTGGTAGTTACCTAGCACCTCATCTGCAGTAATACTTATCTCTTGACGCTTGTTACGTGAAGTGGACTCGAACTGGCCGAGGAAAAGCTCCTCGTGTGTGGCTACCTGATCGGCGCCACGGTCTTCGTAGTTGTGGATTGCGAAGTTTCCTTCCGAGGTGCCACGGACCTGCTGATGGCCGTACTCTTCAGGCTCAATATGGCGATTCGCCAGTTCCTCAAGCAGGTTGAAGTGATGCACGTCCACCTTGGGTCGGTTATCAAGTTCGTCGCCCGCTAATGCCTGGGCGATGGAAGAGGAGGCTACTGAGGCGTGGCCTACAGCGGTTGTAAGCAGATGTGGACGCAGAATGTCCCCACCTGCGAAATGCTTCTGATGCCCGGGGATGCGATAGTTGGCATCACCGTTCATAAAGCCGTTGCCGTTATCCAGCTTTTCCAGGCCAGTCAGGTCACCGGACTGGCCGATGGCTAGTACTACCATGTCGCACTCAATGGTGAACTCGGTGCCAGTGCGGGGGATCGGAGTCATGCCGTCCATGTCGCATTCGCACATTAGAATTTCCTTAGCGCGACCATCATCTCCCTTGATGATTTCGATGGGCATTACGCCGCCTTTGATATCAACACCCTCACGCTTGGCGTCCTCGCGCTCGTGTTTGGCCGCCATCATCTTCTCTACCGGGAGCAGGGAGGTAAGGGTTACCTGAGTGCCTTCGCGACGTGCGCTGGAGGCGACGTCATGGGCGGTGTAGCCCCATACCACATTCACCGGGCAGTCGTGCTCATGCTCGGCTTCGATGTGTCCAATGCGTCGAGCTACTGATGCTACGTCAATAGAGGTGTCGCCGCCGCCGATTACCACCATGTTCTTGGTGGTGTACTTAAGGCGGCCTTCGGCGAAGGCGTTTAGGAAGTCTACGCCGCTCACCACGTTATTGGCATCGCCGCCTGGAATAGAGAGCATACGGCCCTTTTGTGCGCCCAGCGCCCAGAAGATGGCGTCGTAATCATTTTCAATCTGATCCAGGGATATGTCGCGGCCTACCTTGGTGGAGGTTTTGGCCTCAACACCGATGTCGAGAATGCGTTGGATCTCTGCGTCCAGCACATCACGCGGGATGCGGTACTCAGGAATACCGTAGCGCATCATGCCGCCTAGCTGCTCTTTCTCTTCAAACAGGGTAACCGTATGTCCCTGGCGACGCAGGTTGAGGGCAGAGGCCAGACCACCTGGACCACCACCAACCACAGCCACCTTCTTGCCGGTCTCTTTCTCTGGGGGGGTGAACTTCAGATTATTTTCAATTGCCCAGTCGCCAACGTACTGCTCCACCGCATTGATACCGATGAAGTCGTCAACCTCGTTGCGGTTGCAGCCATCTTCACAGGGGGCAGGGCATACACGGCCCATGATGGCTGGGAATGGATTTGCCTTGGTCATGCGTTCGAAGGCGTACTGCTCCCAGGGGGTATTCTCGTCGGCAGGCTTGTCCATGCCGCGGGCTATGGCTAACCAACCGCGGATATCGTGCCCCGATGGGCAGCTCGCCTGACAGGGAGGTGATCGGTGTACATAGGTGGGGCACATGTCAGAACCACCGCCGTGGACTATTTTCTCATCCAATCCATCGTATGCGCTTTCACCTTCCTCATATAGTCGGAATGTTAAACCTGCTGCGTTAGTGCTCATTGTTTCATCTCCTCTTGCATCTTTTAGATGTTGCACTCGAGCGAGCATGAGATGCCGCAATGGTGCTAAGCCGGACCTGGATGCTAAGGCACTCCGGCATGCATTAAGTACATTATAATCTGCTTATATAGTCATATTCAGATATATTTGTCGATAGTACTTTTTTGGTTTATTAGGGGTAAATTGGCTATTAGGAACCCTGTTACTTGTTGTATCTGAACAAATAACAGTAGTATGCATATACTCTACGGATGCCAGGCTATAAATGGGTTGTTATTTGGTTTAATAAGGCCTTATGATTGACTAACATAATAATTAAGAGCCTTTGCCGCTCGAAAAATAAATAGTATGATCAGTAATCACCTTGCTGATCATTTATTCTTTAGACCGCTAATTAAGAGTTAAGACCATGAGCTACGAAAAAGAGTACGCACGTTCAATGGAGGACCCTGAGGGTTATTGGGCCGAGGCCGCCGCGGAGATCGACTGGTACAAGCCTTGGGACAAGGTGTTGGATGACTCCAATAAACCCTTCTATCGCTGGTTTCAAGGTGGTGAACTGAACACCTGTTATAACGCGGTGGATAGACATGTAGAGAATGGTCGTGCTGACCAGGCTGCCCTGATCTACGATAGTCCAGTTACCGATTCCAAACGTACCGTCACTTATAGTGAACTTAGGGATTGGGTAGCTACATTTGCCGGAGTTCTCACCAAGCAGGGCGTTACCAAGGGTGACCGCGTACTTATATATATGCCCATGGTGTTGGAGACGGTGGTTGCGATGCTGGCCTGCGCCAGGATCGGTGCAGTCCATTCCGTGGTATTCGGTGGTTTTGCAGCTAAAGAGCTGGCCACCAGAATCGATGACGCCAAGCCAAAGGTTATTCTCTCTGCATCCTGTGGAATCGAAGTAAAAAAGGTCATCGCCTACAAGCCGTTGCTGGATGAGGCCATTGAGCTCTCCAGTCATAAGCCGAATCACTGCATCATTCTGCAGCGCCCACAACTTGCCGCTGAGCTTACAGCAGGCAGAGACCTGGATTGGGCGGATGCGCTTGCTGACGCAGAACCGGTAGATTGCGTACCGGTAGCTGCGACCGATCCACTCTATATTCTCTACACCTCCGGTACCACCGGCATACCCAAAGGTGTGGTACGGGATAACGGCGGCCATGCCGTGGCCATGAAGTGGAGCATGAAGAATATCTACAACGTGGAACCGGGTGAGGTCTATTGGGCAGCTTCAGATGTGGGTTGGGTTGTTGGACACTCTTATATTGTCTATGCGCCGCTGCTGCATGGTTGTACCTCCATCGTGTACGAAGGCAAGCCGGTTGGTACTCCAGACCCTGGGGCATTCTGGCGCGTTATCTCGGAACATAACTGTAGCGTAATGTTTACTGCTCCTACTGCGTTTCGTGCCATCAAGCGTGAGGACCCAGATGGTAAGTTGGTCAAGGATTATGACCTATCCAATTTCCGCACCCTGTTCCTGGCTGGAGAGCGTTGCGATCCAGATACCCTGCATTGGGCGGAAGATCATCTGAAGGTGCCGGTGATAGACCACTGGTGGCAGACCGAAACCGCCTGGGGTATTGCTGCCAACTGTATGGGTATAGAACAGTTGCCAGTCAAGCCGGGTTCACCTTCCAAGTCCGTTCCTGGCTATGATGTGCAGGTGCTTGATGCCAACGGTGAGCAGGTAACCCCGGGTGATATTGGCAGCATCATGATTAAGCTGCCCATGCCTCCTGGCTGTCTTCCTACCCTGTGGAACAATGATGATCGCTATGTTGATTCCTACCTTAGCTATCATGAAGGCTACTATCTGACCGGTGATGCTGGCTACAAAGATGAAGATGGCTATCTCTGGATCATGAGCCGGATCGACGACATCATCAATGTGGCCGGGCATCGTCTCTCCACCGGTGGTATGGAAGAGGTGCTCTCCGCCCATCCGGATGTTGCTGAGTGCGCCGTTATTGGTGTAGAAGATAAACTCAAGGGTGAGTTGCCCCTGGGTATGGTGGTGCTCAAGGCTGGTGTCGATAAAGACCATGAAGAGATCAGGTCAGAGTGTATCGCCATGGTCCGCGAGAAGATTGGGCCGGTGGCTGCATTCAAGCTGGTGATTGTGGTGGATAGACTACCCAAGACTAGATCCGGCAAGATCCTGCGCGGCACCATGAAGAAGATCGCCGATAGTCAGGAGTATAAGGTACCTGCCACTATCGATGATCCGGTTATTCTTAATGAGATTGCGGATGCGTTGGCTAGTATTGGTTATGCCAAGTAACTAATAGGTTCCCGAATATACTTAAACTACCGTCCCTTCTCCCCTTGGTGAGGAGGACAGGATGAGGGGGAGATATCCTCCCCCCTCACCCCGACCCTCTTCCCTCTGGGGAGAGGGAGTTAATGAGGAGCAGTTGTACATGGCAGATTTTACCAAGCCAAAACCGGAACAGTGGACAGAACTTGCCAAGAAGGAGTTGCGCGGTCGTCCCCTGGAAGAGCTGACCTGGAATACGCCGGAGGGTATAGCGGTAAAGCCGCTGTACACCGCTGCCGATCTGGATAACATCGCCCACTGCGATAGCCTGCCAGGTTTTGCCCCGTTTCTGCGTGGCCCCAAGGCCACCATGTATGCTGGGCGCCCCTGGACGGTAAGACAGTACGCCGGCTTCTCCACCGCTGAAGAGTCCAACGCCTTTTATAGACGCAACCTGGCTGGTGGTCAGCAGGGCCTTTCCGTGGCCTTTGATCTGGCGACCCACCGCGGCTATGACTCCGATCATCCCCGGGTGACCGGTGATGTGGGCAAGGCGGGTGTGGCCATAGATTCGGTGGAGGATATGAAGATCCTGTTCGACAGCATCCCGCTGGATAAGGTCTCTGTCTCCATGACCATGAACGGGGCAGTGCTGCCGGTGATGGCCAGCTATATCGTCGCCGCCGAGGAGCAGGGGGTTAAGCCGGAACAACTGGCCGGTACCCTGCAGAACGACATCCTCAAAGAGTTCATGGTGCGCAACACCTATATCTATCCGCCGGAACCATCCATGCGCATAGTGTCGGACATCATCGCCTTCACCGCTGAGAATATGCCCAAGTTCAACTCCATCTCCATCTCCGGATATCACATGCAGGAGGCGGGGGCCACCTGTGTGCAGGAGCTGGCCTTTACCATTGCCGATGGTCTGGAGTATGTACGCACGGCCATCGCCAAGGGGCTGGACGTAGATCGTTTTGCTCCACGGCTCTCATTCTTTTTTGCCATCGGCATGAACTTCTTCATGGAGGTGTCCAAGCTGCGTGCCGCTCGTCTGTTGTGGGCGGAGCTGATGCAGGAGATGTTCAATCCCAAGGATCAGCGCTCTTTGATGCTGCGTACCCACTGCCAGACCTCCGGTGTCAGTCTCACCGCCAACGATCCATATAATAATGTAATGCGCACCACCATCGAGGCCATGGCTGCGGTGCTGGGTGGAACCCAGTCCCTGCACACCAACTCCTTCGATGAGGCCCTGGCCCTGCCTACCGATTTCTCTGCGCGCATCGCCCGCAACACCCAACTGGTGATCCAGGAAGAGACCGGCATTACCAATGTGGTGGACCCACTGGCCGGTTCCTACTATGTGGAAAGCCTCACCAACTCCATGGTGCAGGAGGCACGCAAACTGATCGCAGAGGTGGAAGAGCTGGGCGGCATGACCAAGGCGGTTATCTCCGGCATGCCTAAGCTGCGTATCGAAGAGGCGGCGGCTATACGTCAGGCCCGTATTGATCGGGGTGAAGAGGTTATCGTTGGTGTAAACAAATACCAGCCAGAGCAGGATCCGGAGATTGATGTACTGGATATCGACAATACCGCAGTGCGCGAGTCTCAGATCAAGCGTCTGGAAAAGATACGTGCCGAGCGTGATGAAGATGCATGTCGCAACGCCTTGAATGCCCTTACCGAGGCGGCTAGAGACGGCAGCGGCAACCTGCTGGCGTTGGCGGTGGATGCCGCCAGGCTCCGTGCTACGGTGGGAGAGATCTCCGATGCTTTGGAAGAGGTCTATGCCAGACATCGCGCCATAACCCGAACCGTTTCCGGTGTCTACGGTGGGGTCTATAAGGGGGATGAAGGATTCAATATGATCAAACAAAAGGTAGAAGCATTTGCCAAGCAGGAGGGACGCCGTCCCCGTATGCTGGTGGTAAAGATGGGACAAGATGGTCATGACCGTGGTGCCAAGGTGATCGCCACCGCCTATGCCGATCTGGGATTTGATGTGGATATCGGCCCACTGTTCCAGACCCCGGAAGAGGCGGCCAAACAGGCAGCGGAGAACGATGTGCATGTGATCGGGGTTTCATCCCTGGCCGCAGGCCACAAGACCCTGGTGCCACAGTTGATGGCGGCCCTTAAGAGTGAAGGCGCGGAAGATGTGCTGGTGGTCTGTGGTGGCGTGATACCGCCGCAAGATTATGCCATGCTGCTGGAGGCAGGGGTCTCTGCGGTATATGGTCCGGGCACTAACATACCGCAGGCAGCGGCAGAGGTGCTGGAGTTGATTCAGGAGAGAAAGGGCAAGGGTACAACTTAGTGTGTTCTTGAAACTTCGGTCCCTTCTCCCCTTGAGGGGTGGAAGGAGAGGATGAGGGGGATAATCAAATTAAATCCCCTCACCCTAGCCCTCTCCCCAGAGGGGAGAGGGGATTATATAGGCGCAGGAATAAAAGCCTGAGCTGATTTCAACAATACAAGATTGAATTGATCTGGAGAGTTACATGCAGGAGATAATACGCAAGCTGGAAGAGAAAAGAACAGCGGCAAGTCTTGGTGGCGGCGAGGAGCGTATTGAAAAGCAGCACGCCAAAGGCAAACTTACCGCTAGGGAACGTATTGAACTGTTCCTCGACCCAGGCAGTTTTGAAGAGTGGGATATGTTTATGGAACACCGCTGCACCGACTTCGGTATGGAGCAACAGACCATACCGGGCGATGGTGTAGTGACCGGCTATGGCACAGTATGTGGCCGTCTCATCTTTGTATTCAGTCAGGACTTTACTGTGTTCGGTGGTTCTCTCTCTGCGGCCCACGCCCAGAAGATCTGCAAGATCATGGACCATGCCATGAAGGTGGGGGCGCCTGTGGTTGGTCTGAACGACTCCGGTGGTGCACGCATCCAGGAAGGTGTGGACTCCCTGGCAGGATACGCCGATGTATTCCAGCGCAATGTGTTGGCCTCCGGTGTGGTTCCGCAGATCTCCATGATCATGGGGCCATGCGCCGGTGGTGCGGTCTACTCACCATCCATGACCGATTTTATCTTTATGGTGAAAGATAGCTCCTACATGTTTGTTACAGGTCCTGATGTGGTTAAGACCGTGACCCACGAAGAGGTCACTGCAGAAGAGTTGGGTGGCGCCATCACCCACACCAGCAAATCAGGTGTAGCCGATCTTGCTTTTGAAAATGATGTAGAGGCGCTGCTGATGTTGCGCCGCTTTGTGAACTTTCTACCGGCCAGCAACAAAGAGCGGCCTCCGGTATGGCCCACAGAAGATAAGGCGGACCGTAAGATACCTTCCCTGGATACCCTGGTGCCGGAAGACCCCAACAAGCCATATGATATGAAAGAGTTGATCGTTAAGATGGTGGACGATAACGACTTTTTTGAACTGCAACCGAACTACGCCGCCAACATCATCATTGGTATGGCGCGCATGGAAGGGTCCACGGTAGGCATAGTGGCCAACCAGCCTATGGTCCTGGCCGGCTGCCTGGATATAGATTCAGCCAAGAAGGCCGGGCGTTTTGTGCGCTTCTGTGACGCCTTCAATATACCCATCATTACTTTGGTAGATGTGCCAGGATTTCTCCCAGGAACATCCCAGGAGTACGGCGGTATCATTAAACATGGTGCCAAGCTGCTCTATGCATATGCCGAGGCGACCGTGCCCAAGGTGACCCTGATAACCAGAAAGGCCTACGGTGGTGCCTATGATGTTATGGCCTCTAAGCATCTTAGAGGCGATGTGAATATGGCATGGCCGACGGCAGAGATTGCGGTTATGGGTCCTAAAGGTGCGGTGGAGATCATCTTCCGCAAGGACATTGGCGATGAGGAGAAGATTTCGCAACGTACCGATGAATACCGGGAGAAGTTTGCCAACCCGTTTGTGGCCGGAGCTAGAGGGTTTATTGATGATGTCATCATGCCTCACTCAACACGCAAGAGGATATGTCGTTCCCTATCTATGTTGAAGGATAAGGATCTGGAGAACCCGTGGCGGAAGCACGGGAATATACCACTTTAAAGTTAAGAGGTTTTTAATAGCCGTCGTTCCCGCGAATGCGGGAACCCAGGGAATAGGGCGACGAGTTTGGAATGAAGCAAGTTATTTATTAACCGTTATTCCCGCGAAGGCGGGATTGCCTAAGGCAGAGGCGAAGCCAGTCCATGTGGTTATTTCTCCTGGATCCC
>JBNKJS010000016.1:0-157573 GCA_050291365.1 Sedimenticolaceae bacterium | reverse complement strand
AAAAAACTTCTTGACATATTATATTGCTCGGCCATCATCTGTTGGCCCTTGGCCCTTGGCCCTTGGCCCTTGGCCCTTGGCCCTTGGCCCTTGGCCCTTGGCCCTTGGCCCTTGGCCCTTGGCCCTTGGCCCTTGGCCCTTGGCCCTTGGCTCTGCTTTTCTCTCCTTGCAATAGACTCCCTCATCCGATAAGTTGCCAGTTTCCACCCGAGCTGTGATAGTCGGGTAGCTAGGGGTGCCGCGCCACCAGGTCTAACTCACCGGGGAGGCGGGGCTGAGAAAACACCCTTTGAACCTGATCCGGGTACTTCGTTAGAAGTACAAGAAACGGCGGAGGGAAGCTGAGGAGCCTACTGGCTGGCCACTTCCTTTCCTGCGTCAGTATGAGGAAGTTACCATGAGTGCGATCCCTGAAGATTTTATCCAGCAGACCATCCGTCTGTCGGAAGAGGTCACCCGACCATTTCCCAACTCCCGTAAGATATATGTAGAGGGTTCGCGCCCCGATATCCAGGTGCCGATGCGTGAGATTATCCAGGACGATACTCCATCCAACTTTGGAGTTGAGCAGAATCCGCCCATCCCGGTGTATGACACCTCCGGCCCCTATACCGATCCTGATGTGGAGATCAATCTGCTCAAGGGCATGCCAGATCTGCGTAGCGGTTGGATCGAAGAGCGCGCCGATACAGAGCAGCTAGAGGGTCCAAGCTCAGAATATGGGCTTAGCCGGGCCTCTGATGCCGCCCTGGCCTCCATGCGCTTCGAGCACATCCGTGCACCGCGCCGGGCCAAGGCTGGTAGCAATGTCACCCAGATGCACTACGCACGTCAGGGCATAGTCACCCCGGAGATGGAGTACGTGGCCATCCGCGAGAATCAGCGACTGAGCGAATTGAGGAAGGATCCACGCTACGACAAACTGTTGCGCCAGCACCCTGGCAATCCCCACGGGGCCAATATCCCAGAGGAGATTACCTCGGAATTTGTGCGTAGCGAGATAGCCGCTGGCCGGGCCATCATTCCAGCAAACATCAACCACCCGGAACTGGAGCCGATGATCATCGGCCGCAACTTCCTGGTGAAGATCAACGGCAATCTGGGTAACTCCGCCGTCTCCTCTTCTATCGCCGAGGAGGTGGAGAAGATGGTGTGGGGCATCCGCTGGGGCTCGGATACCATTATGGACCTCTCCACCGGCGACAATATCCACGAGACCCGGGAGTGGATTATCCGCAACTCCCCGGTACCCATCGGCACAGTACCTATCTATCAGGCCCTGGAGAAGGTCAACGGTGTGGCCGAGGATCTGACCTGGGAGGTGGTGCGCGACACCCTGATTGAACAGGCGGAGCAGGGGGTGGACTACTTCACTATCCACGCCGGACTGCTGCTGCGACACGTGCCACTCACCGCCAAGCGGCTAACCGGTATTGTCTCCCGTGGCGGCTCCATCATGGCCAAGTGGTGCCTGGCACATCATCAGGAGAACTTCCTCTACACCCATTTCGCCGAGATCTGCCAGAGCATGCAGGCCTACGATGTGGCCTTCTCCCTGGGCGATGGTCTGCGCCCAGGCTCCCTGGCGGACGCCAATGACGAGGCCCAGTTCGGCGAACTGGAGGCATTGGGAGAGTTGACCAAGATCGCCTGGGAGCATGATGTGCAGGTGATGATCGAGGGCCCCGGGCATGTGCCGATGCAGATGATCAAGGAGAATATGGATAAGGAGCTGGAGGATTGCTACGAGGCCCCGTTCTATACTCTGGGGCCCCTGATTACCGATGTCGCCCCTGGCTATGATCACATAACCTCCGGTATCGGAGCGGCCCAGATCGGCTGGTATGGCTGCGCCATGCTCTGCTACGTGACGCCGAAAGAGCATCTGGGTCTGCCCAATAAGCAGGATGTGCGTGAGGGTATCATCACCTACCGCATCGCGGCCCACGGGGCGGATCTGGCCAAGGGGCATCCTGGTGCCCAGATGCGGGATAACGCCATGTCCAAGGCCCGCTTCGAGTTTCGCTGGGAGGATCAGTTCAACCTGGGGCTAGATCCGGAGAGGGCGCGGGAGTTTCACGACGAGACCATGCCTAAAGAGGCGGGTAAGGTGGCCCACTTCTGTTCCATGTGCGGCCCTAAATTCTGCTCCATGAAGATCAGCCAGGATGTGCGCGACTATGCGGCTGAGCATGGTATCGGCGTGGAAGAGGCCTTTGAGGATGGTTTTAAGTCCAAGGCCCAGGAGTATGTGGAGAAGGGTAGTGAGATCTACCTGAAAGAGTGAGTATTTACCCTAAAGCTGGCAATAATAAAACTAACGAGTTGGATTGGATATGAAGCGTGCTGAAAGAGTAATTGAAGGCTTTCTTTGGGATAGTCGTCTGGTGGTGATGTCTGCGGTTGTGGCGGCAATCATCGGCGCCTTTGCCCTGTTTTACATGACCACGGTAGACACCTTCTATATGGTCTCCCATATCATAGGATATGCCTCACCAGCGCTGGATGGGGCAGCTCGTCTCAGTCTGCGCGCTGAGACCGTAACCCATGTGGTGGAGATAGTGGACGGTTACCTGTTGGCCACATTTCTCCTGATCTTCGGGCTGGGTCTGTATGAGCTGTTCATTAGCAAGATCGATCAGGCCGAAAATGCTGAGAATGCCTCTAGCGTACTGCTAATCCAGAGCCTGGATGATCTCAAGGGGCGTCTGGCCAAGGTGATCCTGATGATCCTGGTGGTGCGTTATTTTGAGTATGCCCTGGATATGCGATTTGAGACCCCGCTGGACCTTCTTATGTTTGCCGGTGGCATCATGCTATTGGGGTTAGCCCTTTATCTGAGCAGTCTGGCCGACAAGAACCACTGAACCCATTTTGCCGGCGCCGCCATGGTAAATGCCCACCATCTGGATAAGTGCGGCGGGACCTACATCCTGGTGCTGGAGGCGCGGGAACCGGCCCAAATCAAGGCAGGGCGTCTGGGGGAGCTGGATATCACGCCAGGCTGGTACGCATATATCGGCAGCGCATTCGGCCCAGGCGGGGTGGCGGCGCGCTGCAGTCACCATATGCGCATCTCTCCCCGTCCTCACTGGCATATAGACTATCTGCGGGCCGTTTGCGAGCTGCGGGAGATCTGGTTCAGCTGCGATTCAGCTAGAAGGGAACATACTTGGAGTAACCTGGTAGGAAAGGGCAGAGGTGCAACCCAGCCTTTCCCCGGTTTTGGAGCCAGCGACTGCGACTGCCGGAGCCACCTGTTCCGGTTTTCCAAGACTCCATCTTTTCTGGGGTTCAGGCGGAGATTGTACAGTCTGTTGCCAGGCCATGGTCCGTTACGGCGAATAATCGTAGATGAGGATTAGGCGTGACCGGTTAGGAGAGGCTGTTTTTGGGAACAATTTCCCCTCCTGATTGACAATTTTGCCTAGTTTCCCTCTAAGTTTGTGGTAGTATCTTGGACCGATTTTTAAATTGCCTGGCGGATTTTTACCCTACTGGGCTATAACAACTTGTTAACATAAGGAACTCAATTATGAAGATGAAAGCTATCGTAATGGTCGCAGGCGGTGCCCTGTTGTCTTTGGGTCTGATTGGTAACGCTGCGGCTGACGAAGCCCTGGCCAAGTCCAAGAACTGCATGGCCTGCCATCAGCTAGAGACCAAGGTAGTTGGTCCAGCCTATAAAGAGGTTGCCGCCAAGTACAAGGGCGATGCTGCTGCTGAAGACATGCTGGTGAAAAAGGTTCTAGAAGGCGGTGTAGGCGTATGGGGTCAGGTTCCAATGCCACCTAACAGTGCCCTGGTAAAACCAGAAGAGGCCCGTACCCTGGTTAAGTGGGTTCTCTCTATGTAAAGACCAAATTAATCAGTCCTGGCCAGTATATGACCAGACTTGATTAACTGGTTGATCCTTTGTAGGATCGGAAAAAGGAAGGAGGAGTGAGACTTTGGTTTCACTCCTCCTTCGCTGTTTAGTGGATCGAAAAGTGTGTCATATGCCACACCTAAATCTGGAGTGAGAGAAGGCCGGTGAGTAAGTTTGATCGCGGACTATGGCTGATGGCTGGGGTGTTGTTTTTGGCCCTGGTCACTGTTGTTATATACAAGTTCCAGCCGCTGCTGAACCCGGAGCTGGCGGCTGTGGCCCCCGTTGACCCAGGGTGCGATCTAAGAGCCGGACCATGTGTCGGCAAATTCCCCGATGGAACGGAGATAAGCCTCAGCATAGAGCCAAAAACCATACCGCTGGTTAAGCCTTTGCAACTTATTGCGACGGTAAACGGTGTTTCCGCCCAGGGCGTGGAGGTGGACTTTATCGGCCTGAATATGGAGATGGGTTTCAATCGCTCCAAGCTCAAGGCTGAGGGCGATGGCAAATTTAGCGGCAGCGGCGTACTGCCGGTATGCATTATGACTGTTATGGAGTGGGAGGCGCGGGTGCTGGTAAGGACAGACCAAGGCATGATTGCTGCGCCCTTCCGTTTTAAAACTACTAGGTCTGGCTATCCACTCTCTGGGCAGTAAGAGGATTTGGCAATATGAGTAGAGTTTTACCCCTCGGTCTAATCTTGATGTTAGCGGTGGCGCTGGTGTGGCTGAGCCTGCTGTGGCATCCGGAAAAAACCGCATCCATCGCGATCAAAGAGGCTCCTAAGGGCGGCGATTTTATCCTGAATTCTGCCTCCGGCCCGGTGAGCCTGGACTCTATGCGGGGCAAGGTGGTGGTGCTCTATTTTGGCTATACCATGTGTCCGGATGTCTGTCCCACCAGCCTGACCCTGCTGGCATCGGCGCTAAACGAGTTAAGCAAAGAAGAGCTGGAGCAGGTCAGGGGGTTATTCATTAGCGTAGACCCAGATAGAGATAGCCTGGAACATTTGCAGACCTATGCGGCGTTTTTTCACCCCAACCTACAGGGCATTTCTGGAACCAGGGAACAGGTTGCGACCGTGGCCAAGCAGTATGGCGCAGCCTATAGAAAGAGCAAAATGGACTCGGCGATGGAGTATGCAGTTGATCATTCAGCCGATCTTTATCTCATAGACCAGGATGGCAAGTTGAGTGAAAGCATAAGACATGGGGCGCTCCCAAGTGAGATATTGAAATCTTTACGACGCATGCTGGGTACTGATAACAAATAATTGATTAAACCATAAGGAGGAACATCTAATGAGGCTACGCTATCGAATTGCTGTTTTGGCTTTGGGAGTGTTGAGTTGTGTTGCAGCTTTCGCTGGTACCGCTGCGGACACAATTACAGTTTCAGATCCCTATATACCAGCTATGCCGCCTGGGCAACCTAATGGTCTGGCCTATATGGGGCTGACCAACGGTTCCGATCAGAATGCCGAGTTGGTGGCAGCAGAGGGTACGGTTGCCAAAGCAATTGAGTTACATACCCATGTTATGGAAGACGGCATGATGCATATGAAAAAGATAGATAAGATTGACTTGCCAGCGGGTAAGACGGTCATGCTGGAGTCAGGTGGTTTGCATGTGATGCTGATCGGTTTGACTCAGGATCTGAAACCTGACACCAAGGTATCTCTTACCCTGGTATTCAACGATGGCAGCAAGAAGGAGTTGGAAGTACCAGTTCGCAAGATGCAGATGAAGATGGAGAAGCAGAAGGGGATGAACCACAACCATTAATCTTCTGTAAGATTAGAAAAGCCGGCATCATGTTTGGTGCCGGCTTTTTTGTGGGTGTGAATTACGATGTGATGGGCGAGCCCTGCATGAATACTACTTGGTAGCCGCGTTTTGCCTGCATATCCCTTAGTCTCGCCATGGCCTGCTCAGCCTCGCTCCGTTCTTTGAAATAGCTGCGTTTTACCTGTCCGCGGTTGCCCTGAAAGCCTGATTCGCGTACCAGCACCCAGCTGCCCAGCAAGTCCTGCTGCAGATGCAGTTGATAGAATCTCAGGGGTTGATCCTGGCTCTGGATTGTTTGCATATAGATCCGCATGGTTAGTACTCTATCAATATGGGCCAGATGACACCATTTTTCCCGCCAACCTCATCCATGTCCTCCCAGGGTCAGGAGAGCATCGCCCTGATATATGATGGGGTTGAGATGAGTTACGACCAGCTTGCGCGGCGGGCGCAGGCACTGGTGGTCCTGTTTGCAGAACACGGGGTGGAGGCAGGCGGTGTGGCTGCGGTGCTCAGTACCTCTTCTTTTACCCTCTCCCTGATTCTGTGCGCTGCTCTACATATGGGAGTGACGATTTTTCCTATTGATCCGCTCATGGGCAGCAAACGCCGCAATCGACTGTTATCTGATTCCGGATGCAGTCTGGTGATGGCTGATGTCGAGTTGGATGATCTGCCGGGTGGGGTAAAACAAATCTCAGTCGATCCCTCTGCCACAACAGATATGGTTTTGGAATTGAGCGGTGCGAGAGGTGATGTCCAACTTATTGTCACAACCAGCGGTAGCGAGGGCGACCCTAAGGGGGTGATGCTGTCTGGCGCTAACATCGCGGCGAGTGTCGCCGCATCCCGTAACAGGCTCGGGCTGAACTCCGACGACCTGTGGCTGAACTGTCTGCCCATGTTTCATATCGGCGGGATCATGATTCTGTATAGATGTCTCGATGCTGGGGCGGGGATGCTGCTGCATTCGGGGTTTGATGCTCAAGGCGTGTGGCTGGATCTTCAGCGCCACAAAGTAACCCATATCTCTCTGGTTCCGGCCATGCTGGCCCGCCTGCTTGATATCGCTGAGGAGTCGCCGCCGCCGGATAGTCTGCGCGTAGCGTTAATCGGTGGGGGGCATCTCTCGCCAGAGCTGGCAATCAGGGCCCATAAGGCAGGTTGGCCTCTCTGTGTCAGCTACGGCATGAGTGAGAGCTGCTCCCAATGCGCCACCGACTGTAGCGAGCAGTCTGGGCTGGTCTCGGGTAGTGCCGGGTTGCCCCTTGATAGCTTTGAGATTGCCCTGTCGGAACAGGGCCGTGTCACGCTGCGTGGCCCGGCGGTGATGCGGGGCTATGTCAATCCAGATCGATCTCCTGGGCAAGGGCTGTTGCAGGGTGGCTGGTTCGAGACCGGTGATCTGGGTGAGATCGATGCATCAGGCCGCCTGCGGCTGTTAGGTCGGGCCGATGATGTGTTGATATCCGGCGGCCGCAACATTCACCCGATTGAGATAGAAAATCTGGTGGTTGACTGTCCTGGAGTGGATGAGGTGGCTGTAGTTGCGCGTCCAGATCAAACCTGGGGAGACCTCCTGGTGGCTATCTACGCCGGAGGCGCATCGCAGGAAGAGGTGGTGGCCTGGTGCTGTGCAAATATTGTTTCGCCCCTGCGGCCACGGGAGTTTATTCGGGTGAAAGAGTTGCCCCGCAATGGCATGGGCAAACTGGAGCGAAAAAGCCTGAAAGCAATGGCAGGTCAGACGTAGGGGGTAAAGCCCAGGCCTGGTGCTGGAGGGATGATGATCTTGCCGTTCCTGATCTCTGGCCCTTCCCCTAGATCTTGTTGTAGCCATTCGCAGGTTCCGACACCGTGGCAGAGCTTGCTCTCGGTATCCAGGGCCGCCGCCAATTGAGTGGCCGCCCAGACGCCGGCAGCGCTGTCCATTGTAGTGGTCACCACTGTCTCTATCCCAAGTTTATAGGCACGCTGACCCAGATTTAGAGCGGGTAGAAGCCCGCCCAGGGCCATGGGTTTGAGGATGATGCGGCGCAGAGAGTGGAGTTGGGAAAACCCTTCTCTATCCAGGTCTGTCATCGTCTCGTCCAGCGCCAGGGTTATATTGGTCTGGTCCTGGAGTTGGGCCAGCGCCTTGATATCAGGTCGGGCCAAAGGCTCTTCCAGGGACTCGATGGGAATCTGGCTGATCCCTTTTAGGAATGCTTTTGTCGTTGCAACGTCCCAGGCACGGTTAGCATCCAATCTAAGCCGAACGGATGCGGGCAGGTCAGCGCATAGCCGGGTTAATAGCCTCAACTCAAGTTGAGGTGCGGAGACACCGATCTTGAGCTTGATAACTGAATATCCTTTATCTATGGCAGTGGAGGCGCGTTGCAACGAGCCCTCATCCAGCACCCCGATTGATGTGTTTACCTTTACCTCTGATTTGGATTTTGGGTTTAGCCAGTGGTGCAGAGGAATATCCTTCTGTTTTGCCATGAGATCAAGCAGGGCTGTCTCCAGGGCACAGCGGGCCGCAGGTGCGTTCTTTGCATCCGGCAATCTATCTAAACAATCTGAATCTGGGATCCTGGCTAGGCGTGGTAGCGCTGACTCAAGAGTTGCCAGGGCCTCTGCTGCTGTCTCTGTTCCATGGGTGGGGAGCGGGGCGCAGTCGCCATATCCTATATGACCTTGATCGTCTTCTATCTTTAGCAAATAGCCCTGGCGTTTCGTTAAGTGGAGAGAGTGACTTTGCCACTTGCCATTTAGTGGGAGTGAGTAAGGAACGAGTTTGGTATTTAGTATGTTCACTCAGCCTCAAAGATATTTGTTAGCTACGCCCACACTTCAGTGTTATTTGAGTGTGGGTGTAGTTGTTTATTATCCTACAGTTTATTATCGATACCGTACTCATTGCCGTAATGCTTAACTACAAAATCTATATCTTTGTCTCCCCTGCCTGATAGGTTGACCAGGATGGAGCCTTTCTCCCCATTATTGGCAAGGCGCATGGCCTGAGCAACTGCATGGGCAGACTCTATCGCCGGGATGATTCCTTCCAGGCGTGAGAGTTCGAAGAATGCATCTATTGCCTCTTTGTCACCGACGGTTTCATAGGTGACGCGCTCGATGTCTTTCAAATAGCTGTGTTGAGGTCCCACCGATGGGTAGTCCAGACCGCTGGCCACAGAGTAGACCTCTTGAGGCTCGCCGTTTTCATCTTTCAGCATGTAAGATTTGAAGCCGTGCATCACCCCTGGCTCGCCCTTGGCGAGAGTGGCTGCGTGTTCGCCATCGGTGTTTAGATCTCTACCAGCCGGTTCACAGCCGAACAGTTTGACCGATTCGTCATCAAGAAAGGCACTGAATAGTCCCATAGCATTAGAGCCACCGCCGACGCAGGCAACCAGATTATCCGGTAGGCCGCCTGTCATTTCGGCAAATTGCTCTTTGGCCTCGTTGCCAACTATCGACTGAAAGTCACGCACCATCATGGGAAAGGGGTGTGGTCCAACCACTGATCCGATGGCATAGAGTTGGTTCACCGGGTCCTCCAGATAACCTCCGAATGCAGCGTCAACGGCCTCTTTCAAGGTTTTTCTGCCGTGGGTCGCGGGGATTACCTTAGCCCCCAAGATATGCATACGCACCACATTGGGATGTTCTTTAACGATATCCACCTCACCCATATATATGTCGCACTCCAGGCCGACCAGGGCCGCAGCTGTGGCCAGGGCCACACCATGTTGGCCGGCACCGGTCTCGGCGATGATCTTCTTCTTACCCATCTTCTTTGCCAGCAGGGCCTCACCCAGGCAGTGGTTTATTTTGTGAGCGCCTGTATGGTTAAGGTCTTCGCGCTTCAGATATATGTCGGTACCGTATTTTGCAGATAGGTTTTTGGCATGAAATATTGGGCTGGGACGGCCTACAAAATGTTTGTATAGGTCGGCCAGTTCAGTAAGGAAATTAGGATCTTCTCGAATTGTAAGGTATGCCTCAGTGATCTCATCTATGATCTTTTGTAGCTCTTCTGGGATAAAGCTGCCTCCATATGGTCCGAAGTAGCCATCTTTATCCGGTAGTGGGTGGTGGAAGGTGTTTTTCATTGTGACTCCAGATTTATATGCGAGAGCAAGTATGTTTTAGTGGTTTAGCCCGATAGTGAGTTGTGGTTAGTTATAAAAGTGCAATAAAAAAGCCGCGCCAACCGGTTGAAACTACAACCGATGGGCGCGGCTTCCAAGCTATTAATACCGGCAAGATTTAGCGAGTACGTTCGCAAACACCTTCGGGGAAGAAGAACTCTATTTCTACCGCAGCGGTCTCCGGGGCATCGGAGCCATGTACGGCGTTTTCGTCCACGGTCTGGGCGAAGTCGGCGCGGATGGTACCTGCGGCCGCTTCCTGTGGATTGGTGGCGCCCATGATCTCGCGGTTCTTGGTGATGGCGTTCTCGCCCTCCAGTACCTGGACCATTACCGGCCCTGAGGTCATGAAATCGCACAGATCCTTGAAAAAAGGACGTTCCTTATGTACCGCATAGAAACCTTCTGCCTGTTCGCGGGAGAGGTGCAGCATCTTGGAAGCGACTATCTTGAGGCCATTGTCCTCAAAACGGCTGTAGATCTTGCCTATGACATTTTTGCCAACGGCATCTGGTTTGATGATTGAAAAGGTGCGTTCGAGCGCCATGATTTGACTCCATTATGTAGGGGGATGTGTTAAAGGGAGTGGATTTTACCCTAATAACAGAATTGATCAATCCGGCAGGGCCAATTCAGGGTCTGGCTTAACCTCTGTCCTCATAGCAGTACTTCTCTGCTTTGAGTCGACGCAGGTCCTCTATCCTGACGTTGGCCGACTGAATGCGCTTATCCTGCATGAAGTCTCCAACAACGCGAAATCCCAGAACGGCGTAGCCAACAAGGGGGATGGTTGCTCCAGCAATAATCCCGGTTCCGACATAGGGGTCTTTATCGAAATCTGGACGATAGTTGTAGGTGTAGGGCGAGATTCTGGATATCTCACGATCAAGCTGCCGGCAAGTGAGAGCGGTATCGCCTGAATTTTGTGTTGAGGGCTTAGCAGAGCGATAAGGGTTGAAATACGAGGGATCTATCGCAGACACGGCTGTGCTGAAAGAGAGAAACATGGCTCCGATGAGCAGGGATGTCTTTAGCTGATTGATTTTCATGTTGATTCTCCGGAGCGCCGAATATCTTGATATTAGTTGTATCGGCAGGAAATCTGGAAAATTGAGCCAAAAAATAACCTCATAGAGGGGGAATAGCTAAAGCACGGGTGAATGGCATGGGTAATATGTAAGCCTGTTGGGAGTCAGGAGTCGGTAAATGTTGTCAGTTGCTGCCTATTCGTACACTAATGCAGGATAGGTTGCGGTTTTTCATATAGTTATAATGTTAGGTTTATAAAATATGAGTTGTCCACATTGCAAATTATCACTAGGCTGGGGGCCTGCGCCTGAATACCCTGAAGGTACGAAGTGGTATAAGCGCGTAGAGCCACAACTTAAATGTAGGCATTGCGGAAAATGCGTAGTTGCCGAAAAAACGGGAAATACTGGCGGCTCTTTTTAACCTGCATATTAGTAGCTTTGTATCTGTTTGGGTTTCAGTCAAAGTCCGAATATTTCATGCCGGCCATAATTGCAGTATTGGCAGGTTTTGTTTGCGCAATCATAGGGTATGCTCACAGTTGTCGGTTCAAAAAATATGAAGAAACCATACAAGCGGGTCAAGCATAAACAGAAGTGCTGCGCACTTTTGTCTGCCCCACAATTCAAACGGTAGTGTATCGCTTACTGGTTCATCTCTTTTGTGGCTGAGCTGTGGCTTGCCTCGTCTAGAATCTGATCAAGGATTTCAACCGCGCCATCCACATAGCGTGGACAAATGTTCTCGAATAGCCCCTGTTTCCGTGCCTTGTCATAGCCTGACGGCGTTCCAATATGACAACCTACAAGTTCGGTACAGTTGGTTGAGCCAAATGCATCCTCGAATTCTGCTATAAACTCGCGCACGATGCGGTAGGTGTTCTCTTTCGCTTCTGTGTCTCCGGCCTTGGCGGAGCCAGCATGCAGGCCGATGATCGAGATTGCGCCGGTAACCGCGCCGCAAGTATTGCCAGTGCGTGCCATGCCGCCACCGAAACCTGTGGCGATGGTGAGAGCTGTCTTCTGGTCCAGGCCATATCTTTCGCATCTAGCAGATAGGACCGCCTGCGAGCATGAGTATCCTCGGGCGAAGGTATCTGATGCATGTTTGTCTTTGGTCATATGGGTGCCGGTTTCAGTTAGTATCAGTTTTTACAATATTTGTTTATATATTCTTCATGGTTAGATATCTTTTTCTTAATAGACTCCTTCTGGGATCGTTTATATCCTCGACGTAATATTTTCTTGTGCTTGTCAATCTCATCTTCATGGTAACTGCAGTTATTATAGTCACGTAGGGATTGGTCTTCTTTTTCTTGGTGGTTCTTAAGGCTGTTCTTCTTGGCTTTTCTTAATCTTCGTCCTCGTTCTTCATACTTTTCAAGCATGCGTTCTTCTCCTGGCCTCAGGAAGTTATTATTCTTTTTATTGTTAGGATGAGAAGATGATGCGATTGCGGATATTTCAGGGTTTGCTGATGATTTGCATATTGAATGCCCTGCAAAAGATAATACTTTTTCAGTAAAATTGGCATAGCAACTCCACTCTATGGCTGAGCCTCCCAAAACGCTTTCAGGTTTAAAGACAATTAGCTTTTTATCTCCAAGAGTATCGTTTAACTCTGCTGCAAAATCACCATTTGCTCCGATTTTTACCGAGTCGATAGTGCCGCTGTTCATTCCGCCACTATCAAATCCGATATCAGATAGTTCCTTTGGCCAATTACCACTTGAAGAATAATATTCTACTACGGACATTTTTATATATGACAATGAAGAGATTGCAGAGGCAAGCTTCTGTCTGATAAGCATGGCCTCTGAGCTTTCCATTGGTTCGTCGCTTGTAAACTCTCTATGTTCGACGAGCTCACTCTTAGGAGAGCTGCCTGGTTGGCTCTTTGTTATTTCTTGCGATGCGTTCGAAGGGCAAGCTGTTTCTTGGAAGGTTGTTTTTCCTTGCTCATTAACACATTTGTAAATGGAAAAAGCGGTGGTCGGAATTGAGATAAGAAGTAAGAAAACAAATCCATATTTTAATTGGGCGCTCATTCAGGCTCCTGGCTAAGCTATGTCTGCGTAGTTTTAGCGAGTATAACCATGTTCTGATAATTCTTAATCTATGGCAAGTAATAGGGTTCAGCGTAGAGAGAGTCCAATGCTCAAAAGAATGGAGTAGGCTAGTTGTAGTTTGGCTGTGTTGGCCAGGTAGCTGTTGAATATGGGGCCGGGCTCTTTTCGAATAAAGTTGCGTAGCAGCAGCAGAGCGAACGGCAGCAGGAAAAGGATCAGCCATGCCATTTTGCTCACATTGCGAAGTAATAGTGGCAGCAGAAAGGGGAGTAACAGCAACAGGCCAAAGATGATGCGGGATCGGTCTATTCCCAGATAGTGGGTGAGGGTAAGTTTGTCTGCTTTGGTGTCTGTTTCATGATCACGGTAGTTGTTTACCAACAGGACCGCTGCCGCCAGTAGCCCCAGGGCAGAGGCGCATACAAATGCGTTTAGACTTACCTGAAGTGTCTGTAGATAGTAACTTCCCATCACAGCCGCGAGTCCAAAGAATAGAAATACAAATATCTCGCCGCTGGCGCTATAGGAGATCGGCATTGGCCCGCTGGTGTAGGCGTAGCCTGCGGCTATGGATAGCAGGCCGATAACCACTATGGGCCAACCTCCAACGGCAGTCAGATAGATGCCGAAGCAGAATGCTAGTCCAAAACAGATATGGGCGGCCCGCTTGATTTCGGTTGCGGTGAACCATCCCTGGGCAGTGGCTCGGGCCGGGCCTAACCGTTCCGATGTATCCGTTCCCCGTTCATAGTCTGCGGCATCGTTGTGCAGATTGGTTCCAATCTGGATCAGTAGTGCCGCGATCAGCGCAGCCAACGCCGGTAACCATTGGAAAAATCCAGATTCTGTATAGGCCAGGGTACTGCCCACCAGGACCGGAGCCACGGAGATCCCTAGGGTTTTAGGGCGTATGGCCAGAAGCCACAGGTGTAACCTACTCATGGACGCCGCGGAAATTTGCTGAAGTCAGCCTTGCGCTTCTCCACAAATGCGTCCCTTCCCTCCTGTGCCTCTTCGGTCTGATAGAACAGCGCCGTAGCATTTCCGGCCAGCTCCTGGATTCCAGCCAATCCGTCGGTCTCTGCGTTGAAGGCGGCTTTAAGGACACGCAGGGCGGTGGGGGAGAGGCTAAGCATCTCTCTACACCACTGCAGGGTCTCTGCCTCCAGCTCGGCCAGGGGAACCATAGTGTTGACCAGTCCCATTTCCAGGGCCTGCTGGGCGTCGTATTGACGGCAGAGCAGCCAGATCTCTTTGGCCTTTTTCATGCCAACGGTGCGGGCCAGCAGTCCTGCGCCCAGGCCACCATCGAAACTCCCTACCCTGGGTCCAGTCTGGCCAAATACAGCATTGTCGGCGGCAATGCTGAGATCGCAGATCAGATGCAGTACATGGCCGCCCCCTATTGCGTAGCCTGCCACCATGGCTATCACCGGCTTGGGTAGGGTGCGGATCTGGCGTTGCAACTCCAGAACGTTCAGATGTTCCACTCCACTGTCGTCCTTATAACCGCCATCGCCGCGTATGGTTTGATCACCACCGGAGCAGAAGGCCTTGTCTCCGGCCCCGGTGAGTATTATCACCCCAATATCCGGGTCTAGATGGGCGCGTCGAAAGGCTTGTCCCATCTCCTGTACCGTTTTGGGTCGGAAGGCGTTGCGTACATGAGGACGGTTGATGGTGATCTTGGCTATCCCCTCCGCCTGGTGATATAGGATATCTTCAAACTCTAAATTCTTAGGAACTTGCCACTCTATTTTATTGCCCATGTAATCGTTGCCTCTGTTTGTAGTGTGGTGATATTTTTTCAAAGAAGGCGTAAGGTTTACAATAACATTTTATATCTGGTTGTTGTTTGGAGAGTCTGTTGACACAGTTTATGCGTTTTATTCATATCTCTATAGTTATTTCACTGTTCATAGTTCTGCTGCAGGACCCTGCTGCGGCCGAAGTTGAGGCCAAGATCGATAAGTTGGCTGTTCAGGAGCTTGATCTAAAACAGATCAAGTCGCGTATTGCTGATCTGGAGGCCCTGGAAAATCCCGGTCAGGATGTGAAGACGGTGCTGGACCTCTATCGCAGCGCCCAGGCTCAGCTCAAAAGCGCCCTAGAGGATGATCTGCTTGCAACCGAATATAGGAGGGTGATTAATGATTCCTCCAAGGAGTTGGTCAAACTGGAGTTACAACTAAAAGCTCAGCGCAAGGCGGGAGATAAGATAACTGATATCAAGCTTAATCTGAATCAAGATGAGCTTAAACGGCAACTTGATAAGGCAATAGCCGCTAGAAATTTGGATCAGGGCAGATTGACCAGGCTGGAATCTGAGTTGCGCAAAGAACGTCTGCGCCCGGACCAAACCAGCACAGAACTCCAAGAGGCAAAAAAGCAGCTGAATGATGAGGAAACCAAACCATCTGATATAGAAGAGGGCAAGGCGGCAATTTCTGCTGCCCAGCAAGTTGAGCAACTCGCAACCAAGCGTGCGCTGGACAGTAGGATCAAGCGGCTGGAGATGGAGCGTCTTAGCTATACGCCTCGTCTGGCCATTTTAAAAATAAGTGTTGAGTTGGCCCAGGACAAACTCAAACAGTCCAGAATGCAGGTAGAGCTGTTTCAGGATCGACTGAACAAGTTGTTGACGCAAGAGGCGCAGAAGGAGCAACAGGCCGCCGAGAAAGTCAAACAGGGAACATTGGGCAAGCACCCTATGGTGCAGAAAGAGGCGGAGTACAACTCTCAACTCAGCCACAAGCTGGGCGAGCTCGCTGGCGAGATAGAAAAGCTGTTCGATAGGCGTACAGAGATAGTCACCAAGCTAAAGCAGGTCAAGCGTGACCGAGAGCGGGTGCAGCAACAGGTTGATATCGCCGGTATGGATGAGTACCTGGGGGAGTTGCTGTTGGCTCAAAACAGGACGTTGCCGGATGTGCGTTTTCTGGATTTGAAGTTGGATGAGTATCGTCAGCAGATGTCACAGGTGCGAGTTCAGCAGTTTAGATTAACTGATGAGTTGCAACGACTGGCTGATGATGAGGGAGTTGCCCGATTTATTGCGAAGCACCAGCCAGATGATCTGACTCTGCCTCAGCTCACTTCTTACTCGAAGGCTATGGAAAAGTTGCTTGAAAACCGGATAAAGCTGCTCGACAAGCTATCAGCGGAATATGATAGGTATGAAAATGTTTTGAGCGACATAAGTCTGGAACAGTACCAGCTAAGCAGTGAGGTTGTTGCCTTTCAGGAGTTTTTGAATAAGAACCTGGCGTGGATACCAAATGCCTCTCCTCTTGGGCTTGCTGATCTGGGGGAGATGCGTGATGCCTTGGTCTGGTTGTTCGACTTGAACAACTGGGGTGCGGTCGCTCTCAAGCTAAAAAGCTCCATTATGCGGTATCCGGTCAGGGTTGGGTTTATGGTGTTGATGGTTACCGTCCTGACCATGCTGCGAAGACGTATGCTGGATCAGATGGAGTCGGTGGTGCCAAAGATTGGGAAGGTGAACCAAGATCGGTTCCGCTACTCATTGTTGGCTCTTGCCTATACCTTTCTCTTGGCTCTACCTCCTGCCCTTGTTGTGGGAGGCGTGGGTTGGCTGCTATTTAAGAATGAAACCACCAGTTTTGTCTGGGCCGTTGGCATGTCGGCCATGGCTGCATCGGCGCTCTATCTGGTGTTGAGGTTTGGCCGCTATCTGGTGATGCCCCATGGCCTGGCGCGCAATCATCTGCGCTGGGACCCATATGCGGTTGAGGTGTATGGAAAGGTCCTGTCCTGGGTCACGCCGCTGTTCGTGATAATAGCCTTCATCGGCGGTATAACGGAATTGGAGCTGGAAGAGGGGTATTGGAGCTCGTTGGGGCGAGTGGCAAGTCTGATGATCACCCTCATTATGCTGTGGTTTGCCCATATTAGTCTAAACCCGAGCCACGGTGCGTTGAGTCGCTCCAATCATGTAATTGTGCAGGGGTTGCGGCTGAAGATGCTGTGGTACCCATTGGTGTTTCTGTTGGCCTTTGGTCTGCTGGTTTTAACTATCCAGGGCTATCACTACACTGCCATTTTGTTTAAGCGGCTTCTGTTTGCTTCTTTTGTCATAGGGGTGTTTATCCTGCTCTTCCATAGCTTCGCTGTGCGCTGGCTAATGGTGGCAGAGAGACGTCTTGCCTTGAAGCAGGCCCGCGCCAGAAGAGAGGCGGCACATGAGAGCAAGGCGGCGAAAGAGGCCGCAGATGCTGCTGGTGAGGGGGTGCATGAGGCGGAAGAGCTGGAGGAGATTAACCTTGCCACTATCAGTGAGCAGACGCAGCGGCTGTTGCGTATGTTAGGTTTTGTTGCATTTTTCGTGAGCATGTTCATTCTCTGGTCGACCCTGACCCCTGCTCTTGGGGGACTGGACGAGATTGTGTTGTGGCACTATAAGGCTTCGGGGGATTCTTTGGTGGCGGTCTCTCTGTGGGATCTGTTGCTGGCTGCGGCCGTAGTGATACTGATGTTGGTGGCGGTAAGGAATCTGCCAGGTCTACTGGAGATAGCTGTTCTGCAACCCCTTTCGCTGGAACCGGGCAACCGATATGCGGTTACCATGGTTAGTCGTTACACTATCATTGCGGCGGGATTTTTTATTGCATTGAATCTGTTAGGCCTCGGCTGGAGTGATGTGCAGTGGCTGGTGGCGGCCATGGGTGTGGGTCTGGGTTTTGGTCTGAAGGAGATCTTTGCCAACTTTTTCTCCGGTCTGATCATCTTGTTCGAGAGGCCGATCAGGATTGGCGATACCGTGACCATAGATGGCCTGAGCGGGACCGTGTCCAGGATACGCATTCGCGCAACCACGGTTACCGATTGGGACAACAAGGAACAGGTTATTCCAAATCAGAATTTCCTGATCAATCCACTCGTCAACTGGACCTTGTCAGATCCCATTACTCGCGTGGTGTTTAGTGTGGGTATTGCCTATGGTTCGGATACGGAGAAGGCATTACAGGTGATGATGGGCGTGGTGCATGCGCACCCCGAGGTGCTGGATGAGCCGCGGCCGACAGTGTTTTTTGTGGAGTTTGGCGAGAGCTCTCTGAATTTTGAGGTGAGGGTGTTTGTGCGGGAGCGTCTGCGGCGCATGCCACTTAAACATGATCTGCACATGGCCATGAACAGAGCATTGGCAGATGCTGGTATTGAGATAGCCTTCCCTCAGCTGGATCTGCATCTGCGTACCATCGCGCCGGATGTTGATTTGAAGGGGTCAGATTAGGAGCTTGTGACTGCGTCCAGCCAGGTTTGATGCCGGGCCTGAGCCTGTTCCCGGTCAATGATTACCTCAATCAGAGTGAGTCCTGGTTCTGCCGTTGCGTTATTCAGGGTCGGAGAAAACTGCGACTGCCTGGTTACTCGATGGAAATTTAGGGAATATAGCTCTGCTACTTTGCTGAAATCCAGGCCGGTCGGGGTGAGCCAGTTTGATTCAAACTGTTCCAGTTCTGCCTGGGGCAGATAGCCAAATATAGCGCCACCACCATTGTTCAGCAGCACAATCACTGCGTCTATATCTTTCGCTGCCAGCAGTCCGTTCATGTCGTGGTAGCAAGCTAGATCCCCCAGTAGCCCAAACACTTCACGCTCACTGTTGGCTCCAACTCCAAGCAGGGTGGATATGTTGCCATCGATGCCACTGGCCCCGCGGTTGGCCATAATGCGCATGGGCTTGGTTGCACTCCCGCTCCAGCAATCCAGGTGTCGGATCGGTAGGGAGTTGCCGCTGAACAGTATGCTATCTGCTGGTATGGACCGAATAAGCTCTTTGATTATCAGATATTCACAAGGTTGATCAGACTCATTGGCTAGTTGAATGGAGCTGGTTTGCTGTTCCGCCTGCTGAAATTTCTCAAGCCAGCCGCCTGAGATCGGTTGTGGATCTGATTCCATGAGTCGGTTGCAGAGATCAACTGGATTGGAGCGTACCATCTCGCTGGTTTGATGTAGTGGATCTGGCCAGTCCCCACGCGGAGCGCAGAGTATGGTTGCAGGTGCGCTCAGCTGTAGATACTGCATAAGCGTCTTGGAGACAGGCATGGCGCCAAAGCGCAGTACCCATGATGGTCTGTTTTGATCAATAAATTCCTGGTGGCGCAGAAAACCGTCATAGCAGCTGATGATGTTGGAGTGGCCGTGCGCCCCAAAGCGCAGATTGCTCAACGGGTCGGCCAGTATGGGTGTATGCAGGCGTCTAGCCAGCTCTGTAACTGCCTGGGGCAGGCCTGCATCAGGTGCAGAGGGGCCGCAGATGATGATGCCTGGATCTTGGTAAATAATAGCCAGGATACGTTCTATCTGTTCAGGATCAATCTGTTGCTGCTGTCTTGGGGCGGGTATGTTGTGATGCTTGTAGTTCGGCGCAGGTGTGGCATCCGGGATCAGGGGCTCACGAAACGGCAGATTGATATGCACTGGCCCCGGGTTCTGGCCCAACGCCTGGTGCACCGCCTCAACCCCCAGCTCTCTGATCTGTTCCAATCCCTCTGGGCTGGAGACCGCTGGCCCCGGGTCGAAGAATGTCCGTACCTGCTGGTTGAACAGGTGGGTCTGGTCTATGGCCTGGTTGGCTCCGCACCCCTGAAGCTCCGGCGGGCGGTCTGCGCTCAGCAGTATCAGCGGGATACCGGAGTGGTTGGCCTCAATCACGGCAGGATACCAGTGGGCTGAAGCGCTGCCGGATGTAGCGATAACAGCAACCGGCGACTGATCATATTTGGCCAGGCCCAGAGCAAAAAATGCAGCGCAGCGTTCGTCTACTAGCGTCCTGGTCTCGATTTTGGGATGACGACCTGCGGCCAGCACCAGAGGGGTGGAGCGGGATCCAGGTGAGATGATGGCTCGCCGCACCCCAGCTGCGTTCAGTCCGTCCATCAGGGCATCTGCCCAGAGCAGGTTTTCAGCTCCCTGATCGGTCATGCGGTGATTGCTCTCCCTCGTTGGATATTTTGTGAAAAGTATAAGGCTAGCTATTCATAATCGCCATCAGGCATTTTCCAGGGCCTCAAGCATGACGCCGAACTTAAGTTCTGTCTCGGCATACTCCGCATCAGCATCCGATCCGTCGGTAATACCTGCTCCGGCAAACAGATCTGCCTGATCCTGGTCCAGCAGGGCACAGCGCAGTAGCACGGCCAGTTCACCGTCGCCATGGCAATCTATCCAGCCTGCTGCGCCTGCGTACCAGCCTCGGTCGAAGGATTCATTCTGCTTGATCCATTGGCTTGCCTCGGGGCCGGGATAGCCATTAACGGCCGCGGTGGGATGCAGTCTGGATGCTGCTTGTAGCAGGTTGATGTCTGGTTTCAGCTTTCCAGAGATCTCGGTATGGAGGTGTTGCAGGTTGCGCAGACGCAGGAGCGATGGTTGTTTCTGGTATTTAATATTGGAACAAATGGGTTCCAGGGATGCATTGATGTCTTCAACCACCAATTGGTGTTCGTGTCTTGTCTTGGGGTCGGAGAGAAGAAGTTCGCCCAGATAATGGTCTCTCTGTTCTGTGGCCGAGCGATGGATGGTGCCGGCCATGGCGTCACAGCTGATTTCTCCGTTATGGTGGCTGGCCAGCCGTTCTGGTGTGGCGGATACAAATATCTGCTCTTCTATCCTGGCTGCAAGCAGCATGCTGTTTGGATATAGGAATCCCAGGGTGGTCATGAGGCGGCTAGGGTCCAGCTTGTGCTCGGCTAGTACCCGCATGTGTCGGGCTGGGACCACTTTTTTCAGTGTCCCGGCGGAGATGGCGCCCTGGGCCTTGGTTACAATATGGTGCCACTTGCTCTGGTCTGCAGAGCTGGAAATTCTGCTCAGGGCGGTTTTACACCCTGGAGTGGTGTGCGGTTGGTTCAGTGAGGCTAAGAGGGTGGAAAATAGTACCATCCAGCGTTGCTGTATCCTTTCCATGTCCTGGTTTTTTCTCAGATCCACACTAAACGAGGCCGCGCAGCGGTTGTCCCGCTGTTGTAGTGTAAGTTCCGGCAGAAATAGTCCAGAGTTTGGCAGGCTATTCCATGGGCCTATCATCGGATCAGCGGGATCGAAGGCGAAACAGAAATAACTCAGGGGCCGGAATCCCGTCAGTTCAGGGTCAATCCGCTCCCAGTTGTGGTGAATCTCCCTTAATCCTCGATCCAGGATTTCGAGTCGATCTTGGCCGGACGCGGTGATACGCATGGCGTGACCCAGACCGAGAATGATCTCGTCATCAGCTGGGCGATTCCAGAAAAACCAGTCCCCATCTATATCAGGCAGTGAACGTAGACGGAGATCCTTAACCGGCAGGGTGATAGAGAGCGTCTGGCTCTGTTTTACCAACTCCGCTGTTAATTCGCGCCTAAGGTATGAGCTGACGTGGTTTATTAGGGCCTGTGGATCAAGCATGTTTATTTTGGCGTCTCTGAGTTGATGCAGTTGTAATAATACCTTGGTTTTTAGGACGGTTGGGTCGATGTATGGGGCGAAAACGGAGTTCCAACAGGCCTCTTTTTATACTTACATAGTATGACTCAATTTGACCAGATGAGGGACATTCTGGTATACATGCACAGTTTTTTCAGGGCAAGTGGCACTGATAAATAGAATTATTTAGTGGGTATTTACAGACAACTTTAATAACAGGATTAACCATGAGTAAGTGGCTAGCAACAGTTTCTATAGTATTGGTTTTTGCATCTAGCGCGGTTCAGGCTGGAGGCGACGCGGCGGCAGGTAAGGAAAAATCTGCTGTTTGTGCTGCATGTCACGGGCCCGATGGCAACAGCCTGTCTCCAATCTGGCCAAAACTTGCCGGGCAACACCAGTTCTTCATTGAGAAGCAGTTGCGGGCATTTAAGGCAGGTGAACGTAAAGATCCTCTGATGGCTCCAATGGCTCTGCCTCTTACTGATCAGGATATGCAGGATTTGGCCGCCTATTTCAGCAGCCAGAAACAGACTAACGGAACAGCTAATGCAGATCAGGTTAAGCTGGGAGAGAGGATCTACCGTGCAGGCAACCCCGTCACCGGTGCAGCACCATGCATGGGATGTCATGGCCCTAAGGGTATGGGAAATCCTGCGGCTGGTTTCCCTCGTATCGGTGGTCAGCATGCCGGCTATACTGATAAGGCTCTGAAGGACTTCCGCAGCAAAACGCGCACCAACGACATGCAAAAGATGATGCAGGGTGTTGCTGCCAAGCTGACTGACGCAGAGATTGCTGCAGTTACCCAGTACATTCAGGGTTTGCGTTGAGTTAATCTGCTCTAAGAATTAACAACAAAGGGCGGCCTTAAGGCCGCCCTTTGTTGTTTCTGAATGGTTGATATTTGTGACTGGTTTCGACAGGCAATATTTGAACCCTGAGCCTTAAGGCTGGTCACATAGGTATTATATACTTGGTATATTCATAAATGACCTGCCTCGGCAGTTGGGGGTTCGCTATAGGCGCGCAACCAATTAAAGAAAAAAGCGAAAATGCCGCTAGAAATTGAAGCGAGGAAACAAAAGATGCGAAAAATTCTTATTGCAGCTCTGTTGCTTATGGCTCCTGTTGTGACACTGGCAGCCTCGGAGGAGTATCAGGAAGATGTGCACTATAAGAAAGTGGAACCTGAGCAGTCTGGCGCTGAGGGTAAGCGTATTCAGATATATGGGTTCTTTATGTATGCCTGTGGCCACTGCAACAATCTTGAGCCTTATCTGGAGGAGTGGCTGAAACAGAAGCCTGAAGATGTTGATTTTGTGAAGGTTCCAGCTATGTTTGATCGGCCGGAAATCATAAGGCTTGCCAAGACATATTATGCATTGCAGCTGATTGGGGCCGGTGCGGAGATTCATGGCAAGTTATTTCACGCTATACACATAGAAAAGAGGAGACTGCGCACGAAAGCTGAAATAGATGGTTTTCTTCAGGCAAATGGGATTGATATGCCTAAGTACCATAATGCGATGAAATCATTCGCTATACTCACAAGTACTCGCAAGGCCGCTGTCTTGGCAGAGGAATACTCCATTCACGGGGTGCCAGCTCTGGGTATTGATGGAAAGTACTTGGTTAGTGGTCAAGAGCCAGAGACCATGATAGGGGTGATGAATCAATTGATTGATAAGGTTCGTAAGGCTAAGGCTGCTGTCACTAAGCAACCCGAGACTTGATCCGATTAATGACATAATGTGAGGTTTTGGTGATGGAAGGTGGAGGTCACCGCCGTCTGCGTGTATTGAGTTATAACATCCAAGGTGGTGTGGATACTAGACGTTATAGCCATTATGTCACCCAGAGTTGGAAGCATGTCTTGCCCCATCGAGAGAGGCTGCTGAACCTTAACCGTATCGCCTCTATGTTGAAGAGTTATGATCTGGTGGGTCTACAAGAGGTTGACTCCGGTAGTCTGCGTAGTGGTTTTGTGGACCAAACAGAATATCTTGCTAATCGAGCAGGTTTTCCTTTCTGGTATAAGCAGATAAATCGCAGCCTGGGCAAGTTTGCTCAACACAGTAACGGTTTGCTAAGCAGGACTGCTCCAAGATGTGTGAGTGAACATAAGCTTCCAGGATTGCCGGGGCGTGGCGCAATCTATGCCCAGTTTGGGGCGTCTGATGATATGCTGCTAGTATGTATAGTACATCTCGCGCTGGGTCGCAGGAGTCGGATGTTGCAGGTGGAATATATTGCGGAAAGGGTTCGTCGTTATTCCAATGCTATTGTGATGGGGGATTTGAATTGCGGTGTTGACTCAGAAGAGGTTGAATATCTTCTGGATGTGGCCGATTTGCAGAGGCCGCAATGTGACAAGGGGACATTTCCAAGCTGGCGCCCGCTAAAAAAACTGGACCATATACTGGTCTCAAAGGGACTCCAGGTGGAAAACTCAAGGGTGGTTGATTGTTCGGTCTCAGACCATCTTCCGATTGGGATGGATGTACTCATCCCAAGTCAGATAGATATAGCTGTTTAGGGTAGGGGAAAATGGCAACAGATCAAGACTGGAAAAAAAAATATTATACTCTGGAACAGAAGTTCAAGGGCGAAGTAGCCAATAACGAAGAGACCGAGCAGCTTTTATGCCGGACCATTATACGCCTTACCCTGGCAACAAAAGGGCTTGATCCTGCTCTGGATCCACATCTCGTTAAATTGCGCGATGCCCTGAAGAAAGGGGTGAATGAGAATGTGCACCGCCACATCTCAGCCATCTCTGAAGCCCTTATTCGCGCGCATGATAACCCTGTGCAGGAAGAGCCGGTAGAACGGAGTAGCCAAAGTGATCTGTTTCATCGATTACTTGAGCATTCGCATCTATCGGGTAAGAAGGGAAAGCGTCTGAGGGAGTTGGGGGAACAGATAGCCTCGAACCCATCTAAAGCAACAGATGAAAAACTAGATGAGTTTATTCATTTGTTAGCCGGTGATGGCGAGTCTCATGCCAAGGGAGAGAGGAGTTCCAGATTATTAGGGCTGTTCAGCCGAGGTGAGCGTGACGACAGCTCCTCTGAGGCCAATGAAGAGCCGATGCGACTGCTGCTTTCGTTGTTAGGCAAGCTGAATTGGCCCAGTCAGTTGAGTCAGGATATAACCTCGCTAAAAAAGAAGCTGGAAAAACATGATCAAGATTCGGTAGTTGATGTAATCAAGAACCTAACCAAGATTGTATCTTCTCTGCTTGATGACCTTAAGAAAGAGACCCGTGAGACGGGCAGCTTTCTGGCTGATTTGATGGCGCGACTACAGGAGCTGGACAACTTTGTTGTCAGCGGAAATGTCTTGCAGCAGCAGTCACTGCAGAGCGGCAAAGAGCTGGATCGGGCGGTAAAGGAACAGGTAAGCGGTATTGCTATTAGTGTTCGTGATGCCAGCGACCTGCAAGTGTTAAGAAAAGATGTGACCTCGCACCTGCAAAATATTAAAGGCCATATGGATAATCATCTCAAGAGAGCTGAGGATCGTTTTGAGGAGGCAGTAAAGAACGAAAAGAAACTGCGGGAGCGTCTGAATGAGGTTGAAAGTGAAACCAGTATTTTGAGACAAAAGATACTTGAAGCGCAGGCGCGCTCATCCATGGATCCGGTTACTGGACTGGCTAATCGCGCCGCATATGATGAGCGTATTAAGGATGAATATATCCGCTGGAAGAGGTTTAGGTCCCCCCTGATCTTAATGGTCTGGGATCTGGATGACTTTAAAATGGTGAATGACCGTTTCGGACACCAGGCCGGCGATAAGGCCCTGAGGGTGATTGGGCAGATTTTAACTAAAAGATTGCGCCAGACCGATTTTGTGGGCAGATACGGCGGTGAAGAGTTCTGTGTTCTGCTTTCTGGTTCAACTTTAGACGAGACTGCTGTGGTGGCTGAGCAGATTCGCAAATCGGTTGAAGAGAGCGGTTTTCACTCAGGGGACAAGCCCATAACCCTTACCATATCCTGTGGCTATACTGAGTTCCGGGAAGGAGATACGCCCGACACTGCATTTTCTCGGGCGGATAGCGCACTCTATAAGGCTAAAGGTGAGGGTAAGAATTGCTGCGTAAGCGCATAGCTGCAGATATTATATTCAATAATTTAGTACAAGCGGAGATTACTCTTGATAAGCATGATTAAAAGACTCATTCCTGTGGTGCTGGCAATCCTATCGATAACCCTAGTTGCCGCCTGTGCGCCTGAGGTTGGTAGTGAGCAGTGGTGTAAAGATATGAAGGAGAAACCCAAAGGGGATTGGACGCCAAATCAAGCAGTTGATTTTGCCAAGCACTGTGTTTTGAAATAGCTCTATATCACTCAGTGAAAAAGTAGTCCCACTCTGTTCCGGTCAGTCTGCCTAGGATCTCAAGCAGATCATGCACTGGTCTGGCTTCACCTGGAAAGATGTTGTTTATTTCGATAAATATACGTCCGTAACCGGCGCCTCTTCCCCAGGCGATATCATCAGGACTGGCTTGGTTTCCGCAGTGGGTGCAATTGAAGGTTTTGTTGCTGATTTGTTGTTTCCAGTCAGTCATGCTTTTTTTGCATGCGGGGCAACGTGGAGGACGGCAGTTTTTATCCCAAATTAGCTGAGGTAGCTCGTAGGGCCCTTTGAGGGTCAGGTGGCAGAAGTTATCATCACTGCGCGTCTTGGGGGTCAGGCAAACATTGGTGGAGCAGCCTGCAAAGCTGATGAGCTGTAAAAAACGTTCCCCGGTAAGGAATGCATCTTGTTTGGAATCCACGGGTTGTCCGAGTAGTCCCACCTTACTTAGAGAGCTAACCAGTGGTTCTGCCTCTGAAAGGGTTGACTCTACACTGCTGGAGTGGAGGATAAGTTTTCCAATGCTCATAGTGGTCCCAAACGCTATACTATCGAGGTTTAGAGTGTATCTTTCAGCTGTTGGATAAATCCAGCTAAATCTAGAGGGTGTCGATGAGGTATACAAGTTTAATGCGGTTTTGTCTGTTAGCCCTGATGTTGTTGATCAACTGTTCGCTGCATGCGGGGGAGCGACTTAAGCTGGCGGTAAGTATTATTCCGCAGAAAAATTTGGTTCAGCGTATAGCTGGTGAATCGGTGGAGGTTCAGCTGCTGGTGCAGCCGGGGCAGAGCCCGGCTACCTATGAGCCAACACCCAAGCAGATGGCGGCCCTGTCTCAGGCCCAGCTTTATTATCGTATCGGGGTTCCTTTCGAACATATCTGGATGCGGCGTATTCAGAGCACCTACCCCAGTCTCTCCATCCTGGATGCACGGGATGGTATAGAGTTGCGCGCTGTTGAGGGGGGGGATGAGGGGCATCACGACCATGCCCATGAAGAGGGTGAGTTGGACCCCCATATCTGGCTTAGTCCTCCGCTTATCAAGATTATGGCCTTGAGGCTGAGGGATAAGTTGATTGAGCTGGATCCAGATAACAGCGATCTCTATACCAGGAACCATGCTGAGCTGGCCAGCTCTCTGGAGCAGATCGATAAAGATATCCGTCAGGCATTAGAGACTATGGATACTAAAAAGTTTATGGTTTTTCACCCCTCATGGGGGTATTTTGCAGATGCCTATGGCCTGCAGCAGATACCAATCGAAGGCGGGGGTAAGGAGCCTGGTGCCAGGGCACTGGCACGTTTGATAGAGCAAGCGAAACAAAGCCGCATTGGCGTTATCTTTGTGCAGAAACAGTTCAGTCAGCGCCATGCCAGGTCTATAGCCAGCGCCATTGGTGCCAAGGTTGTGGTGATTGATCCACTGTCGGAAGGCTACCCGGAAAATCTGCGTGATGTGGCAAAGGCCATGGCGCAAGGGCTTTAGGCAGTAGAGTAATTCTCCCTCTTCCCTCCAGGGGTTGACTCCAGGAGTGGGGGGTAGGATGACGCAGGAGGCCAAAGTCGAGAGGCGGGGTGAGGGTGGTTATATGACTACCCTCAAAATTTTTGAATAGTGAGACAAGACCAATTAAATGAGCAGTCCCATAATCTCAATCAAGGGTGTCAGTTTCTCCTATGCTGGCCCTAGCGTCCTGGAAGAGATCAATCTGGATGTTGCGGATGGGGAGTTTTTGGGGTTGGTTGGCCCCAATGCCGGCGGCAAGAGCACTTTGCTGAAACTGATCTTGGGTCTGCTTGAACCGGTCAGCGGAAGCGTTAAGGTGCTGGGCAGAAACCCGCAGCTTGCAAGTCGTCAGATCGGCTATGTGCCGCAGTACCCTGCCTTCAGCCGTGATTTCCCCATCACCGTTGAAGAGGTGGTGCTTATGGGGTGTTTGGGTAACTCCTCTTGGTATGGCGGTTATAGCAGTAAGGAGCGGGATATTGCACGCCAAGCTATGGTTGAGACCGAGGTTGAGAATTTGTCAAAAAGACAGCTCTCAACCCTATCGGGAGGTCAGGTGCAGCGGGTGTTGGTTGCCAGAGCCCTGGCTTGCCAGCCGCGTATCTTGATTCTGGATGAGCCCACAGCCAATATCGATATGCGGGTGGAGACAGATATATTCGATCTGCTGAAAAACCTGAACCAGCGTATGGCTATCATCGTGGTGTCCCATGATGTGGGTTTCATTTCCCAGTATGTAAGCCGTGTGGCCTGTCTGAACCGAACCCTGATTTGTCACGAAACATCTTGTATCAGTGGCCAGGTGATAGATGAACTCTATGGTTCCCACATGCATATGGTGGAACATGTACATAATTGAATTTTTCCTATGAGCAGTTTTTTTGAAGCGCTATTGCAATTCGGCTTTTTGCAGAAGGCCCTCCTGGGTGGTCTGCTTGCAAGTATCGGCTGCGGCATAATGGGTAGCTATGTGGTGGTGAAACGCATTGGCTTTATGGCCGGAGGTATCTCCCACGCTGTACTGGGTGGCATGGGTGCAGCCTTGTTCTTTGGTGTTTCCCCGCTGGGTGGTGCCTTGGGCGCGGCGTTGGTGGCGGCCTTGCTGATTGGTTGGATCAGTCTGCGCTGGAAAGAGAGGGAAGATACATTGATTAGTGCCGTGTGGGCCGTGGGCATGGCCATAGGAATAATCTTTATCTCTAAGACGCCAGGTTACAATGTGAACCTCATGAGTTATCTGTTTGGCAATATCCTAATGGTGCCACAGCAGGATGTCTGGCTTATGGCGTGGATGGACTTAGTGGTGTTGGCGGTGGTTTGGCTATTCTATCGTCAGTTTCTGGCCGTCTCTTTTGATGAGGAGTTTGCCCGTCTGCGTGGGGTGCCGGTCACTGCGTTTTATCTGTTGCTGCTGTGCATGGTTGCGGTGACCGTTGTATTGCTGATCCAGGTGGTAGGTTTGATATTGGTTATTGCCCTGCTGACCCTGCCGGCAGCTATTGCCGCGCAATATATAAAATCTCTGGGGAGAATGATGCTGCTGGCATCGATGCTGGGGATGATGTTTACCACCACAGGTCTGGTTATCTCCTACATTGCAGATCTTCCATCAGGGGCCTCTATCATCCTGGTTGCCGGTCTTGCCTATCTGGCATCTACCATGTTCAATCAGATATTGCAGCGGCAACGACAGACCCGAAAGGTGTCGACGTGAGGCGGTTTTTCGTGCTGTTGGTCAAGGGATATAGTTATTTGATCAGCCCTTTTCTAGGCAACAACTGCCGTTACTATCCGACATGTTCCTCTTATATGCAGGAGGCGATAGAGCTACACGGGGTGTTGCGCGGACTCTGGCTTGGCATCAAGCGGATTATGCGCTGTCATCCGTTTCATGAGGGTGGTGTTGATCCTGTGCCAGAACCCAAGCATAAATGTAGTAAGCATGATAAGGATGAGTCATGAAAAATGCATATCTCATTGGCCAGATAACGATAATAGATGCAGACAAGTGGGCGGAGTACCGCAGTCAGGTTCCTGCGACATTGGAACCCTGGGGCGGCCAATTAGTTTTCAGAGGCGGTCTATCCTCTGTGCTTTCCGGTGAGCATAAACATAGTGATGCCGTAGTGATTCGTTTTCCTGATTTGAAGGCGTTGACCGATTGGCACTTTTCTCCTCAATACCAATCACTTATCCCTCTTAGGCAGGAAGCGGCTGAGATAGATTTGCTTGCATATGAAGAATAAATACAAATAAGAGAAATTCAGTCAACCATAGAAAAGGTGGAGACGAAGGCGGCAGTTGTGGGTAATATCTCATCCCATGAACTTGGATATATTTTCATCCCAGGAAAAATATATTGATAGCTTCAAGCAGGGGCTTGTCGGTCTGCTGCATGATTACAATGAATTAGGCTCCTTCATTCTGGTGTTAGCCAACGTCAGTTTTGACCCTGGGTTGCAACAGGAGCTGGAGAGGAAGGTAAAGGGGCGCTATCAACTCCTAAAAAGAAGCTTCAAACACTCTCCCAAACAGTTTTACATAAATGGCGCGCAAGACGATATGCGGGTGTTTCGTAAACTGGTAGCCATAGGGATGGATGGAGTGCATCATACTGAGTTTCGTGACGAGGGCTTATGGGAGGTACAGTTCAACCAGCTTCGCTCTTTGCGTCCTACTCGTATTGCCGATACCAAAGTGGATGGTATCTATGCCCCTTTTGATATTAATGGGTTTCATTTCAACAAACCATTTTTGATGAAGGAGATATGCTGGGAAGGGTCCTTGGCCGGGCGCAGAACCTCTCTCTACTACAATAAATACCCCTTTATGCCCATGCACAGTCTTGTGGTGCCGGAGCGCGTGGACGGCAGACCGCAATATCTACTTCAGAATGACTTGGCCTATCTGTGGCAGGCATGTGAGCAGTTGGGCGAGACCATGCCGGATGTTGGGTTTGGCTACAACAGTTATGGGGCAAATGCCTCTATCAATAATCTTCATTTTCATATGTTTGTTCGGAAGAAGCAGTTACCGTTATTGCGTGATGAGTGGACTCACAACGGAGGGGAGAAGGAGTATCCGGTGGGTTGTCGTCAATTTACTGCATTGGATGAGGCCTGGACCTTCATCTCAGGATTACACCGTCAGAAGGTGAGCTACAATCTTGTGGTTGTGCCTGGGAGGTTATTTTGCTTGCCCAGACGTCGCCAAGGTAGTTACAGTCATGCTGTGTGGAATACTGGTTTTGCTTGGTATGAGATGTCCGGAGGTATAGCGGCGGTACACAGGGAGGTGTATGAATCTTTAAGTGCTGAACAGATCACCCGGGAGTTAGAGCTACTCGAATTGCGGGATTGGAATAGTGATCCTATATAGGGACACGATGAATCTGCTGCTGGCCTGAAGTGGAGATGAAAAAACGGGGGTATGGCCCCGGACTGTTTGGTTTAGTCTCACTGCTTAGAGTTGATCACTGTTATCCATGAATAGTCTATAGCCAACCTTGATGTCACTATATCAAGGTTGTGATTGCTGATATTTGCTTTAGCACGAACAGGGGCGTCAAGATCTGCCAGAGCGCTGCCGTAGCCTGAATTGTTTCCGCCCAGGAAGTTAATTGATCTTTTGGACCACATTTGAAGCTGGATGGGTACGCTCAAACAGGGCGGATCCGTAGCTTTCGCATAGTCATGTCGTTTGGATTCAAATTGGTTAAATAATATTAACTGGTGGCAATTTGCGTCTAATAGTCAGATTGGGTTCAGGCATGCCTGCAGAAGCAAATGGAGTTTATTGAAATCGCCAATGACAGCCTTCGAATAATCTGTTTCATAGATCACCAATAAAGGCTATTGTTGGTATAGCAATAGTGAGACATGGAGCAAGCGTTGTTCAGTAAGCAGATAATTTTTGCCGCACCTAAAAAGTTTTCTCTGGAGGGGTTGGGGGAGCTGTTGTCAGGCAGGCTGGAAGCCAGAATAGAGCGGTGTGACGCTGTCCGTCGTATCTACCTGGATACCTTTGATTGGCGTCTGTATAGGTCTGGCATGGTTCTGGAGGTTGAGTGCCAAGGGGCTCTGTGTCTGCTGGTCTGGAGAGAGCTGAACAGTGGCATGGTGTTGTTTAGCCGTACGGTAAGGAAACCGCCCCAAAATGCTGGTGACTTCAGCAGCGCTGGTGGGCAGTCTATGCTGAAACTAATCCTGGGTAGAAGATCTCTTATCGCTCACGCCACTCTAATTAGTGATACAGAAAAACTCCTGCTGTTAAATGAAGATGAAAAAATCATAATGCGGGTGGAGTTACGTAGGGATCAGATTCTCCCTCTTCATAGCACCAGTCACATAACTATGGATGATGTGATCTATTTATTCCCCTATCGTGGCTATGAAGAAGAGTTCAATGATAGATTGAGATGGGCGGTAAGGGATGGAGGTCTTTCCCCAATATACCGTGATCCATTGCTCTCTGCCTTGGATGCGTTGGATATTACGCCAGGACAATATACCGGCAGGCCAGCCTTTTCCTTTGATAATGATCAGTCGTCGCTTGAGGTACTGGTTCAGATCCTAAAGATATTTCTCAGTATTATGGATAGCAATATTGCAGGCGCCAGGGAGGACGATGATCCAGAGTATCTGCACGATTTTCTGGTTGCTGTGCGGCGAACCAGCACCTTTCTTAATAGATTTGCTTCCATATTTCCAGCAAACAATCTGAGTGTGATAGAGCACGGTTTTCAATGGGTCGAGCATGAGGCGACGCCGATTCGTGATCTGGATATCTATATGAGTCTGTTCGATGATTTTGAGGCCAGAGTTGATGAGGATCATCGTCAGGCATTGAATTCCCTCTACCTTTTTCTGCAGGAGCAGAAGAAGCGGGAGATACGGCGTATGCGTATCTCCCTGAATAGTCCTCGTTACGTTAAGTTGATTAAGTCCTGGAGTGAGTTTCTGCAAAGGTGTGAAAGCACAGAGCAATTTCCGAAGGATGCTAGGGCGCCGATAGGCAGGTTGGCCCGTGATCGTCTCCGTACTATATTTCGCGAGTTTGTTAAGAAGTCGAAAGGTTTGTCACAAGATGCTAGTGTCGAAGAGATATGTGAGTTGCATCAGATTAGCAAACATCTCGGATATCATCTGGATGTGTTCAGTAGTCTATTTCCAAACAAAAAAATAAACAGATTACTCAAGGCCCACGAAGGGCTGCAGTCTAGCCTGAATAGGTTCAGGGATATGACTCTGCAATACAGCAGACTAAGAGAATACAAGTCCGGCATGAAGAAGTCTCAGGCAGTTCGTAAGGTTTCACTGGAGGCGGTAGAGCAGCTCATTACAGATCGTAAAAGTGAGAAGGCAAGGGCGCGCAAAGAGGTGATTGATAGGGTTGAACGATTTACCAGAAGCAAGATGCGTAAACGTTTCAAGTCTATGCTCGCCGCTCCGGTTGAAGGCAGGGCTGTATGAAAATCCTGGCCACCCACAATATTAAAGGCGGGGTAGGCAAGACCTCAGCAGCAGTAAATCTGGCATATCTTGCGTCCTGTGATGGCTATAGGACATTGCTGTGGGATCTCGATCCCCAGGCGGCAGCCAGCTTCTGCTTCAGGGTAAAGCCTAAGGTCAAAGGTGGGGTTGAATCTCTTGGTAAGAATGCCAGCTCATTGGAGAAGTCGATTAAGGCGACCGATTTTGAGGGCCTGGATCTTATCCCGGCTGATTTTTCTTTACGTAATTTTGATCAGATATTTGCTAACACCAAGGGTCAATCGGGTCATCTTAAAAAAGCCTTATCTCCATTGCTGAGCGAGTATGATTTAATTATTATTGATTGTGCTCCAAGCATATCTCTAATGACAGAGAATATATTTCGTGTAGCAGACGCCCTGTTGATTCCCCTGATACCCAGCACCTTCTCTGTTCGGACCTATCATCAATTGCTTAAATATTTCAGCAAAGAGCCATCATTTAAACTTAAGCGGCTTCCCTTTATTTCCATGTATGACGATAGAAGAGTGCTGCAGCGGGATATAGTTGCGGCAATGTCAAATAATGTTAAGGAGATGCTTAACACCGCCATTCCCTACGCCAAGAATGTGGAGTTGATGGCAGAAAAACGCCTGCCGGTGAGCAGTTTTGCCCCCGGCAGTAAGTCTGGTCTGGCCTTTCGTAACCTGTGGCGTGAGATAAAGGTGAGGGCTCTGGATGACTATAGTCTCTAGGTAGTAGGGCCGAGTAATCAGGTCCTAGGGCCAAGGTAATAAGGGGCGCTGAACACTAACTGGGTCAACATCCGGCAACAGGAGGTGACCAGACACAATGCTGATCCCGCATTAAAGTGGGATCTCAGTTGTTTCTGATATCAGAGTCCTCGGCCCTCGGCCCTAAGTCCTGTTCTCTGCCTTTACAACCACCTCTCTACTTTCTTTACCCCAGGCTCATCACCTGACGCGGCGATTGAGAAGCCCAGTCGCTGCATAAGGGTCAGCATGCGGTGGTTGTCGGCCAATACATCTCCCTCAATTACCTTGACTGCATGGTAACGTGCCGCCTCCATAAGGCTCTCCATTAGTTGAGTGCCAATACCCATGCCGTGGTGTTTGTCTGATACCGCTATGGCAAATTCGCAGGAGTCACCATCCGGGTTGACCGTATAGCGCGCTACCCCCAGCTGAATTGGTTTATCCTCCTGGTCAGTAACTGCGATAATCGCCATCTCCCGGCTATAGTCCAGTTGGGTGAAGCGCACCAGCATCTCTGGAGTCAGCTCATCAATGGCCTGCATGAATCTGTAGTACTTAGACTCTGGGGACATGTCGTGTACGAATTCTTTTAGGAGTTCGGCGTCTTCCGGCCTGATCGGACGGAGATTTATAGTGGTCCCGTCAGGCAGATGGGTATGTCTAATCAGGCTGGATGGGTAAGGGTGGATAGCCATGTGAGAGTAGCGTACGGGCGAGCTTGGTGGACGTTTGATGCTTATCCTGGCGTCCACTGCAATCACGCCATTGTCGTCGGCGAGCAGTGGGTTGATGTCCAGCTCATGGATATGAGGCAGTTCGCACACCATCTCTGATATCCGCAGGATTACATTCTCCACCGCTTCTGTTTTGATCGCAGGCATATGACGGAATGGCCCCAACAGCTTGGAGACCCTGGTTCTGCTGATGAGCCTTTTAACCAGCACATGGTTGAGCGGTGGCAGGGCTACTGCGCTGTCGTGTAGCACCTCGGCCATGGTTCCTCCGGCTCCGAAGGCGATCACTGGTCCGAAGATATCGTCATGTTTAACCCCGATCATAAGCTCTCGGGTGTCGTTGGTGGATGCCATGGGTTCAACCGTAATGCCCTCAATCTTGACATCCGGTAGAGTCCGGCGGGTTTCATCCATCATGGACTTGAAGGCCGAGGCGACATCAGGGGCGTTCATGATGTTTATCTTTACTCCATGCACATCAGATTTGTGGGAGATCTGGGGTGAGCAGATCTTCATGGCGACTGGAAAGCCAACGGACTCGGCCGCCACCAGTGCCTCAGTGGGGGTTCTTGTTATTAGGGTGGGAGTGCACCGGATATGAAATGCACTCAGAATCGCCTTGGACTCTGTATCGGACAGCATTGTTCTGCCCTCGGCCAGGGCCGCTTCAATTATAAGCTTGGACCCTTCAGCATCCGGTTGTCTGGGGTCAGAGAGTGGCCCGGGAGTCTGCAGCATCATCTTCTGGTTTAGTCGGTAGCGGGAAAGGTAGGCAAAGGCCTCAATTGCCCGCTCCGGGGTCAGGAATGTGGGCAAACGGTTAGCGGAGAACAGTTCACGCGCCTTGGCTACCTTTGCGTCTCCCATCCAGCAGGAGAGCACCGGCTTATCCTTCTTCTCCTTCCAGGCCTCAACCACCGCCATGGCCGCCTCGTCCGGTTTGCTCATAGCCTGAGGAGTGAGCAGGGTTAGGATGCCGTCTACATTCTTATCCTTAAGACAGGCCGCAACCGCCATGCCATATTTCTCCGGAGGGGCATCGCCCAGGATGTCGACCGGATTGCCGTGTGACCAGTAGGAGGGAAGAAACTTGTCTATCTCGGCAATGGTCTCAGGTTCCAGGGTTGGGATGTTGACTGCTAAATCTATGGCCCTGTCGGTAGAGAGGATGCCGGGGCCTCCTCCATTGGTGACTATAGCCAGATTGTTGCCGTTGACCCTGCGGTTGGTAGAGAGTATCTCGGCTGCGGCGAACAGTTGCCCAAAGGACATAGCCCTTACCACACCGGCTCGTTCCAGCGCCGCCTCGAATACTTCATCTGACCCGAACATGGCTCCGGTATGGGTGGTGGCTGCCTCCACGGCCTTTTTGTGTCGTCCTACCTTGAGCACAATCACCGGCTTGGCATTTGCTGCAACACGTAGCCCGCTCATAAAACTGCGTGAGTCGTGAATGCCCTCCACATATAGCAAGATGGCATCGGTCATGCTGTCTACGGCCAGGTAGTCCAGAATATCGCCAAAGTCCACGTCACTGGCGTTACCCAGGGAAACTATGGTTGAGAATCCCATCTTATGCGGTCTTGACCAATCTATAATTGCAGTGCAGAGCGCACCGGATTGGGACACCAGAGCCAGTCTGCCTTTGGGGGCAACGGCATCCAGAAAGGTGGCATTCAGTCCGATGTCTGGGCGCATCATGCCAAGACAGTTCGGGCCCAGGACGTGGATACCATAATGACGGGCTGTCTCCATCAAACTCTTTTCCAGCTTCTTTCCTTTCTCTCCTGTTTCACCAAAACCGGCGCTGTGGATAATCATTGAGTTAACGCCGTATACACCGCACTGGCGAACCGTATTGATGACGGCAGTGGTAGGCACCGCCACAATTGCCAGGTCTACGGGGCTGTCCAGGTCTTCCAATGCTTTGTAGCAAGGCAGTCCCTGTACCGTTTCATATTTCGGATTGATTGGATATAGATGTCCTTTGAAACCTGATTCGATCAGATTCTTGAGTACGGTGGTTCCGACTCCATTAGCTTTTTCACTGGCACCGAAGATGGCTATGCTGTCGGGTTCGAATAGTTTTTCAAGTTTATGTGGGCCCATTGTGGTCTCGATTCTAAATTAGAAAATATTAAGTAAATTAAAATACAAACATATTTAGGTTGTGCTAAATTTAAATTTCACTATTGATTTGGTCAGGTAGTGCCAACAATTGCCTGCTGTATGCAGGGTTAGGATGCTCCTGGAGAGATAGGTTAACCTCCATATTGCGCCAGTCCCATGCATGAATAGTAGTACATCTTTGTCTGTTTGTTGTATCGGAGTTTGGCTGTGCCAATAGCATTTATCTCACACCCTGATTGCCTGCTGCATGATGTTGGTAATGATCATCCTGAGTGCCCTTCCAGGCTTAATGCCATTCAGGACAGATTGATCAGTTCAGGTATGGATTTTGTCGTATTGCAACATGATGCCCCAGTGGTGAAAAGAGAGCATCTGGAGCGGGTTCACGACCATGATCATATCTCCAGGATTATTGATGAGGCGCCGCAACAAGGCATTCTTAGCCTAGATGATGATACCTTTATGATGCCCAAGACGCTGGGTGCGTTGTTGCGTTCCGCAGGCGCAGTGGTGTACGCGGTGGACCTGGTAATGCAGAAAGAGACCCGCATTGCCTTTTGTTCCGTGCGGCCTCCAGGGCATCATGCAGAGCGTGGTCAGGCCATGGGATTTTGTTACTTCAATAATATCGCTGTAGGTGCGGCCCATGCGTTAGATGAGTACGGGCTGGAGCGTATAGCGATCATAGATTTTGACGTTCATCATGGTAACGGCACTGAGGATATATTCAGGAATGACCCCAGGGTCTTCTTTGGGTCCAGTTTTCAATATCCATTCTATCCCTACAGTGGCTATATCACCGGCTGTGATCATATCGTGAATATCCCGCTTCCATCTGGTACCGCTGGTGATACATTTCGACAGAAGGTGGAAGAGAGTTGGTTGCCGGCCCTTGATGCCTTCAAGCCGCAACTGATAATGATCTCTGCCGGATTTGATGGGCATATTGAGGATGATATAGCCCATTTTAGATTGCGTGAGTCAGACTACTCCTGGATAACCACTCAATTAAAGGTTGTTGCAGACAAATACGCCGAGGGGCGCATAGTATCAGTGCTGGAGGGTGGCTATGCCTTAAATGCCCTTGGGCGCAGTGTGGTGGCGCATCTGGATGCCCTGCTGGGCAATTGAACGCTATATTGCAGATAAATGACCATTTGGTAATGAAACAGGCTATGTTGTAACAATGCTGTAACATTTGTTTATTACACTTCCGTTACACCAAACATGGATCAAAAGCTGAGGAAGACAATGAACTTAAGACAGATACTGATAGCCCTTATCACCACGGGCGCTGCTCTTGGAGTAAATGCTGAAGAGCGTAGCGTTATTCAAAATAAAGGATCCGATACTCTGGTAAATGTAGCCCAGGCCTGGGCCGAGGCTTACAGAGGAGTAGATCCAGATACCGCTGTGGCTGTTTCCGGTGGTGGATCAGGTACCGGGATAGCGGCCATGATCAACGGCACGGTAGATATCGCCAACGCCAGTCGTAAGATGAAGGAAAAAGAGGTAGCTACGGCCAAGAAGAAGGGACAAGACCCAGTTGAGCATGTGGTTGGATATGATGCCCTATCGGTATATGTTAACTCCGCAAACCCTGCAAAGTCATTATCATTTACCCAGCTGAAAGATATCTATGTCCGTGATGGCAAGGCCACCAAGTGGTCTGATGTGGGGCTGAAGGTGCCTGGTTGTGACAGTGATGAGATTGTAGTGGTCAGTCGACAGAATAACTCAGGTACCTATGCCTATTTCAAAAAGGCTGTGTTGGGTAAGAAGGGTAAGTTCCGTCAGGGCACCCTGGATATGCATGGCTCCAAAGATGTGGTCGACTTGGTAGAAAAGACCCCCTGCGCCATCGGCTACAGCGGACTGGCCTATGTCACAGATCATGTGAAGATGGCCTGTATATCTAAAGAGGATGGAGCTAAATGCGTGAATCCTAGCGTTAAGACTGCCAGTGACCGCAGTTATCCGATTGCCCGGCCGCTGTTTATGTATACAAATGGCGAGCCTAAGGGCGCTGTCAAGAAGTACATGGACTGGATTTTGAGCGACAAGGGCCAGTGCATACTGTTGAAAAAAGGGTATGCGCCGGTTAGGGATGTAAGCTGTAACTAGTAATTGATGCTCCATAGATAGTAATACCCGCCTGTCCCTCTTATAGCCAGGCGGGTTTTGTTACAATCAACTGGCTTACGTGTGTGGGATGCCAGGCTTAGCCCGGCATATTTTTTTAATTTTAAGTTTGGTAACGGTGATATGTCCCTTCTAGAGGAACGTCTGTTTCGTGATCAGAGACAAATTCGCGACAAAGTGGCCGCGCAGGCTGAGGCGGTGGAGCAGGCCCTGAGCAACGCAGTTCACTCCCTGCAAACGGGTAATAACAAGCTCGCTTATACCACTATCCTGAATGACTATCCCATTAATCGCGCCATGCGTGAGATTGACCGCCTGTGCCACAGGTTTATTGCGGTACATCTGCCTAGTAGTACCTATCTGCGACTTATATCGTCCATTATTCGCGTCAATATAGAGCTTGAACGTATCGGGGATTATGCGGTGATTATTGCTCGTGAGGGGGTGCGGATGTCAGCTCTGCCACAAGGTGTTCTCGGGCGCGAACTGGAGCGGATGACCGCAGATACCATGACCATGGTGAAGCAGACCATCAAGGCATTTAATCACCTTAATTCTGAACTGGCCCAGGGCACCAAGCATCTTTCTGATAATACGGAGTACAACCTGGATGCGGTTTATGCTGAGATAACTGAGAAGAGCGAACTCCAGGGGGTTAAAGATACCCTGGCGCTGTTTGTTGTTTTTAATCAGCTAAAACGTGTTGTGGATCAGTGTAGGAATATCTGTGAGGATACCATCTTTGCCGTAACCGGCATGCAGAAAAAGCCGAAGATTTATAATGTTCTTTTCATTGATGAGGACAATGGACTTGCCAGCCAACTTGCTGAAGCCATCGGTAAAAAGAATCATCCAAATTGCGGTAAATTTAGCAGTGCCGGACGTGCTCCCGCTGCCGAAATAGATCCATCTTTGATTGAGTTTCTATCAGAACGCGGTGGCAATGTAGAAGGGGCTGAACCTAAAGCCCTGAACGAACTCAGTCACCACGATATTTCTGAGCAGCATGTAGTTATCAGTCTCCAGGGTGGCATCAGCTCATATCTGTCAGAGATCCCTTTCCATACCAACGCCCTGGAGTGGGATGTTGGTGCCGCTAGTGGTCCTCTGGAAACCCAGGAGCTGGAGGCACTATACCGTAACCTGGCCCTGCATATTAAGGATCTGATGGACCTTATGTGTGGTGCAGAGGTTGAGGATTAGGGTATGCCGGCAGTAACAGGCAAAATGCTGGATATCGATTTTGATCGACGTGATCTGGGCTGGTACATCGACAAGATGGTGCAGTTCCTGGTCTTTATCGGCGGTATATCCGCAATAATATTTGTAATAGGCATCTTTGTTTTTATCACCGCTGAAGGCATCGGGTTTCTATTCGAAGGATTCTCCTTCAAAGAGTTTTTTCTCTCCCCATACTGGGAACCGAGTGATGAGGACGCGCCGGAGTACGGCATCCTGGCCTTGATGGCCGGCACTGCCTCGGTGACCGGACTGGCTATGTTGGTGGCAATACCTTTCTCCCTGGGGGCAGCGGTCTATGTGGGTGAGTTTGCCACCGGTCGCACCAGGGAGGCCCTCAAGGTGCTGGTGGAACTGCTGGCGGCTATTCCATCAGTGGTCTGGGGCTTTATTGGTCTATCCATAATGAATCCGCTGATCATCGATCTGTTTAATGTGCCGGTGGGGCTAAATGTGCTCAATGCCGGCATCATCCTGGGCCTGATGGCGGCGCCGATCATGACCTCCATTGCCGAGGATGCCCTCAAGGCAGTGCCGGATCGTTATCGTGAGGCGGCCGAGGCCCTGGGGGCCACCCGCTGGCAGGTGATCTTCAAGACCGTAATCCCTGCCGCCAAGAACGGCCTGCTGGGTGCGGTGTTGTTGGGAGTGGGGCGCGGTTTTGGTGAGACCATGGCGGTACTCATGGCCACCGGCCACGCGGTGAATATTCCGGGAAGTGTCTTTGATTCTGTACGCGCCCTAACCGCCACTATTGCCGCCGAGCTGGGTGAGACCGCAGTAGGTTCTGAGCATTATCAGGCCCTGTTTACTATCGGGATATTCCTATTTCTGATCACATTTGTAATCAATCTTACTGCTGACCTGATCGTTCGTGGCATCAAGAAGCAGTAGGTATAGAACCGCTTTGGAATAAAGAGAGATGTTTGAAGAGTCCGCCCTAAACGCAAAAAACAAAAAGATGCAGGTGTTGTTCAAGACCCTGTTCATGTTGATGACCATTCTGCTGGTTATCCCGGTGTTGGTGATTCTGGGAACCTTGATTTACAAGGGAGGCAGCGTTATTTCCTTGGAGTTTCTCTTTACCGATCCCACCAAGGGCATGACTGCCGGTGGAATATTTCCGGCGTTGTTGGGAACGATATGGCTGGTGGCTCTGGCCTTGATTATCTCGGTTCCGCTGGGGGTGGCCGCAGCTATTTACCTAAGTGAATATGCTGGAGATAACTGGTTTACCCGCATTATCAATCTGGCCATTATCAACCTGGCGGGGGTGCCGTCCATCGTGCATGCCCTGTTCGGGGTTGGGGCCTTCGTGATCTTCTTTAGATTTGGCACCAGTATTCTCGCCGCCAGCCTTACCCTGGCCATCATGACCCTGCCGGTGGTGATTGTATCTACCAGGGAATCGCTGCAGGCGGTGCCATTCGCCTTCCGTGAGGCCTGCTGGAACATGGGGGCCACCCGCTGGCAGACCATTCGCCGCATCGTCCTGCCCAACGCCATCAGTGGTATCCTGACTGGTGTGATCCTGGAGGTGTCGCGCACCACCGGGGAGACCGCACCCATTATGTTCACCGGGGCCGCCTTTTTTCTGCCATATCTGCCCCAGAGTATGTTTGATCAGACCATGGCCCTCTCCCTGCATCTGTTTGTGGTCTCCACCCAGGTGCCAGGTGTGCCTGATGCTCTGCCCTACGGTGTGGCTCTGGTGCTGGTCGCCATGGTGTTGATCATGAACAGTATCTCCATTGCCTTCCGCATGTATCTGCGAGGTCAGAAGAAATGGTAGTCGCAGACGCTATGCCAGACGTAGCCACAGAGCCAAGCTCCGAAAGCATAAAGCTCAGTGTGCATGATCTGACCATCAGCTACGCTGGTGTGCCCGCTCTGAGCAGTGTCAGTCTGGATGTGAGGGAGCATGAAATATTCGGGATTATAGGCCCCGCCAATGCCGGAAAGACCAGCTTTCTCAAGACGTTGAATCTTATGGATGCCTTTAACAGCAAGATGCAGGTGCAGGGAGATATCCTGTTCAACGGCGTGAATGTTCGCAATATCAAGAACGTGTATGGATTGCGTAGCCGTATCGGGGTGGTGTTTCCTCTGCCGGTGGGGCTGCCCCTTACCGTGTATGAAAATGTGGCCCTGTCGCCACGTCTACGCGGCATTAATGACAGACGAGAGCTGGATATAATTGTAGAGCGTTGCCTGACACGGGCTGCGCTCTGGGATGAGGTAAAGGATCGCCTGGACTCTCTGGGGAGTCTGCTATCCGGTGGTCAGCAGCAGCGCCTGACCATTGCCCGAGCCCTGTCGCAGGACCCTGAGCTGCTGATCCTGGATGAGTTCTCCATCGCAGTTGATCCTGTAACCACCATGCGCATCGAAGATGTGCTGAAAGAGTTAAAATCGGAGATGACCATCATTCTGGTTACCAACCTGGTGCAGCAGGCGCGGCGTCTTGCCGATCGCACCGCATTCTTTCTAGGGGGTGAGTGCATCGAGCTTGGTGTAACCGAGGAGCTGTTTACCGGCGAGGTAAAAGATCAGCGTACCCGGGATTACGTCGAAGGCAAGTTTGGTTGATCCAGTATCTACAGAATCTTAAAGACGATATAGAAAATGATAGCTACAGTAGAAACCGCGGTTGATGATCAGGCTGAATATGCCATTACTACAGAGAAACTCAATCTCTGGTATGGCACCTTTCAGGCCATGTTCGACATTGATCTGAAGATAAAAAGAGGCATCATAACCTCCATGATCGGCCCTTCCGGTTGTGGTAAGTCTACCTTTCTGCGCAGTATCAATCGCATAAATGAACGCTTGGGGTATGTGCGTATCGACGGCAGCATTAATGTGTTCGATCACAATATTTATGATCCTGCGGTTGAGCTGGTGCAGGTGCGTAAACAGATAGGCATGGTGTTTCAACGCCCAAATCCACTACCGGTCTCCATTCGGGACAACGTGCTGTATGGTCACCGTCTGCACAATAAAGGTAATGAGGCATCCAAAAGAGATGATGATGAGATCGTTGAGGAGTCCCTGCGCCAGGTGCTGTTGTGGGACAAGGTAAAGGATAAACTAGATAGCAAGGGCACAGGCCTATCTCTGGAAGAGCAACAGAAACTATGTATTGCACGTCTGTTGCCAGTCAAACCGAGAGTCCTGCTGATGGATGAGCCATGCTCGGCCCTGGATCCGGAAGGGACTGCTGCCGTAGAGGAGCTGATCTGGGAACTTAGGGGGAAGTACACTATTCTTATTGTGACCCACAACATGGCCCAGGCCCGCCGTGCCAGCGATGAATGTATCTTCATGCTTATGGGTAAGGTGGTAGAGCACTCCGCAACTGATGATCTCTTTGTCACTCCCAAGCATAAGGAGACTTCTGACTATATCGAAGGCAGGTATGGTTAAACTGCTTGTGGTGGACGATGAACCTGCCATTCGTGAAATGGTGCGGTTCACCCTGTCGCGTTCTGGCTATGAGTGTATTGAGGCGGAGGATGCGGCGCAGGCAAAGCAGCTTATAGTTAGCGAAAGTCCCGATCTGCTTCTTCTGGATGTGATGATGCCAGGCCAATCCGGATTGGATCTAGCGCGTGAACTGCGGCGTAAGGATTCTACCAAGGATCTTCCTATCATCATGTTGACTGCTCGTGGCTCGGATCAGGATAAGATCAGGGGGCTGGATGTAGGGGCCGATGACTACATCACCAAGCCATTTTCCCCTGGTGAACTGGGGGCTCGCATAAAGGCCCTGCTAAGACGCAGCTCTCTGGATCAATCAGAGATTGAAATATGTGGCCTGCGGCTTAATCCTGAGACCCACGATGTGTTTTCCGGCGATACCCGTGTAGAACTTTCACCGGCGGAGTTCAGGCTGCTGCATTTTCTGATGGTGCGCCCAGAGAAGGTGTTTTCCCGTGCCCAGTTGTTGGATCGGGTGTGGGGAGAAGATAAATATGTAGAAGATCGCACTGTAGATGTCCACATCAGAAGGCTGCGCGCCACCCTCGAACCTACCGGAGATGCGGCTCTTATCCAGACCGTGCGCGGAGTAGGTTACAGGCTGTCGGCCAAAGGGTGACTGCGTTGATAAGATTTGACTTGTCCGGGTGGTATGGCGAAATCAGGATCCTTTTCCTGCTTGTTATATTTGCTCTGGCCGGGGGTATATTTTTTCAATCATATCTGCTGTTTTTTGCCATTGGTGTAGTATTTATAGTCTGTTGGTATCTATTTCAACTGTGGAGTTTGAGGCGCAAGCTGGATGCTGGCTCCGAGGTGGCAGCAACTCAAAATTCAGGACTGCTTTCTGGTTTGAGTAAGCAAATTGCCTCTCTGCAACAGCGGGTAAATGAGCAGGAGCGCTATAACACCCAAGTGGTGTCACTGTTTCGCAAAGCCTTCGAGGCCTTCCCCGATGCGGTTATGATACTGAGGCCGGACTGGCATATTCGTTGGTGCAACCGGGCAGGCAGGGAGATGTTCGGCCTTGATCCAGAGAATGAGTCCGTCGGTTCTCTGGTGGAGGAGGTGGGACACCCGGTGCTGGAGGAGTATCTGGCCGCAGGTGATTTCACAAAGCCGCTGGAGTTGGAGTCACCCGCAGACTGGGGACGGGTTATGTCCATCCAGTTGACCAGCTTCCCCCAGGAGGACGGACTGGTGCTGTTAGTTGCGCGAGATATCACCAGACTGTACCACCTGGATCGGATGCGTAGTGATTTTGTAGCCAATGTATCCCATGAGTTGAAAACTCCGCTTACCGTACTTAGTGGCTTTCTTGAGACTATGCACCTTGATGGAAATGATCTTCCGGAGCATTGGTCCCACGCCGTGGAACTAATGTATCAGCAGTCAGAAAGGATGAGCGGTATAGTTGATGACCTATTGATGCTCTCCAGGCTGGACTCCGGGCAGGATGGTTTTGATCCAGAGATGGTAGATGTGCCGGCTCTGCTGGAGAGGGTGGTTGCCGATGCCAGGATCTTGGCACAGGAGAGCGGTCATATAATTACTCTGGAGGTGGAGCCGTCCCTGCAGTTGATGGGTGAACAAAAGACACTGGAAAGTCTGTTTTATAACGTAATAACAAACGCTGTTCATCACACTCCTGACGGTAGCAAGGTGGATGTTTTTTGGTTTAAGGAGAACGGGATGTCCGTACTCAAGGTGGAGGACTCTGGGGATGGCATAGCAGCACGCCATCTACCCCATTTGACTGAGCCGTTTTATCGGGTTGATGCAGGCAGGTCTAGGGATTCAGGTGGAACTGGGTTGGGGTTGTCGATAGTGAAAAGATCCGTTTCAAGACATAACGGCAGATTACATATCAGTAGTGAGCAGGGGAAAGGTAGCCTGGTTAGGATTGAGTTCCCGGATGGGTAGAGTTTTTCTAGCGGCAATGAGAAGGCCCAGCCAGGCTGCCCGGGCTGGGCTTTATAAACAGTTTTTGGTCAACCCTTATAGAGGGGTGACGTTTTCAGCCTGAGGACCTTTTTGTCCTTCAACTTCTGTGAACTGGACCTGCTGTCCATCTTTCAGTGTTCTGTGGCCATCGCCAACGATTGAACGGAAATGAACGAATAGGTCGGCTCCGCCCTCGCGCTCGATAAATCCATAACCTTTTGCGTCATTAAACCACTTGACGGTGCCTGTTTGCTGTTCAGCCATTTTAAAATCCTCTGATGTAACGAAACTTTTTTTGCTATACGAATATAGTTAACCCAAATGCTGTGTAACGTGAAGAAACTACGCTTCAAGAGCAGGGGAGAAAAAGTTCGCCGAGACTGCTTTATCACTGTAGATTGCATATTCCATACGCAGCATTGTCCATTCTAGCTCTATCTGGATAAAGGTCAATACCATTTATATGATTCTGTTAAATTGGTTAATCTGTGTTTTTTCAAGGGGCTGGAAAGCTTTATGGCTGGCACATAATGTGCAATCTCTAAGAATTAATGAAAGTTCTGTAATAATTATACTCTGTTGATATTATGTTAAACCTGTCGATGTCAAATCCAGTTTAATCAAGGTTGCTGAGTAAGTTATGGCAAAAACAATAGTTGTAAATAAGGATGGTGGAGATCAGATTCCTTTCTTCAGGGGGATTCTGGTGCAGTCACTGATTAAGATTGGTTTACCCTATATAGATGCTTATACCTTGTCCCAGGAGGTTAGGGAAGAGCTAAAAGATGTTGAAAAGATCTCTAAGCATGATCTGTATTTGCTGGTGGCTAACTTGTTGAAAAAGAGGCATGGAGAGGGTGTACGTACTGCTTATGAGAACAAGCCTCTGCTAGATACAGATATTATTGTGCACTCACCTATGCGTAGTGATCGTTTCTCGGTTGGCATCCTTACCCACTCTCTTGAGGCCTGTGCTATTCCAACAGAGATAGCCAGAAATGGCGCCTTGAGTGTGCACGAGAAATTGCTGAACGATGAGATAGATGAGATCGGCCATGCTGACCTGCGTGAGATCATCTTCAGTTCACTAAGGGAGTACGCTGGTATTGACGCCGCAAATAGATATCTATCCTGGCGGCAGTTTGAGAATTCCAATAAAAGCTTAATCATTCTTGTGGGAGGAGTCACAGGTTCGGGCAAGAGTACCCTTTCAGCAGAGCTTGCCTATCGTTTGAATATCGCATGGCTACAGTCCACGGATATGATGAGGGAGATCATACGCTCCTATCTGCCTGGCCAAGTTGTGCCTACATTGATGTATTCAAGTTTTGCCGCATGGCGCGGTCTACCTTTTCCGCGCAAGTTGGAGCGCAAAGAGATAGATAGTCCTGTCATTACAGGTTTTCTCTCCCAAACCAATGCCATACAGCCAGCAATGGAAGCGGCCATCTCCAGGGCATCCATTGAGAGTCAGCATTTGATTCTGGAAGGAGTGCATGTACTGCCAACCCATCTGAGCATGAAAGATTTGAGTAGTGATGTGATCGTAATCCCGATTATGTTGGCCACCATGGATAGATCCAGTCTGCGTAAACGGTTCAAGTCAAGGGCCAGGATCAGTGAAGAGAGGAAGGCTGAGAAATATCTGAATCATATTGACGATATCTGGGAGCTGCAGAGTTATCTGTTGAATGAAGCGGACAGAGTAGGAATACCAATTGTCGCTAATCAGGCGATAGACGAGACTATAGGTGAGGTTCTTGGGATTATCAGCGACACCATAGTTAAGTTTTTTCCTATAGACGACAAGGAAAAATAAGAATTAGAAATAAATTAATGTTGTCGTTGTATTCTTTGCTGTTGGCTAATATAGGGAAATGAACTGATGCGTCTAATCGCTGTGCGCCACTACAAAACGCTAATTAATCAATCTGGCCAAATTATGGGGTGGGGTGACTCCCCGCGTTCTGAGGATTGGCAAATAGATGTGGCGTTTGTAGACGGGGTTATGCACAAGAATTCTCTGAAGTTTGCTGCTGTCTATACCAGTGATCTGGAACGGTCACGTCAAACAGGCATGTACCACGCGAAGAAGAGAGGTATCAAACTGATATATGACCAGCCCGAGCTAAATGAGGTTAACTATGGGGCCCTGTATAAAAAGAGCAAGAAATGGGTGGAGAAGCATATTCCCAAACATAAGAATGATCCGGATTTTGTCTATCCCAAAGGGGAGAGTTTTCGGCAGATGCAGCAGCGTAGTGTAGGCTTTATTGAGAAGCTTAGAAAGAAACACAAAAATGACACTGTGTTGCTGGTGGTTCATGCGGGCGTAATCAGAGGTATGGTTTGTCACTTCCTTGGGTTACCCCTTGGGGAAAACCTAAAACGAAAGATATCCCACTGTTACATAGGTGATTTTCTGTTCAAGCATGGAAAATGCGTGGAATATAATGAGCTGGGAAAGGAGTCTGGTTTCGTGCGGGATAAGATCATCTCTGTTCCATATAAAACTTAAACCCCAAAGATTGGCATGATGAATCTTTTCTTGCCCTGGGCAGGGGTTAGTTTTATCTTTAGACGCTCGCAATTAAAGTTTCAGCCACTAGAGAGTGGCATCAACAACATATATACGTAAGAAAATAACAATGATTCAACGGATAACGGACTACTATTTTCGAATCACCCTGGAGCGGCCAAAGCTTATTGGTTTGGCTGTTATGGCTCTATTGCTGTTGGCGGTTTGGTATGCCCAGGATTTCAAGCTAGATGCATCATCAGACTCTCTTGTGCTGGAGAATGACCAGGATCTGCGTTTCTATCGCGCAGTACGCGCCCGTTACGGTTCGGATGATTTTCTAGTCGTTACCCTGCAACCCAAGGCAGATCTATTCTCCAAACAGAGCCTGGCCAATATCCGCAATCTGCGGGATGAGCTGCTTGCCCTGGAGCGGGTGGAGTCTGTCCTCAGTATACTGGATGTTCCCCTTATCAATAGCCCCCGCGTCACCGTTTCCGAACTGCAGGAGCAGGTGCGCACCCTTGAGACCGAGGGTATGGACATTGAGCTGGCGCGCAAGGAGTTTCGTGAAAGCCCACTCTACAGCAGCCTGTTAACCAGCCTGGACGAGAAGACTACGGCACTGCTGGTCTATCTCAAGCACGATGAAGTCCAGCGTGATCTGCAAAAGCAGCGTGACCAGCTCTGGGAAAAACAGATGTCGGCCAGACTGACGGCGGAGGAGTCCAAGAGGCTGGAGGGGATCACGGCCCAGATTAGACAGCATAACACCAGGCTCCAGGCCCAGCTCCAGAACGACATTATCTCGGTGCGGGCAATCTTGCATAAGTACCAGGATAAGGGGGAGATTCATCTCGGCGGCGTACCCATGATCGCCTCGGATATGATTGATTTTATCGATAGCGATATTCGTATGTTTGGCATAGGCGTAACGGTATTTCTGATCGTGCTGCTGACCATAGCATTCAAGCAGCCGCGCTGGGTGCTGGTGCCTATGCTGATCTGTGTAGCTGCGGCAATCCTCATGGTGGGCTTTCTGGGGTTGGTTGATTGGCGGGTGACCGTTGTCTCTTCCAACTTTATATCACTGTTGTTGATCATTACCCTCTCTCTGGCGGTGCACCTGATAGTACGGCATCAGGAACTGCATGCGGAGGATCCCAGCCGCTCCCAGCTCTGGATGCTGAAGGAGACCATGCGTTCCAAGTTTGCCCCTTCGGTTTACACCTCCCTTACCACCATGGTGGCCTTTGCCTCGCTCATAGTGAGCGGAATTCGTCCGGTGATAGATTTTGGTTGGATGATGGTTGTGGGCGTGGGTCTCGCCTTCCTGGTTGCCTTTATCATCTTTCCAGCAGCCCTGGTGCCCCTGAAGGCCGGAGAACCCGTACTGCGTAAACATGACGCTACCGCCGCATTTACCCGTTCCCTGGCTAACGGGATTGAGCGCTTCGGTAATCCAATCCTGGGTATATATCTTTTGGTTGTGGTGTTAGGGCTTGTAGGTATTGGCAAGCTCTCGGTAGAGAACCGCTTTATCGACTACTTCAAGGAGTCTACCGAGATCTATAAGGGTATGGTGTTGATTGATCGGGAGCTGGGAGGTACCACGCCATTGGATGTGGTGTTGGGTCCTAAGAGTGAATTTCTCAATGCCGCAGCCCAAGGGAGTGGAGGGGGATCTGGTCAGACGGAGCTAGAGCCGGAAGGGATAACAACGGAGTCGCAGGATGCGGTGTTTGAACCTGAAGCGATACAGGATGCGGCTACAGCAGATGAGATTGTTGAAGAGCAGGAACCAGGTGAAACTGTTGTCCAGGAATCGGGTGACGAGGAGTTTTCTGAAGATCTGGACCTGGAGTCTGATCTGGGCGCTGAGTTTGAAGACAAGTCTGCCGGCATCACGGGTGAGAGCTATTGGTTTAATATGTTCCAGTTGGAGGATGTGCAGAAGATTCATAATTATCTGGACTCTCTGCCGGAGACCGGTAAGGTACTCTCCCTTGCCACTACCATGAGCATGATGACTATGCTCAACAACGATAATCCGCTAGACAACTTTAGTCTGGGCGTGGTGTATAAGCGTCTGCCAGACGAGGTAAAGGCGCAGATACTGGACCCCTATATGTCTAAGGATGGCAACCAGATACGTTTCGGTATTCGGGTGATCGACTCGGATAAGAACCTCCAGCGCGATGCCCTGCTTAAGAAGATTAAAAGTGACCTGATTACCAAGTTCGGACTGGAGGAGGGTCAGGTTAACCTCTCCGGCATGTTAGTGCTGTACAACAATGTATTACAGAGCCTGTTCCGTTCCCAGATTCTAACCCTGAGCATGGTGTTCCTGGCTATTTTCATAATGTTCTATATGTTATTTCAACACTGGAAACTGGCGGCCATCGGTGTAGTTCCAACCGTGGTGGCGGCTGGCATGATACTGGGCTTGATGGGTTGGCTGGGGATTATGCTGGATATCATGACCATCACCATCGCCGCCATTACCATTGGTATAGGGGTGGATAACGCTATTCACTACATCCATAGATTTAGGGTGGAGCTGGAGGTGGATGGAGACTACTGGGGTGCGGTCAAGCGTTGCCATGCCAGCGTTGGCCGGGCTATCTACTATACATCTATAACTGTGACTCTGGGCTTCTCTATCATGGCCCTGTCCAGCTTTATTCCATCTATCTATTTTGGCTTACTCACCGGCTTTGCCATGGTGGTGGCCCTGATTGGAAACCTGACACTGTTGCCACTGCTGCTGGTCAAGCTCAAACCTCTGGGTGAACCCAATGGCAATACTACTGACTGCCCAGGGCAATCAGAACAACCCCAGCAAGCATAAGCCCGCCGCTAGTCATGTGGGTCCACAGGCCCTTCTCGTTAAACAGGATGGCGCCGAATAGTATGCCAAATAGCATGCTGCTGCGTTTTACCGCGATCATGTAGGCGGCCTCTATCTGCTGTATTGCCAGGAAGTGGGTAATCACCATAACCGCCATAAACAGAGCGATCATGATGTTTGGGCTGGGGCGTCGGTAAAGTGCCTGTAAGGTCTTGGGCTTATGTAATGCAAATATCACCAAGGTTATCGATCCCAGCAAAACAAAATAGAGGGGTCCGAACAGGTCCGCCGGCATGAACTGCATGGCCGCCTTACTGCCAACTGCGGTTACGCTGTATATGACTGCCACCAACAACATGAGTATGGAGCCGCGGCAGTGTAGGATTGTTGTCAATGGTGTAAGCAGGCCTCGTTTGCCGTTGTCTTCGCTGGTTTCGAGGTTCAGAATCCATGCGCCGGCAACAATGAGGAAGACCCCCGCAAAACCCTGCAGTGATACCTGCTCACCTAAAAGCATCCATCCAGTGGCTGTCACAAATACCGGGGTAAAGGCCAGGTAGGGTAGGGTTTGCCACAGCGGATAGTCACGAATCGCCTTTATGTAGAGCAGCAAGGCTATGATCTCCAGCGGCATCAGCAGGGCAATCCAGCCCCAAAACTCCAGGGGTAGATCGGGAAAAGGTTGTATCAGCAGCAGGGGGCTAAGTAGTAACCCGGACAGGGTGAAGCGGATCAGGGCCAGTTCTCTGGCATCATAATCCCGCAGCCAATGTTTGGTTGCAGCATCCGCCGATGCCAGGCTGAGGGCGCAGATCATAGCTAGTAGGAACCAATGCATGATATCTATTTTAAACTATGGTGGGTGTCAGTATTGTGTAACTATTCCAGGTGCCTTAGGGGGTTGGCAGTTCCAGGGTCAGCCTTTATGTTAATATCCTAGTGCTACTATTAGTCAAAAGATACAAAATTGGCTCTGTTTAAATGGATTGCAATTATAAGATGCGCTTTTCATATCCTCTTGTCTTAATCGTTTTTGGTGCTCTGATACTGTTGCCTCTGCTGTTATGCTCTGGTGCTGCCGAACAGACATCCCATCATTGGCTGTATGGTATTGAGCATAAATCTTGGCCTGGCCCCGTCATTGCAGGAAGCGTAGGCGCAATTATGGTTATTTGGGGGTCACAGCGGGGTGATGCCTCCCCTTATCTTGGCTACCTCATCCTAATTGTCGCGGTGATAGGCGCCTTCCGTCTCTGCTGAGATAGCAATGAATTCCTTATGAGTTTGGAAAGAGACTTAAAGTACAAGCCGCAAAAGGTTACCGCATCTTGTTATCGCTCCTTGCCTACATCCCTGTAGGCACTGTAGGCAAATTACCGCAAAAGAAAGCGAATAAAAAATATCCCCTCTCCCCAATGGGGAGAGGGTGAGGGTGAGGGGGCAATCCAGACGGCTCTGACCAGCCATGCATTCCACGCTTGAATACACCAAAAAGAACTCAACAAGGCTCTCAAAAAACACACAAAAACTACTAAATAATGTTTTCTTGGTAAAATATCAGGCCCTTAAGGCACGATGCTCGTTGGTTATTGCGCAGAACGAGATCATAGGAGGTCAAATAGTTGTAGTGAATCCCTTGGCCTCAGACTAACCACGAATCATTTGTGCGGCTTCTAAGATCAACTCCGGAACTGCATCCTGGTGATGGACATGTTCGCTGATATGACGCCGCCACGCCTTGGCCCCTGGCTGGCCCTGAAATAGACCCAGGATATGCCGGGTGGCGCGGTTAATGGGAGCGCCCTTGGCAAATTCACTCTGCACGAAAGGCATTAGCCGCTCCACGATCTCATGCCGGGTGGGGATTGGGTGATCATCGCCGAATAAAAGCCGGTCCGCCTCCGCCAGCATCCAGGGATTCTGGTAGGCCTCGCGTCCAATCATTACGCCATCCAGATGTTCCAGTTGCTCTTTGGCTGCGTCCAGGCTTTTTATTCCGCCGTTGATGATTATCTCCAGGTCGGGGAAATCCTGTTTTAACCGGTGCACCGTCTCGTAGCGCAAAGGAGGGATGTCTCTGTTCTCTTTTGTGCTTAAACCATCCAGCCAGGCGTTTCTGGCATGGACGATAAAGGTGTGGCACCCTCCCTGGGCAACCGTTGCGACAAATCTGTGCAGGGTCTCGTAGCTGTCATCATGATCGATCCCTATGCGGTGCTTCACAGTAACCGGGACAGAGATCGCCTCCTGCATGGCGTGGACACACTCAGCCACCAGGTCAGGCTCCAGCATCATACAGGCCCCAAAGCGTCCAGACTGCACCCGGTCTGAGGGGCAGCCCACGTTCAGGTTGACCTCATCGTATCCCTCCTCTTCCACCATGCGCGCGCACGCGGCCAGTTCGGATGGGTCATTGCCCGCAAGCTGGAGGGCCACAGGGTGTTCAGCGGGATCAAATTTAAGAAAGCGTGTTCTGTTGCCGTGGAGCAGGGCGCCGGTGGTGACCATCTCGGTATAGAGTAGGGTGTGCTTGGTGATCAGGCGGGCAAAATAACGGTAGTACCTGTCGGTCCAGTCCAGCATGGGGGCAATCGATAATTTTCTGCTTAATGATTTCAATGAATTATCTCTATCTAATTGATTGTAATTGCATATTATGGTCATGCTGGTACACTAGCAATCATCGTCATTAACGCAATTTAGCTTTTAAGCTGTACCAGGAGTGTACCAATGTGCCCTTCTGGTACATTAGGTGTACCAATTATGGCTACATTCCAAAAAAGAGGCAGCCGTTGGCGGGCAATTGTCCGGAAGAAGGGACACAAGCCCACGACGAAGAGTTTTAGCACAAAATCTGCTGCACAGCGATGGGCTGGAACTGTGGAAACAGCAATGGAGCGTAGAGAGTGGGGGGATCCTGTCCTGCTTCGAGAGACCACTGTCGCAGGGATTATTCGAGAGTATGAGCAGCAAAAGGAAATTGTTCGTAGCAAACGCACCTCTTTCAACCTTATAGAATCTGCCCTTGGTGATTTAACACTGGATAGATTGAGTGTTAATGAAATTGTAAATAACATTAGAGAAAGGGCTGAAAATGACGGCTCAAAACCCGCGACTCTTGCACTTGAAGTTACTCACCTGGCAGATCTTCTAAAATTTGCTCGAACATACCTTAAGCTTCCTGTAAATCTGGAAACAGTTATTGATGCCCGTAGACTACTCAAGGATGAAGGCATAGTTGGGAAATCTGAGGAACGAGATAGGCGGCCTACAAGTGATGAATTATCAAAACTTCAGGAGTATTGGACAAGCCACAGATACCTAAAACAAGCTCCCACTCCCATGTGGGACGTCGTCTGTTTTGCAATAGCAACAGCAATGCGTTTATCCGAAATAACACGAATTCGATGGGATGACTTTGATGAGGATGAAAAAACAATTCTGATTCGAGATCGAAAGCACCCGACAAAAAAACAGGGCAATAATCAGGTAGTTCCCTTATTGTTCGATTCGGTTGATATCATTCGTCGGCAGCCTGTAATAGATGAAAGGATCTTTCCTTTTGACCCCAAAACCATCTCTACTTCATTTACCAGAACTTGCCCTCGACTACGTATTTTTGATTTGAGGTTTCATGATCTGCGCCATGAAGGTGCCTCGCGGCTGTTTGAAGCGGGGTATCAAATTCATGAAGTTGCGCTTGTGACAGGCCACCGTGACTGGGGGCAGCTGCGCCGTTATACTCAATTAAAAGCAAGGGATTTGCATAGATGAAAGATGACGATCACAAGCGGGTAAAAAAGATGCTTGGAAAGGTCAGTCCTTTCACTACAACAAATAGAAATCATCGTTCCAAACTAGCTGGATGGTGTATTCCATTAGGCAAGGAGTTTATTTGTGCATTTATTCCCATTGTTGGTCTGCGCAGCCGCTTTTCGGAATTGCAAGAACAACAGATTTGGATCATCACGCCAAGAAATCCTGTAACAAGTAAGGATCGTGAAAATATGATCGGCTTGGCAAAGACTGCATTGATATCTTTGATGGAGGACTATGGTGAGGATCCTCCATTGGAGTTAATAGTGGTTGACGATGAAGGTAATTTGCATGGGAATTTTGAATCAACAAAAAAGTTAATCTTCTTGACAGCTTTGGTGCCGAAAACTGGGGTGCTTGCACAATGGGAAGTTGACGGCATATTAACGAGTTTTGCTCAGCAAGTAGATGAAGGAAAAACTCCATCTCAGGATGTTCTGAAATATATCGGATGGGGTATTGGTAGATATTTGGCAGGACACAATAATCCATGGCCAAAAAAAACAGGACGTAAAGAGGCGTCTAAATTATTTATTGCAGGTACATACAATGCCAACAGAATTTGCGGCCATACTCCTTCGCAAGCTGAAAAAAACACAGCAGCGATGCTTGAGATTGATCAAAAGACCGTGAAAAGTGTGCTAAAAAACAGCAAATCATAACGAAAAAACTCGCTTTTGTTTTTTCCACACACGACGAATATCCACTGTTAATCTTTTTGGGTCATTAATTCTCACCGGAGTATTGGTAAATGCCTAGAAAGAAACACAAGCAAATTCGCTCCCTGGAACAGATTTTCACCCAAGCAAAAGAAATTGGCGCTGAGAATGTACTTCTCAATGATGGTGAATTAGGAGTCGTTTTAGCAGGTGACGACTCAACTATTGCACCAGCAACGATCGCAAATTGGAGAAGTAGTGGCCAACTTGCCTTGCGATATATAAAAGCCGGTAGAGAGCCGAGATATCGGCTGTCAGATGTGGTCGTATACCGTGATAAGGGCCTGAGATTGTAAGAGATAGCTGCACTAGATAACCAGCTAGGATACTTATGACTCAGTCTGAAAATCCCAAAACAAAAATATGCCAGATTCCGGGGGCAGTAGCCTGGGCTCATATATTGCCGTATATCCCAACCAGCTATGAAATTAACGATAGCGGTGTTTTTTACATCAAATTACTCAAAACAAAAGGCGGCGAAACAAAAGAAATCCCGGAGTTCGTTTCAGGACCATGCTGGATATCTGCTTTGACTAGATCAAATCAGGGGACAGAATGGGGTTACCAGCTACACTGGATTGATCAGGATGAGAATGAGCAAAGTATGGCGTTTCCGGCTAGGAAGTTATCTGAACCGCGCGCTCCAATCGCTGGGGATCTTGCTTCATTGGGACTGAAGATTGTTCCGGGCTGTGAGCGTAGACTCATGGCATATCTTGGAAGTTTCTGCCTGCCTTCAGAATATCGAATTCAATCTACCTCTCAGCTTGGATGGACAACTGGTATAAATGACGTCCCGGTATTTGTTCTCCCAAATCGCGCTATTGGTATAGCTGATGGTGAGAGGGTTGTATTTCAGCCAGAGGAACATAGTTCGTCTACACGAAATATGCATCGAAAAGGTAGTCTGAAACAGTGGCAAGGATTCGTGGCAAAACAATGCAACAGTAATCCCACTCTGCTTTTTGCGCTATGCGCTGCGTTTGCAGCACCGCTATTAAAATTCGCTAGTCTCGATAGTGGTGGGTTCCATTTTTACGGCACAAGTAGCAAAGGTAAAACCACCACACTTCAGGCTGCAACTAGCGTCTGGGGTTGTGGGGCTGATCCCGCAGTGTCAGAAAGTTCTTACATTGGTAGATGGAACACAACCGGTAATGCAATTGAGGCAACTGCAGCAGCTCACAACGACCTTCTATTGGCGCTTGACGAGATTGGTACATGTGATTCAAAGAATTTTGGAAAAGTTATTTATGATTTATTTGGTGGTCGTGGAAAAAGCCGTTTGCAGAAAAATAGTGCATTACAGCCTGAACGTACCTGGCGGATTCTTGGGCTGTCTAGTGGTGAAATTTCTGTGCGACAAAAAATAGAGGAGGAGACAAGTCGACGCGCAATGACCGGGCAATTGATTAGGATGATAGACATACCGATTGAGATTGAGGATAGAGGTGTCATTCAGAACAGCTACGGTATGGATTCGAAAACGTTTGTAGATAATTTCAAAAAGCAATGCGGGGAATATTATGGAACTGCAGGACCTGTGTTCATAGAAAAGTTGTTGGAAACAGTGCCAGATACAACTCAGCTACGGCAATTAGTCCAGATTAAAATTGATAAACATGAGAGGGATCTCAGTAAAGGCAAAAAGCTGGAATCATATCAACAACGTGTAATCAGAAGATTTGCTGTTGTAGCTGTTGCAGGGCACTTAGCAATCAAGTTCGAGATATTGAAGGCGACAGAGTCTGAAATAAATCATGCTGTAATTTCAGCTCGTGACGCCTGGCTCGGTGATGAAGGAAACAAACCCTCAGTTATCCAGGGTGTTGATGCGATTAAAGAGTTTATTCTGCGTAATCCTGGGCGATTTCCTTCAGGGGTATACGAAGATGGTGTGCTTAAATATGCCAAGGATCTCTGTGGTTATTTCTCAACTTCAGATGGGGGGCTGTATCTCTTTACTAAGGCAGGATTTGGTGAAGCTTGCTCTGGGTTTCCACGTGATGCTGTTCTTGATGAACTTGATAAGCGCCAGCTTCTGTTCAAAAATGAAGGTGGCCGAAAAATGAGCAGACATACCATTCATGATATTGGTCGGTCACGTTTTTATGCAGTGCGGAAATCAATCCTGGTTGATGAAGGTAAAGGGTAGCGTCCTATTTTATTACGGGACGAACGGGACATCGGGACAGGCAACATAAAATCAATGAGTTACCTAGTATTAAGTGTCCCATTGATGTCCCATTTGATTGTTTTACCGGGACAGATTGTCCCTATGAGTCCCGGCTTGTCCCGCTAGTGTCCCGGGATCAAACAGCTATAACTTATTGAAATTATGGAAAGTGTCCCGGCGTCCCGATTGTCCCGGGACGAAAATTATAAACTCAAAGTTAGAGAATAAATACTTTGATGGAATCCAACGTTACATTTTTGGTAGACCTCATGGCTCTGCACCCTTGCGGAGTTGCAGTACGCCTCTTTGAAACGTCGCGTAGCCATAGCAAGAAAGTGTTTTGCATGCTTTGCGGATTGTCACCAGGGATGGGCCTTCTTTCTCTCTTCCTCCGCCTTCAATCCAAAGCTTTTGAATGCTCACTTGCTTACCGGTTGGTTGGAGCATCATCCAAGAAAGGATTCCCCTATCAATCCAGTTCAAACGACCATCATTCACGAACGCGTAATCTAGGTAGTCTCTTTCTGGCGCTCCAATTTCCCGAATTATTGGCTGATACATTTTTCCCAATCCTCTATAGGAGGATCATGCAGTTCATTGTGTGCTGGTCAAACATCTTGCCTGTAAAAATAACTGTGGCTAAACTGAGAGGTGCGTGCACAATAAATTTCAGATCCTCATTGCTGAAATCGTTTTGCTTATCGGGTCGAGTCCCTGTGTCCGCAGGGAGTCATTTCCTCAATAATTCCACCTACTTCACAGGTTGGAATATCTCTCTTATCTTTGCACTATTATCAATAAAAACAAGCACTTTTTGTTTTTGGCCGTTTCAAGCATGGAGGAAGAAATGAAGCGTCAGCATCATGATGCAAGGCTTGTTCAGGGCGGATGCTATGTAGAAAGGGATGTAGGTCACTTCAAGGTAATTGCTGTTGGTCAGTGGCATGATGTGGAAGTTTTCGTGCTGGGAATTGAAGAGGATATCTTAGTATTTAGCCTTGAGACCTGGCCAACACTCTTTTATTCGCCAAAACTAAGGCATATTTCAGATCCAGCATCACCAGAAAAGGGTGAGGGCTGCTGGTACGATGGAAAATTCTACCAAGTCATTATGGATGGGAACAATATTGAATTTCAGCCCTGCCCAATGGAAGGAGAAGTACAATGGCAACCCGGGACAATACACTGATCTTAAGCTATTTGCAGCATTTAGAGATTGACCTAGGACGAACTGCAGGCACTATTAATTCTTATTTTCTGCACTTGAGTCGACTTGCTGATTACCTGGCTATGAATGGGAGTACCCTTCTCTCCGCTTCCACAGAGGAATTACAAAAGTTTTCTGGGTTGAGTTTACATAAGAAAGGAATTTCCCCTAGATCACGCCGGCCAGCTATTGCAGCGGTACGCGGTTTTTTTCAGTGGGCACATAGACGTGGCCACATAAAAAAGAATGCAGCTGCAACTCTATATTATCCAAGCACAGGTAAACAATTGCCGAATACACTATCACTCAAAGACCTTGAAAAAATTATTATGCAAACTGACCTGAATGAGTTTCTAGGGGTTCGTGATGCCGCAATAATTTTTGTATTAGCTGGCTGTGGACTACGGGTATCAGGCCTGGTTGCACTTAACGAGAGCGATCTTATTTCTCAGCTGGATAAAGATGGAAAAGAGACTGCTTTTCTTCGTGTTACTGAGAAGGGAAACCAGGAGCGGCTGGCACCGTTACCGCCTGAGGTTTTGCTGATGGTGAGAGCCTATCTTGGCCATTCTTATCTGGAGACAATAGACCGCTCTCTTCCAAATGGGGATCGAGTTCTATTCGTAAACACGCGTCATCCTGGAAAGAAAGTTTTTGATAACTGTGGTGAGTCTAGGCGCCTATCATCTACAGGGATCAGGAGATTGATTGCGAAATATGGTCGCAAGGCTGGGATCCAGAAAAAGTATTGCCATCCTCATGCCCTGCGTCATCTGTATGGCACTGAACTGGTTGAAGCAAATACTGATCTTCTAACAGTTCAAAACTTAATGGGCCACTCTTCGGCAGAATCCACAAAGATATATGTCCACCTTTCGACAAGACGACTCAGGGAAGCTGTGGAGAAAGGAAATCCGCTTGGTAAGATTAAGACGCCGGTAACTGGTCTTGTCCAGCAACTACAAAAATAATGTACGTGTTAAGAAGATTGTAGCGTTTTTCAGCCTTAAAACTTATATTCTGGTGCATTTGCTATTTGTCGATATGCTGTATTTACTGGTGTTGCGGGGCAAACGCGAGTGAACCCAAAACTAGCCTTTGGAACGGCCTAAATCAAATTTTGGGTTAAGAGATGGATAGAGGGGCGAAAACCAGAATTTCCTACGATACTCTGTTATTACTTTGAGTTATCTGGATCCTTTGCGGGCACTTTTTTAACTAAGTTGCTGTTCATCAGCTCATCACCAAACAATGTGAAAAAGAGGCTAGAAGATGGCTTTACTTGATGTCCTGGCGGAACGTTATCTTCCAATTTGGTTATCCCATGTTTGCTAAGGAAATCAGGGATCTCAGTTTTTATCTCAGTCATTCCAGAATCCTTTGAATCGATCAGGGGCTAGTTCAGTATAACGAACTGTATGCTGAATGTTCTTGTGTCCAAGGTAGTGCTGGAGTGCTCTGGTGTCATGGCCATCATTGGCTAGCTTATAACCGCAAGCATGTCGCAGCATGTGGGGATGGACCGGAAATGGTATACCAGCTTCCTTACCGGCCCGGGTAACCATCTTTCTGACTGTAGAAGCTGTCAGTGGACCTCCACGCTCAGTGATAAAGAGATAGGCAGAAGGGTCTTGCTCCCTCTTTAATCGCCTTAGAGCACGTATCTCAGGGCCTCTGATAGGGTGAACGCTTGGTGTGCCATTCTTAGATCGATTGATATGGATTAAGCCCTGGTCAAGTTCCACCTGGTCCCAGCGGAGAGAAATCGTTTCGCTGACACGTAGTCCATGGCGATACATCAATAAGATCAGAGTTGCATCACGATGCTTATGTCGGCCAATGTTCTTCGCTGCCTTAATAAGCCGATCTACTTCTTTATCGGTCAGGTATTCCCTGGATCTTAGATCAGCATTGGTAGGCCTACCTTTACCGCGGTTACCATACTTTCCCGTTTTCGGTTGTTGGCGTAGTGACACAACCTTGTTTGTATCCTGCATGGCTACTGAACCTCCTGTCTTATTCTTTCCTATTAAGGGTTATTTATGGGAAAGAATAGAACGGATTATTTTTGTGTGCAAGTGTTGTAGGGGGTGGGGGGTCGGCACAAAAAGAATGGGTTGTCTTACTAGGGGGGTGGGTACCTGGATATCTGCAATATTATAGAATTTTGTATTTTGACCACGGTCAGCCGTGGTTGCGCTTGAAACTATTTTAAGCTACTGTTGAATTAATTCGTTAAGTAAGGCGATAACGCACAGCCGTTTTTTGGCATGAATTTAAAGCGAAAAGCCCGGCACCGTTTAGACGGTGGCCGGGCTTTTTTTATGGGAGATAAATTATGCAAACAGTAGAAACACCACCGGAAGTAAAACGTCTTCAAGAGGCTGTCGATTCTCGTCTAGGCCTGACTTCACTATCTGACTCGAAACGATTTTCTGCTACTGGCGGACAATTGCTACGCGCGAATAAAGATGCTGCTGATCGTATTCTTGCCAAATTCGATACTGAAAATTTGCCTAGGTTGTTGAGTGAATCAAAAAAACTATCGGGCGGCTCAGGAGTGGTAACTGATTCTGCAGTACCAGCTATCTATGAGCGGACTGTCATTCGAGAATCACTTTACTCAATGCGCGCACTTGATCTGATGGATGTAGGTGAACAAGATTTTGGTGCTTCTATTAGCATACCGTATTCATACCGGGACACCTCTGCTGCTGGACGTAATGATACCCGTACATATGAAGGACAGGAAATACAGCGTGCTGGTATTATCCAAGCGGCTGAAACAACTTTTCCAATTCCTCAGAAACTTGCATTTCTTGTCTCTGACGAACTTCAGCATCTAAGTTCGGCTAGAACTATTAATTGGGATGTAGCACAAGAAAATGTGTGTAACGCATCACGTATTATTGCAGAAGATACAGACAGACTAGCCTTTAATGAAATACTACATTCATCTGATGAATATGGTGCTCAGGAGGTTATAAATGAGGACTTGGAGCCGCAAGCTGACGATACAAAAACCATCTTTGTATTGGCTAACTTCCCTGTTGTTCGTCCACGTGTTATCTACGATTTACAGGGCGTCCAAGTAGGATCTATCACTAACCCAATTACAGTATCTTACAACTCAATTGAGTTGTCAGAGTACGATCATACCGGTACGCAAGCTGCAGGCACATATTTCGTGTTGGACTGTAATATGGGTGAGATCTATCTTGTGGATGAGTCTGGTGCAGTTCAGGTTCCAGCCAATTCTATTCCATATACAATCAGCTATAGCTATGCCAGCAACGTCTATCAGTTTGATGTTGATATTGGCTCTAATGAAATCGACGAGCACTGGGACAAATTTCTATACCGTTACGCATTGCGTAAGTCTGAAATTGAAGATCAACGCTATCACCATGCATCCTTTGGCTTGATGAGCGGCAACGCGATGTCCCAAATTGAACAAGCTAAGAAGTTTAGCGCCAATTATAAACTCCCAGGAACCAACCTAACACTAGAGGGTGATCTTGGGCAGATAAAGGGAGTTCCAAATTATAAAACAGCTGGGCCGGGATTATGGATCGGTGATCAAAGAGTGTTGATCGGCGAAAAAGGAGTTACAAGATACAGAGTCCTAAAACCATGGCTAATGGGCTCACTAGAAAACCAAAGAGGTCCTAATGGCCGATTTACAGGTCAAAAAGAAGCCTATGGTGATCAATTTGTTGCGCTACACACGCCAACTCAATTGAAAAAGGCTTACACCAGTATAGCGCTATATAGCTCAAGTGGTAGGGTTGCGAGATAAACATTGCTGAGAAATCCAGTTTTTCATTCGGGCTGGTGGGATTACTCGGTTAGTGCCCAAAAACACCGAGAGCTAGCGCCATTCAAACTCTTTTCCTTCATGGGGGGTGCTTCAAATGGGTGGCTAGCATGCAGATTGTGGATACGACCTGCATTTAATACGCTCCTACGTGAATACAGCGAGCCCAACTGCTCACGGGACTAATAGTATTCACGTAGGAGCACCGCTTTTAGGTTGCATCACAGGGTATTTGAATGATTTTAGTTGACATAAACCAGAACCAGGCATATCTTGAAACTCGAGGCGTGAGAACCTCTAAAGGCGGAAACCGCACCCGAAAGACATGCGGTATTTTTGTGTCTGGGCCAATAGTCAATGGTCGGGAGTTCTGGGAAATGAAATACCTTCGGGAAATACCCAGAGCGATTACCTTTAATCGTTCTCACCCTCCTGGCCACCATATCTAGGCATCAGTGTGAGAAAACTTAAAGGAGAATCCTATGAATACACAAGTAAGCCATATCCATAATTCTGAACAATCAATTTCTAGCATGTTTTCTGGCCTTCAGGATCGTGTAAAACATCTGTCAAAAAATAAGCCGAATGAAACGGAGTCTATCCTGGAAGATATCAGATCACTTGATCACATGGTTAACTGTGAAATTAGAAATATGCAGGGTAAGCCAACTACATCTCATGATGCAGAATCTTACATAAAGAACTACTGTTATCGTATTAATGAGTCTATACGTGCAGCTGAGACTATTGCATCTTACCTCCAGTGTGATGATCCAAACTTCGATGAGGGCGGTACAGGCTTTGCGCTAGAGGTTATTACTAACCATATGCGGGAACAGGCGGAATATTTATCCAAGGCTTTTGATGTTGTATTTGGTAAGCCTATTGTGAGGCGATAACATAGCTAACGCTATTGATTTAAACTAAACTGAAGAAAATACAGCTAGTTTATTAAGGCAATAACGCGCGGCCATTATTTGGTATGCACTTAGAGCGAAAAGCCCGGCACCTTACCAAAGGTGTTCGGGCTTTTTTATTTGGAGCAATTATGGGCAAGAAGAAAAGAGCATCAAAAATGATTACGCAGAATAAAAGGGAGTATTCCTGTAGAAAAGAAATGGATGAAGTGAAGGATGCTTTACATGAATTCCAAGAGCAGGTGGAGCGTATCGCAGATATGCTAACGACCAAGCAAACCAAACAAGATCTTATTAAGTTGCGAAACCAGCTTGCGAAAATGAGCAGTATGGTTTTCACAATTAATCATCAGGTAAAGGAACGATCTATTTTTGAACTAGCTGAAATGCTTGAACCTACAGCAGTCCGTATCAATGAGGTACTAGAGCTCGCACAAGCTCATCTTGATGCTGCTGAAGTGCGTTGTATCCACTGAATTTTATATAGGTTAATAATATGTCTAAGTTAAGCAATGAGTTGATAATTAGGGTAAGCGCAGATATCCAGCATGCTCTCCAGGATATGCAGCGCTTTACCGGCGAGGTTAAGGAGCAGGGTTCTGCTGCTAAAAAGGCCGCATCTGGTCATAGTGCCATGGAGCGCCAAATGCGGCGTATGGGTGCTGCTGCTGCCTCTTATCTCTCTATTGCAACCGCCATCAAGGCGTTACGCATGGTGGATGATTACAACGTACTCCAGCAGCGTATTCAGACCGCAACCAAGGCCACTGGTGATTATGTTCAAGTCTCCCGCGAGTTGTATGACATAGCCCAGCGCTCTGGTACTGCGCTGCAATCTAATGTTGAGGTTTACCAGCGTATAGCCCGCTCTGCCCAGGAGTTGCAGGCATCTAATACCCAGATTCTGGCCGTTACCGAGGCGGTGATGCAGTTGGGTGTTATCTCTGGCGCCACCAATGAGCAGCTTAAGTTCGGCCTTACCCAGTTTGGCCAGGCCATGAGCTCTGATGTGGTTCGGGCGGAAGAGCTCAATTCTATTCTGGAAAACATTCCTGAGGTGGCTGCACGTATTGCCAAGGGCCTGGGTATGACTGTGGGCGAACTGCGCCAGGCGGTGATTAATGGCGAGATGTTATCCAAAGATGTATTTGAATCACTTCTAAAGCAGGCCCCAGAGATAGCCAAGGAGTTCGACGAGATAGAACTCAGCCTGGGCCGGGCCACCCAGAAGCTGGAAACTGCGTGGACTAAATTTTTATCCGAGGGTGAGAAATCTACCGGGTTGGTTAAAGGACTTACCAAGCTGTTTGATGAACTGGCCATGGCCATGTCTAAGGCAAAAGACCATGCCGAATTCCAGGAATACATGGGCACCTATGATCTATTTGGTGGAGGTGAAGAAAAGAGACAAGAAATTAAGCTACGTTGGGACCACCGTGAACTCAGAGAAAGTTACCAGGAACATAAGAAAAATGTAGAAGATCTGGAACAGCAACTAAAGGATTTAAACCTAGAAATTAACACAACCTCAGTTCTTTTGACAAAAGAAACCCATGGACTTGGGCTTGGTGAAGAATCAAAGACCGCTGCCGAGCTAACGGAAAAACTGGATGACCTTAAGAAAAAGCGCGAGGAACTAAAAAAGACCATTGAACAGACCGTCGAGGCCTTTGGTGATTCTGAATATGCCGCCACCTCTGCCGGCGATGCTGCAGAAAAAAGCCAAAAGGTTACCGATAAAGAGATAAAGGCGGTTAATAAATCTCTGAAAGAGCAGATTTCTCTCTTCAATAAGCAGGTTAAGGCGCTAACCGATGCGCAAAAACGCACTGTTGATATTCAAAAGTCATTTGATGAAACCAGGGCATCTCTTAACGGCGGTGGTGATTTTGCGCCTGATGTTATCGATATCTCTAAACAACTGCTGGATGCTGAGGGGCTGGCTAAAAAAGGGGATATGGATGGAGCCATAAAAGCAGCCGAGAAGGCCCGCGCCATGATTGAAGATCTACGCGATGCCGGCGGTGAAGCCGATATTGTTTTGCGTGGCCTGCTCTCTAGGGCTGAGAAGGTTGCTGTTGAATCATCGAAAGGGATTGAAAAGCAGAAAGCGGCTGAGCTGGATAAGGTGCGACAAGACCTTATCACTTTGAAAACTGAAGCCAAGTATTTAGAGAATATAAAACTTGGACTAAATACCGAACAGGCCACTAAGGATGCAGAGGCTTTTCGTACTGCTCTACAGGCCGACTTTACGGCCAATCCTCTTATTTTATCTGTAAAGCTAGTCAAAACCGGCGAGGCTGCGGTTGGCTCTGGCGGCGATGTCCCTATACCTGCCAAAGCTAGCGGCGGACTGCTGCGCGGCCCTGGTACCGGCACCAGCGATAGCATCCTAATGTATGGCTCTAACGGCGAGTATGTAGTGAAGCACGCCGCAGTGCGCCACTACGGCCTGGCTGCTCTGGAATCTATCAACAACATGCGGCTGCCGCGCTTTGCCGATGGTGGCTTGATTGCTCGTGAAACTATTCCAATGCCTAAGAATGCCGCCGTGCCACAGGCTGGTGGTGTGCCACAGGCTGGTGGTGTGCCTATTAATCTACATATCAACGGTAATAGCTATAAAATGAATGCGAACAAGGATGTTGCTGATCAATTGCGCCGTGAGATTACGCTGGAGGCTGTTAAGAGGGGAAAGATGGGATGATCTGGGTTTGGCATGCGTGTTCACTAGTTCTTACATCTTAGTTTCTTATACCAAGGTTTTTGATATTTGTCCCTGTAGGCGTCATCAAGGCTTCGTATGAGTTGTTGAACCGATGCCCCGATATCGTCTATCACTTCATCATTGATTGGCAAAATTTCATGCTCATGGGAATCAAAGTTACGAAGAGTGATCGATTTTCGAAACTGAGCTAACTGGTACGCAAAATTGCCATCTAATGGTAATGCAAGGGAATTTATGTTTCTACTGATGTGATTAATAGAAACTTTTATTTTATGGCCGTCTATATCGTTACAGGCTGTCGTATGATAGGAAATTGCGCTATTCTCAAGGTCTTCAATATTGCTAATGATTGAATCTAGGTTGGAACGGATTTCTTTTCGAGTTTCACGTCGGTTATGTTGGCTGTTAACTACAAGCCAGCCGGCAATTACTATTATCCAAGTGATTGCCGGTGCAAAAGAAGACAAGTTACACTGTATCTCTGGTGTCGGCGTGCTCAATGTATTCATGTACTTCAAATTCCAGACTTGGATCTGAAGTAACTATAGTAATGAGTGATAATATTTCTTCAGAGCTATAACCTTCACGTACTAATCCGCCAAACGCTTCCTCTAAAAATGAGGATCCATACCCTCTAACACCATCAAGAACAATGGTTATCTCCCTTTGCTGAGCGAGAGTTGGCATCAAAAATAGTCGTCGAAATTGTTCTCCGCTATATGGCCCATCTGACACATATCGTCCAGCAGGATAACGGCTAAAATCCTCAGCAACATTGATAATATCACCGTTATTCATGCTGCAGTCTCTAAGTTGGCTATTGGTAGTGACCATGCAATAAGTGTACCATTAATAGATCTTTTGAAATCAAAAAGCGAAACATCACCTTCTCTGACATTATAGCATCCATGATTGCTGAAAAGCACCAGTCGCCCACCTTTTGTGTTTGCTAGGACGTTAGTCAACTGTTTTAGCCCCTTTCCCCGGTGCTCTTTTCCGGTGCGTGTTTTGCTATGTCTTATTGCCTCCTGGATTACTATGCTGTCTTTGGGTGTGCCTCCTAATTTAGATGTTATCTTTTTCCAGACATTTGGTTTTTTTGTTGGTAGTGATACTGGAATACCTATGCCAAGGTCGCAAATAACCACGTGCAACTCGCCATCTTTTTCTTGGGAAAACATCCACCATTCATTCGTCGGTATTTCGTTATAACTAGAGTTCTCTTGGTCTGGGTAAGCATGATGGCGAGTGTTGGTCATTGCTTCAGTAATGCCAAGATAAAGACCTTCTGAAAGCGCAGGTGTTATGGCTCCATCGTAGCTCCCAAGAATTTCCTCGTATTTTTCACCAAGTGCGCCTGCTCCTTGTGCGTATCTCCAATGAACTACATCTGGGTGTCTGGGAGTGCGATTAAGTTTTTGGCCAAGAATTTCAAGTAGTCCAATTTGCTTTAGTACTTCGTTTATTTTAGGAACTTTTGAATATTTGCATTTGATTGTTGTTGAGATATGTTTTTTATTGTAGATCCTGCATATATGGGCTCGAAATAAGAGAGTTGCGCCTGAGTACATGTGTGTTGTTCTAGAAAAGTCCAGTAAGATGCGCTTGTTTTTTAGGCGGCAAAAAAAATTTATATCCTCTATGAAATCTAATACATTGTGCCTATGATTTTCATCATTTAGTATTAATTTAATAGGTGCTTTGATTATGTGGTCGTATGATGCAGTATTACTTTTCTGTTTCTCTTTCTTTCTTTTACTGCGAAATTTACGCTTTGTTCTTTTGTAGGTAACACGTATTTGATAAATACGTTCTGATCTACCGCAGCGTTTCATCCCTTGTAAGTTCTTATCAAGAAGGATTTATTAATAGATTTGAGAGATACAAAAAATGCGTTATAGGTGGTCATCTATCAGCTTGTTCCTTTCCTTGCTGCATTGTATTTGAGTAAGATGCTTAGCTAGGGCCTACCTAAATAAATGTTTTTATCTTGGTAAGAAAGCGAAAAATGGAACATGTGATTTTTACTGGTGGAGCATCACATTTTCAAAATACTTACTCTATGTTTTTTATCTATGGTATCAGTCAAACTTCCTTTGTTAAAGCTCAACTGAAATGATTGTTCAACCCAGATAATAGGCTTAACGGTTAAAAAAATATCTAAATCAGCTCTATGTAGGGATATTCATGCAGAAGCCTGGGTGTAATCTTACAGACAAACAAGATTTGTTTCGTTATCTTGTGTTGTAGGACTCGCGCCAAGATGGCCTGGTGGTTCGTCATGGAAGCCTAGTCCCGCGCCGGGATGCGCTGCATGGATGCGTGGAACGGAAGCTGGCGCCTCCCTAGAAATAGGGTGGCGTCTTTTTATTGGGCAATAGGCGCGCCTATCTCCTTAATTATTTTCTTGTGACATAGAATTTGTAAGCGTGCCAAATATGTACCATCTTTTTAAACATAGCTAATAACATACTGATTATTTAGGTAATATAATTGCAATAGCCCCCATCCAGCATGGGGGCGATAGAGAGTGTGCGCTTGATCATGCAGCAATGATACTGATTTGTTCTGTTTTGTTCGAGCGTGATTGAGGAGGTCGCTGTTACGGATTAATCTTCGATTAACGGATAGACCCCCTCTAGGTCATGTGTCTCGGTTCCGGTTAGGGCTGGGTTAAATACACAGATCATGCGCATGTCCTCCTCTGCGCGCAGATAGTGTCGCTCGTGTCCGTTGAGCGCATACATGGTGCCATCAGAGATCTGGTGGATCTTTCCGGTCCCCAGGTCTTCGATCTCGCCTTTGCCGCCAACGCAATAGACTGCTTCCAAGTGGTTTTTGTAGTGGATATATGTTTCGGTGCCAGCAAATATGGTTGTATCGTGAAATGAGAATCCCATACCTTCGTGACGCAGGAGCAGTCGCCTGCTAACCCAGTTGCCATTTTCTGCAGTGATATCTCTCTCAGTACCTACGATTGCCTCTAGTCGTCGTACTATCATAAAGGATCTCCTGTGTGTGCCTGCTCCTTTTCCTTGATCAAAGATGCGACGGAATCATCTATTATCTGCAAGCCCTCTCTAAGAGTGTCCTCTTCAATAGTCAGGGGCGGCAGAAATTTTACCACCTGATCCTCCGAGCCTGCGGTTTCTATTACCAGACCGTTTTCAAAAGCCCTTGTTGATACTTCACTGGCCATACCCTGTTGGGGAAACTCCAGTCCCCAGATCATACCTCTGCCTCTAATTTGTATATGCCACTGTGGGTGTTTTTCGGCGATGTTTTGCAGTTCCTGTTGCATGATGCCGCTTTTGTAGGCGATAGTCTTGGATAGTTCATCGTTATCCCAGTATGACAACAACTCCGTTGCGGCAATGAACGCGAGGTTGTTCCCGCGAAAAGTGCCGGTATGTTCGCCCGGCTTCCACTGGTCTAGTTCCGGACGCATTAGCAAGATAGCCATAGGTAGTCCGCCTCCAATGGATTTCGAGAGTGTAATCATATCTGGCCTGATGCCTGCCTTCTCAAAGCTGAAAAAAGTGCCGGTACGGCCATTGCCTACCTGGATATCATCAATGATCAATAGAATATCGAAGTCTCGACACAGCTGTTCCAGTTTGCGCAGCCAATCCCAGCTTGCGACATTAACCCCACCTTCTCCCTGTATTGTTTCAACAATGATCGCTGCCGGAGTGTCGATGCCACTGCTGCCGTCACTTATCATCTTGCGCAGGTACTTGATGGTATCTATATCCGGACCGAAATAGCCATCAAAAGGTAGGCTATCCGCATTGTTGCGTGCGCCATAAGATTCATCACGATAAAAATCATTGCCTGTTACAGCTAAAGAGCCCATGGTGAGTCCGTGATAGCCGTTGGTGAATGCGATGATATTGGAGCGGCGCTTAACCATGCGAGCCAGTTTGAGTGATGTCTCAACAACGTTGGCGCCTGTAGGGCCGGTAAATTGTATCTTGTAGTCCATGTTTCTTGGCGCCAGGATGGTATCTCTAAATTTCTGTAAGAATGCGCGCTTGATTACAGTTGCCTTGTCCAAGGCATGTACAATTCCATCCCTCTGTAGATATTCGATGATAGCCTTTGTTACCGCCGGGTTGTTATGTCCATAATTGAGGGTGCCTGCGCCAGCAAAAAAGTCGATAAAACGATTGCCATGTTCGTCGAATAGATACGCGCCTTGTGCTGTATCAAATACAACAGGAAATGAGCGCACATAACCGCGAACATTTGATTCCATCTCTTTAAAAATTCTCATATTGAGTTTGTTGCCTCGTGTGTGTAATTCGGTTGGTAACAACTATTTTGTAGTTGCTAGTTGTATGGGGGTGATAGTGAAAAGCGATTCAGCCTCATGCTTTCCTTCTGGAAACCATTCGCAACGGAAGTAATCCTGCTGTTCTTGTAATGAACCATTTACCCTATTGGCAAGGGAGGAGAATAGCGCGCGCGATGCAATATTTGACGCTGTGATCGTGGTGTTTAAGGTTTGTATATTCTGACAAATTTCGCGCTTTAAAATAGCAAGTAACATCTCTAATGCTAGCCCCTGTCCACGCATGTTTACAGCCACTCCAACCTGCCATACAAAGATTGAGTCCGGTGCTTGACTTGGTGTGTAGGCTGAAACAAACCCTACTATCTCTCCGTCCTTTTCTGCCACCACGCAGGTTTCAGAGAAGTGTTCACCGATAAGCAGGTATGCATAAGGGGAATTTAGATCCAGCACGCCTATCTCACGTGTTAATTGCCATAAGGCTGAGCCATCTGAGGCTTTGGGTTTTCTGAAGGTTATTGTGGAATTTCCTAACTCTATCTTCATTCGTTTATCCCCGGATTTATTCAAAAAAGGAGCGGTGTAGGCCCCACGCATCAAATAGACCAAAGAAAATAAGCGCCAGAACGACAGCTATAACAACAATAAGAATCAGCCAAAACCATAGCTGGTGTCGTTGTGGTTTTAGGAATAGATTTCTGGTCTGCTCTGATTCAGAAAATTTGTAGATGTCTCGTTTGGACATGAAATGATTGGTATGTTCGGAGATAGAAAAGGATAAGAATCAGATCTGTAGTAATAATTGGGGTGCTTCATAATGGATATTTGTTTAGTATACTAAAGAAAAGATGCGCCTACAATGCAACATAACATGCTGTATATATAGGTATTTGTTGTTACAAGCCTGCTAATAATGTTTAGTGGGCGAATATATATTCGCCAGGTATGTCGAAAAAAATCGCATAAGGCAAAACTTGTGATAGGTAAAAGCTAGATAGAACAAACCAAACGGTATTTGCTGGTATGATGGTTTTTAACTGTCCTATTGATGCGCAAAAGATTATGACCAGCCAGTTAGATATATCGGAAAACATCCTTATTGCCCTGCGTCGGGTTATCAGGGCCATTGATCAGCATTCTAGAAACTTGGTTCAGAGTCATGGTCTGACTGGCCCCCAGGCGCTACTGCTTACGGAGATAGTGCGTAGCCAGGTGTTGACTGGCAGCGAATTGGCAAAGCGGGCAAGCCTGAGTCAGGCAACGGTAACTGATGTGGTAAAAAGACTGGAGAGTCGCGGCCTGCTTGAGCGTAGTAGGGATGTTTCTGATAAACGCAAAATGATACTGCGCGCTACAGCCCATGGTGAAGCGCTGGTAAAGCAGTCGGTTCCGCTACTCCAGGAGAGTTTCCAGAATAGATTAAATGAGCTTAAAGATTGGGAGCAAAATCAGTTGTTGTCATCGTTGCAGAGAATTGCAGAGATGATGAATGCAGAAGATCTGGATGCCTCGCCGGTGCTTACCAGTGGTGCGATCACAGCTTCGCCAGAAGCGGTGGAGGGTTCCATTAATCCGATGCACAGCATTCATACAGGCGAAGATACAGCTGTATAAACTTATTCTTGCTGCCATTCCCTCACAGGTTCCAGATGTAGGGAATGGCAGCTTGTTTTGCAGCGTCCTTAGTTCATGCGTTCAAACACCGTGGCTATACCCATGCCCATGCCGATACACATGGTGGCCAATCCCAGGTTGCCGTCATTATTCTCCATGACGTTGAGCAGGGTGTTGGATATCCTGGTGCCGGAACAGCCAAGAGGATGCCCCAGGGCGATGGCGCCGCCATAGAGGTTTACCTTCTCCTCCATATTGTCCAGAAGCTTGAGGTTCTTGAGTACAGATAGCCCCTGGGCGGCAAAGGCCTCGTTCAGCTCCACATAGTCGATATCCTCTACGCTGAGGCCGGCCCGCTTTAGCGCCTTTTGCGAGGCAGGTACTGGGCCATAACCCATGATGGAAGGATCGCATCCTGCAACGGCCATGCTCTTGATGCGGGCCCGTGGTGTCAGGCCAAGCTCTTTCGCCTTCTGTTCAGACATCACCAGCATGCCGGAGGCCCCGTCGGAGAGGGCGGAGGAGGTGCCGGCGGTTACCGTGCCCACCTTGGGGATGAATACCGGTCTCAGCTTTGCCATATCATCAATGTTTGCCTCCGGACGAATTACTTCGTCGGATGTGATGGCTGTCCTGAAGCCGTTAACGGTGTCGTGGCCCTCCACCGGGATGATCTCTTTGTCCCAATGGCCATCCAGTGCCGCCTGGTGGGCGCGCTGGTGAGAGCGCACACCAAACTCGTCCTGCATGCGCCGGTCAATGCCGTTCATTTTTCCAAGCATTTCGGCGGTTAGCCCCATCATCATGGCCGCCTTAGCAGCGTGTTTGGAGAGTCCTGGGTTTATGTCAATGCCATGATCCATAGGGACATGACCCATGTGTTCCACTCCGCCCACCACAAAGATATCGCCATAGCCGGAAACTATGGATTGAGCAGCTATATGCAGGGCGGACATGGAGGAGCCGCATAGGCGGTTGACCGTCTGGGCCGATACGCTATGGGGTAGTCCCGCCAGCAAGGAGGCGTTTCTGGCGATATTGAACCCCTGTTCCAGGGTCTGATTCACACAGCCCCAGATAACATCCTCAATCTCCTTTGGATTGACCTCTGGGTTGCGTTTCAGTAGCGCCTTGATAACTTCGGCAGAGAGGGCCTCAGAGCGCACATTACGGAATACACCATTTCTGGATCTGCCCATGGCGGTGCGAACGCCATCAACTATAACTACATCATTGATAGAGATACTCATTATTCTGCTTCCTCCTGCTGAAAGAACCTTGCGCCACTTGCGGCCATCGCTTTCATTTTCTCTGTTGGGTGATAGAGTGGGCCTAGTTGCTCATACTTTTCTGCCATCTTGCAGAACTTGTCTAGCCCAAGCTGATCCATGTAGTGTAGAGCTCCTCCGCGGAATGGAGGAAAGCCGATGCCGTAGATCAGGGCCATATCCGCCTCTGCCCCACTAGCCACAATTTCTTCTTCGATACAGCGCACTGTTTCTACACACAGAGGGATCATCATGCGTTCTATAATCTCTTCATCGGAGAACTCTTTTATCTCACCGGTGACATCCTTGAGCAGCGCATCCACTGTATCGTCGTTGATCTTTTTCTGTTTGCCCTTTTTGTCCAGCTCATAGCGGTAGAAGCCCTTGTCGTTCTTCTGGCCGAAGCGCTCATTCGCATACATGCGGTCAATGGCATTCTCGCCCTCATGACTCATGCGATCTGGAAAACCCGCAGCCATAACCGCGTCTGCATGATGTGCAGTGTCTATACCTACCACATCCAGCAGATAGGCAGGACCCATGGGCCAACCGAAACCTTCCATGACTTTGTCTATCTGACGGAAATCTGCGCCATCGCTGACCAGGGCGGAGAAGCCGCCGAAGTAGGGGAACAGTACCCTGTTGACCAGGAAGCCGGGGCAGTCGTTGACCACGATGGGGGTCTTGCCCATGGCCTTGGCGTAGGAAACGGTGCGTGCAATCGCCTCTTCGCCACTCTTCTCTCCACGTATTACCTCCACCAGGGGCATACGGTGTACTGGGTTGAAGAAGTGCATGCCGCAGAATCTTTCTGGGTTCTTGAGGGCGGTAGCCAGCTCGGTTATGGAGATGGTTGAGGTGTTGGAGGTGAGGATTGCATCATCTCCCAGGGCCTGCTCTGCCTCTGCCAGAACTGCCTTCTTGACGTTGATGTTTTCTACCACCGCTTCTACAACCAGATCGGTCCGGTTGAAATCACCATAGCTCAGGGTAGGGGTGATCTGGGTAATGGTCTTGGCCATCTGTTGCTCGTTGATGCGTCCTCTCTTCAACTGGCCTGAGAGTAGTTTGGTGGCCTCATCCAGGCCAAGTTGCAGTGCTGGCTCGTTGATATCCTTCATTAATATGGGTGTGCCTTTGGAGGCAGACTGGTAGGCCACTCCGCCCCCCATGATGCCGGCACCCAGAACACCGGCAAAGGCAACGGGGCTGGTGTCTTTGGTGTATTTTTTGGCAACCTTTTTGACGTACTGATCTTTCAGAAAAAGACCAACCAGCGCTGCGGTTACATCGGTTTTGGCCAGCTTGGCAAATGCCTTTGCTTCTACCTCGATTGCGCCCTTGCGATCCAGCTTGACCGCCCTCTGCATGGTCTTAATGGCCTGCATCGGGGCCGGATAATGGGGCCCCGCCTTGGCGCCGATCACACCCTTGGCGGATTCAAACGCCATGGTCAATTCCATGGGGTTGTGTTTTACCGGGCTGGTCTTTTCGGTTCTGCGCGCCTGGTAGTCAATGCTTCCATCGATGCATTTCTTAACCAGGTCTAGCGCCGCAGCATTTACCTGGTCTGCTGCCACCACCGCATCTACTGCGCCTTCCTGTAAAGCAGCCTTAGCCCTCTTCTGACTTCCGGAGCAGATCCACTCGTTGGCGTTATCTATACCGATCAAGCGCGGCAGTCTAAAGGTTCCACCCCAGCCGGGATTGATACCTAGTTTTACCTCTGGCAGGCCAACCTGGGCTGAATCAGCCATGACCCTATAATCTGTGGAGAGGCAGAGCTCAAAGCCGCCACCCAGGGCAAGTCCGTTGATTGCAGTAACGGTTGGGCATGGCAGATCTTCGATCGCATTGAATATATCGTTCAGGCTGAGTATGTGTTCATATACCTCTTCCTCAGAGTGAGAAAACATCTGAGTGAACTCAGTGATATCTGCCCCCACGATAAAGGCATCTTTGGTACTGGAGAAAAAGACCCCTTTGAGATCTTTCGTTTCACCCAGTTTGGCAATAGCCGTTTTCAACTCAAGTAATGTGGCCTGGTCAAACTTATTAATGGCGTCATTTTCTCGGTCAAATACAACCTCATAAATGCCTTCTTCAACAGTTTGTACGCGGATGAATTGACCTTGCATCAACATGACACGTATCTCCTTCGTATAAGTATTTAAATGATCATGCAGTCTGTTAGTGTCTGCATTTTCATTTGGTTTGATGTAAATGGGTTTAGTAGTTTGCTGGTTAATCTTTCGTTTCTATGATGCCATCAGAACGCAATTTGTTTACCAGTTCGCCATCCTTGGACCAGGCATAGCAGCTATCCAGCATTACTTTGTAACCCTGTTTTTTTGTGGCCTCATCGCTATTTGGCCATAGGGCCTGGAATGCGGTTGTGGCTATGACCGGGAGCAGCTCGTTGATATGAGTGCAACCTTTTGCTTTGTCTGTCAGCTCTTTTACCTTTGCGCGCCATCCTGGTCTTATGTAAGTTCCAGCCAGTTCCTTGTAGAGGTCAGTGGTATTCGGACATACATCAAAGGGTGAGGCATCTATAGAGGCATGCACCTCAAGTACCTTCAGTGTGGAATCTACTGTCACCCTTATTTTGATATCGTGGAACGGCTCTCCCGCAGGCACATAATCGCGCGCTTCACTCTCTGTGGTCTCGCTTTTGATATCGGCCATACTGGCCTCTATGTCCCATAGTCCATCATCACGTAGAAAGGCATCAGAGTTGATAACCCTTTTGTGCTGATGTTTACGGCGTTGTGCTTTTGGTAGAGGCATGAAGTTCTTCCTTTAACAGCAAGAGCCGTCTCTAAGCGAGCGGCGCAGAATTTTGCCAACATTTGTCTTAGGCAGCTCTTCTGCGAATTGAACGCTCTTTGGTATCTTGTATGCAGTCAGTTTGTCACGGCACCAGTCGCGAATCTCCTCCAGAGTGAGATCCGGATTTGAGGTGACAACAAACAGCTTGACCGACTCGCCTGTTATTTCATCTGGAACACCGATGGCGGCACATTCAACTATGTCCGGATGATGGGTTGCCACCTCTTCAACCTCATTCGGGTAGACGTTAAAGCCGGATACAATGATGATGTCCTTGGCGCGGTCGGCGATGCTGATGAAGCCATCTTTATGCAGTATGGCTATGTCGCCGGTTTTTAGATAGCCGTCATCGGTGAAGGCCGCTTCTGTCTCTTCCGGTTTGTTCCAGTAACCAGTCATTACCTGCGGGCCCCAAATACAGAGCTCTCCATCCTTGCCCTCTCCAACATCATTTTCTGCGTTGTCGATAATGCGGATGCGCGTATGTGGCAGTGGCAGTCCGATGGTCCCTATCTGTTGTGCTCCAGGTGGGTTTATAGTGACCATGGGAGATGTTTCGGTCAGGCCGTAACCCTCGGTTATGGTGCAGCCTGTTATCTTCTCCCACTGTTCAGCCGCATCATGGGTCAGGGCCATGCCGCCGGAAGAGGTGATGCGAAATTTGCTGAAGTCGAGGGATTCAAAGCCGGGTTCACGGCAGAGTGCCACAAACAGGGTGTTGAGGCCCACAAAGGCGGTTATTTGCCAGTTTTTTAGTTCTTTTACAAAGCCAGGTATATCCCGGGGATTGGGAATTAACACACAGTGTCCGCCCGATAGCATGGCGGTTTGGGCCAGGGTAAAGGCATAGATGTGATACAGGGGTAGGGGTTTTATCGCGGTTTCCGCCCAGTCCTTACCTGCCGTTCCGATGCGGGGAAATGCCTGCAGTATGTTGGACAGGATATTGGCATGGGTGAGTTCCGCTCCTTTGGATAAACCGGTGGTTCCGCCGGTATATTGCAACACCGCAGTGGATGCAGATGTTGTTTCCACCGGGTCGTGTTTTTTGCCTTTATGTTTGTTAAGAATGTTGCGTAGTGACAGGGCTTTGGGCAGATTAAACTCAGGCTGCATCTTCTTAACTTTTTCGATAACGAAATGGATAAGCTTGCGTTTCAGAAATCCATGTAGATCGGCTGCCTGTACTAGTATTACCTTTTCGATATCGGTACTGGCCAGGATCTTCTCTGCATTGGGGGCCATGCATTGATATATGATCAAGGCCTTGGCGCCGGCGTCTTTGAATTGATACTCCATCTCGTGGGCGGTATATAAGGGGTTGGTGTTTACCACGATCATGCCAGCGAGAATAGATCCGAACAGAACTATAGGGTATTGAATGAGGTTCGGTAGTTGAATGGCAATACGGTCACCGGGCTTGAGGTCGGTTTCCGTCTGTAGAAAATGGGCAAAAGCAGAGGCGTGCTCAGCCAGTTCGTTATAGGTTATGGTTTGCCCCAAACTGGTAAAGGCCGGTTTTGGGCCAAAGTTCTTGGTGCAGTGCTCCAGTAATTCAGGAATGGTTTTAAAACCATTGGGGTTTATGTCTTCTGGGATCCAGCCAATCTCTGCTCTGCCTGTAATCATGGGTCTAACCTCCGTTCAAGGGAAATAGGTCAGACAATTTTGTAGCCAGCATTATATCTCCTGTTGCCTCTATATCTCCGCTCATAAACGCCTGCATGCCATCGGTTTCGCCGTTTAGAACAGATGTCAGGGTGTCCAGGTCCATCGATAGTGTGACATTTGAGTCAGAACTGGCTCCTTCTGTTATCTGGCAGGAACCATCTTTGATTTCGATCTGCCAGCTTCCGTTGTCGCTAATATCGTACTGAAAGATTGCATCCAGGCCATCAGCTGCATTTGGGTTAAAGCGCTTTTGCATGTCATCAAGCAGAGTGTTTATATCGCTCATAAGATAATCCCCCTTTGGGTTGAACTGTAATTGTTCTAATGTATGGTTTACTTTAGAAGATGAAATCCTCTTCATCCAGAGTCATCAGGTTATCCGAACCGGAGAGCATAGTCGCTACCAGGCTGTTGGTGCGTGGTAGTATGCGCTGATAGTAGAATTTTGCTGTTACTATCTTTGAGTTATAGAAGGCCTTCTCGCTGGTTCCTTCCTTTAACTTGGTCTGAGCGATCTGAGCCATCTTTGCCCAGAAGTAAGCCAGAGCAACGTAACCTGAGTACATGAGATAATCAACCGATGCCGCGCCTACCTCATCCTTATTCTTCATCGCCTTCATGCCGATTTTCATGGTGATGCTACCCCATTCATCGTTTAGCTTTTTCAGAGGTTCGATGAACTCTTTCATCTCCTTGTTTTTAGCATGCTCTTTGCAGAAAAGATGAATTTTCTTGGTGAACTGCTTCAGTGTCTTACCCTGGGTCAGCAGTACCTTGCGTCCGAGCAGGTCCAGAGCCTGGATCTGGGTGGTGCCTTCATACAGCATGGAGATGCGACTGTCGCGTACATTCTGTTCCATGCCCCATTCGGAGATATAGCCGTGCCCGCCAAACACCTGCAGGCCGAGATTCGCTGATTCAAATCCCATCTCGGTCAGGAATGCCTTAGCGATGGGGGTGATAAAGGCAAGCAGGTCGTTGGCCTCTTCAACTACCTTGTTGTCTTCTGAGAGTTCGGTCAGATCGATCTGCAGCGCAGTAAAGTAGATCATGGCCCGTGCGCCTTCGGAGATCGCCTTCTGGGTGAGCAGCATCTTGCGCACCTCAGGATGGACAATGATGGGGTCGGCGGGCTTGTCTGGTGCCTTGGGTCCAGTCAACGAGCGCATCTGCAGCCGTTCCCGGGCGTAGTTGTAGGAGTTCTGGAATCCCCACTCGGCGTGAGCCAGGCCCTGTATGGCGGTACCCAGACGTGCAGCATTCATGAAGGTGAACATACAGTTCAGGCCTTTGTTGGGTGGGCCGATGAGAAAACCCTTGGCGCCATCGAAGTTCATTACGCAGGTGGAGTTGCCGTGTATCCCCATCTTGTGTTCAATGGAACCGCAACTTACGTTATTTGCATCTCCGGCGTTACCTTCAGTGTCCGGTAGTTGTTTCGGCACAATAAATAGGGAGATCCCCTTGGTGCCTTCTGGCGCGTCCGGCAGGCGTGCTAAAACGATATGTACGATATTCCCGGCCATGTCATGCTCGCCGGCGGAGATGAAGATCTTGGTGCCGGTTATGGAGTAGCTGCCATCCTCGTTTGGTTCGGCCTTGGTGCGCAACAGTCCTAGGTCGGTGCCGCAGTGCGGCTCAGTCAGACACATGGTGCCGGTCCACTCGCCACTAATCAGCTTGGTGAGATAGGTCTGCTTCTGTTCCTGGGTGCCGTGGGCCTCTATGGTACGCATAGCCCCGTGGCTGAGGCCTGGATACATGCTCCAGGACCAGTTGGCGGTTCCGATCATCTCATTGATTACGATTCCCAATGACTCAGGCAGGCCCTGTCCTCCCCACTCCTCTTTGTGCGGGAGTGATGGCCAGCCGCTTTCTACAAACTGTTGGTATGCCTCTTTAAAGCCGGGAGGGGTTGTTACAACGCCATCCTCAAAGGTACATCCTTGCTGATCGCCTATCTGATTAAGCGGTGCGACTACGCGTTCGGCAAACTTTCCCGCCTCGTCGAGAATCGCGTCAATCATGTCTGGCGTAGCCTCTTCGCAGTTATTCAGTCCGCTGTAGTGTTCTTCTATATTTAACAGTTCGTTTAGAACAAAACGGATATCTCGGTGAGGTACTTTGTATTCGCCCATGTGGTTTAAGACCTATAATCAGTTAAAGTTTAAATGGTCAATGAATCTGGCCATTCAGAGTATGGCGTAAGAGTGGAAGTTTTTGTCCGATTATCCAATAACAATTTGATTCAATATTTATATCCAAATTCGCCAATAGAATAAAAAACTTGAAAAACAGGCTGTTAAGCAGAGGGGTTTCCAGGTTCAATTGGGTAATTGCCGGGCTATATTACTGACTATTTGCGTCAAAAATATTGGGTAGGGATAAAATTGTTATGAAATTAGGCGACTTTTGTTATTGGAGTTGAGGGGAGATTGCAACACTATTTTCTTCGTTAAATAGTTTTTGAATAGGGAATGGCCATATGCCTGTATATAAGACCCCACTGCGTGAGCTGCGATTTATCTACAATGAGTTGTTTGATCCAAAAAGTATAGAGCAACTTGATGGTTTTGAGGAGGTCACTCCGGACCTGGTTGACGCCATGCTGGAAGAGGCCGGGAAGTTTTGTGAAGAGCGGCTGCACTCTATCAACCAGAGCGGTGATGAAGAGGGGTGCGCGATTGACCAGGGAAATGTCTCAACCCCCGCCGGATTTATCCAGGCATACAAGGACTTCTGTGAGTTGGGGCTCGGCAGTCTAACCGCGCCGGTAGAATATAACGGCCAGGGGATGCCCAAGACCCTGGGCCTGATGATCGAAGAGATAATCGCCAGCAGCAATATCTCATTCAGCCTCTACCCGGGTCTGACCAACGGCGCCTGCAATGCGATCCTGGCCAAGGGCAGTGATGAGCTGAAGCAGAGATATCTCCCCAAGATGGTGGAGGGGGTCTGGGCTGGAGCCATGTCGCTCACCGAACCCCATTGCGGTACCGATCTAGGGTTGATCCGCACCAAGGCGATTCCCAACGATGATGATAGTTACACCATAACCGGCACCAAGATCTTCATCACCGCCGGTGATCACGATCTAAGCGAGAACATCATTCATCTAGTGCTTGCCCGTACCCCAGACGCCCCCAAAGGCACCAAGGGTATAAGCATGTTCCTGGTTCCCAAGTTTCTGGTGAACGAGCAGTCAGAGCCGGGAGAGTCCAACAACGTAAACTGCAGCGCCATTGAACACAAGATGGGGATAAAGGCCTCCGCTACCTGTGTTATGAACTTCGACGGAGCCAAGGGGTATCTGGTAGGAGAGCTGAATAAGGGTATGGCTGCGATGTTCATTATGATGAATATTGAGCGCCTGGCGGTAGGCATTCAGGGGCTGGGTATTGCTGAGGCCTCATATCAGGGTGCAGTCAGCTATGCCATGGAACGTCTGCAGGGTCGTTCCCTTACTGGAGCAAAATATCCGGACAAGGCCGCCGACCCGCTCCTGGTGCATCCAGATATCAGGCGTATGCTGCTTACCCAAAGGGCCTACGCAGAGGGGTGTCGTGCCCTGGTGGCCTGGGTCGGGAGGGAACTGGATATCTCCCACCATCACCCGGATGCCCAGCGGCGCCAGGATGCGGAAGATTGCATTGCACTGATGACCCCGGTGGTTAAGGCCTTCAATAGCGATATTGGCTCCGAGATGGCCAACCTGGGCGTACAGGTCCTGGGTGGGCATGGCTATATCCGTGAGCATGGCATGGAACAGTATGTGCGCGATGCCCGTATTGCCCAGATATACGAAGGGACCAACGGTATTCAGGCCCTGGATCTGGTGGGGCGTAAGATTACCGCCTTCGATGGAAGATACCTGCAGCAGTTTTTTGGGCCGGTTGAGAGCTATCTGCAACAAAACGCCTCCAATCCATATCTCAAGAGCTTTATTCAGCCCCTAAGGGATTCCTTCGACATGCTGAAATCTGCAACCCAGTATGTTGCACAGCAGTTGACTACATCGCCGGATGATAGCGCGGCGGCGGCCACAGACTATTTGCGCATGTTTGGTCTAGTTGCCCTTGGTTATTTGTGGGCGCGTATGGCGGAGGTTGCCAGCGCCAAGGTAAATGGAGGGGAGTCTCTGTTCTACCAGGCAAAGATAGATACGGCGCACTTCTACTTTGAGCGTCTGCTGCCTCAGTGCAGTGCGCTGCATCAAACCATATCGGTGGGTTCCAATATCATCATGAAGTTCAATGATGACGCCTTTCAGATGTGAGCCGGGTTAGATGCAGGATAATTTAGGAACAGTGAACAGCAATATATGTTACGGAGAAAATGAATGAAAATACTCGTTGCGGTTAAAAGGGTTGTTGATTACAACGTCAAGATCCGTGTCGCTTCTGATGAAAGCGGAGTTGACCTGAACAATGTGAAGATGTCCATCAACCCATTTTGCGAGATTGCAGTGGAAGAGGCGGTGCGCATTAAAGAGGCAGGAAAGGCGGATGAGATAGTGGTTGTCTCCCTTGGCGTCAAAGAGTGCCAGGAGACACTGCGTAGCGCTCTCGCCCTGGGTGCAGACCGGGCAATCTTGATCGAGACCGAGGCAGAACTACAGCCTTTGGCCGTGGCCAAGTTGCTAAAAACCGTTGCCGATAAAGAGCAGCCTGATCTGATTATCCTGGGTAAGCAGGCGATTGATGATGATGGCAACCAGACCGGCCAGATGCTGGCGTCACTCATGGATCTGCCTCAGGGCACCTTTGCATCCAAGGTGGAGGTAGAAGCGGATGGCGTTAAGGTAACCAGGGAGATAGATGGCGGTCTGGAGACAGTTGCCCTGACCCTGCCGGCGGTGATCACCACCGATCTGCGTCTGAACGAACCACGTTACGCCAAGCTGCCCAATATCATGAAGGCGAAGAAGAAGCCTTTGGAGATTATCCCGGTAGCAGATACCGGCGTAGACATTACTCCGCGTTTGCAGACCCTGAAGGTAATCGAACCGCCGGTGCGCAAGGCCGGTATCAAGGTGGCCTCTGTTGCAGAGCTGGTAGAAAAACTCCGAAATGAAGCGAAGGTGATCTCATGAGCATACTGATAATAGCCGATCATGATAGTGCCAACTTAAAGTCGGCAACATTGAATACCCTAACCGCAGCAAAAGAGCTCGGTGATGATCTGCATCTCCTGGTGGCCGGGAGTGGTTGTAAGGCTGTTGCAGAACAGGCCTCCAAGATTGATGGCGTAACCAAGGTGCTGCTGTGTGATGATCCGGCCTATGAGCACGCCATGCCGGAGAGTGTGTCCCAGTTGGTTGTCGGTATTGCTGATAACTACAGTCACATCCTGGCCGCGGCCACCACCAGCGGTAAAAACTATATGCCCAGAATCGCCGCCAAGCTGGACGTGGCCCAGATCAGCGACATCATTAGCGTTGAGTCTGGGGACACATTCGTGCGTCCCATCTACGCCGGTAATGCATTAGCGACGGTGCAGAGTAGTGACGGGATCAAGGTGATTACTGTTAGAGGCACCGCCTTTGATGCGGCGGCTTCCGAAGGGGGATCCGCCCCTATCGAGGATATCCCGGCGGCCGCATCTTTTGCCGGGTCCAGTTTTGTCAGCCAGGAGCTGAGCGTATCCGATCGTCCGGAACTAACCGATGCCGCTGTGGTGGTCTCGGGTGGACGTGGTCTGGGTAGTGGTGACAACTTCAAACTGATTGATGCCCTTGCCGACAAACTGGGTGCTGCGGTGGGTGCTTCCCGCGCTGCTGTAGATGCCGGTTATGTCCCCAACGACTATCAAGTCGGGCAGACCGGCAAGATTGTGGCCCCTGGCCTCTACATCGCAGTGGGTATCAGTGGCGCCATTCAGCACCTGGCCGGGATGAAAGAGAGTAAGGTGATCGTAGCCATCAACAAGGATGAGGATGCCCCTATATTTGAGGTGGCGGACTATGGCCTGGTGGCCGACCTGTTTGATGTGGTTCCTGAGCTAACCGACGCACTGTAGGGCCTGTGTGCAGTAGGCGGATATTCATCGATTCCTGAATCTAACTGGAGAAGTAGCGTGGAAAGAGAGAGCATGAACTATGATGTAGTGATTGTGGGTGGTGGTCCCTCCGGGCTTGCCGCTTCTATCCGGATCATGCAGTTGGCCGCCGAGCAGGGGCTAGATCTTAGCGTCTGTCTGGTGGAGAAGGGTTCCGAGATCGGGGCTCATATACTCTCTGGCGCCATCATAGAGCCGCGTGCCCTGTCAGAGCTGTTGCCTAAGTGGCAGGAGATGGGTGCTCCCCTGAACACTCCGGTTAAGGATGACAAGTTCCTGTTTCTGACCGAGAAGAAGGCTCTCCCTTTTCCGGGTTGGACGCTGCCTCCGCAGATGAACAATCATGGTAACTATATCGCCAGCCTGGGCAATCTCTGCCGCTGGTTGGCAGAGATTGCCGAGGGGCTGGGGGTTGAGCTCTATCCAGGATTTGCCGCAGCCGAGGTGCTGTTCAATGATGATGGATCGGTCAAAGGTATCGCCACCGGCGATATGGGCATCAACCGAGAAGGGGAGCAGAAAAGTAGCTTTGAGCCCGGGATCGAACTACATGCCAAGTACACCCTGTTCTCAGAGGGTTGTCGTGGATCCCTGTCGCAGCAGTTGATCGAGAAGTTCCGGCTCAATGCTACATGTGAGGCCCAAACCTATGGGCTGGGCATTAAAGAGCTGTGGCAGATAGAACCCGAGAAACATAAGCCAGGACTTGTGGTGCATAGCGCCGGCTGGCCCCTGGAGCAGGATGTGTATGGCGGCAGTTTCATGTATCACCTGGAAGACAACCAGGTGGCGGTTGGCATGGTGGTGGGGCTCGATTACGCCAATCCACATCTCTCTCCCTATGAGGAGATGCAGAGATTCAAGACCCATCCGGCCATACGCGGCTATTTTGCAGGCGGCAAGCGTATCTCCTATGGCGCCCGTACCCTGAGTGAAGGTGGTATGCAATCCCTGCCCGGTCTGATCTTTCCGGGTGGCGCCCTGATTGGATGCAGCGCCGGTTTCCTTAATGTCCCCAAGATAAAGGGGTCCCACACCGCCATGAAGAGTGGGATGCTGGCGGCGGAGAGCCTGGTTGATGCATTGTCCCAGGGGCGCAGCAGTGATGAGCTGATCAGCTATCCTGAGGCTATCAAAAACTCCTGGCTCCACAGCGAGCTGCATCAGGCGCGTAATTTTCGTCCGGCCTTTGCCAAATGGAATCTGCTGGGGGGTACCATCTATGCCGGTATAGATCTAAAGCTGTTTCGAGGCAGGGCTCCATGGACCTTGAGTCACCATGGTGAAGATAGAAAACAGCTGAAACCCGCGAGTGAATGCGCTAAGATCGAATATCCCAAGCCGGACGGCAAGATTACCTTTGATCGTCTGAGTTCGGTCTATCTCTCCAGTACCAACCATGAAGAGGATCAGCCGATTCATCTTAAGTTAAAGGATGAGGCCGTTCCAATCTCTCTCAATCTTAAAGATTATGCTGCCCCGGAACAGCGTTACTGCCCGGCAGGGGTGTACGAGATTGTGGAGGAAGAGGGGGAGGAGAGACTCCAGATCAATGCCCAGAACTGCCTGCACTGCAAGGCCTGCGACATAAAAGATCCTACCCACAATATTCGCTGGACCACACCCGAGGGAAGCGGCGGTCCCAACTATCCAAATATGTAGAGCTGTTGTCTGCGATTTGGAAAAGCCGTTCATAACATGGTAGTTTGATCCGCACATTAAAGTGTGTAGTTCAGGCTTGCAGAGTGAGATTTTGAGACGGGCGAAATGAAACAAACCATCACAGTGCCGACTGGTTATGTAAAGCAACTGTTAGATCAGGTTGCCGCGCAGGATTATGATGTAAACGAACTGCTCGCAAGCGTTGGTATAGATCCGGCGGAGATTCAACACCAAACGGAGTTCCCGGCGAAAAAATTCGGATTCCTCTATCAACGCATAATGTACATCACTCAGGATGAGTATTTCGGTATGCTGAGTGGTGGAAGTTTGCCCAACGGTGCCTTCCGGATGATGTGTCATGCAATCATCCAGTGCCGAAACCTGGGTCATGCAATCCGCCGTGCCAGTGATTTCCACGAGATAGTAAAAGGTACCAAGATAAAACCCAAGTTGGAAAAGAAGGGACGCTTCGCCAAGATTACCTTTGCCGGCCTGGACAGCCTTGACACAGCAGAGATAGAAAACCTCATCGCATCTGAACCGCCCTCCAGTATCTGTACCTCCCTCTCCATGTGGCACCATTTCGTTAGCTGGCTGATTGGAGAGCGGCTTGAGTTAAGGGCGGCCTATTTTAATTTTTCCGAGCAGGACGCAATCCCGGGGGTTCACAAGAAATTTCAGTCAGAACTGAGATTTGACCAACACGATAACGCCATGGTATTTCCGGCGCGCTATCTGGAATATCCCATAATCCAGACCGAAGAGACCCTGCGCGGATTTTTGAAGACTGCGCCATATCAGTTGCTGGTGATGGCGGATGATAGCGCCAGCCTCGAATCACAGATAGTCGCACTCATCGGGCGTGATTTCAGCATGCCCATTCCGACAGCCAAGGAGGTGGCGAATACACTGAATATGTCGTTATCCAAATTGCGCCGGCGTCTGCTGGATGAGGGTACTACCTTTCAGCAGATCAAAGATGAGTGCCGCAAAAAGAGTGCCATCAACTATATGAATTCTCCCCAGCTATCTATCAACGATGTTGCTGGGCTTATGGGGTTTGAAGAGCCATCTGCCTTTTTTCGCTCATTCAAACGCTGGACTGGGATGACTCCTGGTGAGTATCGCCAAAGCGAGGAGTATATAAACCAGCTGCAGTCCAAGCGGGAGTGACCCGAGAGTATTTGGCTATTGCTGTGTTGAACGGCGGATCATTGAACATCCTTCTATTCCAGCCTGGGGTACTTAGCTCATTATCGGTTCTCCTGGGACAGAGAATAGGCTCGTTGAGCAAACCGAGCGCCTGAACAGGACTGGCAGGGAAATCGGAACTTCCCTCGGTTTAACGGAAAGAAAACCTACCCCGGCGGCGGCAGGATGGTTTATGCTTTAGTTATATCCTGAATGAAAATAAAGAAAGGGGGCGCATAATGGATATCGATCTAGCCGATGTAACCATCCATGTAGATGAGACTCTGGATGAAGATGGCAAAAAAAAGCTGGAAGAGGCATTTCGCAAGCGTGATGGCGTTGTTTCCGTTCTTATAAATCCTGATCATCCACACCTGGTGGTAGTTGAATATAATCCGAAGGCGATCAGATCACGTGATCTGGTGGATATCCCCCGTTTTCAGGGGCTGCATGGGGAGCTGGTTGGTCTCTGAAACTGCTGTGAATTTACTGGCGGGCCGAAAATGTCATTTTAATGGAGTAGCTTGAAAAGATACTCTTCTGTGCTATACGAATGAGTTACATTCGTTTTATAAACTAAAGATCTTGAGTAATTGCCATGGAAGAAGCGTTACTGAATGGTCTCCGCGAGTTATCCGAGTCCGCATTTCCGCGCAAGTGTTCAACTTGTGGCAGGGTGTACCTCTCCGTCGAAGAATTTATCCGTAAAACCAGACAATTAGAAGGAAGAAGTGGACTTTTAGAAAATATCGGCTGTCCGGAAGAAGGGGATGATCCGAGTGTGGAGCTTTATCGGAACTGTATTTGCGGCTCTACATTAATGGAATTCTTTTTAAACCGTCGTGATACTTCTAATAATGGACGCCGTCGCCGATTACTTTTTGACAAACTACTCAACTTGCTGATTGAGAAGGGGCTTTCCGAGGATGATGCCAGAAGGGAATTGCTACTGACATTACAATCCAACAAAAGCCAACTGCTGGAGAATATGGGTATTCAGCTAAAATTCAAATAATCTGAAGAGCCAAAGCAAGAATTTACATTTACCTGGGAACAGGCATCTTTAATGGAGGGCAGAGTAATCTGAAATTGTCTGGTTGCTACTGTGATAAAAGCAGCCTAACCGCAGTGCGCCCCATGTCATCAATGTCCTTGGGGTCAATATAGACACGTTCGTTCGATAGGTGGCACAAGCCGTGTAGTGTAGCCCATGTCACCTGAGCCAGACGTAGCGCGGACGCGTCCTGTTTTAGCACCCCTGCCTGCTGCAGTTTATCTATCTCACCCAACCAGAGTTTAAAACTGGTCTTTGAGATCTGGGAAAGGGTCTCGGTGGGGGTTCCGTTTTTCCAAATGGTGCCTCCGTACATGAGGTCATACTGTTCTTTATTTTTTGCGGCAAAGCGCAGGAACGCCAGGATAAATCTTTCGAATCTATGAGAAGGATCGGTCTCTGGAGATGCAACCAGTTCCGCCTCAATCAAGGCATCCTGCTGCAGGAAGCCATCCTCGGCGATAGCGCAAAGAAGCTCATTTTTGTCTTTGAAGTGATGATAGGGTGCGGCGCGGGATACGTTGGTTTTTTCCGCCAGCTTTCTAATGCTCAGTGAATTAAGTCCTGAGGTTTGCAGGATCTCTTTCGCGGCAGTGATCAGGCTCTGGTGCAGATCGCCATGGTGATATGGTGGTTTTTCTTTTTTCATGCTGGAACGCTACCAATTAGATCTTGACAATGTCAATCATTCGGTTCAATCTTAACACTGTCAAGATATAGAAGGCAATCTTATGGAATACAGCACAATCAGATTGACTATGGACGGTGCCATCGCCCATCTGCAGCTAATTCGTCCTGAGTTCTACAACTCTTTCAACCGGTCGTTCTGGCGAGAGTGGCCCCAGGTCCTGGATGAGGTTCAACAGGCCGAGGATATCCGGGCTTTAGTAATCTCTTCTACCGGGAAACACTTCTCTGCGGGTATGGATCTGGAGATATTCTCCAATCCCGATCCAAGGTTGTTCAGCGGCGAACCTGCTAGACGTGGCGAGTTTATACGCCGTCTGGTTCTTGATCTTCAGGAGTGCTTTACCCGGCTGGAGCAGTTGCGGATGCCGGTTTTGGCGGCTATTCAGGGCGGATGTATCGGTGGGGCGTTGGATCTTGTTGCTGCCTGCGATAGCCGTTACTGCAGTGAGGATGCCTTCTTTACCATCAAAGAGACAGCCATTGGCATGACCGCCGATCTGGGAACCCTGCAGCGGCTTCCATCCATTATAGGTCCTGGCCTGGCCAGGGAGTTGGCATATACCGCCCGCAAGCTGGAAGCGGAGGAGGCCCTCTCTAGCAGACTAGTGAATAGAGTATTCCCTGATGCCAACTCTATGCTGGAAGGGGTAATGGAGATTGCCCGGCAGATTGCGGCTAACTCTCCGGTTGCGGTTATGGGCAGTAAGCTAATGTTCAACTATGCCCGTGACCATAGTGTTGCCGACAGTCTGGAATATGTTGCGACCTGGCAGGCAGGCATGTTCCAGCAGGCGGATATTCTGGAGAGCTTTACAGCGAAGGCCCAGAAAAGGGCGACCGCCTTTGAGCCCTTAGGCCCAATAGAACCTCCGATGCCAGAAGATTAATCAATTTATTTGTTAAGTAGGGTAAATATCATTGGAAAGTATAAACATGGATGCAATGTCATCAGAAAATAAGTCAACAGGTGGTTATCCCCATATCTTTCGACCCCTGGACCTGGGATTTACCACCCTAAAGAATCGGGTGCTAATGGGTTCTATGCATCTGGGGCTGGAAGAGCTTCCCGGTGGCTTCGAACGCATGGCCGCATTCTATGCCGAGCGCGCTCGTGGTGGTGTGGCCTTAATAGTCACAGGCGGGATCGGTCCTAACAGGGAGGGTGCAGTGCATGCGAGTGCGACAACATTGATGGAAGAGTCGCAGCTACCAGATCATCGATTGATAACCAAGGCGGTACATGCTGAAGGTGGAAAGATCTGCATGCAGATCCTGCATACTGGCCGTTACGCATTTAACGATAAACTAATTGCCCCCTCCGCCCTCAAGGCCCCCATCAATCCCTATACCCCCAGGGCAATAAGCGCAGAAGAGGTAGAGCAGCAGATAGATGCCTTTGTAAATTGTGCGTCTCTGGCGCAAAGAGCTGGTTATGACGGCGTAGAGATCATGGCCTCTGAAGGCTATTTCTTGAACCAGTTTATTGTTAGTTACACCAACCAGCGTGATGATGAGTGGGGCGGTGAATACTCCCATAGAATGCGCCTGCCGGTTGAGGTGGTGCGTAGGGTGCGGGCAGAGGTTGGCGATGAATTCATCATCATTTTCCGTCTATCTATGCTGGATCTGATTGAGAGGGGAAGCACCTATGATGAGGTGGTTGCCCTGGGTAAGGCGGTGGAACAGGCTGGTGCCACCATCATCAACACAGGTATAGGCTGGCATGAGGCACGTATCCCCACCATTGCCACCAAGGTTCCGCGGGCCGCCTTTTCTTGGGTTACCGCAAAGGTAAAACAGGAGCTGTCTATCCCGGTTATTACCTCTAATCGTATAAACACGCCTGAAGTTGCTGAGGCCATCTTGAAGAGTGGCGATGCAGATATGGTCTCCATGGCACGGCCATTTCTGGCTGATCCTGAGTTCGTGGTTAAGAGTGAGCAGGGACGGGCAGATGAGATCAATACCTGCATCGCATGTAATCAGGCCTGTCTCGATCATGTTTTTGCCGGTAAGCTCACCAGCTGCCTGGTAAACCCCAGGGCCTGTCATGAAACCGAGATAGAGATTAAGGCCACAGACAAGCCACAGAGATTGGCAGTGGTGGGCGCTGGTCCTGCTGGTCTGGCCTTTGCCACAACGGCGGCGAAGTGCGGCCACAAGGTTACCCTGTTTGATGCGGCCAATGAGATAGGGGGGCAGCTGAATCTTGCTAAGAGAGTCCCGGGCAAACAGGAGTTTTATGAGACCCTGCGTTATTTTGGTAAGCAGTTGGAGCTGAGCGGGGTTGAGGTCAGGCTGAACCGTGAAGTCTCGGCGGATGATCTGAACAGCGGCGGATTTGATCGGGTGATACTCGCCACCGGAATAGTACCAAGGACTCCAGCTATCGAGGGGATCGAGCACGAAAAGGTGCTCTCCTATATCGATGTTATCAAGGGGGCAGAGGTTGGGGCTAAGGTGGCGGTCATAGGCGCAGGAGGAATAGGTTTCGACATCTGCGAGCTGCTGACCCACGGTTCTGAAGATAGCAGCAGGGATATAAAGGTGTTTATGCAGAAATGGGGCGTGGATATGTCCCTGAAGGCCAGGGGCGGCGTTACCGGTGTGCCCAGGAGAGTCGAGGCATCGCCGCGGGAGGTGTATCTGTTGCAACGAAAAGCCGCCAAGGTTGGAGCAGAGCTTGGTAAAACAACCGGGTGGATTCACCGTGCCGATCTGAAGATGAAGCATGTGCAGATGCTAAACAAGTGTGAATACCAAAAGATCGATGATAAGGGCCTGCATCTGACAGTTGATGGGGCGCCAAGGCTGCTGGCAGTGGATAACATAGTGATCTGCGCCGGACAGGAGCCGAGACGGGAGCTGCAGGATGTGGTAAAAATTCCTTTACATATAATCGGTGGAGCGGATGTAGCTGCGGAGCTAGATGCAAAACGGGCCATTGATCAGGGGGTACGTCTGGCTGTCGGTCTAGACGGGGAAGAGTAAAGTAGTTATACAAAAAGAGTGAAATGATGAGATATGCCGCTATTACCGGTTGGGGAAAGTGTCTCCCACCCGCTGTCCTGACCAACGATGATCTTGCAACCTTTCTTGAAACGGATGATGAGTGGATACGTAAACGCACTGGGATGCAGGAGCGACGGATCTCCCATGTCTCTAACACCGAACTGGCCCATGTTGCGGCCCAGCGTGCCTTGGCTGCAGCGGGCAAGACCCCTGAAGATATTGACCTGATTGTTTATGGAACCACCACCCCAGACAGTCTCTGTCCTAACACCTGTTCTGGTCTGCAAAAGATGTTGGCAGCAAAAAACGCAGCCTGTATGGATGTGAATACCGCCTGCACCAGTGGCCTCTATGCCCTGACTGTGGCCAACAGCATGATTCGCTCCGGCGTGGTAAACAACGCCCTGGTGATCGGCGCTGAGGTCATCTCGCCGGTGATGGATTGGGATAACCGTAACGTGGCCGTGTTGTTTGGCGACGGCGCTGCCGCCTTCATACTGGAGGCGAGCGAAAACAGAGAAGGGGTCATGGCCGAATCCCTGGGTTGCTACGGTGAGGTGAGAGATATCCTGAGTCTGCAGGGTTTTGGCGTCGAATGGTTCAATCAGGGCAGGACGCTGGGTGATATTGAGTGGAATTTTGAGGGGCAGGAGATCTTCAAGCGGGCGGTCAAGGGTATGGCTGATGCTAGCGAAGATGTACTGAAGAAGGCCGGTTTGTCTGCGGATGAGATCGATCTGGTGGTGCCCCATCAGGCCAATTTGCGCATTGTGGACGCAGTGGCCCATCGGGCTGGTATTCCAGAGGAGAAGGTATTTGTTAACATTCATCGCTACGGCAATATGTCTGCAGCTACCGCGCTAATTGCTCTGGTAGAGGCTTTGGAAGATGGAAGAGTGAAACCAGGTAGCAATATCCTGATGCCTGCCTTCGGTGGCGGTCTCACCTGGAACGCCCATCTGCTGAAGTGGGGAGAAAGGACGGAGCCTCTGGCAGAGTCGGATGCGGAACTGCCTTCATGCGATAAATCTGCCTTGGAGCTGGTGCAGGGAATTAGGCGGAGCAAGGGCAAGTCTTGAGTCATAAGTTGAGGAAGAAACTGGAAAAGTTGCGCGTCTGGATGTAACCTAACGCCCCTTTTCAAAGCTCTGTGGTGCCCATGTCCGGGAAACTCTTTATTAAAACCTTCGGTTGCCAGATGAATGAGTACGATTCCGATAAGATTGCGGATCTGCTCAGGGAGTCCCATGGCTTCCAATTGACCGAGCGGGCGGAGGAGGCAGATCTGCTGCTGCTCAATACCTGCTCTATCCGCGAGAAGGCTCAGGAGAAGGTGTTCTCTCAGCTGGGGCGCTGGCGTCCCTGGAAGGCGAAGCGGCCAGAACTGGTGATCGGTGTGGGTGGCTGTGTGGCCAGTCAGGAGGGAGACGCCATCCGTGAACGTGCACCTTATGTGGATCTGGTGTTCGGACCCCAGACCCTGCACCGCCTGCCGGAGATGCTAGAGAGCGCCCGAAGAGAGCATGCGCCTGTTATTGATATCAGCTTCCCTGAGATCGAGAAGTTCGACCGCCTGGCCGAACCCAGGGCCGACGGCCCATCTGCATTCGTCTCTGTGATGGAGGGGTGTTCCAAATACTGCACCTACTGCGTAGTGCCCTACACCCGCGGGGAAGAGATTAGCCGTCCCCTTGATGATGTGATCGCCGAGGTGACTAAGTTGGCGCAACAGGGCGTGCGTGAGGTGAATCTGCTGGGGCAGAACGTGAATGCATTTCGCGGGGTGATGGCAGACGGTGAGAGCGCGGACCTGGCCCTGTTGATCCACGCTGTGGCTGGGGTGGATGGTATTGAACGCGTACGTTTTACCACCTCCCATCCGGTGGAGTTTTCCGATAGCCTGATCGATGTCTATGGCGAGGTGCCAGAGTTGGTGAGCCATCTGCATCTACCGGTGCAGTCTGGTTCAGATCGTATCCTGGCGCTGATGAAGCGGGGACACACGGCATTTGAATACAAGGCCAAGATTAAGAGATTACGCGAAGTTCGGCCAGATATAAGCATCTCATCCGATTTTATTGTGGGCTTTCCCGGTGAGAGCGACGAAGACTTTGAGCGCACCATGGAGTTGATCGAAAGCGTTGGTTTTGATCACTCTTTTAGTTTTCTCTTTAGCGCCAGGCCGGGTACACCAGCGGCCGAGTACGAGGATGATATCCCGGTTGAGGTGAAACAGGAGCGGCTGGAGCGGCTGCAGAAGCGCATCAATGAGATGGCCCAGCAGATAAGCCGGCGCATGGTGGGTAGTGTGCAGCGGGTGCTTGTAGAGAGGGTGTCGCGCAAAGACAGCAATCAGCTTGCTGGCCGCACCGAGAACAATCGGGTGGTAAATTTCACAGGTCCTCAGGAGTTGATCGGTGGCTTTGTGGAACTGGCTATAACCGAGGCCCTGCCTAATTCACTGCGCGGTGAGCTGGTGGATGAACTATTATTAAAAGACGGTAGCTAACGGTCATCTGATGTTAATATAGATGTTCTACTTTAGTTGTTTATATTTATAACCTAATAGCAGTCGATTTCTAAATACCGATAACGTGTCAGACCATCCCGAATCAATAGACCTGGTGCTAACCCCGGAAGACAACCACCGGTTGTCCAATCTCTGCGGTCAGCTAGACCAGAACCTGCGCCAGATTGAGCGACGCCTGGGGCTGGAGATCAACAACCGCGGCAATCACTTTCGACTTATTGGCGAATCGGATGCAACCCGCGCCTGTGCGGAAGTTTTGAAGGGACTGTATGCTACCTCAGAGAATGAGGTGCTCACCCCGGAACTGGTGCACCTCTATCTGCAGGAGTCCGGCATAGAAGAGCTTCTGCGGGAAGATGCAGAAAAAGATGTGCCAGATGTGGTGATAAAGACCAAGCGCGGTATGGTGCGGGCTCGTGGTCCCAACCAGAAAGAGTACCTGCATCGCATCGTCACCCACGACATCAATTTTGGCGTGGGCCCTGCCGGCACCGGTAAGACCTATCTGGCGGTGGCCTGTGCAGTAGAGGCGCTGGAGCGGGATAAGGTGAGACGAGTACTGCTGGTGCGTCCGGCGGTAGAGGCGGGAGAGAAGCTTGGGTTTTTGCCTGGCGATCTCGCCGACAAGATTGATCCCTATCTCCGGCCTCTGTACGACGCCCTGTATGAGATGCTGGGCTTTGAGCGGGTAGCCAAGTTGATCGAACGTAACGTAATTGAGGTTGCGCCCCTGGCCTACATGCGCGGCCGCACCCTGAATGACTCCTTCATCATCTTGGATGAGGCCCAGAACACCACCCCGGAACAGATGAAGATGTTTCTGACCCGTATCGGCTTTGGTTCCACTGCTGTGATTACTGGCGACGTGACCCAGATAGATCTCCCCCGTGGGCAGAAGTCAGGTCTGCGTGAGGCATCTGAGGTGTTGGTGGATGTGGACGGCATCAGCTTTACCTTCTTCAAATCTAGTGATGTGGTGCGTCATCCCCTGGTGCTACGCATCGTCAATGCCTACGAGGAGCATGATCGTAATAGGGAGAGAAGGTGAATCTGGAGTTGGAAATCCAAAATCATACTCAACTTGGAGATACTCCTGTAGAGAGTAGCTTTGTAGAGTGGTGTAGTGCCGCTCTGCGTGAAGAGCGGGAGCAGGCCGAGATAGTGATCAGGCTGGTGGATGAGGAGGAGATTAGGGATCTGAATCGGGAGTACCGTGGTAAGGACAGGCCCACCAACGTCCTCTCTTTTCCCTCAGATATACCCGCAGTGGTCGAAAGCAGTCTGCTGGGAGACCTGGTCATATGCGCCCCCCTGGTAGTACGTGAGGCCAAGGAGCAGGGTAAATCCGAGGAGGCGCACTGGGCGCACATGGTTGTGCATGGAGTGTTGCATCTTTTAGGATATGATCATCAGGATGAGAACGCTGCGGAAATAATGGAGCAGCTGGAAATGGAAGTGATGGGCAGCCTTGGATTTCAGAATCCTTATGAAGAAGGAACAGATGAGTAACGACGAACCTGGCAATAGTTTTAACCTAAAACCATGGCTGAAAAGGCTGGCCCGAGTATTCAATGAAGGACCGGAAAATCGTGAGCAGCTGATTGCTCTATTAAAAGAGGCAAAGGCACAACACCTTCTGGATTCAGAGGCCCTCTCCATGATGGAAGGGGTGCTGCAGGTCTCAGAACTGCGGGTGCGTGACATCATGATTCCTCGGGCCCAGATGACGGTAATCAATAGGGAAGATCCGCTGGATAAGATCCTGCCCATTGTCATAGACTCCGCCCACTCCAGATTTCCGGTGATAGATGATGATCGCAGTGAGGTCATAGGTATTCTGTTGGCCAAAGACCTGCTGGCCTACTGCGGCGATCAGGCCAAACGTTTCTATGTGCGGGACCTGCTGCGTGCTGCCGTGTTTGTGCCGGAGAGTAAACGCCTCAATGTGCTGCTAAATGAGTTCCGCGCCAACCGCAACCACATGGCCATAGTGGTGGATGAGTACGGGGACGCGGCCGGGTTGGTGACCATTGAGGATGTGCTGGAACAGATCGTGGGCGAGATCGAGGATGAGCATGACTTTGATGATCAATCCGTCATCCTGAAACGCAGCGAAACCGAATTTACTATTAAGGCCCACACCCCCATTGACGACTTCAATGAATACTTTGATGTGGATCTGGACGCAGACGAGTTCGACACTATGGCCGGACTGGTCACTAACGCCCTGGGTCATATGCCTAAGCGGGGTGAGCGGGTGGATATAGATCGATTCAAGTTCAAGGTATTGCGGGCGGATAGCCGTCGCATACACCTGCTTGAGGTGCGTTTGCTGCCTAAGGATGAGTGAGCTATAGCTGTCAACGCATGCCAAGCCTTATATCAATAATAAAACTCCTCATCGCCTTTAGCGCGGGCGCAGTCACGGTATTTGCCTTTGCCCCTTTTGATCTCTATCACCTAGCCCTGTTGGGTCCAGCCATTCTGCTCCTGCTGTTACTGGATTCTGATCCCCCTATGGCCTTTCGTCTGGGGTGGGCCTTTGGCCTGGGGCTGTTAGGTGTAGGCGTGTTCTGGCTGCACATCAGTATCGATCAGTTCGGTGGTGTTGGGCATCTGCTGGCCATAATCATCACCCTGGCCTTCACCGCAGGTATTGCCCTGTTCTATGCTCTTTTGGCCTGGTTAGGCAAGCGCATCGCTGGCGCATCAGACTGGCCAGTTCAGTTGGCACTCTATGCGCCGCTTTGGGTCCTGCTGGAGTGGGTGCGCGGCTGGTTTTTGACCGGATTCCCATGGCTCTCCCTGGGCTATTCCCAGATCGGAACACCCCTACAAGGTTATGCCCCCCTGCTTGGGGTCTATGGCGTGAGTCTGGCGGTGGTGATCTCTGCGGCTTGCCTGGTGGCGGTGATGAAGAGTCTGAGGGCCTGGGTTCCAGCGCTACTGATTCTTTGCTTTATATGGGGTGGTGGTTGGCTCCTAACCCAGAAAGAGTGGACCAGACCATCTGGTGATGGGATAAAGGTCAGCATCATTCAGGCTAATGTTGTGCAGGGTTTGAAGTGGCAGCCCGAGTCAAGGCAGCCGACCATAGATGCCTATCTGAAGCTGACGCGCCAGGAGTGGGATAGCGATCTGATCGTCTGGCCAGAGACGGCGATCCCGGACTATTACCATCAACTGGAAGAGGATCTATGGAAGGGGCTGGAACAAGAGGCGCAGAGGCATAGTAGTGACCTGCTGGTTGGTATTGCGGTGTGGGAAGATAGCGGTGAGCGCTATTTTAACTCCGTCAGCTCTCTCGGTTCGGTACGTAACGCCTACTTTAAAAGGCATCTGGTGCCGTTTGGCGAGTTCATGCCCATGCGCTGGTTGCTGGAACCGCTGATCGATTATTTGCGCATCCCCATGTCCAGTTTCTCCGCAGGGGAGGCAGCGCAGCCACTGATACAGGTGCTAGGGCGCAAGGCTGGGGTATCCATCTGTTACGAAGACGCCTTCGGAGAGGAGATCATACAGGCTATGCCGGATGCGGAGTTTCTGGTAAACGTCAGTAACGATGCCTGGTTTGGTGACTCCATTGCCCTGCCGCAACATCTGCAAATTGCCCGTATGCGCTCTTTAGAGACCGGGCGTTATCAACTGCGCGGAACCAATACTGGCATATCTGCATTCATTGGCCCTAAAGGACAACTTATCTCTGTCTCGCCAATCAACAGGGAGTATGTGCTTAGGGGTGAGATTATTCCAATGTTAGGTAGTACGCCCTATGCCATGGCCGGCAATTGGGGTGTGGTGATATTGGCATCACTGTTGCTGGGGTTGGTGGTTGTGAGACGTAGGGGTTTCGCTTCATAGTTAGGTAGGAGATAAATACTTACAATGGGGATGCATAAAGAGATCGTACGCATATAGAGAATATCAGCCCTTGGGATGGTTTCTAAACGTGGAAAGGCTGCACTGTTTTTTAATAATTGATCTATCGCTTTTTTTTCGGCTTTAGTATTTGATATAAACATTGACTATGGGCGACATGATTAATAAAGAAAATCGCATGCTGCGCCGAAAGTTGGATAGCCTTCTCAAGCAGGCTCGGGCAAACGAAAAGAAACAGGAGTTATTTGACTCATTTGGATTTGAAATTATCGGGTCCAGTTCGCCTGCTCAGCTAAGAGATATGCTGTTAACCCAGTTGCGGGTACGTTTCCAATTGCAAGATGTTGTTCTGTGTATTGTTGATTATGACTCTGATGCAGAGCACCTTTTTTTCGGCTGTGACGAAGGGGCAAGGCGTCGTTCGAAAAGGCATTTACATTTCATTAATCCGGAAACGGACCAGGAAAAAATCCAGAGTCTGTCAAATTGTCCTGTGCTGGGGGCAGAGGCGTTGGAAAACTATAGCTGGATAGTTGATAAACTGGACTATACAGAAGAGTTTCAGAGTGCCGCATTCTTACCATTAATCCGCGCTAGTAATATCATCGGAGCATTGCTGCTAATAAGCGGCGATTACGATCGCTACCAGAGTAGTCACGCGACCGATTTCCTACAAAAGTTATCTGTTATGGTGGCAGTTGCTATAGAAAACTGTTTAAACCAGCAGCGCCTTAAGGAAATAGGTTATCAGGATGCTCTTACCCATGCGTACAACCGGCGCTATTTTGATCTTCGCATTAAAGACGAGATTGCCCGTAGTTTACGCAACCAGGAAGATTTATCCTGTATGTTTCTTGATGTCGATTACTTTAAAAAAGTTAACGATACCTACGGGCACAGTGTGGGCGATTTGGTATTAACGCGCATGGTATCGGTTATCAAAAAGCAAGTCAGAGCCTGCGATATTGTTGCCCGCTATGGTGGTGAGGAGTTCGTGGTTGCCTTGCCAGGCACTGGGCTGGAGCGGGCAAAAGATATTGCCGAGCGTCTGAGGATGTCGGTGAATGCGGAAGCCTATACCTATAACGACGGCCACCTGTCTATTTCAATCTCTGTAGGCCTGACAACGCTTGGACAACCGCGTGATGATGGGGTGCAGGACGTGGAAGAGATATCGATACGAATGCTTGAGTGTGCCGATAAGGCGCTGTATATGGCTAAGGAGAACGGGCGCAATCAGGTGGTGGTTTCCCCTTTTTTCTGCAAAGAAGGAAACTAGTTCATAGATTCTTTTTATCGCCTGATTATATAATATTGCAAATAGGGATTACTCAGGGTTAAATATGGGGAGTAGTGGGGCCAGAGGGATAGATCCCGTCGTACACAAAGGATCTGTCATAAAAAAAGTAATCTGGCATGAATATAAGAGCGATAACATCATTCTTCATCCTCGGGCTGTTATGCCTAGCCACTTTCTCCCTCTATTCTATACTTCTTGATCCGGAACAACCTAAACCCAAAAAAGAGCTCCTGGTGTATTGTGGCATCACCATGATTCAACCGGTGTCGCAGATAGCATCAATTATTGAGCAGCGTGAAGACGTTAAAATATCAATCTTGAAGGGTGGCTCCGGGAATCTGCTAAATTCCATAAAGTTTAATAGGATTGGGGATCTCTACCTGCCTGGTTCAGAATCCTACATCCAGCAGGCAAAATCAGAGGGTCTGGTATTACGTTCGGCCCATGTTGGATACAACAAGGCAGCGATGATGGTGAGGGAGGGTAATCCCAAGTCGATTCCGGCGAGTCTGGATGCATTGAAGAACCCTGATCTCTATGTTGTGATTGGCAATCCCAGTAGTGGCAGCATCGGAAAAGAGACAAAAAAGATACTCACTACTGCCAATATGTTCGACCAAGTTATGGGCAATGTAAAAGAGATGACCACCGACTCTAAGCGGCTGGTTGAGGTGCTGAAAAAGGGCGAAGCTGACTTGGTTGTCAACTGGCATGCCACATCCACCTGGGAAGAGAATGCGCCCTATATAGACTCCATTCCTATCGATGGGAGGCTGGCAAAGAAAAAGCGCCTGGTTCTTGGTTTGCTTGCTACTTCTAAATATCCGGATATCGCGAATAAATTTATGAATTACGCAGCATCGCCGGAAGGGCAGCAAATCTTTGACCGTTATGGGCTCTACCATATTGATTGAGTAAAATAATTATGGCGAAACTCGCCGAGCATCCAATTCAACGACAAATCATCGGCCTGGCATTCTCTATCATTGCCATCGTTTTGATACTTGCCCTTCTCCATTTTATCCTTCGCGCCAAGAGCGAATCGATTGAATATCGTCTGAACAACCAGCTGGCTCGTCAAGACATAGGTATTTCCATCTACCAGCAACTCTTTGCCGCCAAGGCTACGCTATTCAAACTTAGCACACTGGATAGTCAAGTAGAGCTCAACATCCTCAGAAAACGATTCGATACTAATATCAAGGTGATTAAAAATGGCCTGTCGGTGCTGCGTGATGGGGGGGTGTTTAGAGATGTGATTGCCACGAACATTCCGGGAAAGAATATCATGGATCTGGTCGCATCTTATGAGAAGCCAGCCGATGAAGGGTATGTCCTTGAGGTCCTTGAGTTAGGGCCGGCTATAGAAAAACTAGATCAAGATTCGTACGCATTATACGAGGCTGTTCGATCAAAGATCTCCTCAAATAGGATTTATGCTGGCCATTATCAGGATAGAATCAGCAACCTGATAAAGACCATCGACACTGTTCTACAGCGCACACAGGAGAATGCGGCAAGAATTCTCTATGACAGCCAGCAACGTATCGTTTTTCTTAGCGCAGAGTTGAAGCGGGCGGAGAGCCTGTATGATAAGTTCAGTCTGCCTATGGTAATAATTGCCTTAGGTATGGCGGCCTATCTTTTGATCATTACTTTATCGAGGGTCGGAAGGGTTATTGCAAGGCGGGAACAGGCGGAAGACCAACTGCAACTGTTGTTGGATACCACAGTGGAAGGCATATTTGGAGTTGATACTCAGGGCAATACCACCTTCGTAAATCCAGCTGCATGTAAGATGCTGGGCTACCAGGCAGATGAACTGATAAATCGTGGTAATCACGGGCTGATCCACCACACAAAAAGTGATGGTTCGCACCATCACGAATCAGACTGCCCTGTGTTCAAGGTATTGAAAGAAGGAAACCTGGTCTTCATTGAGAATGATATTTTTTGGCGCAAAGACAACTCCTCCTTTCCTGTGGAGTACTCCAGCAACCCGGTCTATCGTGACGGTGAGGTTGTGGGTGCCGTGGTTAGTTTTCATGATGTCAGTTCACGCAAACAGGATGAAAAGCGTATCCGAACGTTGTTGCAGGCGGTAGAGCAGAGCCCGGTTTCTGTGGTTATGACCGACACCCAAGGCACTATTGAGTATGTTAACCAGGCATTTGTAGAGTCTACTGGTTACACAGCCGCAGAGGTCATTGGTAAGAATCCAAAAGTCCTGAAACCAGAAGACACGCCAGCCTCCCATTTCAGAGAGCTTTGGGATGTAATTACCTCCGGTCGCCATTGGCAGGGCGAACTGCAGAATCGCAAAAAAGATGGCACACTGTTCTGGGAGCGGGCCTATATAGCTCCAGTGCTGGATGAGGCTGGTGATGTAACTCACTATCTGGCGGTGAAAGAAGATATCTCCTTGCAGAAGCAGCAGCAGGAGAAGATTATTCATCAGGCCAATTATGATAGTCTCACTGCGCTGCCGAATCGCTTCCTCTCTTTGGATCGCCTTTCTCAGCTGATTAAAGAGGCGCAACGCAAGGACGTCCTCGCGGCGGTACTATTTCTTGATCTGGACGATTTTAAAAAGATCAACGACTCCATGAGTCATGAGGTGGGAGACAAGCTCCTTATTCAGGCGGCCGAGCGGCTGCAAGCGTCAGTGCGGGTTGATGACACAGTCAGCCGTTTGGGCGGCGACGAATTTGTTGTGCTTTTGGGCAACATCTCGACTCTGGATGAGGTTTATCCGGTTGCGGAGAAGCTGCTTGCAGGTTTCAGGAAACCGTTCCTGCTGGATGGACGCGAGCTCATTCTTACGGTGAGTATCGGCATCTCTATCTACCCCGACGATGGAGAAACGCCGGCGGAGCTATTACGGAATGCAGATACTGCCATGTACCATTCCAAAGAGCAGGGACGCAACACCTATAACTATTTTACTGAGGCCATGAACCAGGGCGTTTCTCGGCGTCTGCAGCTTGAGGAGTATCTGCAAGGGGCGCTGGAACGGGAGGAATTCAAACTTCACTTTCAGCCAATTTTGGATGCAGTTACTCGAGACATTGTGGCGGTTGAGGCATTGCTGCGCTGGAATAACTCTACGTTAGGTGAGATCAGTCCAGATGAGTTTATTCCCATCATGGAGCAGACCGGACAGATTGTGACCATCGGACACTATGTGGTTCGTGAGGCCATGTTGCAGGTTAAGACATGGCGGAAAGTGTTGAACATTGCTGTTAAGGTCGCAATCAATGTCTCTCCCCGTCAGTTTCGTGATCCCAGCTTTGCGCAAACCATAGAAGATGCCTTGGATGAGCTTGATCTCAACAGTGCTGACATTGAACTTGAAGTGACAGAAGGTGTTTTGATGAGTGGTCATGCCTATATTGACGAGACCCTGAAAGCGCTTAACAGGTTGGGGGTTGGTATTGTAATGGATGACTTCGGGACCGGTTACTCCTCGCTCAGTTATCTTCGCAATTACCCTTTTGAGGCATTGAAGGTTGACCGCAGTTTCGTCAGCGACATAACGGAAGATCCTGCCGATAGAGAACTAGTGAACGCCGCCATTGCCATGGCTCACGGTTTGGGCCTGCATGTTATTGCGGAAGGTGTCGAGACCGAAGAGCAGCTCTCCCATCTGGTTGCACAGGGCTGCGAGATGGCTCAGGGTTATCTGTTTAGTCGTCCTGTTCCGGCGGATGAGATTACGGGGATGCTGGAGAAGCAGGCTCTGGCCGCTAGGTCCGGTTCTTAGTTAGTGTCATCAGTTTCAGAATGGGACGGCCGCATTGACATGGGCGGTCTGATCAATGGTGCCATCTCTATCCAACTGATCATTAATACCGGTTAAACTCACCTGTTGCACTAGCAAGTTGAATCTACGAATGGATGGTGGTGGCGAAGAAACCCGTTTCAGAGAGCGGTATTGTTGAAGTAGTATGTGGTGAGTTGTCGATTGATTTAAAAAAGGCCAGAGAAAGGAACTCAAAAAACAACAATGAACAAATCAGAGCTAACTTCATATATACATAAGCATATACCCCTAACCGCACATTTGGGTGCGGTTGTTACTCACTATGATGGTCGTAAAATTGAAATATCTGCGCCGTTAGAGCCAAATCTAAATCACAGAAACAGTGCATTTGGCGGTAGTATGTCTGCGCTGGGCATTTTATCTGGCTGGGCACTGTTGTTTATTAAGCTTAAAGAGAGTGGGCTTAACGCCAGGCTGGTAATCCAACACAGTTCCTTTGACTTCATTGAGCCCGTTGATGGTGATTTCAGGGCAATATGTACTATGCCAGAGGATAGTGAATGGGCAAGATTTTTAAAAACATTAAAAAGACATGGTAAGGCAAGGATTTCTGTAAAATCTCAAATCAAAAGTCTCAACAATAACGGTGGCGATCATAACGGCACTTATGTGGCAATTATTTTAGAAAAATAAATAGATATACTGCCCAGGGAATTCTCTGATTATAGGATGGTGATCAATGCGTAAAGAACTTTCTCCAGTTACAAGCGTGCTACTCTTGCTGATGTTTGGCGCTATGTTGTGGACTATTTTTTCGCTACGCAGTGCTGCTGTGGGGGTGCCTACCCTTACACATATGCACACATCACCCTATGGTGGTCTCTATATCATGCTTGGTACAGACCTTTTCGAGCATGATGGGGCAGGCCGGCCTATTCGCCGCATTGACCTGAAAGAGTTGGGGGTGAAGGATGTTATTGGTGATTTTGCATTCTTTAGTAATGGCGATCTGCTGCTTAGGATCGGTGCGGATGAACGTAGTTTATCCGATAAGATACGGCAGTTTTTTCGTCGAGATAATCTGGAGCCAACCGGCCTGGAAACCGCAAGAGGTGGGTTGTTCCGCTGCGACCTTACCGCCATGGCCTGTGTCCCCTTTGGTGACACTAACTATAATCTTAATCAGAGTTTCTTTCTGACGGTCGACTGGGAAACAGATCAGGTGTTGGTAGCCGACTCTTCCCGTCATCGCCTGCTTTTGATCTCTTCAACGGGAGATCAGATGGCGCAAACGAAACAGGGGCTTAAATTTCCAAACCAGGTTATCTATCGTGATGGTCTGGCCTATGTGGCCAACGCCAATCGTCATGAGATCGCAGTGTTCAAAGTGGAAGATGCTGGTTTTAAAAGAACCGTCCAGGGTTTCCTTGCCGCTGAGGTGGGGACCAGTCTGCGTGGTAATATCTGGACGTCGGGAGTGATGGAGGTGGAAGAGCAGTTTTGGGTGGTGAACTCAGATAAGAATATGGCGAACGGTATCGTGGTGCGCTTCAGTAAAGATGGGGAGCGGCTTGGCGAACTGGAGCTACCTGAAACAGCAGATGTTTTTTCCGTTTTGCCTTTTCGTGAAGATGTGTTGGTAAACGATCTTAATGCGGGGCGGATCTACCGTTTTTCGTCCGCGGGAGAACGTCTGCCGGATTTTGAATCCAGCTTGCTGGATGAGAGGGTACAGGAGCTGGCGCAGAGCAAAGAGAGTTATTACCGGTGGATGTATCTCGTTCTCGGTCTGTTTGGCATACTCTTCGTTGTTGGTGTGGTCATCGGGCTGCGCCAAGAGATGGCTTTAGACCAAAATATACCGTTAGCCGATCCCGAAGCGTTGGCGCTTACTCCTGAGACGCCAGGAATCCTTTGGATAGATCCCGATCCCAAATTCATCCGCAAGATGAAAATGTTGATGTGGGCCTTTGCAGCTTTATGCCTGCTTTTAATCCCTTTGATTTGGGTGCTGATAGGTGTTGAACTGCCCCTCGGGTTTTTTCTGGCCATAGGGATTATGCCGGCTACCTGGGTGGTGGTCTTGTATGTCGTTTCCCGTTTTACCCGACAACGGTTGGGTATACTGGGGGATAGGGTGATCGCTGTGGATGGCAGCGGTCGTTTCTCGGCGGCCAGAACTGAATACATCCGTTATTCCCCCAACCATATCATGGTTGGCAATGTCGTGATTACGCTGAGGACCAATCAGCCACTCTTTCCTGAAGAGCAGATTGTGGCTCATCTATATCCTCTGCTTAAGTCAGCTCAGTATCTTACCCAGTGGCAGATGTATGGTGTGATAATGCGGTTAAAGCCGATTCAGAGTGCTTTTGCTGTGGTCGGAATCCTGCTGTTGGTGCTGGCTATTGTCTGGATGGAGAGTGGTGTAGCTTGATGATTTTGCGCGCCCTTGGCTAATAAAGGTTACTCTGACTAATCAGAACGGTTTTTTTTACTAACCCCAATAACATTAGGTATAGGCCAGGCCCCCAGGGTTTGGTTCTGTCCCAGGTAGAAAGGGTCGATGCTATTGTTTAGCTCCTTGGTGTAATCGGGGTGATTGATGTAAAGCTGCGCCTCCCTGCCGCCCTCCAGATGTTGGGCGGTTACCAGATCTATAGGAAGAGAGAGTAGCGCTTCGTTGAAGTCATGCATGGATAGCAGGCCGCTGGAGTATATTAACAATGCGCGTCCCTGTTTGTCTTCGCCCAGGGCTGCTTCGTTCCAGCGTCTATTCTTTTGCTCCCAGCGGTTTTCGCCTGGTCGTTTAATTAGACGCAGGTTCTGCACTACATGGGTGTAATCTTTTTTTATCTGCTCAAAATCCACGTCTGTTTCATCCAGGTCAAAGATTCTGAATGGTGTTATTCCTGTTGCCTTGGGTGAGAACGCGGCCAGGGAATGATAACTGCTGGCTCGTCGGCCTTGGGTCGTTTTTCCAGCCTGCATATAACCCACGTGGGTGGACATGTCTGGAAGATGCATTCCGGCGTTAATCGCGGCTGTAAGATTGTGGCGACGGCTCCACTCCTTTGTGGTGATGCCTTTTTCATAACCAAACTGCTTTATGGAATAGAGTTTGATGTCCCAGAGTTTTGGGTTGACCCGCAATACTGTTATTTCGCTGTTGTTGAGCAGGGATTGTTTGTTGTTATGAAAAACTCCAAGCTCCAGGCCGTCTTCCAATTTCTTCCATGGACTTTCAGCCGTGCTGGTTCCAATATGAATAAGCAGCGTCAGGAGCAGTGACAGGCAGGCTTTGGAAAAGAGGCGGGGTACTACTGGCATGGGTGCTATTCTATCCGTTCAGTCTGAGGTAGTTAATATCTTAGATGCTCCTAATGCCGCTGAAAAGAGAGATTGGTCACAGAGCCGGACGCGTGCTAAGGATATGTAGTTGCAGCTTCTTTCCTACGTCCCTGTAGGAAATGAAGAGGATTAATCAGATTGTCGGACTCATCCAGATGTGGACCATGATAGACGCGGCATACCCCAGGGCTATCACCGGGGTCCATTTTAGATGACCAAAGAATGTGTATCTGCCCCTGGCCTGTCCCATCAGGGCAACGCCTGCGGCAGAGCCGATGGAAAGCAGTGAGCCGCCTACGCCGGCTGTGAGGGTAACCAGTAGCCACTGGTCCATAGACATGTCTGGCATCATGGTCAAAACCGCAAACATGACCGGGATGTTATCTACGATTGCAGAGAGAATGCCCACTAGGATATTGGCGTTGGTTACGCCCATATCAACGTACATAATCTGAGATACCAGAGACAGATATCCGATAAACCCAAGGCCGCCAACACAGAGCACCACGCCGTAGAAAAATAGCAGGGTGTCCCACTCAGCGCGTGCAATCTTTGCGAATACGTCGAAGGCCACTATATCACCCATCTGTCCGGCGTGGGCAATATCAGAAGGCTTGTTGTGGTGGATGCGCGAAGTGCGTTTCAAGAAATAACCAAAGAACTGCAGATAAGAGAGGCCAGTGAGCATGCCTATTACCGGAGGCATATGCAGGAAGTTGTGGAAACTAACTGCAGTCGTAATGGTAGCGAGAAACAGGAATATGATCCTCTTGGCACCGCGTTTCATAGCTACAGAATCACCGCCACCGCTCGGTTTCTCATCTGGAACTGCAAAGTGCATAAATAGGGCTGGTGTTATCCAGTTAACCAGAGCTGGTACGAACAGGGCGAAGAAGGCCCAGAAATCCACCTGTCCCTGGGGTGTCTCAATGGCCTTTTGCCATACCATTAGCGTGGTGATATCACCAAATGGGCTGAATGCGCCTCCTGCGTTGGCGGCAACAACAATGTTGATGCAGGCAAGCAGTACAAATTTGGTGTTATAACCGCCAACAGCTAACACTACGGCACACATCAAGAGCGCAGTGGTTAGATTGTCTGCAATGGGTGAAATAAAGAAAGAGAGTAGGCCGGTTATCCAGAATAGCTTTCTGAAACCGAAACCCTTGAGCACAAGCCAGGAACGTAGGGCCTCAAATACATTACGTTCATCCATGGCGTTGATGTAGGTCATTGCCACCAGCAGGAAGAGCATGAGTTCGGCATACTCAAGCAGATTGTGGCGAACCGCCGCTTCTGCTTCATGGGTTAGGCCATTGCTGACGTAGACCATGGCTATCATGCCCCAGATGAAACCTGCCGCCAGCATTACCGGCTTTGATTTACGCAGGTGAGTAAACTCCTCAGCCATGACCAGGAGATAGGCAAGGCCAAAAATCAGCAAGGCCACATATCCGACTGTGTGTGAGGTTAGATCAATGTGTGTCCCTTCACCAGTGGCTGACGCCAGGGCCATGCCAGGGAGTATAAAAAGAAACAGTAAAAACGTTTTCAAAAGTTGTTTCACGGAATTATTGCTCCCCATAACTATTTGTTTATTCATGTCATTGTTACCTGTTCGGCGGAAGTCATGATGGCGCCGAATTTAGTGCTAACTCATATTAGTGTTATGTGTTAATTGTAAATTTAACCAGTATTATTTTGGCCATTTTTAGTATCTGGCCTATCTTTTACCAGCCCTGTGAGCGTTTTATCTTGTCTGGATGGTACATGATTTTCTCTATGAATATTAGCCAACCGGTAACAGCCGGTAATTGACATATCTCCGATGATGGAAATTTCCAACAAATCTCAGGCTTGTGTTGAAAAGAGACTCATTCCAATCCTTTTGGGCTACCGTAATAAGATTTTGATGAGATAATATCCGCCGATTAGTATGAATTAGCACCATTTATATTACAAAAAGTGGTGATATACTAATACTCTTTATTGGCTCTGGATTGCGCTCTATCATGGTGTCCTGGCTTAATCGGTTGCCCATAAGTCACTTGCGATGCAATCATCTATTTGGATTTTGTCCCGGCAAGTGCTGGTTAGATGCGGTTGTATGGGTTTGACCTAGGAAGAGTAAGTGTGTATCTCTATCTGACACATCTTGTAGTCTTGGTTGGATTATTCATGTTTCCTACGTTTGCGAGGTAAGTTGTGGATTGGTTGATTGGGCTTGTTGTGAGTATTCCAGGGCGCTTTATTCCTTTTCTGAGTTGGGTAAAGGAGCTGCGGGATAGTGATACACTTAGGGCGGATATTATCGCAGGTATTACGGTTGCCATGGTGCTGGTTCCGCAGTCGATGGCTTATGCGCAACTTGCAGGTCTGCCCCCATATTTCGGCCTTTATGCCTCATTTATTCCACCCATAATCGCATCTTTTTTTGGATCATCGCGCCAGCTCGCCACTGGCCCGGTGGCGGTGGTTTCACTTTTGACAGCCGCCTCCCTGGAGCCTCTGGCCACCTCTGGAACTGAGGGTTTTTACGCCTACGCCATGGCCCTTGCCGTTCTGGTTGGTCTGTTTCAGATGAGTCTGGGCCTACTGCGCCTTGGCGTGGTGGTGGACCTGCTGTCCCACCCAGTGGTGGTTGGCTTCACCAATGCAGGCGCCTTGATTATAGCTACATCACAATTTGGCAAGCTGTTCGGCGTATCGGTTGAGAAATCTGAGCGTCATTATGAAACCGTTTACAACACGGTCAATGCCGCCTTTGAGTCTACCCATATTCCTACCCTGATGATGGCAATATTGGCGATCTCTCTTATGGTTGGGGTCAAGCGCTACCTGCCGCGCGTGCCAAACGTGTTGGCTGCGGTTGCTTTTACTACAATATTATCCTGGATGTTTGATTTTGAAACCAAGGGTGGCACAGTGGTTGGCGCTATACCAGAAGGTTTGCCCGGTTTTGCCATTCCTGTATTTGACGGGGATGTACTGTTGAAGTTGATGGCCAGTGCGGTGGTTATATCCCTGATTGGTTTTATGGAGGCCATTGCCATTGCCAAGGCTATGGCCGCCCGTACCAGACAGCGGTTGGATACCAATCAGGAACTGGTGGGGCAGGGCTTGAGTAACATTTTTTCCGGCTTTTTCTCTGGCTATCCGGTGTCTGGGTCATTTTCCCGTTCCGCTGTTAATATAAATGCTGGGGCTCTTACCGGTTTTTCCTCTGTTGTTACTGGTGGCGTGGTTGGTATTACCCTATTGTTTCTGACTCCACTGCTGTATCACTTGCCGGTGGCTACCCTTGGTGCCGTGATCATCCTGGCGGTAATCAACCTGTTGAAGGTTGCGCCGATTATTCATGCCTGGAGAGCGCAACCCCATGACGCAGTGGTTTCTGTAATTACCTTCTTGCTCACCATCTATCTGGCGCCACACCTGGAGTTCGGGGTGTTGATGGGGGTTCTTCTCTCCCTGGCCCTGTTTGTGATCCGCTCCATGCGCCCGCGAGTTGCTGTATTGTCCCGTTATAAGGACGGTACCCTGCGTGATATAACCGTGTTCCCACTTCCCACCAGTGAGTTCATATCTGTGGTTAGATTTGACGGATCGCTCTATTTCGCCAACGCCGGTTATTTTGAGGATAAGATACTTGAGGTGGTGGCGTTAAATCCCAAGCTGCGTTACATCATTATCGATGCCACTGGCATTAATCAGATGGATGCTACCGGCGAAGAGGTGCTGCATCACTTGGCCGAGCGTTTGGAAGATCATGGAATTGAGATGGTGATTGCCGGCATGAAGAAGCAGTTTATGGATGTTATCAGGCGTACCCGTCTGATTGAGTATCTAGGAGAGGAGCACTTTTTCTCCCGCATTCAGAATGCACTGGACTTTGTCTGGGATAGGCTGGGATCAGAATATGACCGCACCACTTGTCCGCTTCGGATGAAGTAGCAGAATTAGTCTTTAACTGCAGGGAATATCTTACCCGGATTAAGTATTCCCGCCGGGTCAAACTGCATTTTTATATCCGTCATCAGCCCAAGGGTGATGGGGTCTATTTCGCGGCCAATATACTCCCTCTTTTCCAGCCCTACTCCATGTTCTCCTGAGAGGGTGCCTCCCAGTCGCAGGACCAGGTCGAATGTCTCATCCAGACACTTATATGCAAGCTGCATCTTCTCTGGATCGTCTGGATCAGTCAGCAGGTTTACGTGGATGTTGCCGTTGCCGGCATGGCCAAAATTAACAATCTTTATCCCGCTGCTTTCAGATAATTTTTCCAGCCCGTCTATGAGCTCCGGTATTTTGGATACCGGGACCACTACATCCTCGTTGATCTTCTTGGGGGCTATCTTGCGCAGGGCCGGGGAGAGAGATTGCCGCGCCTTCCATAGCCGTTCGATCTCATCCTGTGTCTTCGCTGTTTCCAGGGCTATCAGGCCAGGGTTGCGGGCGGCAGATGCCACCACGTCGGCAGACTCATTGATACAGTGTTTAGGGCCATCCACCTCAATCATCAGCAGTGCACCTACTTCCGGTCCTAACTCCATTCCGGGGTAATCACGTATCAGATCTATGGCCGATTGGTCCATAAACTCCAGCGCACAGGGGGTAATAGCCTGGGCCATTATGGCAGATACGGCCTGGGCTGCACTGTGCATCTCCTTGTAGCTGGCCCTTAGGGTCTGCTTGGTTTCAGGCAGGGGGGTCAATTTAAGGCTGGCCTCAGTGATTATGGCCAGGGTTCCTTCAGAGCCGATCAGCAGACGGGTAAGGTCATAGCCCATCACTCCCTTGCTGGTCACTACCCCAGTTCGTATCTCGTTGCCGTGGCCGGTAATGGCGCGTAGCCCCAGGGTATTCTCTCTTGGAGTGCCATATTTGACTGCCCTTGGGCCAGCGGAGTTATAGGCCAGATTGCCGCCTATGGTGCAGACTGCGGAGCTGGATGGGTCTGGCGCCCAGAAAAAACCGTGGTCTCTGGCGGCATCCTGTAGCGCCTGGTTGGTCACTCCTGGTTCCACCCTGGCCAGGCGGTTATCCGGGTCAATCTCCAGGATTCGATTCATGCGCTCCAGTGAGAGCACAATTCCCCCCAGGTTCGGCACAGTGGCTCCGGTGGTTCCGGTGCCGCGGCCCCTGGCTATTACATTGATCTTTTCTTGGTGACAGAGTTTTACCAGGGACCTTATCTGCTCATGTTCGGTGGCAAATACTACGGCCTGAGGCGTGGCTTGGCGGCGGCTGTTGTCATAGCCGTATGGAAGGCAGTCTCCAGGATCGGTCAGTACAGACTCCGGGCCAAATATCACGCCTAGTTCGGCAACAATCCCGCAGGATAGTTGTTCCACCACTGGTCTACCGGTATTCGAATATCTTTATTACGCGCTTAACCCCGGATACATAGCGTACCTTTTGCACCACTGCTCCTGCCTCCTGCTCTGAGACTATACCCATCAGATAGACATTGCCCATGTTGGTAACCACCTTGACCCTAGTCGGGTCGAAGTCCGGCAGCTTCACATCGAACAGCTTGATCTTTACCTTGGATGTTGTGTAGGCGTCTTTGCCTTGCTGTGTGAGAGATGCTGAGGGGCCGATTTGGACCTCATCCACCACCCGTTTTACCTCCCTGATTCTACGGATCTTCTCCACAAAGCGTCGACGGTACTCCTCTGTATCCGCTTGTCCTGTAAGCAGCACCACCTTGTTATAGCTGGTAGCGCTGATATTTGAATGTTTACTTAGGTCGTCGTCCTGGGCTTGCAGATGCAGAGCCTTGAGTTCAATGTTCTGGTCTTCCACAGCGGCTCCTACAGCGCGCCGGTCATGGACTACAGAGACTCCGGTTGCAGCGCCCCCCACAACAGCAGGTGCGCAGCCGTAGAGTAGGTTTATGCCCAGCAGGGTTGCGATGATAGCCAGAGGTTTAGCCAGTCTCATATTCTTCTCCGTCTGTGGTTGATTCTGTTTTAATCGACTTCAGCCTGAAAGGCATTTTTAATCCACTCTATCTGTGGATTGTACTGTCCTGAGACAGTTATTACATCAAATCTGCATGAGTTGTCCCTGTATAATTTCTCATTTTGCAGATAATAGTTTGCTGTCGCTAGTAGACGACGCTGTTTTTGCCTGGTTACGCTTTCGGCAGCTGAGCCAAAAATATTGTTCTTGCGATAACGGACCTCAATGAACACCAGAAAGTTTCCTTCCTGCATTAATAAATCTATTTCTCCCCGACGGCAGCGGTAGTTGCGGGTGATTAGTGTTAGGCCATGTTGCTCCAGATATCTCTCAGCCAGGAGCTCTGCCTCCGCACCTACCTCTCTGGTTGTGCTGTCTGTTGTCCAACTCCCTTTAAACCACCTGGACATGATGTTTAGTTACCAGGAGAAAAAGTCGGATGATCGACTCGGGCTGGAAGTGGGGGCGGTATAGGCCCTTTTCTGTTCCAGCTTGGGGGCATAGCCAATGATCTCAGGGATTCCTTTTTTCATCTCGGCCCAAACTAGCTGGCGGTGGATTTGGTTGCCCTCTACCATGGAGAGTATGCCGGTTTTACCATCCAGGGTTTCTCTGGATGATGATCTCAGGCGAGAAAGATGGGGGATCATCTTATAGCTGTCTATGCCCATGGCGTAGAGTCGGCCATAGCTTGACCCTTTGGAGGCAAGGGTCTCCTGAATGAGTTCTCTGGAGAGCGGTTGCTTACCCTCATTGAGGATGAGCCAGGGTATATCTGGAAAAATCACACCCTCCAGGTCCTGGTCTCTTTTGGGGTCAGGTTTCCCAGAGTAGCTATGGGATGTGGTATAGACCGGCATCTTGGATGCGTGATGGAATTGCAGTTGAGGCCTGATTTGCCGTGCTAGGCTGGATTTTGCTAGTAGAAATATGAAGTTGGCATCCTGTCGCGTATATGGTTCGAACTCAATCTTTCTGCCCAGGGCGTTGCGCATGGAACGTCTGCGTTCGTAACTCTCATCTATATTCAGCAGCGCCTTTATTTGTGTGGAAAAGTCGTGCTCCTTCACGTTATAAACTTGGCGCTCAACTATCTCGCCACCCAGCGATACAAAGCGGCTGCGGAAGCTGCTGAAAATGCGTTCACCCCAGCTACCTTGTGGCGTCAGGGCTATTGCCTTTCTGTGGCCGTCTACCCATGCTTTCTCTGCCAGCTGCATTGCCTCATCCTCTGGAGAGAGTCCGAACTGATAGAGATTTTCTGGCAGCGAACTTTGGGTCGGGATTATATTCAGTGCCAGCACCGGCACCTCCAGGCTTCTGGCATGTGCTATCTGTGCAACAGACTCTTTTACCAGAGGCCCGATCACCTTATCAGCTCCATCTGCTAGTGCTCGCTTGTACAGCCTGACCGTTCCTGCGCTGTTGCTATTGTCATAAATGCGAATTATCGGGCGTTGATATTCGGGTTGGCTGTTGTGAGCTGCCATAATGCCGTCATAGATTGCCCGGGCCGCCTTGGCGTATGGACCTGTCTTTGGCAAGAGCAGGGCGATCTGCTTGGTCTGTGAATATCTTGTGGCGACTCGCTGTACCTGATTTTCCAGTACCTGAGGCAGGGCTGGGTGGCCGGAAAACTCTTGTTTCCAGCGCTGGATGGCAATGGCGCCTTTTGCTGGGTCGTCAGCATTTTTCTTTATTGCTCTGGTTAGATCAATCCAACCGCCGAATACCCCTGGAGGAACTGGTTTTAGCAGCTCCAGGGAGGAGTCTGTATAGGTGGTAAGAGATCGTATGATGTTGAGCTGGATCTCCAGCCTCGCCTCTGGGTCATTGGTGAGCAGATCCAGCTGGGTTAAATCGCGCGCACTCTCCAGCATATTGCCGGTGAGGCGAAAGGCCTCGGCACGATTTTTATGGTAGAGCTTTAGCAGATGAGGCGGCATTCCTCTGTTTGGTGGTGTTTCCAGAAGCTGCAGGGCCTCATCAGGTCGGTTGCCCTTGATCGCTAATTCTGCCAGCAACACCCGGCGTTTAAAGCTTAGATGCGGAATATTGTCTGTTCCGATCTCCTGCAGCAGTCTAAAGGCTGAGTCGTTGTCATTTGCTTTGAGGTAGTTTTCCACCGCTCTAAGCATGGCCTCCTGTTTTAGCGGAGGCTCGGTATTTACGGCAATTTGTTCCAGCAGGCTGGCGGCTTCTGCGTATTGGCCTGACTTTTCAAGATCAATAGCATGGGTGAATATGCTGTTGTCACGCAGGTTGTCTGGCACCTCTGACTCAATCCATTTTATTGATGGGTCGGATATACATCCGGCAATCAGGAGTGGAATCAGCAAAAGCAGGTAGAGAAAATAACGATTTTGTTGCATGGTCAGATAGAGGCAGGCACGATAATAGCGCTCCTGTCTGTGTGATCCTTAGTTGTTGAGACTACGTAGATCAGTGGTAGACAATAAGTGAACTAGTATCTTTTCTGGGGTGTGTTGTGTCAATGAAAAACGGTGTTCTTTATGTGGTGGCGACCCCTATCGGCAATCTTGGTGATATTTCGGCCCGTGCCGTTGAGGTATTGACTAAGGTTGATCTGATAGCAGCGGAGGATACCAGGCATAGCCGTACCCTATTGAACCATTTTGGCATAGACAGCAGGATGCTGGCACTGCATGAGCATAATGAGCATCAGGCCCTTGAGAAGGTGATAGGTCGCCTGAAACAGGGGGATGCGGTGGCGCTGATCTCAGATGCAGGCACGCCGCTGATCAGTGACCCCGGTTTTGCCCTGGTTCGGGAGTGTTATAGCCAGGGGATTACTGTATCGCCCATACCTGGTCCCAGTGCTGCTATAGCCGCCCTTAGCGTCTCAGGCCTGGCCTCTGACAGTTTTCTGTTTGAGGGATTCCCAAATCGCAACAAGGCAGCGCGTCGGGCGGAGTTTGAGGGGTTATCTCATGAATCCAGGACCATGATATTTTATGAGTCCAGCCACCGGGTAGAGGCCTGTATACTGGATATGGCCGATATTTTTGGGGCAGACAGGCCCGCGGTGGTTGCGCGCGAACTGACCAAGTTGCATGAGACCATCCTGCACGGCACCCTGGGTTCCCTGTGTGAGGTGCTGGAGCAGGACCCAATGCAGAGCAAAGGTGAGTTTGTGTTGATTGTAAGTGGCCGCAGCGAGAAGAAGGGTGATGCCCTTGGTCCGGATGTGGAAAGAACCCTGAAGCTGCTGATGCAGGAGCTGTCCCTGAAACAGGCCGCATCCCTGACCGCAAAGCTCACGGGAGAGAAGAAGAACCGGCTTTACCAGTATGGATTGGAGCTGCAGGGCGATGTTAGTAAGCAGTAACTATCCTAAGTTAAACTCATAATACTTTGAAAATTTCTGTAGGTTGAATCTGGATGTGTGGAATCTGTGGTGAACTAAGGTTGGATGGCGGCGCCCCAAGCCTGGATGCTGTGGGGAGAATGATCAAGCAGCTGGAGCGGCGTGGCCCGGACCATGAAGGTAGTTTTAGCGATGGGCCTCTGGCCTTGGGTCATCGTCGTCTCTCTATTATTGATCTCTCCGAGCATGCCAGTCAGCCGATGGTGGATCAGGAGCTGGGCCTGGCCCTGGTGTTCAACGGCACCATATACAACTTTCCAGATCTGCGTAAGGAGTTGATCGGTCTGGGTTATCACTTCTTTTCTGAGGGTGATAGCGAGGTCATCCTCAAGGCGTGGCACGCCTGGGGTGAGGGGTGCGTTACGCGTCTGCACGGCATGTTTGCCTTTGCCATCTGGGATGAACGGGAAAAGAAGCTATTTCTGGCGCGGGACCGGCTGGGTATAAAGCCTCTCTACTACACTCGAAATACGCGTGGGTTTCGCTTTGCTTCCAATACCCAGGCCCTGCTGGCGGCGGGCGAGGTGGATTGTTCCATTGATCCGGTGGCGCTGCACAACCTGTTTACTCTGCATGCGGTGGTTCCTGCCCCACGCACCATCCTTAAAGGCGTGCGCAAGCTCCCTCCTGGCCACTGTATGCTGATCGGTGCCGATGGAGGCAGAAGAGAGTGGTCCTACTGGACCCTCACTGCAACCCGTCCTGAACACCCTATGAGCGATGGTGAGTGGCTTGAGGCCATACACGATTCACTGCGCTTGGCGGTAAAACGGCGCAATGAGATTGCGGATGTGCCTGTGGGCGTACTGCTCTCTGGAGGCCTCGATTCCAGTCTTCTGGTGGCGTTGCTGGTAGAAGCTGGGGTGTCTGATCTGCGTACCTTTTCCGTAGGGTTTGAGGATCATCCGGGGGAGAAGGGTGATGAGTTCGAGTTCTCAGATCAGGTGGTTGCGCGTTGTAACACCAGACATAGAAAGATCCATGTGCCAAACAGCGAGGTATTGAATAGGCTGCCAGAGGCGGTGGATTGCATGGCGGAACCCATGTTTGGTCAGGATGCGGTGGCCTTCTATCTGCTGGGAGAGCAGGTATCTAAAGAGGTTAAGGTGGTGCAGTCAGGTCAGGGGGCGGATGAGGTGTTTGCTGGTTACTTCTGGTATCCGCAGATGCATGCAGACCGGGATGGTACGCCGTTGCAGCGCTTCTCCCGTCACTACTTTGACCGTGACCATGAAGAGTTTTGCTATATGGTGCAGCCCGGATTCAGGGGTGAAGACCACAGTTCTGAACAGGTTGCAAGGATGCTGGAGGGGTGTCAGGCAGATACGTTTATGGATGCGGTGCTGCATATGGATGTAACTACCCTGATCGTGGACGATCCGGTGAAGCGGGTGGACAACATGACCATGGCCTGGGGTCTAGAGGCGCGGGTGCCGTTTCTGGATCATGAGTTGGTGGAGCTGGCGGCCCGATGTCCGCCGGAACTGAAGCTGCGTGAAGGAGGAAAACATCCCCTCAAGGCCATGGCCCGAGGTCTAATCCCTGATGCAGTAATAGATCGACCCAAGGGCTATTTTCCCATGCCAGCGCTGAAGTACGTGCGCGGGGAGTTTTTGGAGTTTATGCGGGGGATCCTGGAGTCCAGGGCCTGTCGTGAGCGTGGGATCTACTCACCAGCCTATGTGAATATGCTGCTCTCTGCCCCTGAAATGCATCTAACCAGGTTGCAGGGGAGTAAACTGTGGCATCTGGCGTTGCTGGAGCTGTGGTTGCAGCAGAATGTGGATGGCTGTGATACTTGATCGGCCCGAAGTTGTTGCATAAATGTAACAAAAAACTCTGGCTTTGGCTCATTGGTTCGTCGTTCAAGAGCTGCTCTGTACTATCGCACTGTTGGTAGGTTTTATAGAGCTACCCGATCTACCCATGGCTGCTCTGGAAACCGCTCTCTCCACTGATTGACAATGGTGCAGAATAGCTCGGCCGTTTTCTCTGCATCATAAATTGCAGAGTGAGCTTCGCTGTTGTCCCATTCGATACCCGCGGCCTCAACCGCCTTGGCCAGGACAGTTTGGCCATACATCAAACCAGCTAGTGATACGGTGTCGAAGGTGCTGAATGGGTGAAATGGGTTGCGCTTATATCCATCTCGTTTTACCGCTGCGTTGATGAATCCCAGATCAAAGAATGCGTTGTGTCCAACCAGGATGGCCCGATTGCATCCGCTCGCCTTGATTGCCTTGCGTATCGGATCAGAGATATGGCGCAAGGCATCTTTTTCAGGCATGGCATCACGAAAGGGGTGGTGGGGGTCGATGCCGGTGAAGGCTAGGGCCTTTGGGTCCATGTTTGCATCGGGAAACGGCTCCACGTGGCAGGAGATGGTCTCGGCTGGATGCAGAGTGCCAGACTCATCCATTATTAGGGTAACTGCAGCTATCTCCAGTAACGCGTCTCTATCTGCGTCGAAACCGCCTGTTTCTACATCTACCACGACTGGTAGAAATCCCCGGAATCTATGGGCGATATCGGGGTTATAGTTGGTTTTGTTCATGTGGAGGAGCATAAAGCAAGAGAGGTAATATTTCGAATTAGTTCCTGGAGTATTCGTGGAGTTGTGGGAGTGGCATGGTTATTTGAAGGCGATCGATTTTAAAGTTATGCGTGAAGTAAGGATCGTATCTATTTGTTATACATTTATTTTGCTGTACTCATCTAGGATTTATGAACAATAAATATGCAGAGATTTTGTATTAATGGCTAAATAATCTCTGTGGAGTGCCGATACAGTACGGGAATCCGGCTGAGGCGTAGCCGACAGGTCGCCTGGAGGCTGGATTAGGGCAAGCGGGGAAATAAAGCAGTTCCTAGAGATTACAAACCAGGGTTGCTATTCAAAGAGGTGTGGCTTCTGATTACCTTCAGAAGAGCGAGTTTCCACAGTAAGCAGATGGTATTAGTTTCGTTGTTTTAGGGTAATATCTCTATCTTGGCTGGTAATGCCCCCTAACAATATAGGCCGGATGGTTGCTGTAGCGATGGAATCTGAGAAAAATAGCATTTAATGCTATTCAGATGGCTATCTATGTTGTATCATTTCCGAGACTTGTTGTATTTTTGGGATTGGGAGGGCTGGCCATAGCTAAACAGTGCTATGTACAGAGCTAGATCCCATATTGATTAATGAATTTGTAAGGAAAAGAAAAATGGCGCGAGGGAGTCTTCTCAAGAAGCTAAAGGTAACAGCAGTAACGCTGGCTATTGTAGCCCTTACTGGCTGTGCGAGTACCAATGGCTATAATGATCCGCGGGACCCGATTGAGGGTTTCAACAGGGTGATGTTCGAGTTCAACGAGATATTGGACAAGGTTTTGATGAAGCCACTGGCCAAAGGCTATCGTGCTGTTATGCCATCGCCTGTGGATAAGGGGATCACCAATTTCTTTTCCAACCTGGATGATATCGGTTCCGCAATAAACAACTTATTGCAGTTCAAGCTAAAGAGGTCCGCATCTGATGTCGGCCGTATCGTGGTTAATAGTACGGTGGGAATACTAGGTTTCATCGATGTTGCCAGTAATATGAACCTTGAGAAGACTGGTGAGGATTTTGGTCAGACCCTGGGATATTGGGGTATAGGACATGGACCATATATAGTGCTTCCAATCTTCGGTCCAAGTGGCGCTCGTGATGTTGTCGGATCGGTTGGAGATTGGTTTACAGACCCTGTTGTTCACATGAATCCGGTAAGGGTTAGAAACACCACCTATGCGTTGCGTGCTATAGACAAACGTGCAGATCTGTTGAGCGCTACTGATGTGGTAGAAGAGGCCGCTCTGGATAAATACGAGTTCATCAGAGATGCTTACATACAGAAGCGTGACAGTGATGTAAACGATGGAGAGGCTCTGTTAGGCGACGATGTGTTTGAGTAAGCTTAGTATCTAACTGTTTCAATTCAAGGCCCCTCAACCGAGGGGCCTTTTTTTATGCCAATAAGATTTTTCGCGCGATTAAACCCTAAATGCTAATATTGATTCTGTTCACACAATCAGCATGCTATCTGAGGTATGCTCCAACAGTAGATAATGGTTAAAAATAACTGGTTCATTTAGGGCGAAAACAGCCATGGCAAAAATAACGACATTGATAGGACGTCTCTCTGAAATAAGTGAAAGTGGCATGATAGCCACTCTTACCATTGATATTGAAAATGGGTTTCCCGTGCTCTTGGTTGGTGGCGAAGCGATTAGAGTTGGTCAGGTTGGCTCTTACGTGCGGATTAAAGATCGCGACATTCAGATAATCGCCCTGGTGACAAATTCCAGGGAAGATGAACAGGAGGTTAGCGTTACGCTTGGCCAGGAGGGGGAGAAAAGTGTAAGACGTGCGGTTATGAGAGGACAGATATCTATAACTCCTGTTGGCGAAATTGACGAGCAAGGAAGATTTGAACGTGGTTTGGGCCGGTTTCCGGTTCCAGGTGCAGAGGTACACGTCATGTCCAGCGGGCAGATTGGGGTGATGTTCGAGAAATACCGGGCCAAAGGTTTTAATCTTGGGTATCTTCCAGCGCACCCTTCCATGCGAGTATGTTTGGATCCAGCAGTTATGTTTGGTAGGCATGTGGCTATCCTGGGGCAATCAGGATCAGGCAAATCATGGGGTGTGGCCAATATTCTGCAGCGCGCCATCTCCGTTATGCCTAAGGCTCACATCGTAGTTCTAGATATCCACGGCGAATATGTTTGGACCGACATAAGCGGCGACAAAAAAACCGCGTTTAAGAAAGATATAGTGCAGGCCATTGATGCAAGGGATCTTGAGATACCTTACTGGCTTTTAACTTTCGCTGAACTGGTGGATCTACTGATTGATCGGGACGACAGTGGTGCAACCATCCAGATCGCCTATCTGCGAGAAGTAATCCATGATCTGAGGGTAAAGGCAAATCCTAATATTCCTGCATCTCAGATATCGATCGATTCACCGATCTATTTTCCAATGAGTGAGCTGTTTGACCAGTTTAAGCGGGCCAATGAACAGACCCAGGATTTTGGGAAAACAAAGGGGCCTCTGTTTGGTCAATTTGACGAGTTTCTGATCAAGCTGCAAAGTCGAATGAATGATGTGCGTTACGATTTTCTATTCAAGCCCAAGCGGCGTACTTCATCAGATACCCTACCGGGGCTGTTGCGTGAATTTATTGGTTTGTCTGTCCCTAAAAGCCAGATCAATGTGATTGATTTCAGTTCTGTCCCATTTGATGTGCGGCCGACAGTGTCGGCTCAGATTGGTAGGCTGGCATTTGAGATGAACTATTGGAATGAAAAATCGAGGGATTTTCCAATTCTGCTCGTTTGTGAAGAGGCTCACGCCTACATCCCCCGTGCTCACGACACCCAGTATGAGGGTACACGACGCTCCATGGAGCGTATCGCAAAAGAGGGGCGCAAATATGGTGTGGGTCTTATGGTAGTAAGCCAGCGTCCGCATGAGCTTTCGGAAACGGTGCTGGCCCAGTGTGGCAGCTTTTTATGTTTCCGACTGACCAACCCAGATGATCAGCGATACATTAGAGAACTTGTGCCGGATGCCGAAGCTAATCTCACCAATATACTTTCAACCCTGGCTCGAGGAGAGGTTCTGGCTTTAGGGGAGGCAGTTCCCGTAGCAACTAGATTCCAGATGCAGGCCCCTGATCCTACTCCTAACAGCGATGACGTGGATTTTTATAAAAAGTGGCAGTTAGGTGTGGATGATATTGACGTGGAAACAATAGTACAGAAGTGGCGTTATCAGGAGCGTTAAGCAGATGGAACAAAAGATACCCGAATGACTCGGGTATCTTTGTGGTTTTGATCGGCAGCTAAGTCTACTTTTTTTTCTTCCCGCAACGTTTACACTTTTTAGCCTTTTTAGCCTTTTTAGCCTTCTTGGCTTGTTTTGCCTTTTGGGCCTTTTTCAGCTTAGCCTTTTTGCGCTTCTTCTCTTTTAACTCTTTGGCAGACTTTCCAGCTTTCTTTTTTCCCATGATTGATAATCCTTAGATTGAGATAGATTGGCGCCTGAAGTTACGGGCGCATAACTACTGAATATAGTACAAAGCCTAAAAATATCTATGTGTCTTAGGGAGTTATGGTTAATGTAAAGATTAACGAGCTATGAGTTGGTGTTTTGTGGGTGTTTGGAGAGATGGGCCGGTTCTAAGAAAAAATCAACTCAATCTCCCCAGCTATTTAGCATTTGCTATATAATGCCGGTTTTTAACAAATGGGCGCAGATTCAGGAGCAAACTTAATGTCTAAGTCCGGTGTAAACAAAGTTGTGTTGGCCTACTCGGGTGGATTGGATACATCTATCATCCTCAAGTGGCTACAGGAAGAGTATGGTTGCGAGGTGGTTACCTTTACCGCCGATATCGGTCAGGGCGAAGAGGTAGAGCCGGCCCGGGCCAAGGCCGAGGCCGCCGGGGTCAAAGAGATCTATATCGATGATCTGCGTGAAGAGTTCGTGCGCGATTACGTCTTCCCCATGTTCCGCGCCAATGCCATCTATGAAGGCGAGTACCTGCTCGGCACCTCTATTGCGCGCCCCCTGATCGCCAAGCGGCTGATTGAGATCGCCAACGAGACTGGGGCCGATGCCGTATCTCATGGCGCTACTGGCAAGGGTAATGACCAGGTGCGGTTTGAGCTGGGGGCCTATGCCCTGAAGCCTGATGTAATGGTCATCGCTCCCTGGCGCGAATGGGACTTGCTGTCACGTGAGAAGCTGATGGCCTACGCCGAGAAGCACGACATCCCGGTAGAGATGAAACGTGCGGGCAAGAAATCTCCCTACTCCATGGATGCCAACCTGTTGCACATCTCCTACGAAGGTTATGATCTGGAAGATCCATGGGCGGAGCCGTCTGCTGATATGTGGCGTTGGACCGTCTCCCCGGAGCAGGCCCCGGATGAGCCGACCTATATTGAGCTAACATACGAGAAGGGCGACATCGTGGCCATTGATGGAGAGGCCATGAGCCCGGCCACTGTTCTGGAGACCCTGAACAAGATAGGTGGCGCCAACGGCATCGGTCGTGATGACATTGTGGAGAACCGCTATGTGGGCATGAAATCCCGCGGTTGTTACGAAACCCCAGGCGGTACCATCATGCTCAAGGGCCATCGCGCCATAGAGTCACTGACCCTGGATCGCGAGGCCGCCCATCTGAAAGATGAGCTGATGCCGCGCTATGCCAGTATGGTGTACAACGGTTACTGGTTCAGTCCTGAGCGCTACATGCTGCAAGCGGCGATCGACCAGACCCAGAGTGTGGTGAACGGCGTAGTGCGTCTCAAGTTGTATAAGGGTGGCATCATGGTGGTGGGACGCAAGTCCGAAACCAATAGCCTGTTTGATGAGTCCATCGCTACTTTTGAAGACGATGCCGGTGCCTACGATCAGAAAGATGCTGAAGGCTTTATCAAACTCAATGCCCTGCGACTGCGGGTAGCGGCTAAGCTGAAAAAATAGAGTTTAGCCGGTGATAACTAAAGAGGTCTGATCCGTTGGGTCGGGCCTTTTTTGGTTTTAGTCCGCAAATGAACGCGAATAAACGCAAATAAGATCAAAAGCGAGAGCAAATGCTAATTGCTACTGGTGCAGCGTATTACGAAGTGTGGCTTGTTGAATTATTAATGTGATGTTTTTATGAAGGAAGAATTAAGCAGTATTTGCGTTAATTAGCGTTCATTTGCGGATAAATATTCGCTTTTGTTATTTGCGCACTGCTTTAATAATCTCAGCCAGCACCCGAACATGCTCAGGTGAACTATTCAGTGCCGGGATATAGCTGTAGTAACCACCACCTGCGGTAAGAAAGCAGTCCCGATTCTCCACCGCAATCTCCTCCAGGGTCTCCAGACAGTCGGTGGGGAATCCCGGGCAGATCACATGAACCTTCTTCACACCAGCCGCTCCCCACTGTTTCAGGGTAGTGTCGGTGTAAGGCTTGACCCACTCCTTACGGCCCAGTCGGGACTGGAATGATATAGCCCACTCATCTGCATTAAGTCCGAGTTCTTCAGCAAGTAGCGATGCAGTTACCTTGCACTCATCAGGATAGGGATCCCCCGCATCGGCGTACTCCTGTGGTATGCCGTGGAACGACATAAGTAATTTATTCGGCTTGTCGTTCTGTTGCCAGTAGGTGTGCACACTATTGGCCAGGGCATCGATATAATCTGGGTGGTCATGATAGTGAGTGATGAACTCCAGGTCCGGTAGCCAGCGCCACTGTTGCAGGGTTTTAGAGACGGCATCAAAGGTGGAGGCGCTGGTAGTGGCTGAGTATTGCGGATAGAGTGGCAGCACTATGATGCGTCTGGCATTGGCCTGACGTAATCTTTCTAGTCCGGCAGAGATGGATGGGTTGCCGTAGCGCATGGCCAGCTCTACCCGCATCGGTTGGTCTGTCTGCTGGTCCAATTGCTGCTGTAGGGCTGCCGTCTGGTCTTGGGAGATGGCAAGCAGGGGTGAGCCGCGGTCGGTCCAGACCTTGCGATAGGCGGCCGCAGATCGGGCCGGGCGGGTGCGCAGGATAATGCCGTGCAGTATCAACATCCAGAGCAGGCGTGGCATCTCCACCACTCGGGGGTCGCTGAGGAACTCCGCAAGGTATCTGCGTACTGCCGAGGTGGTGGGGGCGTCAGGGGTACCCAGGTTGACCAGTAAAACCCCTGTGGTTTCTGGTTGGTCACTGCCTGGAAATGGGCCATGATATTGGGTCATGGGAGCGATCCTGGGTTATTGTTGTCTACTTGGTCAGGCAAAAAGCTGATCAACCCGTCACTCCGGAGCAGGCCGGATCGCTTAAGGCAGCGGCGAAGCCAATCTATCTCTTTGATGTTTCTGGAACCCGGCAAGTGCCGGGATGAGGTCATAGAATTGATCATATGGCAAAGTTTACACTAGCGGAGCAAAAGTTAGCAGTGAGTAGCGAAAACGGTCTTAGCTTTAATCTTCCGGTACAGGGTATGACCTGTGCCGCCTGCTCCAGTCGTCTGGAGAGGGTGTTGAATAAATTACCGGGTATCCTGGATGCCAGGGTGAGTCTGGCTACAGAAAACGCCACTGTGGATCTGGCCGCTGGCGATATATCCGTCAACGATATTGTTGCGGCCATCGCCAAGGCTGGATTCGCGGTGCCAACTGAGCTGATAGAGCTGGATATCAGCGGTATGACCTGTGCTGCATGTTCTAGCCGTCTGGAGAAGGTGTTGTCCAGACTGCCCGGGGTTGAGTTGGTAGCGGTGAATCTGGCTACAGAGAAGGCATCATTGACGATTCACCAAGGGGCCATCGGCCAGGACGAGTTGATAGCGGCGGTAGCCAGGGCTGGATTTAGCGCTACACCTGCAACCACCTCTGCTGAACAGCGTGCCCAGGCTGAGGCCAATGCCCGCCGACAAAACCGGCGCGAACAGAATAGGCTGATCATCTCTGCCCTACTTACCCTGCCGCTGGCTCTGCCTATGCTGCTGATGCTGTTTGGCATGGAGTGGGCCCTCTCCCCCTGGTTGCAGTTTGCCTTGGCTACCCCGGTGCAGTTCTGGAGTGGCAGGCATTTCTATGTGGGGGCATTCAAATCCCTGCGCGGCGGTGCCGGCAATATGGATGTGTTGGTGGTGATGGGAACCAGCGCAGCCTGGGGACTGAGTGCCTACGTGGTACTCACCGGCGGCGCGGGCGGGCATCTCTATTTTGAGGCCTCGGCCATGGTCATTACCCTGGTGCTGTTTGGTAAATGGATGGAGGGCCGGGCCAAGCGTAGCGCTACCTCCGCCATTCGCGCCCTAATGGACCTGCGACCAGAGTTTGCCCGCATTGAGCTGGATGGAAGAGTAGTGGAGGTGCCGGTGGAGAGCGTGCAGGGTGGAGCTGTCGTAGTGGTGCGTCCGGGTGAGCGTCTGCCGGTGGATGGATTGATCCTGGAGGGAAGCAGCCAGCTAGATGAGTCCATGCTGACCGGTGAGAGCATGCCTGTGTCGAAAGGAGTCGGCGATGAGGTAACAGGTGCCTCAGTGAATGGTGAAGGGATGTTGCGTATTGAAGCCACCAACGTTGGCACCGAGTCCACCCTGGCGCGCATCATCAGAATGGTGGAGAACGCCCAGGCCAGTAAGGCGCCGGTGCAGAAACTGGTGGACCAGATATCTGCTATATTCGTTCCGGTGGTGGTGGTCATTGCCCTGATTACCTTTCTGATATGGTGGCTGTGGCTTGGTGATATTCAAACTGCATTTCTCTCCGCAGTGTCGGTGCTGGTGATTGCCTGCCCATGCGCCCTGGGTCTGGCCACGCCCACGGCCATAATGGTGGGAACGGGGGTCGCCGCTAGACAGGGAATCCTGATCAAGGATGCCCAGGCCTTGGAGCTGGCCCATCACACAGACACGGTGGTGTTCGACAAGACCGGCACCCTGACCAAGGGGGCGCCAACGGTAGAGCAGCTACTAGCGGTGGATGGCGATGTATCCAGACTGCTGCAACTGACGGCATCGGCCCAGCAGGGGAGCGAGCATCCACTAGCCAAGGCGGTGTTGGAGTATGCCGGGGCAGAGGGGGCGGTGTTGTTGCCGGTGCAGAATTTTACCACTATCCCAGGCAAGGGTCTCTTGGCCGAGGTGGATGGATACAGCCTGGTGATCGGGAATGAGCGTCTGATGCGGGAACAGGGTATTGAGATCGCATCCATGCAGGAGCAGGCCCGTACCTTAGAGTCCCAAGGAGAGACCCTGATGTGGGTGGCCGGGCAGGGTGAGACCAACTCTGCGCTTGGTATTATTGCAGTCACCGATCCGGTGAAACAGGGTGTCTTGGAGATGGTGCATACGCTGAAGAGCAGAGGAGTAACCAGCATCATGCTCAGTGGCGACAATCGTCATGCTGCCCAGGCGGTAGCCGACGCCATCGGCATAGATAAGGTGATCGCTGAGGTACTGCCTGGTGATAAGGTGGCAGAGATTGAGAGGCTGCGCAGTCAGGGGGTCAAGGTGACCATGGTGGGTGACGGTATCAATGACGCCCCGGCCCTGGCGGCGGCGGATGTTGCTATGGCCATGGGTACAGGTACGGACGTGGCCATGCATACCGCAGGCATAACCCTGATGCGGGGTGATCCCGGATTGGTGGTGCAGGCCCTTGCCATTTCCCATGCCACCTACAATAAGATACGGCAGAATCTGTTTTGGGCTCTGATCTATAACATTATTGCTATCCCTCTGGCAGCATCCGGGGTTTTGAGTCCAGTTATAGCCGGGGCGGCTATGGCCATGTCTTCGGTTAGTGTGGTGAGTAACTCTCTGCTGCTGCGCAGACATAGGGGCACTGGTTAGTGGTTGAAAAGGAGAAGAATTTGACCGATAACAGAAGGATTACTGCTACACTAACAAGTCTGTTGTAACTGTAAGTAATAATTATAACGATCTGTTTTTAAAATGAGTTGGAGTGGCTAATGTCAGGTATATTTCGAGTTACAGGTATGAGCTGTGGCAAGTGTGCCGCATCTGTCGAGCAAGCGATCAAGGCGGTTGCTCCCGAGGCCGAGGTTGAGGTGATGTTGGATGCTGGACTGGTAAGGGTTGAAGGCGTTGATGATAACGATCTTGTTAGCAAGGCGGTGGAGGATGCAGGCTTCACCTTTGAGGGTGAAGCCTGAATATATCAGTTTATTTATAAATTGGTGTGAGCCTGGTTTTAGTTGACTACAGGTGCCCTAAGAGGCTCTTTTTGATCTCGTCAGCTCCTTTCATAGCCATGTTTTTAGACACCTCGCCAGCAATTACCTTTTTTAATGCGGGTGTCTGATATTTACGGATTAGCCCAAGAAATGAGGGGGCGGCCACGATATATAGTTTATCGAACTGTGATTTTATTCTGCCCTGCTCCAAGCGGTTACACACCTCGGCGGCGAAACGATTAGCCAACTCCTCTTTGGCGGCTGTTTCGTGCCCCATGTTGTGGGTTCCATTGCCAGAGTTGCGATCCATCCCGGGGCGATCGCTCACCAGGTCTCCTTGATGTAGTCTGGCTTCCGGTTGGGTCAATGTTTCTGTCTCTAATAACTTGCTTGCAGGAGTATCAGCGCTGAAGATGCGTGCGCGGCTGGTATCGGCCACAACTACCCATGTCTTACTCATATCAAGCTCCTTTCTTCAATTGAACTTTTGCGCTTTAATTTCCTATCTTCCCAGAAGGTTCTTTACACACTTAAGATATGTCTGTTCATCAGGTGCTCTATTGTTTCTCTGTGCTTTCCATAGCATCTCTCCGATACACTCCATTATCAGATGCTCCGCTTCATGTGCATCCCCCTTGCTCATGACTAGCTCTCGATATGCGACGGTTATACCGGGTGGACGGTTTACACTGATCTGCTCTTGAAGGCTGATATGCATGGACATGTGGATAAATGGATTGGTTTCCCCGGCCTCTGGAAGATAATCTTTATCTAAAGCCAGCTCCTCCTGTTCAAGTAAGGAGTGGTACTCTGGATGTTGATGGATGATTCCAGCGATAACACTCTCCATGGGTTCCATTGGCACACCGCTTTTTGTTTTGCTCCATGCCTGGGTAAAAATGCGCCGCATTTGTCTTCGGTCGTTACCGAACATTTAACAAACCTCTGAATATGTCGCTGATGATACGTGTTGGCATCAGAATGCCCTGCTTCCTATGAATCCAGGCCCGTTTTAGCCTTGTACTCACAGAGATCTTCAATGATACAGGAACCACAACGCGGTTTCCTGGCTATACAAGTATAGCGCCCATGCAGAATTAGCAAGTGGTGGGCATCAAGAAGGTGCTCTGATGGAACCAGGCGTAAAAGTCTTTTCTCCACTTCAAATACGCTCTTTCCTGGGGCTATGCCGGTGCGGTTGGAGACCCTGAATACATGTGTGTCCACTGCAATAGTTGGCTGTCCAAATGCGGTATTCAGGATAACATTTGCGGTCTTGCGCCCCACGCCTGGGAGTGATTCCAGTGCCTTTCTCTCCTCTGGGACCTTGCTGTCGAATTTTTCAGCCAGGATCTTACAGGTCGCTATTATGTGTGAGGCTTTATTATTAAACAGTCCGATGCTCTTGATCATATCTTTTAGTCCATCCTCGCCCAGCTCCAACATCTGATGAGGGGAGTTAGCCTTTTTAAACAGTTTAGTAGTCACCTTGTTTACAGAGCGATCGGTGGCTTGGGCAGATAAGATTACAGCTATTAATAGCTCAAATGGTGAGTTGAAGATCAATTCAGATGTCGGGTTGGTTATCTCTTGCGCCAGTCGGCTAAAGATTTCCAGGCGTGTTGATTTATTCATAACTCTTTGCTTTGGAAATTGGTTTGATGCTGATAATTTCTATTATCTATTTGTTGTGTTCGTATTAGAAGGGATTGTGTTTGTTTATTGTATGAGGGGAGCCAAATTAGCACTAAAACCTTAGTGTAAAGTGGGTTATAGTGTTTATAAGCTGGTAATTAATAAACAAGGAAAAGCTGGGAATGCGCGTGCTTAGTCCTTCATTATACAAAAATCTAGAGTTTCAATCGGCAATGGTTCGTTTGGCAATTTGGTGTGTTGCCGTAATTTACGTATCAGCAGGTGTGTTGTCTGATCGATATGATGTAGACATTAATAGTTTTTTTATTCTGTTTGCAGCCTACCTGCTGTTTTTTATATCTATTCTAATTAGTGTGGTGATTCGTCCGGTCTTTGAGGAGAGAGTCTATGCTTCCTTGATAGTGGATGTATCGGCCGCAACGGTTTGCATCTATCTAACTGGTGAGGCATCCAGTCCATTCTTTCTTTTTTATATCTGGATATTTGTGTCCTACGGGATGCGCTTTGGTAGATGGCATCTTACCGCCGCATCAATTCTTAGTATCTTGGCCTTTTCTGCTGTATTGACCCTGTTGGGCCAGTGGGGAGAGTATTTCTTTGAAGCATCGTTCGTTTTGTTGGTGCTGGTGGTCCTGCCTATCTATCAACACTCCCTAATGGAGCAGCTACAAATGGCGCGGAGTGATGCAGAGAGTTCAAACCGCATGGTTGGTAGATTTCTGGCATCTATGACGAATGAAATGCGTGGGCCACTTGTGGACATAGTTGCAACATCAAAAGATCTCTCTGCTTTAAAATTGAATATGGAGCAACTGGATAAGGTCGATGATATTAAATCATCTGCTTCATTACTTGATTCTCTTATCGGAGATGTTCTGGATTTCCACAAGCTGGAGTCGGAGCAATTACACCTTCAGTCTGTTCCATTTGATATGCATGCCGTAATAACGGAGGTATGTTCAGCCTTAGTAAAAACTGCGGTGGCAAGAAAGATAGAGTTGGTGTGTTCCGTTGCATCCGGAGTGCCCAGGATTGTAGTTGGCGATGAGCAAAGGCTAAAGCAGGCGCTGACTAATATATTGAAATCTGCCATCAATAGTTGTTTGGGTGATGAGCTGCAGGTTAGGGTTCAGATCGATAGCTCCAATCTTGAAATGTTGTTATTTGAGATTAAGGGGATCGCGTCGCTTGTGTCAGAAGAGGATATGGATTTCGATGATGACTCTATGGTCACATCCGGTATATCTGACGCTAAAGAAGAGTTAAGCCCCGATCTAGGGAATAGTTTTGCTTGCAGGCTTATCTCTCTGATGGGGGGGAAGTTTGGGGTCGGCTCTAGAGAGGATGGGGTAATTTGCTGGTTTAATTTTCCTGCAATAACAGATGACTATGAGGGGGGTAAGGCATTCAAACAGTCCAGTTTGCAGGGAAAGAAGGCATTTATTATTGAAACCAATAAAACAAGTAGAGATGAGATAGTCAGATGCTGTGTTGAACAGAAGATGAGTGTTGAGACGGTGGATAGGGTTGCCGAGTTGAGTGGTAGCATCTCTGGATTAAGGGAAAGCCGGGACGTTGATATAATTATTATTGCTGATTCACCTACTGGTAAGGGTTTGGCGCGTATTATAGATATTTGTCATGATGTCCTTGGCGGCGATCTGCCATTGGTGGTCCTTGCCTACAGGCGCAACTGTCTGGATTTAACCAAATATGGTTCTGCTGTCTTGATCAGGAAGCCATTTATTCATGATCAGTTGGTTGATGCCATGGAGATGGCATTAATCGGTCGTTGATCCCTGGTTTTTGTGGTCGAGTTCTGATCAGGTTTTTAGTTTAAAAGTTTAAGAAGCCTGAGCTACTGTGTCAGTCTCTTCCTTAAGCTCTTTTGCTTTTGCACGCTTCTCAGCAGAGTGGTCAGCGTTGTTCTTCAAGGCCAGCATCAGTCCAAGCCCGATGAAAGCGCCTGGAGGCAGTATGGCTAGAAGGGCGCCTTTAAAATCCTCGCCCATGCTAAAGGTCAGTCCTCTAGCGGCCTCCCCAAACATCAAATGAGCCTGGGAGAACAGGGTGCCCATGCCAACAAATTCACGCATTGCGCCGAGCGCCACCAGCACCAGGGTGAAACCTATGCCCATGGCCAGGCCGTCAACGATGGATTTTGCCAGATTGTTTTTGGAGGCAAACGACTCGGCGCGACCGATGATGGCGCAGTTGGTAACGATCAGCGGGATGAAGATACCTAGAACCTTATAGAGCTCGAAGAACCAGGCGTTCATGCTCAGTTCAACCGCAGTCACAAAAGATGCGATCACCAATACAAACACCGGCAGACGAATCTCATTGCGCACTATGTTACGAATCAATGATATGGTGAAGTTGGATAGTACAAGCACCACGGTGGTAGCAATACCCAGACCCAGGCCATTGATTGCTGTATTGGTTACCGCAAGTAGCGGGCAGAGTCCGAGAAGTGCAACCAGCGCCTGGTTGTTATTCCAAAACCCATCTTTTATCAGTTGACCGTATGTGATGTCTGACATGTGCGTATACCTGATTATTTGCCGTTTTCAGTGGCAGGCTTAGTTTTTGTCGCCTTCTCTTCAGCCTTGGTTGGCTTACTCTTGGCGACAAACAGCTGTTTGCTATTCTCTTGGTAATAGAGCAGGGTGTTCTTGACCGCCTTGACTATGGCCCTTGGGGTGATGGTGGCGCCGGAGAACTGGTCAAAGATACCGCCATCCCGTTTCACCTTCCATTTGGTCAGCTCCGGGTTGCCGATAGACTTACTCTTGAAGCTATGGATCCAGTCGGATTTCTCCACCTCAATTTTGTCGCCCAGCCCTGGGGTCTCCTTGTGGGCAACTACGCGCACACCACCTAGAGTTCCGTCGGCCAAAATTGCCACCAGCAACTTGATCTGTCCGCTGTAACCGTCAGGGGCAACTGAAGTGAATACTGCGGCCACTGGCTGGTTTGCCTTGCGTCCAAGGTAGACAGTGGTGTTTTCCGTACCCAGCTTTTCCTGATCTGATACTTCGATAAGATCAGTTACTATGTCGTTGTCAATGGTATCAGCAGGTACCAGGGCGTTCAGGCTGTTGAGCAAGGCCATGCGCTCATTTTCTGCGATCTGGTCCTTGGTTGCTATGTGGGTGAAAGCCACAAGGCCAACGCCTATAACGGCGAACATGGCAAGTAACAGGCCGGCTATGGTGATACGTTTAATCATTGCCGGACCCCCTGTGACCGAAGGTTCGTGGACGGGTAAAGAATTCAATTGCTGGCGCCGCCGTATTCATCAATAAAACTGAGAAAGCGATGGCATCAGGATATCCCCCCCAGGTTCGGATAACGTATATCAGGATGCCGATACCCGCGCCAAAGTAGAGCTGCCCTTTTCTGGTTCCAGGGGCGGATACCGGATCGGTTGCGATAAAAAACGCACCGAGCATAGAGGCTCCGCTGAAGATATGAAAGCTGGCGAATGGATATGCATCGGCGTCCAGCATACTAAACACTAGCGCCATGATGGCAATGCTACCTAAAGTGGCAACTGGGATGTGCCAGCTGATGGCCTTCTTGTACAGCATGAACAGGCCGCCTAGAAGATAGAGTCCAGCAACAATCTCCCAACCCTTGCCGCCGAAATAACCCAGGACCGGGTTTTGACTGATCTCAGTCACGGTCTGGTTCAGGCCAAGGCCGGTACGCATGGTGTCCAGAGGCGTTGCCATGGTTATTGCGTCCCAGGTCAACTCGTTGGGAAGCACGCCGCCAAATATGATGCCCAAGGTCTGAACGAAACTCATCGGGTTCTCATTCAGCATTATGGGCGGCAACCAGGAGGTCATCTGTACTGGATATGAGATCAGCAGTAGTACATATGCCGCCATGGCCGGGTTGAACATGTTATAACCCAATCCACCATACATCTGCTTGACCAGCAGGATGGCAAAGGCTACGCCCAGAATAGTCAGCCACCAGGGCAGCAGTGGGGGTACCGCAATGGCGAATAGCATGGCGGTGAGTACAGCGCTTAGGTCTGAAATAACTGGTTTGACCGGCCTTCCCCGCAGTTTCATAGCCAGCGCTTCACAGGCAATGGCTGTGGTTATGGCTAATCCCATGTTTATCAGGATGCCCCAACCGAAAAACCAGATCATGCCTAAGGCGCCAGGTATAAGGGCTAGGATCACCCACAGCATTGCCTTCTGAACGCTGTTAGGGCGGTCGGTATGGGGTGATGTTATTGTTGAGAATTGCATACTCATCCGTCCTGACCTTCTGGTTTATCTGACTCTACAGCAGCGTCAGTTGCGGGTTTCTCTTCCTGCTCTTTTTTCGCGGCTGCTTCTGCCTCTTTCTTTTTCTGCATTGCGGCCTTTTTTGCTTCCATCTGGGCCTTCTTCTCTGCTTTCAGCCTTTCCAAGCGCTCGGTTCTGGCCTCAGCCCTCTCGCGAGCACGCTCCATTTTGGCCTGATCACGATCTAGCTGTACGTTTGCCGCCTTGGCGCTGCGGAAGAACTGCACCAGAGGTATACGGGATGGACATACATGGGAGCAGCAGCCGCATTCGATGCAGTCAAATAGGTTGTTATGTTTCGCCTTCTCCAGCGCTTTGGCGCGGATATGCCAGTACATGTTCTGGGGCACCAGATTCATGGGGCAGGCGTCAACGCAGCGCAGGCAGCGGATACAGGCGTTTATCTTGCCTGTGTCCGGCACTTCGTCAACGCTCGGCACCAATACGCAGTTGTTGGACTTGCCCAGGGGAATCTCATCTGAGGGCATGCTAAATCCCATCATGGGGCCGCCCAGAATGAGCTTGTTAACCTTGTCAGTATAACCACCCACCTGCGGGATCAGCTCTTCGACCCGGGTTCCAAGCAACACCTCCAGGTTTTGTGGCTCTTTGATTCCTGCTCCGGTGAAGGTGACCATACGAGAGATCAGGGGTTTGCCCTCAGTAACCGCATCAGAAACGGCGGCTGCAGTACTAACATTCTGTACCACTACGCCGATCTGGGCTGGGATGCCCCCCTGGCGTACCTCTTTGCCGGTGAGGATGTAGATCAACTGTTTTTCGCCGCCGCTCGGGTAGAGGGTTGGGATCACCACAACGCAGGCGTTAGAAAGCTCATCGGTTTCGGCGACCGCCTTCTTCATTATCTCGATCGCCTCAGGCTTGTTGTCCTCAATGGCGAAGATGCATTCGTCGGCGCCCAGCAGATAGTTCATTATGGCTGCACCATTGATGATTCTCTGGGCATGTTCCCGCATCAACATGTCGTCTGATGTGATGTACGGTTCACACTCAGCGCCATTGATGATCAGGGTTTTGATATCCTGCTGCCCCTCAGGTGGATTCATCTTTACGCTGGTGGGGAATGCCGCGCCGCCCATGCCGACGATGCCGGACTGGCGTATGCGGTCGCGAATCTCGGTCTTATCCCAGGTGGCGTAATATTTCATTGGGGTCGGTAGATCACACCATTCATCCTTGCCGTCTGTCTCAATGACTATGCACTGCCCCGGCAGACCTGATGGGTGTGGTACCGGATGTTCACCAATATTAACAACCGTACCCGAGGTGGAGGCGTGGATTGGGGCGCCGATAAAGGCCTTGGAAGAACCAATCATCTGGCCCTTAAGTACCCGGTCGCCAACCGTAACCAGAGGCTCGTTGGGCGCACCAATGTGTTGCTGTAGCGGAATAATCAGACGCTTAGGTATGGCAGCCTTGCCTACAGGGCGGGTCAATGACTGGGTCTTGTTGTCTGGTACGTGGATACCTCCAGAGATGCTCCAGAGCTTACGTATTTGATTATTATCGTTTGTATAAAACGTTGACATTGTTCTTTAGCCTCTATCCCGTAGCCTGACGTTGCATGGGTACGGCAATCTCTCCCGGTACGTCTTTACTCGGAAGTGGCCAGGTCCAGTTTCTTATATCTATGGCAATGGGTTGCATATCTATGCAGTCCACTGGGCAGGGTTCGATGCATGCCTCACAACCGGTGCACTCATCGGCGATTACGGTATGCATCAGACGGGTAGAACCGATAATGGCGTCCACCGGACAGGCCTTGATACACATGGTGCAACCGATGCACTCCTCTTCCCGGATATAGGCTATAGAGGGTACAGGTGCCTCTTCGCCCTCTGCGCCCATTGGTACGGGATCAATTCCCAGTAGCTGGGCGATGGAGATCATGGTGGCTTCACCGCCTGGAGGGCAGGCGTTTATCTCGGCGGCACCACTTGCTACGGCCTCGGCATAGGGGCCGCAACCAGGGAATCCACACTGTCCACACTGGCTTTGTGGCAGGAGCTCATTGATCTTCTCTGCCATCGGGTCCTCTTCCACATGAAAACGGATGGAGGAGTATCCCAACACAAGGCCGAAGATAAGGGCGAGGCATGATAAAGCAATAATCGCAATCAACATATCTAGAAACCCTTATGTTGAAACTAGGCCGGCAAAGCCCATGAAAGCCATGGACATAAGACCGGCAGTAATCAGACCGACTGAACTTCCCTTGAATGGTCTGGGTACGTCTGAGACGTCAATACGTTCCCGCATTGCAGCGAACAACACCAGTACCAGGGAGAAGCCAACAGCGGCGCCAAAACCGTATAGGGCGGACTCAATAAAGTTGTGTTTCTCCTGGATATTGAGAAGGGCCACACCAAGTACCGCGCAGTTGGTGGTGATCAGCGGCAGGAAAATTCCCAGCAGCTGGTAGAGCACCGGACTGGTTTTGTGCATTACCATCTCAGTGAACTGCACTACCACTGCAATTATCAGGATAAAGGCAATGGTGCGGAGATATTCCAGCCCCAGAGGTGCCAGCATATACTCATTGGTCAGGTAACTGATGACGGATGAAAGGGTCAGCACGAAACTGGTGGCTAGACTCATGCCAATAGCAGTATCAACCTTACCGGAGACCCCCATAAACGGGCAAAGCCCGAGGAATTTCACCAGTACAAAGTTGTTCACCAAGACGGTGCTAATCAGTATCAGGACATATTCTTGCATTGGAATCCAGTCTGAGAGGTTAAAAAGCCTGTTATATGTAATAAATTTTTTACAGTATAAGTATTTTCTAAAAAAATAATAGACAGGGCAATAGCAAATATAGTTATGGCCCCATCCATCGATTCAGTTCGAATTAACTGTATTCTATTGAAATATTCTATATATATCAGGGGTAGTGCGTCATTGACGAAAGCCAAGCTGCCGTCCGAGGGGTAGGGCAGCAAGGTCCTGTGGAATGGGGATTTGACCCTAGGGGGCCGCTATTTCACCTTCATTCCAGGCTCGGCTCCTTCGTCTGGGTTTAAAATAAACAGATCCTTGCCGCCAGGCCCGGCTGCCAGCACCATCCCCTCCGACACGCCGAAACGCATCTTACGTGGTGCCAGGTTGGCCACCATTACCGTCAGTTTCCCCTCAAGATCCTCCGGCGCATAGGCGGACTTGATGCCGGCAAACACGTTGCGGCTCTCCCCGCCCAGGTCCAGGGTTAGCTGTAGCAGCTTATCTGCCCCCTCCACATGTTCCGCCTTGAGGATCTTTACCACCCGCAGGTCTACCTTGGCGAAGTCCGGGAACTCTATGGTATCCGCGATGGGATCATCCGCCAGTGGCCCGGTCGGCTTGCTCTCTGCGCCCTGGTTCTGGGCAGTCAGATCTTCTTTGGAATCGTTCACCATGGCCTCTATCTGTTGTGGTTCTACCCGTGTCATCAGAGGTTTGAATTTGGCAATTGCATGCCCGGTAAGGGGCTGGCTCAGGTCACTCCAGCCCATGGGGTCGATCTGGAGGAAGGCCTCAGATTTCTCGGCGGTAGCGGGTAGTATCGGCCGCAGATAGCCCATCAGGATGCGAAACAGGTTGATGCCCATGGAGCAGACATCATGCAGCTCCTGGTCCTTACCCTCCTCTTTTGCCATAACCCATGGCTTCTTTTCGTCGATATATTGGTTGGCGCGATCGGCCAGGGCCATGATCTCGCGTACCGCATGGCTAAATTCCCGTCCCTCATAGCGCTGGGCGATGGATTCCCCTGCGGCCACAAAATCATCAAACAGGTCCTGTTCTGCGATCTGTTCCGACAGGGTGCCGTCGAATCTCTTCTTGATGAAACCGGCGCAGCGGCTGGCGATGTTCACCACCTTGCCCACCAGGTCTGAATTTACCCTGGCGCTGAAATCCTCCAGGTTGAGGTCGATATCCTCCACCCCGGAGCTGAGTTTGGCTGCGAAGTAGTAGCGCAGATATTCCGGATTGAGATGATCCAGGTAGGTGCGGGCCTTGATGAAGGTGCCGCGGGATTTGGACATCTTTTGTCCATCCACGGTCAAAAAGCCGTGGGAGAAGATGGCACTTGGGGTGCGAAACCCAGCGCCGTGCAGCATGGCAGGCCAGAACAGGGCGTGGAAATAGATGATGTCTTTGCCGATGAAGTGGTATAGCTCTGCATCTGACTCATTGCCCCAGAAATCATCAAACTCAAGCCCCTCGGTGCGATCGCAAAGATTCTTAAAACTGGCCATGTAGCCGATGGGGGCGTCCAGCCAGACATAGAAAAACTTGCCTGGGTGATCCGGTATCTCGAAGCCGAAATAGGGGGCGTCGCGGGAGATGTCCCACTCCTGCAGGCCGGCCTGGAACCACTCGTCCAGTTTGTTGGCCACCTCCTGCTGCAGGTGTCCGCCCTTGGTCCACTTCTTCAGCATATCCTCGAAGTCGCCCAGCTTGAAGAAGTAGTGCTCAGACTCCTTGTCTACCGGGGTGGCCCCAGATACCGCTGAAACAGGATTCTTTAGTTCGTTAGGGGAGTAGCTGGCGCCGCAGGCCTCACAGTTGTCGCCATACTGATCCCCTGCGCCACACTTGGGGCACTCGCCCTTGATAAAGCGGTCCGGCAGGAACATGTTCTCCACCGGGTCGTAGGCCTGGGTGATTACGCGCTTATTGATATGTCCCTGATCACGGTTGCGCTCATAGATAGTGGCGGAGCACTCCCGGTTCTCTTCCGAATGGGTGGAGTGGTAGTTGTCGAAGCCAACCTTGAATTCAGCAAAATCAGCTTTATGTTCTTCGGCAACGCGGGCTATCAGCTCTTCCGGCTCAACCCCATCCTGGCGCGCCCGCAGCATAATGGGGGTGCCGTGGGCGTCGTCGGCGCAGACATATATACACTGGTGCCCTCGCATTTTCTGAAAACGTACCCATATGTCTGTCTGTAGATACTCTACAAGATGACCAATGTGGATAGGGCCGTTGGCATAGGGCAGGGCGCTGGTGACCAGGATGTTTCGTTGTTTATTGCTCATTGTTGGATAATTCGTGACAACCATGGTTTATCTGTAAACAGAGGATTATTCCACATATCATGCGCCACGAACATCAAGCGTTTGGATTTATTCGCATGGGGCCATAGAAACCAACCGTTCTGGTTGGGAAATAACCTTAGGTTGGTGTAAACTCGGCCTTATACTTTTATCGTAATATTCTAATATACGCCGGCGGCGACCGGTTGGCAGGAGAATTGGCATTATGTCTGAACTGACACGCGAACAGATTGAACAGGCCATCAAAGGCTATGTTGAACCTCATCTGGAACAGGACCTGGTAGAAGCCAAGGCGATCAAGGATGTAGCCATAGATGGTGCTAATGTGAAGGTTTCATTAGAACTTGGGTTCCCGGTGGATGGAGTTAAGGATGAGCTGGCAGCACTGCTGAAAGAGAGGATAGAGGCTGTCGACGGTGTCGGTTCCGCTCAAATAGATATTAGCTGGAGTGTGGTTGCCCACTCGGTGCAGAAGTCCCTCAAGCCGATCGATAACGTAAAAAACATCATCGCCGTGGCATCTGGCAAGGGTGGCGTGGGTAAGTCCACCACCGCAGTAAATCTGGCCCTGGCCCTGGTGGCTGAAGGGGCTAAGGTGGGCGTGCTGGATGCCGACATCTATGGCCCATCCCAGCCCCGTATGTTAGGTGTATCCGGCCAGCCCGAGTCCAAGGATGGTAAGTCCTTGGAGCCGATGGAAAGTTATGGTTTGCAGGCCATGTCCATTGGTTTTCTGGTGGAGGAAGAGACCCCTATGATCTGGCGTGGCCCTATGGTTACTCAGGCCCTGGAGCAGTTATTAAATGACACCAACTGGGACAGCCTGGATTATCTGATCATCGATCTGCCTCCGGGCACCGGTGACACCCAGTTGACCCTGGCCCAGAAGGTGCCTGTCTCCGGAGCGGTAATCGTAACCACCCCTCAGGATATCGCCCTGCTGGATGCTCGCAAGGGATTTAAGATGTTCGAAAAGGTAGAGGTGCCGGTACTGGGTATTGTGGAGAACATGAGTATCCACATCTGTTCCGAATGCGGTCACGAAGAGCACATCTTCGGTCAGGGTGGCGGGTCCAGCATGGCCGAGCAGTATGGGGTGGATTTCCTCGGTGCATTGCCGCTGGATATCCGTATCCGGGAAGAGACCGATAACGGTAAACCTACGGTGGTGGCAGAGCCCGATCACCGCATCTCCCAGATATATCGGGATATCGCCCGTAAGATGGCGGCCAAGCTGTCTCAGCAGGCCAAGAGCCATGCCGCGAAGTTCCCGAGTATTGTGATTCAGAATAACTAGTACCAGCTTATTTTTTGCCGGGAGAGTCGTAGTGACCTCGGAATCAGCAGACCAATCAGAGTCGTCTAAAGCGACTATAGCCGCCCGTGTCCATCGGGAGCTGCATGAGCGTCCGCCGCTGGATGTTCAGCTTCCAGCCCATATCCACCATGCGGCCTATCTGCTGCCGGAACAGGAAGGGAGTCGTAAAAAGGCCCGCGCCTATATGACGGAGCTGTTTCTAGCCCTCGGCATCAGCGATAAAAAAGTCAAGCTGGGAGAGCGTCACGCGGTAGGGGAAAAAACCTATGGCAACGGCGATACCCTTCGCATAACCTGGGAGCTGCACTCAGAGTTCGTCACCTACACCTTTACCCACATGGCCGCGGGGCAGCAGTCCCTGGGCTTCGGCCCCCTGAGGTTGCCGGAGATACTCCCTACCCAGGAGCCGGAGTGGGAGCGCATCGTGGCCCTGGACATTCTGGTCACCGACTGGCCCCAGTTGAAAAAAACCGAGCGCCAGTATCTATTTGCCAACGACCGTCTCTACGGCAGCCAGATACAGGGTGGGCAGGCCCAGATCTGGACTACATTCCAGTTGGATGAGTCGGGTTGGGAGCACTACCTGATCCTGGCCGGTGAACTGACCCCATCCCAACTTGGAAGGCAGATAAAGCGATTAGTGGAGATAGAAAACTACTACCATCTGATCCTCATGCCCTTGGATTGCTTTCGTGAACGCTCTGCGGAGCTGCGGGTGTTGGAGGTGGCCTTCACCAAGCACACCCAGGATATGTTTAATGCCATGGTGGATGCACCATCTAATGAAGAGCGGCGCTGGCTGGCCCTGCTAACTGAACTGAGCGCCAGGGTTACCAAGCTGAAAGAGGCCATGCGTTACCGCATGGGGGCTGCTTGTTCCTATAATGTGCAGTTTGGCCGCATTCTGAATGCCCTGCAGGAGAAGCGGGTAGAGGAGGGTAATCAGCCCCTGGGCACATTTCTTCTGGCGCGCACCGGTCCGACGGTCCGCGGCTACGAAAATTTTAATGAACGGCTCGACTCCCTCTCCCGGGGACTTGACCGCGCCACCAACATGCTGCGCACCCGGGTGGAGATGACGGTGCAGAAGCAGAACCTGGAACTGCTGGAAGGGATGTCCACACAGGGGCGGCAGCAACTGATGCTGCAGATGACCGTTGAAGGTCTGTCGGTAATAGTTCTCAGTTACTACCTCACCGGGCTATTCGGCTACGGCATAAAGGCGTTATTAAAACTGGGCTGGATAACCGGCGATGCCGTGGTGTGGCAAGGGGCTATGCTGCCGGTTGCAGTTACTATCGCCATTGCCGTTTCCAGCTTTGTCCACCACAAGGTGCGTAAGGCCGATAAAAAATCTTAAGGAAGGGTGGGTACTGGGTGCATGGGCACCCAGCGAGATCTACTTCTTAGTCTCCCATATATACCAAGTGGGGGCGACCCATACCCAGAAGCCGGGTTTTCCCTGTTGGCCGCACCAGGCTCCTCCGCCCCAGTAACCGTATTCGCTGTATTTGCCGTATCTGCGCCGGTCTTTAGGGCAGGTTAAGGTCTGTAACAGATTGCTGTACTTACCATGAGCCGATGCCGCAGCAGGGAGGCCTTTGTCTCTCCATACATACCAGAATGGATAGACCCAGACCCAATAACCGGGTTGGCCCTGCTGGCCACACCAGGGGCCGCCGCCCCAGTAGCCATAATCTCTATACTTGCCATATCTGGCCCTGTCGGATGGGCAGTGGAGTTTTTGGATAAGATTGTGGTACTTGCCGTTGGCTGAAGATGGATCTGCGGCCATTGTGGATGCAGGAATTAATGCTATCCATATAGCAACAACGGCAGATAGAAATATTAATGTTCTAGTTTTCATCTTAGTCTCCATTCTAATCCCTGTTCTTTTGACTAAGGATAGCAAAGAGACTGGATGTGATCTCGCCTCAATCTTAGTTGGGGCTATCCTTTACGGGGATATCTGCTGGTGCTGGATATCTGTTTAGGAACGAGTCAGGAACCTCTCCAATGCTGGCTTGATGTACCGCGCTGGCCTCCATAACGAAGGTAATTATCACCACAATGAAGGTTGGCATTATTCCGATCCGGGTGGATATGGTGAGAAGGATATCTTGCATGGCTACCTTGTCAGAGGCCATGCCCAACAGCCAGCCGCCTGTAATTATGACGGCAGTAACGGCATAGGCTATAAGGAGAAAGGTGCCTCGGCGAAATGCTAGTTTTGAATGGACCATCTCATACCAACTGCCTCTGCGTTCAGCCTTTTTGCCTCGAAGATATATATAGGTGATTACCGCACAGGAAAACAGTAGAGGGATAAGCAGTGCCGTAATGTCACCAATCATTAGAAACGATACGGGGGCTAACAATAGATGGAAGACCGCCAGGTTGACCATGAAGAGCTCGTGCGGGAATTTTGCCTTTGTTTTTGATTCTCTATTGATTTCGAATAGCATGAGATACATCCTGCGTTGTATTGTATGACTATACATAACATCTCTATCGATCCTATACCTTGATGATGCGCAACCAGTACAGGGATATGAGTTCTGTGAGGAAGCGGAGAGTCCAAAAATAACCAGAAAGGAGGCTGTATGAGTATAAATAACAACCGACAGCAGATGATTAAGGATATCGAAAGAGGGGTTGCCTTCACCCGTAGCATGATCGGTCGAAATCAGCTCAGTCCAGACGTGATGGAGGTGATGTATGAGGTGCCGCGGGAGATGTTTGTGCCCCCTGATCTGCAACATGCGGCCTTTGATGATGGACCTCTTCCAATTGGTTATGGCCAGACCATATCTCAGCCCTACATAGTGGCCTTGATGACCGATCTGTTACAGCTTCAGCCTGAACACCGAATCCTTGAGATCGGCACCGGATCAGGTTACCAGGCCGCCATACTCTCTCGTTTATGTAAGCAGGTCTACACCATGGAGGTCGTCCCAGAACTTAGCGAGATAGCTGGTGTTCGCTTCGGAAAGCTGGGTTATAGCAACATAGAGATAGAAGTGGGAGATGGTTATCAGGGTTGGCCGGAGCATGCCCCCTATGATGGGGTCATTGTTACCGCCGCTGCCAAACAGATACCATCCACTCTGGTGGAGCAGCTCAAGCCCGGCGGAAGGCTGGTTATACCGGTGGGTCTGCCATTTAGTCCCCAGGAGCTTATGCTTTTGGAGAAGGATGCCCAGGGTAAAACTCATACCCGGCATATTCTTAGTGTGGCCTTTGTTCCAATGGTCGGTGATAGTGGCCGGGAGTGATTTGTTAGCAACAGACAATTCAATCAGATTTCAATTAGAATATCCGCAAATAGAATATAACTGGATAAGTGATTATGAGTAAGAAATGGGATACGCGCTTCCTGGGGCTTGCCGCCCACATCTCGGCCTGGAGTAAAGATCCATCATCCCAGGTTGGGGCGGTGATAACCGATGGCAACCGCATCATCTCTCTAGGATACAACGGTTTTGCCGCCGGGGTGGTGGATGCGCCGGAGCGCCTGACAGACCGGGAGCGTAAGCTGAATCTCACTATTCATGCCGAAGAGAATGCCATGATCTTCGCCAAGCGCGATCTTACCGGATGCACCGTGTTTGTAACCCATCCCCCCTGTCCCCGCTGTGCCTCCAAGCTGATTCAGGAAGAGGTTGGGCGCGTGGTCTATATCTCACCTAGCGATGATTTCCTCTCCCGCTGGGCCGATGATCTGATACTGTCCAAGGAGATGTACGCGGAAGCCGGGGTGGAGGTAACTGAGTATCCGTTGGAGGAAATTAATGTGGATAATGCCCAGGTGACCATAGCACCGGGAGGCTTCTTTAAACAGGTGTTGAGCCGAATCCTCTAAACATAGTTACCGGCCTTAGCCGGCACCATCTCCCCCTCTCCCCTTGGGGAGAGGGCAGGGGTGAGGGGGAGATGGGGTGAGTAGTTGATGAGGTGAACTTCAGAGTTATCAACCCTCTCCCAATCTTGGGAGAGGGGCGGCATAAAGTTGAAATGCCTTATTTCTTTGTTGGCTTAGGTTGCCCCTGGGTATATTCCACCAGGACCATGGTGTAGGTATCTTTCTTCTCTTTTTTCTCGATCTGTACCGGCAGATAGTTTAATTTAGGTGCAAGCCAGAAGGCGGTGTCTGGCGTCTGGCCGGATTTGGACGCTGTTAGTTTTATGCTGTTGTAGCTGGCTCCACCATTCTGAATCTGCTCCTGCCCCTGGGCGCTCATCAGGTACTCCTTTAGCTTCTTCTTGTCAGCAACATTGATCTTTATACTTATGGTGTCGGGAGTCATTGCCTGCATCATGGCCAGGACCATGCTCGCTTTGTCCTGGGTGCCCTTGGATATCTCTATGGTCTGTACAGGTTTGGGCGCTAGGACGGATAGCTTGTTGGAGGACCAGTCAAACTGTTGCTTCCTGAACTTTGGGCGCTTCTTGCGTTTATGCTCGTAAGTGTAGGTGGTGGGAGCAACCAGGTTGTTGATGATGTTTCCCTGGCTGATCTCGGTTATCACATCTTTGCTGAAGACGGCGGCTATCCCGATCGGCTTGGTTATAGATGTGTAGGTGTAACTGCCATCGTCTTCAAGTCGTAGTGTATTAGTTACCTTGCCGATTAACATCCTTCCTCGGTTGAGCTGATATTTTGCGGTGAAGGGCTGCAGGCTGGGGCCGGCTTGGGCCATGGTTAGGTTGGCGGATACCAGGCATATCCATATGATTGCCAGCGTCACTCCTGTGAGGCGCGATTTTTTCATTATTCTGCATCCCTGGTTGTGTCGAGAATTATCGGTGCCTGCATGGGCCTGTCTTCATGGTACACCACATCTCCATCCAAACGTATTGAGCCTTCGGCAAACATGCGGATGGCCTGCGGATAGATGATGTGTTCCTGTTTTAGCACGCGGTCCGCCAGGGTTTCTGGATCATCGTTGGTTAGGACCGGTACCTGCGCCTGGATAATAAGCGGGCCTCCATCCAGCTCCTCAGTCACGAAGTGGACGCTGGCGCCATGGATCTCCTCCCCCTCCTCCAGAGCCCGCCGATGGGTGTGTAGACCGCGCAGCTTCGGCAGCAGAGATGGGTGGATATTGAACATGCGTCCGTGGAAGCGCCTTACCAGGGCTGGGGTGAGAATACGCATGAAGCCGGCCAGAATGACCAGGCCAGGTTGATACTCATCTATCATATCCCCCAGGGCTTGATCATAGCTGTCACGGCTGTCGAACCCTTTGTGGTCCAATACCCGAGTTTCAATTCCGGCCTTACGCGCCCGCTCCAGGCCATAGGCGTCAGCCCGATTGCTGATAACCGCTTTTATCTCCGCAGGCAGATCTGCGGCGGCGCTATCGATTATAGATTGTAGGTTACTGCCGCTGCCGGAGATCAGAACTACCAGGGGGAGCTTTTCATCCACGCTAACGTACCACCACTTCAGGTGCGCCGGATGACTCTTCTATCCGGCCCAGGTGCCACACCTGTTCTCCTGCATTGGTTAGAGTTTTCGTGGCTAGCTCCGCATCCTGTTCAGCTACACATAGCACCATGCCTACACCACAGTTAAAAGTGCGCAGCATCTCGGACTCTTCCACATTGCCTGCCTGCTGCAACCAGCTGAACACCTCAGGTCTCTCCCAGGAGTTGGTATCGATCACTGCCCTGGTTCCATCTGGCAAAACTCTTGGCAGGTTTTCCGGCAGACCGCCGCCGGTGATATGTGCCAGGGCGTGGATATCTATCTTGTTATGTAGTTCCAGCAGCGGTTTTACATAGATTCGGGTCGGGGCCAGCAGGGCCTCACCCAGGGTTGTTCCGGCGAATGGCTGCTGTAGGTCGGTATTAGAGACATCCAGTATCTTTCTTACCAGAGAGTAGCCGTTGGAGTGGGGGCCGGAAGAGGCCATGCCGATCAGCACATCACCAGGTTTTACCCGGCTGGGTTCGATAATTCTGGATTTCTCTACGATACCCACACAAAACCCGGCCAGGTCATAGTCGTCTTTGCCGTACATGCCGGGCATCTCTGCGGTTTCGCCGCCGGTCAGGGCCGCACCTGAGAGCTCACACCCCTTAGCTATCCCCTTGACCACGTCCACCGCTACATCCACATCCAGCTTGCCGGTGGCGTAGTAGTCCAGAAAGAATAGGGGCTCTGCGCCAGTGACAATGATGTCGTTAACGCACATGGCCACTAAGTCGATACCGATGGTGTCGTGGCGCTTCATCTCCAGAGCCAGCTTAAGTTTGGTGCCGACACCGTCAGTGCCGGAGACCAGGATTGGTTGCTTATACCGATCCAGCGGCAGCTCAAATAGGGCGCCGAAACCTCCTAGACCGGTTACCACTCCAGGTCTGAATGTCTCCTTTACAATCGGTTTAATGCGTTCCACCAGTGTGTTGCCGGCATCAATGTCCACCCCCGCATCGCGGTAGCTGATGGATGTTTGGGTAGAGTTGTCGTCTTGATTCATGGAGTGGCTCCTGGCCTGAATTATCTCTGGTGGATCATAAGAAGTAGCGGGATTCTACCAAGCTTACCCATGGCAGGAAAACCCGGCTTTTCGCATCGTTTATAGAATTGGGGCGAAGATTAATGAACGGAACTCCATTTACACTCGGCGACCAAGCAGTTTATTATGCCCTGCCTGAATTTTATTACAGAAATCATGTCGGTACGGCAGGGTAGATCAAAAATATTTTAAAGTCTTAATTTTATGCAAGCTAGAGATATCCCAAACGCCCTTAGTATCATGCGGATCTTCCTGTCGATCCCCGTGGTCTGGATGTTGTTGCAGCACAATTTTGATGTTGCGCTGATCCTGTTTGCTATTGCCGGGGTATCCGATGCCTTGGATGGCTATCTGGCCAAGCATTATGGGTGGCAAAGTCGCTTGGGAGGGTTGCTGGACCCCCTGGCTGATAAGATCCTATTGGTGCTGTCAGTACTCTCTCTTGGCTGGCTGGGGCTGTTGCCAACATGGCTGGTATTTATCGTAATCCTGCGTGACCTGGTTATAGTGACCGGCGCCTTTGTCTATAACTTCCAGGTAGCGGAGCTGGATGCCGCTCCTACACTGATTAGTAAATTTAATACCGTGGTTCAGATTGTATTGGTGTTAGCAGTAGTGCTGAATCAGGGCTTTATCCCTATGTATGCCATGTTCTTACAGGGGCTTATATGGCTCACTTTGATCACTACCATCTGGAGTGGTCTTAACTATGTTGTGGTCTGGAGCAAACGGGCAGCAGATCATAATAAAGAGGGATAGATAGCTCTACTGATTTGGCTGGATCTCGCCATGAATGATCATGCTGCGGACAAACGGTATGGTTAGTTTGCGCTGGGCCGCCAGAGAGGTGTGATCCAATTGCTCAAGAAAAGCCAGCAGCGAAGAGATGTTGCGTGAATAGTTCTTTAGGATGTAGCTGGCTGTTTCTGGCGAAAGTTCCATGCCGCGTTTATTTGCTTTGTCCATTAGAAGCTCTATCTTTGCCGTGTCATCCAGGGGCGTCAGGCGATAGCTGGTGCCGGACGCAAGACGCGAGACCAGATCTGGCAGGCAAATTTGCAGGCTGGCCGGGCCACAGTCAGAGGTGATGATTAGATTTGTGGACTGCTCGCGGGCGCGGTTGAAGAGATGAAACAGGGCCTCTTCCCAGGCTGGGTCCCCGGCTATGGTGTGAATATCATCCAGACAGACCAGCTCCATTTGCTCAATGTGATCCAGTACCTCCGGGGCCAGTTCTCCCGCCTTTGACAGCGGTATGAAGGCGGCAGCAAGACCGCTCTCGTCTGCCATCTTTGCTGCTGATGTTGCAAGATGGGTCTTGCCGGTGTTGCTGGAGCCCCAAAGATAGAGGTATGCCCCACTTTTTACCTGGGCACAACTTCTGATCTCAGATACCGCTTGAATATTGCTTCCATGGATATAGTTATCCAGAGATGCCGTCTGTTTCAGGCTTAACATGAGGGGAAACTGTTTATTCACTGTTTTCTGGATGTAAAGTTTCAGTAGATATGGCTAAGATGTCTCTGTAAGACGGGTTTTTGCTCGATGGCATAGTGACTGCCCATGAATTCTAACCCATATTGTTGGTTTTACGAAAAACAGAATTTGGTGATGTTAATGGAAAGATTCTCCATGCTAATGCAGAGGCAGTGGCACTTTATAAGACTGCTCAGTGCTCGTTTTATTGAGGATCAGGGCTTGCCAAGTGCAGCGTCTCTAACCTATATGACACTGTTATCCCTGGTGCCTTTGATGACGGTCTCCCTGGCCGTGTTTTCTGCTTTCCCCGTTTCAGAACGGGTGACAGAGGAGATCCAGGATTTCGTCTTCGCGAACTTTATTCCGGCATCTGGTGAGGTGTTGCAACAGTATCTGCAGCAGTTCAGCCAGAAGGCCTCGCAACTTACCGGGGCCGGGTTTCTATTTTTGATTGTGGTTGCGTTAGCCTTGATGGCTAACATTGACCGGGCCTTCAACACCATCTGGCGGGTCAAGTCCAAACGTAGCTCCCTGAGTCAGTTCATTGTTTATTGGTCCGTTCTCTCTTTGGGCCCACTACTGATCGGTGCAAGTATGGCTGTGACCTCTTATCTGGTCTCCATACCACTTTTTTCAGATGCGGCAGCAACCCTGGGAGTTGGCAGGCGTCTTCTTGGGCTGGCCCCTCTGCTGGCATCGGCAACCGCCTTCACCCTACTGTATGCAGTAGTTCCCAATCGCCGGGTGCCTATTAGGCATGCTATGGCCGGTGGAGTGTTGGCCGCGATACTTTTCGAGTTTGCTAAACGAGGCTTTGCCTTCTATCTAACCAGCTTTCCTGCCTATGAGGCCATATACGGTGCACTGGCTGCCATCCCAATCTTTCTGGTCTGGATATACCTCTCTTGGGTGGTTACGCTGCTCGGCGCTGAGTTTTCCTGCTGTCTGGGTATTTACGAGGATGAGTGGTCCATTGAGGAGAGTGAGGCCACCGGATCCTGGTTGTTCCTCGCCTTTAGATTGCTGCAACGTCTGTGGCGGGCACAGCAGGTTGGGGATGTGCTCTCAATCAAACAGATTTCCCGGGAGCTAAAGGGTGGTTCTGAAGAGCGTCTGGAGACCATATTGTACGACCTTTCCAGGGCTAGTCTGGTGTTGAGAGTAGAGGGGGGAGGCTGGGCCCTGGGGAAGGATATGTCCGAGGTCAAGTTGATTGATCTATACGGGGTTGGTAGCTGTTCATTTCCACAGTTTCCTGAACTGGATAGTGTGGAGGATCCGGGTGAAAAGGCGTTTTGGGTAGTTATGGGTCAGGTGGAGAGAGACCAGGGTCAGGCGATGTCAGTACCACTGGCCAAACTGTTTAGCGGTGATAGTTAGGTCTTTAGCTATGGTTAAGTATGTTGTATTCGAAGCAGTCGAAGCAAGCGGTTGATTCAAGCAGCTTTCCGGCAATAACCCTGTTGGTGTCTCCGTTCTTGACGTCGAGTACATAGTGCCTGTCTGCCTGATATATCAGGTTCGGAGTAATCAGGGCCCTGGGTTTGTTTTTCCCCAATTCCAGAAGTATGCATGGTTGCAGGTCTGCGCCATGTTTGCGGCCAAATATCTCAGGCAGTACTGTGGCTGCAAACAACTTTCCAGGGATAAATTGTACGCCAAACTCTGTCGTGTTCTGGTCTCTGTTTACTATTCTTCTAACCACGCCTATTTTTAGCGGCTGTGGTTCTTCACCTACCATGCTTTCAGTTACTACCATCTGTCCTACCTTCAATTTTGCAATTTTTTGCTCCGAGGATAGGATCATCATGCCGTTTGCACTTATGTTCTCCTGCCTGCATTCATAGGTATTAAGGATGTCTGTTAATTCAGGTTCAGGGATGTTTTGTGGACTATTCGCCAGTTCGTTGGATCCATGCACTTGATAGGGTTTGCGCATAGTTCCTTCTTTTAGGAACTGGTATGTAGAGCCTACTCCGAATGCGCAAGATAGTCGGTCGAACTTTTCCTTGCGCTCATGGCGTCGCTTGGGATTGGTATGCCATATATGCAGCATCTGCTTTAGCATATGTTTTTTGGTACTAGGGTTCAGTTTTTCGCTGCCCCTGATTGGAGCGCTATCGGTATCAGAGAGAATATCAAGATGCCTGCTGATCAGAATGTTTAGTCTATGGGTCTCCAGTATCATATATCTGCCAGGGTTTGAAGGCAGTTTCTCAGGATTAAATAACACGGGATTTTCCAATCCATCTCTTGCTATTAGATAGTTGCCAGGGTGTTGAGATGCCTGCTCTATGGACGTAAGTCTGGCGTTTTTTGCGTACCATGTAAGGTAGTCGTATGCCCCCCAGATTTCTCTAGGAGTAAGCCTGGATGGATCAAGTATGGAGGTAAGCAAGATAGCCTTGAAGCTGTTTAGTATAGAGACTTCATAGTCAACTTCGGGAATTGCATTTGTGATTTTTTGATGGGATATGCCAAGCTGTTGTGACCTTATAAGTAGTTGAAATATCTCTCGCCATGCAGTGTGTGGTTCAGGCCTATGTGCAGCCATATCCAGTATTAATCCAGTGGAGAGGCAAACGACAGCAAGATGGATATATAGAGCGCACTGGTCAGGGGGTATTTTTATTTCAGAGCGCAACTCGTTGTTGATGATGTGTTTGAAGCCATAAGACATCTCGGCGCAAGCCGCTTCTGCCAACGCTATTAGTTTGCTGTCGTTTTTGTTTAATCCTCTATTGCCCTGGTTTTGACAGTTTATTTTGCGCACTATCTCTATAAGCCCTCTGAAGGGGTTCATATATATCAGCATTAACTCAGTACGCCGCGAAACTTTCTTTGGGTGACGGTTTAACAGCTTGAGTGAGGAGATAAACTCTTGCGCCATGGCAGGCGGATTTGCGTAAGGTAAGCTTTCTACCCAGTCTCGAGCTGCTTGCGGTTTAGTCAGGGTGGCAGGGTTTATTCTGCTATCGAGAGCAGGGGTTGTAAGGTGAATTGTTTTTGATTCTTCTGGCACTGACTGTGGACCCCGGTATTTGTTGCGTTTGGCAGGCGTGATGCTTGTCGTTATCCGTCTCTGCCTACTGGTGTTGCTGAATATACCTGATCTGAGATTGATCTATCAGATCTGTTAATGATAGCAGGTAAATTTGTATGGCTAAAAAGAAAGAAGTGGAGTGAAACAGCCGTTCTTAATAGCCTTTAACGCTAAGATCTATCCCCGTAGGGGTGTGATCCAGGTACTCAATACCAGTCTCAATTGTTCCGTCGGGGAGAAGGGCCAGCCAGCGCAGGCCGGGTGGCGCTAAGTCTATTTCAAATTTATCCTGGCGCGCCTTGAACTGAATGCATGTTGATGGGCTTCCCATTAACTTAACCCCGTTACGCTCCCCTTCATACAGTTGGTGGGCGTGTCCCCAGAGCAGTCCGCGCACACTATTGTATTGGTCTAGAATGGAAAACAGATCGTCCGGGTTATTCAGGGCAATTTTGTCTATCCATTCACTGCTGAGAGAGACTGGATGGTGGTGCAGAGATACCAGAACATGGCAGTCAGGATGGGAATCCAGCCCAGCCTTAAGCAGGTCTAGCTGATATTTGTCTAGGTGTCCGGCTACTTTTCCTGGGATGGTGGAGTCGAGCATTATCAACACCCAGTCTCCATGTCTTGATGTCGCTTCAGTACTGATTATTTCACTGCTGACATTCTGTTCCATCACAGGGTTTCTATCATGATTTCCTGGGATGCAGTATGCGGGGGTGTTAAGTGTCAGTAGATGGTCCCTTAGACGTTGATAGCCCACTTCAGAGGCGTCATGTATGAGGTCGCCTGTTACCAATACGAGATCCACAGGAAGGATCTGCTTCTGGGCGATATCCAACAGCTGGAGCAGGGTCTGCTCAGTATTCAGGCCGGCCAGGTGTTTTGTTGGGTCGGCATAGAGGTGGGTGTCAGTGATCTGCAGAATCTTCAAAGACCCTTCTGGCAGATCACTGAAGGCCTCTTTTGGTGAAATCCGTTTATGTTTGTTAGCCGCCATAGATTCTGCTTCTGAATAAATGTTTCTGTTCTCAGACCCTACTATATTGTTGCATTAAAACCCGTGCAGATCACATGCTCAAGTGATTTATGCTGTATAGATCAAATGTAAGTGTTAACAAGGGGCTGCGTTTGTGTAGTGGTTCACTTTTTGACAACTCCTTTGGAGCTATGGATGATTGTTGTTAATCATAGACTATCCTGCTTAATCTATTACTAAGCTCGTGCGTGGCAACAAATTAAAAGTTATCGGTGGAGGTAAAAAGACCAACCCTTAGATCGGTTGCGGTATAGATTTCGCGTCCATCCACCTTTACTACACCGTCAGCAACGCCCAGTACCAGTTTTCGGCTTATTACCCGTTTCATGTTTATTTCGTAGGTTACCAGTTTGGCGTTGGGTAAAACCTGGCCGGTAAATTTAACCTCTCCCACACCAAGGGCGCGACCGTGTCCGGGGTTACCTATCCATGCCAGAAAGAAACCGACGGACTGCCACATGGCATCCAATCCAAGACACCCCGGCATAACTGGGTCACCGGGAAAATGGCAATCGAAAAACCAAAGGTCCGGCGTGATATCAAGCTCAGCCAGGATCTCACCTTTGCCGTGGGAACCTGTGTGATCAGTGATCTTGGTGACGCGGTCCATCATCAGCATGTTGGGTGTTGGTAGTTGTGCATTACCTGGTCCAAACATCTCTCCATTGCCGCAAGCGAGTAGCTCTTCCCGGGTAAAACTTGCTTCTTTTGCCATAATCTTTGTTGCCTTATGTTAAGCCGAGGCTGACCAGATGGCCGGTCAGGGTTGGCAGTTGGTTAATGATATATATTCTGATAGTTATTGGAGGTCAGATCGGCATATTGCCTCTGGTTATTGGGCCATCTCCGTATCCAGACGCTCGCGCAGTATGGATACGATGTTGTCGATGTCGATCATACTGTTATCTGTCTCTTTGCGGCCTCGGTACTCCACCGTGCCTTGGTCCAGGCCCTTCTCTCCAACTACAATTCGGTGTGGGATGCCGATCAGCTCCATGTCGGCAAACATGAAACCAGGGCGTACATCGCGATCGTCCAGGAGTACATCAATGCCTGCGTCAACAAGTTCGTGGTAAAGTTTTTCCGCAGCTTCGCGCACACGGTGAGACTTGTTGATCTTCATAGGTAGTAGGGCTACCTGAAATGGTGCAATCGCAGCAGGCCAGATGATGCCTTTATCATCATGATTTTGCTCAATAGCGGCCGCAACTACTCGGGACACACCTATTCCATAGCAACCCATAGTCATAACCTGGGTGCGGCCGTTCTGATCCAGAACGGTTGCGTTCATGGCTTCGCTGTATCTCTGGCCTAGTTGGAATATATGGCCGACCTCAATGCCGCGGGCGATAGTTATAGCTCCTTTTCCATCCGGGCTTGGATCACCTTCCTCTACATTGCGTAGGTCGCTTACCTGGCCCAGAGTTACATCCCTCTCCCAGTTGACATCTGTGAGATGTTTGCCGTCTTCGTTAGCACCACAGACAAAGTCGGCAACTGCAGCGGCGCTACGGTCAACTATAAAGGGTATGTTCAACCCAACCGGACCGATGGAGCCTACAGAACAGCCTAAAGCCGCCTTGATCTCCCCATCTTCTGCCATAGTCAGCGGTTCTGCTACAGATGGGAGTTTCTCCGCCTTGATGGCATTGAGTTCATGGTCACCCCGTAACACTAGCGCTATCAGGCTGCCTTCTTCTGATCCATGGACGATCAGGGTCTTCAGGCATTGGTTGGGGCTCACCTTGAGAAAGCCGCTGACCTCCTCAATGCTGTGCTGTCCTGGGGTGTCGACGGTTTGCATCTCTGCCTGTGGGGCGGGGCGCTCGCCGGCTGGTGCCAGGGCCTCAGCCAGTTCAAGGTTGGCGGCGTACTCACTCTCTGTTGAGAAGGCGATTGCGTCTTCACCAGATTCCGCCAGCACATGGAACTCATGGGAGGCATTACCCCCGATGCTGCCGGTGTCTGCCTGAACTGCCCGGAACATGAGTCCGCAGCGCTCGAAGATGCGGGAGTAGGTTGTATACATCTGTTCGTAGGTCTGTTGCAGTGACTCCTGGTCCGCATGAAAGGAGTAGGCGTCTTTCATCAGGAATTCTCGCGCCCGCATGATGCCGAAGCGTGGCCTGATCTCATCTCGAAACTTGGTCTGTATCTGGTAATAGTTGACCGGTAGCTGTTTGTAGCTCTGTAGCTCGTTGCGGGCCAGGTCGGTGATTATCTCTTCGTGAGTTGGGCCGAAACAGAACTCGCGCTGATGACGATCATTGAAGCGCAGCAGTTCCGGGCCGTACTTCTCCCAGCGCCCAGACTCCTGCCATAGCTCGGCCGGCTGTACCGCAGGCATGAATAGTTCCAGGGCGCCTGCACGGTCCATCTCTTCGCGCACAATCGCCTCGACCTTGCGCAGTACCCGCAGGCCTAGTGGCAGCCAGGTGTAGAGACCAGCAGCCAGTTTGCGGATCATCCCGGCGCGCAGCATTAGCTGGTGGCTGGCGATCTCTGCCTCGGATGGAGTCTCCTTGACTGTTTGGAGGGGGAACTGGGATGTGCGCATCTGGATCGGTCCGATTGTTCAAATAACCGGGTATTCTATCTGTATGACTCTTTGGTAACAATCCGTTTGAGGCGATGCTGATTCAAGTTTTTGATATTTCGGGCGAAATAGGTAGTTAGGAGCCTCAAATCAACTGTATGAGGGTTGGGGCGTGTTTTTGCGCTTCGCCATTATTGCGATTTGAACTAAAAATTGGGCCTGTCAACTATATGAATAGAGGCTTCTTTTAGATAAGTCATTGGGTGACTTAGGATAACATGTGACTGTATCGTTCAATATAACAACAATATTTAGCCGTTTAAGACCTGCGGGCGATCCTCCGCGCTTGTCTCGTATTGCCCCCATGCTTTGGTTTGCCGCAACCCTGGTGGTGGCAGAAGGAATAGCTATTGGTCCTGAGTTAATAAAGAGTGTTAGAGAGAAATATGGCGAACCTGCGGTAGAGCGGGTGCTGAACTGGCAGAAATTGATGCAGAATAGCAGGGGTAAAAGTGAAACAGAGAAATTGAAGTTAGTGAACAGCTTTTTCAATCGTCTAAAATTTCGTCCCGATAGCATACTATGGAATAAGAATGACTATTGGGCCACGCCGATAGAGGCGATGGGTAAGGGAGCTGGCGATTGTGAAGACTATTCCATAGCCAAATATTTTACCCTGCGCGAGCTTGGAGTATCCGATTCCAAGCTGCGGATTATGTATGTAAAGGCCCTGAGGCTGAATCAGGCCCACATGGTGCTTACCTATTATCCAACTCCAGGTGCCATACCACTGGTGCTGGATAATCTGAACCCTAGTATCCTTCCCGCAAACAGACGAACTGACCTGGCGCCGGTGTACAGTTTTAACGGTGATGGTCTCTGGCTGGCCAAAAGCCGGAATCAAGGCTTGCGTGTGGGCACATCCAAACGTATAAATCTATGGCAAGATCTAAAGGCCAGGATGAAACGAGAAAACAGTCATATTCAAACTAATAGAAACAAGGGAGATAAATGATGACCTTGTCACGTCGATTGGCCCTGCTGGTGATTATGCTTCTGCTGTTGGTATATATCGGCACCCTCTTCACCAGTGTTCGCAATACCAGGGATTATCTTGAGGCCCAGTTGGGATCCCATGCCCAGGATACTGCCACGTCCTTGGGGCTTTCCATCTCCACTCATCTGGCAAATGGGGATCAGGCCAGCATCGATTCAATGTCCGATGCCATCTTTGATCGTGGTTATTATCGCAAGCTGCTGGTGGAAGATGCCAAAGGTAAAACTCTCAAGAAGCTGGAGCAGCCTATAACCATAGATGGAGTGCCCCCCTGGTTTATCTCTGCCTTCCCCCTTGAGACGCCGCTTGGAGAGGCCGCCGTTATGTCTGGCTGGACCCAGGCCGGTAGAGTGATTATTCAAAGCCATCCCGGATACGCCTATATCCAGCTTTGGGATAATGCCAAGGATACCGCTATCTGGTTTCTTATTAGCGCCCTGTTTATCCTGATACTGGGTATGGCGGTTCTGCGCTGGTTGTTAAAGCCTCTAAAACGCATTGAGTGGCAGGCCGATTCTATCTGTAACCGTGAGTTTCCGGTGTTAGACAATCTTCCAAAGACACCAGACCTGCGGCGCATCATGGAGGCCATGAATCGCATGGCAGCAAAGGTTCAGTGGATGATATCCGAGTTGGAGTCCCTGGTTTCAAGGCTGCGTCAACAGGCCTATCAGCACCCGGTTACAGGGTTGGATAACAAGCGGCGGTTTATGGATATAGTCACTGACAGAATCGAGTCGGACGAGGATTTCATGCAGGGGGCGTTCTACCTGGTGCAGTTGAAGTCGTTCAAGGAGTACAACGATCGCAAGGGTTATCAGGCCGGTGACGAGCTGCTGTGTGAGGTGGCGCAGTGCCTGGTTAAGGCCACCGAGGATGTCCCGAAGCACACACTGGCCCATCTTACCGGGGCGGATTTTGGATTGCTGGTGGAAGACTGTAGTCTGGATGATTCAAAACGGCTGTGTCAGCGCATAAGTTCGGTCCTGTCCAGTTTATATAGTACCGGGATGCCGGAATCGCCGGATGTGGCCCATATTGGCGCGGCCTACTTCGATGGCCGTCAGAGCCTGAAGGAGCTGCTTTCAGAGGCCGATATGGCTCTACGTTCCGCTCAGGCTCAGGAGGCAAATAACTGGCAGCTTACGGCGCCGGAGAATTTGGACCGCAGACAGGTGCGTTCTGCGGCGGATTGGAGGTCGTTTATTGAAGATGCCCTGGAGCGGGACAAGGTTACTCTACTGTATCAACCCGTGGTTAGCTGTCCGGAACTAGATCTTATGCACAAAGAGGTGTTGGTGCGTATCGCCGACAGTGATGGCGAGTTGATCCCGGCAGGGGTATTCCTGCCGGTGGCAGAGAGCGTGGGCCTGGCTGCCGAAATAGATAAGGCGGTGGTGAATAAGCTGGTAAATACCCTCTTGGATAATCCATCCATTACCGGCAAGTTTGCTATCAACCTCTCTCCCCAGTCACTGGCGGTCGAGCCGTTTGTAGAGTGGCTGGAGCAGACCATTTCCCGGTATGAATACATTGCCCAGAGATTGATCTTCGAGCTTCCAGAGTACGGCGCTGTAGCCAATCTGTCCCAATTTAAGTCGCTGATAGATAGATTGAACCGATATGGGGTTATGTTCTCGCTGGACCATTTTGGGCGTAGTTTTAGCTCTTTGGCCTACCTCAGGTCTCTCAAGGTGGATTATCTGAAGGTTGACGGTAGTTATCTGCGCACACTGGATCAGAATCCGGACCATCAGTTCTTTATTCAGGCCCTGGCAGATATCGCCCATGGCCTGGATATTCAGACCATTGCAGAGTCTGTAGAGTCGGAAGAGGTATGGAAAATACTGCACACTTTGAATGTAGATGGAGCTCAGGGATACCACATTGGTAGGCCGGAATAGGCTCTATTCGCCTGTAACTCATTGATTTTCCGTGAGCAAGTGTGACGTTGTTCACGGAAATCCTGGCTTTAGCCCAAATAGGGGATGTTTATGGGGGAAATAGTGATGACAATTACGCCTAAGAACGCCGATGGTTGGCGAGTTTAAGTACTAAGTATTTACCTGAGTGTTGGATGCGGGTTTATAGTTAGGAAGACGGAGATAATAGAGATGGCACAGAACGACCAACAGACAGAAACCGAACTCCAGTTAAATATTCCTGGAATGGATCAGTTTAAGAACCTGAAGTTTCTCCAAAGTGAAACCAATCCCACCGATCTGGTGGTGCAGCTACCAGACGGTTCTGAAGTACTGTTTCCTAACTATATCGTCTTGGCACAGGCCGGGGCGGCGCCTGCAATTACCCTTGAAGATGGTACGGTCATCCCAGGTCAGGAGATTGTCTCCCTTATTGAAGATCTTAACTACGACCTGATCGCCCCTGCAGCTGGTAATAACGTGGTTGGACCACAAACCGGCGGTGGCGCAGG